>NZ_JBZAJA010000006.1:0-282391 GCF_058215795.1 Nocardioides sp. Z40_12
GCTCGTCGGCCAGCTCGTCAGTGAGAAATCGATACCCGAGCGTCGCGTCGTCCTCGTGGATGTCGTAGAGGACGTCGGCGAGGTGGGCGTCGTCCCAGTCGCGCTGGGACACGGGATCTTTGGGCCACTTGTAGTACCCCTGGGTCGTCAGACCCCGGGACCCGGCACGCCACCGCGACCGGCACCCTGATCGGGACACCGGTCGCGGCCATTTCTCGGACGAGCGGGAAGACTATTTTCCCGGCAGGTTCGCCTGAGACAGATACGCGGCTGCCCGGCGAAGGACCTCGTTCTCCTGCTCGAGGAGGCGGATCCTCTTGTTCGCTTCGCGAAGCTCCTTGCGGTCGTCATCGGTCATGCCCGGACGCTTGCCGTCTTCGATGTCGGCCTTCTTCATCCAGTTCGCCAGCGATCCTTCGGCCGAAGTCTTTCGCGATCTGCGCCAGTGACGACCGGCCCTGGCGGGCCACTCGCACGACGTCGTCGCGGAACTCCTTGGGATAGGGCTTTGCCACGAGGGACTTCCTGCCAGCGAGGAGCGATCCTCACAGGTCAGGCGTCGACCGAACTCGGGGCAGTCCCCTCGCTTCTTTCCCCTCGAGGTTGAGTACGCGCACCCATCCGCCGCCGGTTCGCCGTCGAGCACGATGATCGGCATGGAAACCACCAAGAACCCCGCCGTCAAGACCACCTCCGCCTTCTTCGCCCAGGCGGCCATCGCCTTCGGCGTCTCCGTCATCGGGCTCCTCTGGGCCGTCCTCTACCTGCCGCTCGACCCGTGGCAGCGCGGGTTCGTCGCCATGACCTCGCTCTTCCTCGTCTCCTCGACGTTCACCCTCGCCAAGGTGGTGCGCGACAAGCACGAGGAGCAGAACGTCGTCTCCCGGATCGACCAGGCCCGGGTGGAGAGGATCCTGGCCGAGCACGACCCGTTCCGCTCCGTGGCGTGACGCCGGGGCCGGGGTTCGTCGCCTCCGTCGAGGCCGGCGGGAGCGGCCCCGGTCCTTCGGAGACCACCCGACAGGCCCGGGCACAAGGACTTGCTCGTCCCAGCCCTGGCGCCCGTAACGGGTGAGGCTCAAGGAACGCCTGTGGCGATTGTCGTCCATCCCGACCAAGCGCCAGGTGTAGCGTGACTCGACGAGCACCTCGCGATTCCCATGACCGGTTCCGGTCGCCGACGTCCTCCCCCAGACCTCACGGCCGGAGCCCTCCTTGGCCACCACCACCGCCGCGCAGCGCGCCCCGCTCGACCGCACTGTCGTCGTCACCGGACTGGTCGTGGTCTCGGGGATGATCATGTCCGTCCTGGACAGCACGATCGTCAACGTCGCGCTCGACACCCTGAGCTCAGACCTCGACGCCTCCCTGACCCGGACCCAGTGGGTGGTCACGGGCTACCTGCTCTCCGTCGCGATGGTCATCCCGATCACCGGCTGGGCCATCGACCGATTCGGCTCGAAGCCGATCTGGATCACCGCGGTGATCATGTTCGTGATCGGCTCCGCCCTCTGCGCGACCGCCTGGAACATCGAGAGCCTGATCGGTTTCCGGATCCTCCAGGGGCTCGGCGGCGGCATGCTGCTGCCGGCGGGGCAGACCATGATCGCCCGCGCCGCCGGCCCCGACCGGATGGGCAGCGCGATGGCGATCCTGGGGGTGCCGATGCTGCTCGGCCCGGTCTTCGGCCCCGTCCTGGGCGGGCTGCTGGTCGAATACACGACCTGGCACTGGATCTTCGTCGTCAACATCCCCGTCGGCATCCTCGCGGTCGTCCTGGCCCTCTGGAAGCTGCCGGGAGGCAGCGCGACCGAGGACGTCGGCGGACTGGACGTCGTGGGCCTGGTCCTGCTCTCCGGCAGCCTGGCCGGACTGCTGTACGGCCTCTCCGAGGCCAGCGCCCGCGGCGGGTTCGACGAGTGGGGCGTCGCGGGCTGGCTCGTCGGCGGTGGCGTCGGCCTGGCCCTCTACGTCGGGTACAGCATGATCCGTGGCGCCGACTCGATCATCGACGTCCGGCTGCTCGCCGACCGGGTCTTCGCCAGCAGCACCGCGGCGATCTTCCTGGTCGCCATCGGCATGTTCGGCGGGATGCTGCTGCTGCCGCTGTACTACCAGACCGTGAGGGGCGCGGGGGCCCTGGAGGCCGGGCTGCTGATGGCGCCGCAGGGGCTGGGCGCCATCGTGGCCGTGCTCCTCACCGGCCGTCTGACCGACAAGTACGGCGCCGGCTACATCGTGCCGGTCGGGGTGGTGCTCGCTCTGGTGGGCACCATCCCGTTCACCCAGGTGAGCACCGACTCCTCCTACTGGTGGCTCTCGCTGTCCCTGGTGGTGCGCGGCCTCGGGATCGGCTCGGTCATGATGCCGACCATCTCCTCGGCCTACAGCCGGCTCAGCAGCGACAAGGCTTCCCGGGCCGCCCCCACCCTGTCGGCGATCCAGCAGGTCGGCGCCTCCCTGGGCAGCGCGATCCTGGTCACCGCCCTCACCCACCACTTCACCGGGGAGATCGCCTCGCGCGGCCTCGCCCCCAAGAGCGCCGGCGGCGGCAGCGGAAGCACCGAGCTCACCTCCATCCCGCGCAGCGAGATGGAGGTGGTGGGTCCCCTGCTCTCCGGCTCCTTCGGGTTCGCCTTCTGGGTCGCGTTCGCCCTCACTGCGCTGATCATCCTGCCCGCCCTCCTGCTGCCCCGGCACCGTCACGACCCCGGGGCCGCCGCGGCCCAGGACCCCGGGCCCGGGACCGCTGCGGCGGTGACACCGACGGCTCAGGAGGATCAGGACCGGCGCGGCCAGCAGGCCGCTCCGCCCAGCGACCGCAGCACGGAGCCGCCCACGTAGGGCGGCGCGCGAGTCAGCCTCGACGGCGGCGCGGCCGTGCCTGCGCCGTCGCCTCGTGGGACCCGCCTGGGTCGTGAAAGGCTGCCCGCATGACCCTGCGCGTCGCCTTCGTCCCCGGTGCCACCCCCGACAAGTGGGCGCGCGCCTGGCGGGAGCGCTCCCGGGAGCGGCTCGAGCTCCTCCCGGTCGAGGAGGCGGAGCAGCGGGCGGTGCTCGACGACGGGCGCGCCGACATGGTGCTCGGCCGGCTCCCCCTGCCCGGCGTCAGCGACGACCTCTTCTGCATCCCGCTCTACGAGGAGCTGCCGGTGGTCGTCGTGGGCGTGGAGCACCCGGCGTCCCTCTTCGAGGAGCTGACGGCCGCCGACCTCGCCGACGAGCAGTTCGTCCTCGGTGTGCCCGAGGGGGTGACGGCGACCGCGGAGCAGCTGGCGTTCCCGCCGATGTCGAGCCGGGAGGCCGTGGAGGTCGCCGCCAGCGGCACCGGCGTCGTGGTGCTGCCGATGTCGGTGGCCAGGCTCCACCACCGCAAGGACGTCGTGCACCGCGTGGTCACCGACCTGCCCACCACCCGCGTCGTCCTGGCCTGGCGCCGGGACCGGGACGACGACACCACCCAGGCGTTCGTCGGGGTCGTGCGCGGACGCACCGCCCGCAGCTCGCGCGGCTGAGGCGATGGGTCACCATGGGGGCATGACTGGCCAGACCGGACGACCCGACCGCACCGAGACCACGGGCCAGGCGGCCCGGCCCCGCTGGTTCACCGACACCAAGGACTCGCACTCCCAGTGGTACGTGGAGCGGTTCCGCACCCTGGCCGCCGACGGCGCCGACCTGGAGGGTGAAGCGCGGCTGGTCGACGCGATGGTGCCGCGTGGCTCCCGGGTGCTCGACGCGGGCTGCGGGCCCGGCCGACTGGCGGGAGCCCTTGCGGCGCGAGGCCACGAGGTGTGGGGCGTCGACGTCGACCCGGTGCTGATCGAGGCGGCCGAGAAGGACCACCCGGGCCCCACCTACCGGGTCGCCGACCTCTCCACCCTTGACCTCGACACCGAGCCCTTCGACCTCGTTGTCTGCGCGGGCAACGTGATGCTCTTCCTCGCCCCCGACACCGAGCGGGCCGTGCTGGAGCGGCTGCACGCGCACCTGCGCCCCGGCGGCCGGCTGGTGCTCGGCTTCCGTCGCGACCCCGAGGCCTACAGCTGGGACCGCCTCGACGCCGACGCGGTCGAGGTCGGCTTCCGGGTCGACCACCGGTTCGGCACCTGGGATCTCGAGCCCTGGACCGAGGACTCGGACTTCGCCGTCACGGTGCTGCGCCGGGTCTGAGCCTCAGGCGCGGGCCTTGATCGAGTGGGGCACCGCCAGGGTCTTGGCGATCCGCGCCTCTTCGAAGGTCTCCCCCAGCCAGTCGAAGAGCCCACGCAGCGCACCGGGGTCGTCGCGGTAGTCGTCGTAGTGCACCCGGTAGGCGGCGTCCCCCAGCTCGTCGGCCACCCCCAGCATCCGCTCCTCGATCACCTCCAGGCGGCCCAGTGGGTCGTCCTTGTGCCGCCAGAACGCGCTGGCCGCGACGTCGGGCAGGTTGCGGGTGTTGACCACGAATCGCGCACCGGGGAAGACCTGGCGCAGGAAGTCGACGTACTTCGCGAGGTCCTGGTCGTACCAGCGGATCTCCTTGAAGCCCGTCACCCGGGTGCTGGGCTCGGGACGCAGCAGCGTGTCGAGCACCAGGCGCCTGACGTCGCGCAGGGACGCGTCCTCGTCGAAGCCGTGGATCCCGAACCAGGGATGCGTCGACGCCTGGGCGTTGCGCGGGTTGACCCGGGCCTGCTCGACGAGCCCGCTGCGGTGGAACTCGTAGAGGTGGCGCACGGCGTGGCGGTTCTCGCCCCGGATCAGGTAGCCGGGGATCGAGTTGAGGATCCCCATCAGCAGGGTCGACCCGGAACGGCCGTAGGTCATCACGAAGACGTAGTCGAGCTGCTCGTCGTCGGCGACTCGTCTCCTCAGTCTCACGAGCGCGATCCTATCCGCCGACGCTGACCTGCTCCTCGACCCACCGGCCGAGGACCCGCGCGCTGGTGTCGACGAAGTCCGGCCAGTCCTTGGCGGACTCGTCGGCCTGGTCCGAGACGTGCTTGGCCAGGCGGACCGGGACGCCCACCGCCTGGGCCGCCCAGGCGACCGCGTAGCCCTCCATGTCGACGAGGTCGGCGCGCTGGGCGAGCACGTCGCGAACCTGCCGGTCGGTGACGAAGAGGTCGCCGGTGGCCAGCACCACGGCCCCCGGCCCGACCACGAGCTGCTCCTGCGGGTCGTAGCCCAGGGCCCGGACGGCGTCGGCGTCGATGTCGTGGTTGAGGACCACCCCGGGCTCGTGCAGGCCCTCCAGTCCCGGACGCAGCGCCCCCGCGGTGCCGACGTTGAGCACGGTGAGCCCGGTGAGGTCGCCCATCGACGCCAGCGCGTGCGCCGTCCGCGCCGCGGCCGCCGTCTTGCCCAGTCCGGTCACGACCACCGGGTGGCCGGTCGGCAGGTGGGCCGCCTCCGCGGCCGTGGCGGCCACCAGCAGGAACCGGCGGCCGGGTGCCGGGCGGCTCACCAGCTGCTCGTCAGGGGGCGGCCCTCGTGGAAGCCGGCGGCCGACTGGACACCGACCACGACGCGCTCGTGGAACTCCTCCAGGGTGCGGGCCCCGGCGTAGGTGCAGGCCGACCGGACCCCGCTGCAGATCTCGTCGACCAGGTCCTCGACCCCGGGACGCGCCGGGTCCAGGTACATCCGCGAGGAGGAGATCCCCTCCTCGTAGAGCCCCTTGCGGGCCCGGTCGAAGGCGGACTCGTGCGAGGTGCGGTTGGCCACCGCCCGCGCGGACGCCATCCCGAAGGACTGCTTGAACAGCCGCCCCTCTGCGTCCTGGAGCATGTCGCCCGGCGACTCGTGGGTGCCGGCGAACCAGGAGCCGATCATCACCGCCGAGGCTCCCGCGGCCAGCGCCAGGGCCACGTCGCGGGGGTGCCGCACGCCGCCGTCGGCCCACACGTGACCGCCGCGTTCCCGGGCGGTCTCGGCACACTCCAGCACCGCGGAGAACTGGGGTCGGCCCACCCCGGTCATCATCCGGGTGGTGCACATGGCGCCGGGTCCGACGCCCACCTTCACGATGTCCGCGCCGGCGTCGAGCAGGGCGGTGGTCCCCTCGGCCGAGACGACGTTCCCGGCGACCACCGGGACCTGCGGGTCCAGCGCCCGCACCGCGCGCAGCGCGTCGAGCATGCGCTGCTGGTGGCCGTGCGCGGTGTCCACCACCAGGCAGTCGACCCCGGCGGCCAGCAACCCGGCGGCCTTCTCGGCGACGTCGCCGTTGACCCCCACCGCCGCGGCCACCCGCAGCCGGCCCGTGTCGTCCACGGCGGGCGTGTAGAGAGTCGCGCGCAATGCACCCAGCTGGGTCACCACACCGAGCAGCTCACCACGCTCGTCGACGGCCACCGCCAGCGGGGCGCGGGAGTGCTCGAGGCGGTCGAAGACCTCGCGCGGGTCCGTCTCCGGTGCGACCCGGACCAGGTCGGTGGTCATCACGTCACGGACCTGGGTGAACCGGTCGACCCCGGCGCAGTCGTCCTCGACCACCACCCCGACCGGACGCCGCCCCTCCACCACCACGGCTGCACGGTGGGCCCGCTTGGGGATCAGGGAGAGTGCCTCGCCCACCGTCTGGTCACCCGACAGCTCGATCGCGGTGTCGAAGACCCGGTGCCTGCTCTTGACCCAGGAGAGCACCTCGGCCACGACGGGCAGCGGGATGTCCTGCGGCAGCACCGTCAGGCCGCCGCGCCTGGCCACCGTCTCGGCCATCCGGCGTCCGGCGACCGCGGTCATGTTCGAGACGATCAACGGGAGCGTGGCTCCGCTGCCGTCGACGGTGGCGAGGTCGACGTCGTAGCGGCTGGCGACCGCCGAGCCGCGCGGCACCATGAAGACGTCGCCGTAGGTCAGGTCGTGGGGAGGCGTGCTGTCGCCGAGGAATCTCACCTGGCCAAACTACCGCTGCCCCGGCAGCCCTCTAGGCTCCTCGCCATGCTCGACCCGCTGTCGCCCGACCTGGCTCGCCCCGTGCACCGGCGGTTCCGCGACGTCTTCGGCCGCAGCGCCACCGTGGTGGCCCGGGCGCCCGGGCGGGTCAACCTCATCGGGGAGCACACCGACTACCACGGCGGGCTCTGCCTGCCCATCGCCCTGCCCCACGCCACCTGGGTGGCCGCCGCGCCGCGCGACGACGGTCGGGTCAGGCTGCACAGCACCGCCACTGCCGACCCCTGGACCGGCCCGGCCGGCGCACCCGCGTCCGGGTGGGCCGCCTACGTGACCAGTGCCCTGGCTGCGGTGGGACAGCCGGGCGGACAGGGCGGCGGTCTGGACCTCCTGGTCGACAGCTCGGTGCCGGTGGGCGCCGGGCTGTCGAGCTCGGCCGCGCTGATCTGCGCGGTCGCCACCGCGTTCGGCACCGCTCCCCCGTCGGCGCTGGTGGCGCCCTGCGTCTCCGCGGAGGTCGACGGGGTCGGCGCCCCCACCGGCGGGCTCGACCAGAGCGTCGTGCTGCTCGCGCGGCCAGGGCACGCACTGCTGCTCGACTTCGGCGACGGCACCCGGCGCCACGTGCCGTGGCGCCCCGACCGCGCCGGGCTGGAGCTCCTCGTGGTCGACACCCGGACCCGGCACGCGCACGCGGACGGCGCCTACCGGACGCGGCGTACCGAGGCCGAGGCCGCGCTCGCCGTCGCGGACCCGGGGACGCTCGACGACACGGGCCGCCGCAGGCGCCGCCACGTGCGGACGGAGAACGAACGGGTGAGGCGCGTGGTGGCGGCCCTGGCTCGCGACGACTGGGCCGAGGTGGGCCGTCTCTTCTCCGCCTCGCACGCCAGTCTCCGCGACGACTACGAGGTCTCCTGCCCCGAGCTCGACGTGGTGGTCTCACGGGCGCTGGCCGGTGGCGCGTGGGGCGCCCGGATGACCGGCGGCGGGTTCGGGGGCTGCGCCCTGGTGCTCGCGCCGGTGGGCGCCCGCGAGCGGGTGCTGGAGGAGGTGGGCGCGGGCTTCGCGGCACGGTCGTGGCCGGCGCCGCGCTACCTGCCGGCACCCGCCTGTGGGGCCGCCGCACGGGTGCCGCTCACCGCCCCCTGACCAGCCCCGACAGCCGCCGGAGACCCTGATCGCCCCGGTCAGGCCTCGAGCTCGTCGGCGAGACGGACCAGCGCCCGCCACGTCGTCAGCACGTCGTCCTCCCCGGTGCGCCAGCCGCCCACGGCCAGCCGGATCGCCGCCGCGCCCTCGACCCTGGTGTGGCTCAGGTAGGCGATCCCCGAGTCGTTGAGCGCCTCCATCACCCGAAGTGTCGCCTCGTCGCCCGCGACGAGCCGGAAGACGACCAGGCCGAGAACCGGCTCGGTGACCAGCTCGAACCGGTCGTCCTGGCCGAGCAGGGCGACGAAGCGGCCGGCCAGGGCGACGCCGGAGCGGATGTGGCTCCGGAGCCCGGCCCGTCCGTAGGTGCGGAGCACCGCCATCAGCTTCAGCGCCCGGAACCGCCGGCCGAGCTGCGGATGCCAGTCGCGCAGGTCGACCACGCTCCCGGTCTCGCTCGCCGGGTTGCGCAGGTACTCGGGCACCAGGCTGAGCGCACCGGTGAGGGCTGCCCGGTCGCGCACCCAGAAGGCGCTGCAGTCGAAGGTGGTGAGCAGCCACTTGTGCGGGTTGGTGACGTAGGAGTCGGCGTGCTCCCCGACCCCCGCGTGCAGCCACCGGTGCTCCGGGCAGAGCGCCGCGACCCCCGCCCACGCGGCGTCCACGTGCACCCAGGCCCCGTGCTGCCGGGCCACCTCGCCGAGGGCGGCCACGTCGTCGACCGCCCCCGTCGAGGTGGTGCCGACGGCGGCCTGCACCAGGACCGGCACCAGGCCCGCCGCCGCGTCCTCGGCCATCACCCGGCGCAGGTCCGCCACGTCCATGGCCTGGGTGACGGGGTCCACCGCGACCGTGCGCAGCGCCGCCTCGCCGAGGCCGGCCATGATCACCGCCTTGTGCAGGGAGGAGTGGGCCTGCGTCGAGGCGTAGACCCGCAGCCGACGGTCGACCCCGTCGGCCCTGGCCGTACCCCCGGTGGCCCGGTGCAGGGCGGCCAGCAGGGCGGTGAAGGTGGCCGTGGAGGCGGTGTCGTGGATGACGCCGCCACCGGGCCCGGCCGAGCCGAACTCCGCGGGCAGGCCGATGGCCTCCGCGAGCCAGTCGAGGACGATCTGCTCGACCTCGGTGAGCGCCGGGCTGGTGGCCCAGAGCATGCCCTGGGCACCGATCCCGCTGGAGAGCAGGTCACCCAGCACCGCGGCCGGTGAGGAGTTGGCCGGGAAGTAGGCGAAGAAGCGGGGGTGCTGCCAGTGCGTGAGACCGGGCATCAGCACCCGGTCGAGGTCGTCCAGCACCGCCCCGAAGTCCTCGCCGGACTCGGGGATCGCGGCGGGCAGCCGGGCGGCGACCTCACCCGGCGCCACCTGGGATCGCACCGGTCGGGCGTCCAGTCCCTCCCAGTAGTCCGCGATCCAGTCGATGGCCGCGTGACCGTGACGACGGAACTCCTCGGGCGACATGTGCGGGCTGCTCATGGCCGCAACCTAGTCCGCCGCCAGCGCGGGGCGTCCCGTGTGGGGCTACTTCAGCTCCGCGCTGGAGAGGCCGAGCACCCGGCGGGCGACGATCAGCTGCTGGATCTGCTGGGTGCCCTCGAAGATGTCGAGGATCTTGGAGTCGCGCGACCACTTCTCCAGCAGCTCGGCCTCGCTGTAGCCGAGGGTGCCGGCCAGCTCGACGCAGGACAGGGTGATGTCGGAGCCGACGCGCCCGGCCTTGGCCTTGGCCATCGAGGCCTCCAGCGAGTTGGGCAGGCGGTTGTCGGCCATCCACGCGGCCTGCATGGCGAGCAGGCGCGCACCCTCCAGGTCGGCCTCCATCTGGAGGAACTTC
The DNA here is from genome assembly GCF_058215795.1 of Nocardioides sp. Z40_12. Taxonomy (NCBI): domain Bacteria; kingdom Bacillati; phylum Actinomycetota; class Actinomycetes; order Propionibacteriales; family Nocardioidaceae; genus Nocardioides; species Nocardioides sp. Z40_12. The sequence goes on from NZ_JBZAJA010000006.1 coordinate 9,868, forward strand.
GCGGCCGCGGCGCTCTGCACCTGGGCCGGCCGGTCGTAGTCGATGACGATCCCGGCCTGCTCGAGCAGGTCCCGGGTGAGGTCGAGGGAGGCCCGGGCACACCCGATCGCCATGGCGGCGACCATCGGGCGGGTGTTGTCGAAGGTCGCCATGGCGCCGCCGAAGCCGGCCTTCACGTCGATCTCGGGCGAGCCGAGCAGGTTCTCGGCCGGCACCCGGCAGTCGGTGAAGGTGATGACCGCCGTGTCGGAGGCCCGGATCCCGAGCTTGTGCTCGAGCCGCTCCACCCGCATCCCCGGGGTGCCCTTCTCCACCACGAACGACTTGATGGCCGCGCGGCCGAGGCTCTTGTCGAGGGTCGCCCACACCACGACGGCGCCGGCCCGTTCGCCCGCGGTGACGAAGATCTTCTCGCCGTTGAGCACGTAGTGGTCGCCGTCGAGCGTGGCCGTCGTGGTCAGGGCAGCGGAGTCGGATCCCATGCCGGGCTCGGTGATGGCCATCGCGGCCCACAGGCCCTTGAAGCGCTCCTGCTGCTCCGGACTGGCCACCGAGGCGATGGCCGCGTTGCCGAGCCCCTGCCGCGGCATCGAGAGGAGCAGGCCGGTGTCGCCCCAGCACATCTCGGCGATCGAGAGGATGGAGGCGAGGTTGGCGCCGTTGCGGGCGCCGTCGTCCTTGCGCTCCTTCTTCTCCGGGCGGGCCTCCTGGCTGACGCCGGTGGCGCCGGCCCCTTCGGCCGTGCCCGACTCGGCCAGGCCGTCGATCATCGCGGCCAGCATGTCGAGCTCCTTGGGGTAGGAGTGCTCGGCGGCGTCGTACTTGCGGGAGATGGGACGGAGCATGTTCATCGCGACCTGGTGTGCCTGGTCGATGAGCATGCGGTGCTTGCGGGGGGTCTCGAGGTTGATCATCGTGGTGCCCCGTCCTCAGACGAGGACGCCTCCTTCCATCACGCCCAGGGCCCTCAGGTCGCGGTACCACCGCTCCACCGGGTGCTCCTTGACGAAGCCGTGTCCTCCGAGCAGCTGGACGCCGTCGAGTCCGATCTTCATCCCCTTGTCCGCGCAGAGCCGGCGGGCCAGGGCCACCTCGCGGGCGAACTCCTTGCCCTGCGCGGCGCGGGAGGCGGCGCGCCAGGTGACCAGCCGCATCGCCTGCAGCTCGATCGCCATGTCGGCGACCATGAACGCCACCGACTGCCGGTGGGCCACCGGCTCACCGAAGGCCTCCCGCTCCTTCACGTAGGGGGTCACGTAGTCGAGCACCGCCTGGGCGGTGCCGACCGCGAGGGCGCACCACGCCAGCCGGGAGAGCCGCACGCACTCGGCGTACGTCGAGCCGTCGGCCTCGCCGAGGAGCTCGGCGGGCGTGTCGCTGAGCTGGAGCCGGGTCAGGCCGGCGGCCCGCACCCCCATCGAGGGATCGGCCACCACCTCGATGCCGGCGGCGCCGGACTCCACCACGAAGAGCGCCGGACGCCCGTCGAGCTCGGCGCCGACCACGAAGAGCTCGGCCTCCGCACCTCTCGGCACGGCGGACTTCAGGCCGTTGAGCACGAACCCCTCGCCCTCGCGTCGGGCGGTGGTCTGGGGGGAGAGAGCGTCGAAGAGGACCCGGGGCTCCGCCAGGGCCAGGGCCGCGGCGGGGCAGTCGTCACCGGTGAACGCCGGGAGGTAGGTCTGCTGCTGCTCGTCGCTGCCCCACAGCGAGATCGCGGTGGCGACGGCGCCGGGCGCCAGGGTGGCCACGGCGAGGCCCATGTCGCCCTTGGCGAGCGCCTCGGCGACCAGGGTGCCGGCCATCGCGGAGCGCTCCTCGGTGATGCCGCCCAGGGACTCCGGGACACCCAGGATCGGCAGGCCGATCTCGAGGCTGGAGGCCAGCACGGCCTCGGGCGCCGCGCACGCGTCGTCGGCCTCGGCCGCGACCGGGCGGAGCACCTCGGCGGCGAACTCGGAGACCACGTCGACGAGCATCTGCTCGTCCTCGGTCGGCGTCAGGTCGAAGCGGCCCGTGGCCGGGGTGCTCGGGGCTCGCACGCCGGCACCCTTGCGGCCCTTGCGGGCGAAGGTGCGACCGGCGGCCGCGGCGGTCCTGAACCCCCCGCGGGTGGCGGTGAAGACGACCTGCTCGGCGGTCCGGCGCAGCCCCACGCGGTCCAGCAGCTCACTGCGCGCCAGTCGGCTGAGCGCAGCCACGGCATAGCCGAGCGGGGCGCGGGTCTCGCCCGACGCCAGCCCGTTCTTGCCGCCCGGTCCGAGGGCAGAGGAGATGGAGGCCATGGCGGCACTGTAACTAGCAGTTACACACAGCGCCACAGATACGAGGTGTGTCGCAGATCACAGCACGCCCGTCGCTAGCATGATCACATGTCGCAGGCTCCCCACGCTCCCCACGGTCCACTGCCCGAAGGGGGACGCGTCCGCCCCATCACCCGCTGGGGCGCGGAGGTCATGCACCGGCCCCAGGCGCTGGTCACCGAGTTCGACGACGCTCTGCGCGAGCTGGCCGCCGACATGGTCGCCACCATGCGCGCCGCAGACGGCGTGGGCCTGGCCGCCTGCCAGATCGGGGAGGACGTGGCCATGTTCGTCTTCGACTGCCCCGACGACACGGGCGCGCACACCGTCGGCGTGGTCTGCAACCCGCGGCTCACCCTCCCCGAGGGCAAGGACCGGCGGCTCGACGACGACGACGAGGGCTGCCTCTCCTTCCCCGGTGCGTTCATCGAGTGCCCGCGGCCGGACTGGGCGCGCGTCGACGGCTACGGGCTCGACGGGGAGCCGGTCACCTTCGAGGGCGACGGCCTGCTGGCCAGGTGCCTGCAGCACGAGACCGACCACACCCTCGGCACCGTGTTCGGAGACCGGCTGCCGACCAAGGCGCGCAAGAAGCTGCAGAAGGCGCACGACAAGGCCGCCGACGAGTACCCCGCGGGCTGGCCCGCCGAACTCACCTGACGCCGTTCGGGTCAGCCGCGCCCGGGCGAACGCGGGACAGCCCGCGGATACGGCATTCGCCAGCGCCGGGCGCCGCGGACGACCATCATGTGCGCATGGCAACGAGGCGCCAGGTCTTCGCGCGCATGTGGGCGGTGGCGGCCCTGGCCCACCTGGCCGGCAACTCCCTCGCCGGCGAGCTGTGGCCCTCCCCCGACCTGCTCGGCGTCTTCCTCGCGCTGCTGGGGGTGGTGGCGACCGCCGTGCTCCTCGACCCACGCCCGAAGCGGGTCCTCCTGCTCATGGGCCTCGTGGTGGTCACGGCCGTGCTCGAGGCGCCCGTGCTGGGCAACCACTGGCTGCTCGCGGCCCTCGTCTCCGCCGGCTACCTGCTGACCGCCGGCTGCCCGGAACGCTTCGAGCCGCTGGCCCGGACGGTGCTCCTGGTCTTCTACTCGTTCGCCGCCTTCGCCAAGCTCAACACCGGATTCCTCGACCCCGTCACCAGCTGCGGGACCTTCCACCTCGACGAGGCCTTGGGCGCCTTCGGGCTCCCGTCGGCCGGCACGGCCGGCGCCCTGCCGCTCGTGGCGGTCTGGGTCCCGGTGGCAGTGGAGCTGGCGGTCCCCCTCCTCCTGCTGGTCCCACGGACGAGGCGGTTCGGCGTCCTCCTCGCGATGGCGTTCCACACGGCCCTCTCCTTGGACCTCGGCCAGCACTTCTACGACTTCACCGCCGTCCTCCTCCCGCTCTTCGCCCTGTTCCTCGCCGACGGCTTCTTCGAGCGCCTCGCCGCCCTGGGTCGTCCCCTGGGCCGGAGGCGTCGGCGCGCCCTGCGGGCGGCCGGGATCCTGGTCGGCGTCTCCGTGACCGCGGCCAACGTGCTGCCGCCCACCGCCGCCTCGAACGCCTGGCTCTCGTCGGGCAGCTTCTTGTGGTGGCTGCCCTACGCGGTGCTGGTGGCCTGGGCGGCGGTCATGGCAGGACCTTCGCTCCGGCCGAGCTGGCGGCTCGGGCCGGCGGGGATCGCGCTCGTCGCCCTCGTGGTGGCCAACGGACTCACCCCCTACCTGGAGCTCAAGTCGGCCTACGGGTGGCACATGTACTCCAACCTCGTCCTGGTCGAGGGCGAGTCCAACCACCTCCTGGTCCCCCGCTCCCTCCCCCTGCGGGACTCCCACCAGGGCCTGGTCCGGGTCGTGGCCAGCAGCGACAGCGACCTGGCCTCCTACGCCTCCTCCGACTACCGGCTGCCCTGGCCCTCCTTCCGGGCCTACACCCACCAGCGGCCCGAGCTCGCCGTCACCTACGAACGCGAGGGCCGCACCGTGGTCGTCCCGCGGGTGGGCGACTCCGCCCTGGCCGAGCCCGTCCCCTGGTGGTGGCGCTGGATGCCGCTGCGCGCGGTCAACACCCGGGCCCCCGACACCTGTCAGGACTCCTTCCTGCCCGCGCTCTGAGCCCGGCCGCCTCCCCGGGGGCGCTCAGCGCTGCGCGGCCACGTAGCAGGCCACCGCACTGGCGGCCGCGACGTTGAGCGAGTCGATCCCGGCCTGCATCGGGATGATCGCGCGTCGGTCGGCCGAGCGCTGCCAGCGCTCGGAGAGACCCGGGCCCTCCGAGCCCAGGACCAGGGCGATCCGGTCGACCCCGGCCACCGCCTCGGGCACCGGCACCGCGTCCTCTGCGAGGGTGAGCGCGACGGTGGTGAAACCGCGGCTCGACAGGGAGGGCAGCGCGTCGTACCAGTCGTTGAGGCGGGTCCAGGGCAGGGTGAAGACGGCGCCCATGGCGACCTTGACCGCCCGGCGGTAGAAGGGGTCCGCGCACCGCGGGGAGAGCAGGGCCGCGTCGAAGCCCATGGCGGCGCCGCTCCTGAAGATGGCACCGACGTTGGCATGATCGACCACGTCCTCCAGGACGAGGACCGAACGGGCGCCCTCGAGCACCTCCTCGACGCCGGGCAGCGGGCGGCGGTGCAGCGAGGCGAGCGCCCCACGGTGCACGTGGAACCCGGTGACCTGCTCGGCCAGGCGCTCGTCGACCACGTAGCAGGGCGCGGTGGTGGTGGCGAGCACGTCGCTGAGCCCGTCGAGCCACCGCGGGGCCATCAGGAACGAGCGGGGCTCGAAGCCGCCCTCGACGGCCCGCCGCACGACCTTCTCACCCTCGGCGAGGAAGAGCCCGTGCTCGGCCTCCAGGCTCTTGCGCAGCTGCACGTCACGCAGGTCCCGGTAGTCGGCCAGCCTGGGGTCCTCCGCGGAGTCGATCTCGATCAGGGTCGCCACGGCACTACTCTGCCGTGCGGCTCACCGGGGCCGGGAAGCGGTCGGGGTGTGCGACCGCGACCACGTCTCCCACCACGATGATCGCGGGCGGGCGGACGCTGTGGGAGGCCAGGTCGGCGGCCAGGTTCTCCAGCGTGCTGAGCACGGTCCGCTCCGCCGGCATGGTGCCCTCGACGACCACCGCGACCGGGGTGGCGGCCGGCCGGCCGCCGGCGACCAGGGCGTCGGCGATGGCGCCGGCGTTCTCCACCGCCATCAGCAGCACCACCGTGCCACGCAGCCTTCCCAGCGCGGACCACTCCACGAGCGACTCGGGATGGCCGGGGGGCAGATGACCGCTGACCACCGTGAACTCGTGGGCCACCCCGCGGTGCGTCACCGGGATCTGGGAGACCCCGGGCACGGTCACCGAGGAGGAGAGCCCCGGGATCACCGTGACCGGGACGCCGGCCTCCCGGCAGGCAAGGACCTCCTCGAAACCGCGGCCGAAGACGAAGCTGTCCCCGCCCTTGAAGCGGACGACGCGCTTGCCCTCGCGGGCGCGGTCGACCAGCAGCTCGTTGATCTGCTCCTGCCTGGCGCTGCGCCCGCGCGGCAGCTTGGCCACGTCGACCAGCTCGACGTGCGAGCCCAGCTCGTCGAGCAGGGCACGGGGTGCCAGGCGGTCCGCCACCACGACGTCGGCGGAGGCGAGGGCGTGACGCGCTGCGATCGTGACCAGCTCGGGGTCGCCCGGGCCACCGCCGACCAGCACCACGCCCGGGGAGCGGTCCAGGGCGCCGGAGGTGTTGAGCCGGCCGTCGCGGAGCGCGTTGACGATGTCGTCGCGCAGCGCCGCGGACTGACGGGGCTCCCGGTTGCCGAGCACGGCGACCGTGACGCTGCCGTGCCGGCCGGTGGCGGGGGTCCAGGCGGTCGCCGCGGCGGCGTCGTCGCTGCGCACGCAGAAGATCCGGCGCTCCTCCGCGGCGGTGGAGACCTCCTCGTTGGCGAGCGGGTCGTTGGTGGCGGCCACGACGTACCAGGCCCCGTCGAGGTCGGACGGCCGGAACCGGCGCAGCTCCAGGGTGAGCTCTCCCGCCATGCCCTCGATCGCCGGCGTGACCTGCGGCGACACCACGGTGACCAGGGCTCCGGCGCCGAGCAGGGACGGCACGCGGCGCTGGGCGACGTGACCGCCGCCCACGACGACGACCTTCCGGCGTGCGAGGCGGAGTCCGGCGGGATACGGGGGGAAGTCGTTCACTGCACCATTGTCACCGTGTAGAAGTGACCGTCTCCGGTTACAGTCCGAGGCATGAGCATCGAGCGACCGATCGCCCCGAACCCGTATGAGTACCTGCCCCCGGTGCCGTCCTTCACCGTGACCAGCACCGACGTGACGGACGGAGAGCCCCTGCGCGACGACCAGGTGGCGCACCTGGGCAACACCTCACCGCAGCTGGCCTGGGAAGGCGCCCCCGAGGGCACCCGCTCCTACGTGGTGACCTGCTTCGACCCGGATGCGCCGACGCCGTCGGGCTTCTGGCACTGGGCCCTGGTCGACATCCCGGCCGACGTGACCTCCCTGGAGACCGGCGCAGCCGGCGGGGTGCTGCCCGGCCAGTCGTTCCAGCTGCGCAACGACGGCGGCGAGGTCGGGTTCATGGGGGCCGCCCCGCCCGAGGGCGACCACCCGCACCGCTACTTCTTCGTGGTGCACGCCGTGGGCGAGGAGTCGCTGGGCATCGACGCCGACGCCTCGCCCGCGGTGATGAGCTTCAACCTCGCCTTCAAGAGCCTCGGGCGGGCGATCATCCACGGGACCTACCAGCGCTGACCGGCACGGCGCGCCGCAGGCCGATGGAACCGGCGCTCAGCTCGAGGCCGCCATCGCGGCGATTCGACGCAGCTCCGCGAGGTGTCCGTCCAGCGCGGCACGCCCCTCCGCGGTGAGGGTGAACCACGTGCGGCTCCGCGACCCGCTGGGCACCTTCGAGACCCGTACGTAGCCCGCGGCGGCCAGGACCTTCACGTGCTTGCTGAGGACCGACTCGCTCACGTCCAGAGCCTCTCGGACGACGGAGAACTCCAGCGACTCCACCGCAGCGAGCATCGCGCAGATCTGCAGGCGGTTCGGGGCGTGGACCACCTCGTCGAAGACCGGCTTCACGTGTGTCACGCGGCCCCTCCGCCGGCACGGACACGCCGTCGCAGCAGGTGGTCGATCTGACGCTCCCGCACGAGCGTGGCCGCGAACCCGCCGGCCCCGGAACCCAGCAGGGCCCACGGGACACCGGCGAAGGCCTGGAGCGCGAACCCGAGCACGAACAGCGTGAAGACGACGGCGTACCAGGGGCCCATACCTTCGGCGTAGCGCTCGACCGACACCCCCGTCGCACGCCGCAACGCCCACAGCAGCACCAGGGGTGCGACGATCGCCCCGAGCACGACGAGCAACGTCGAGGCGGACTCGGCGCCGCCGCCGGCCCCCGGGCGACCCACGACCAGACCGGGGCCGACGAAGAGCGCCGCCGTGCACGAGGCGGCGCCCAGGCGGTACCACCACGGGGTGGTCACCCGCTCGGCGAGGCGGCCACGCGCGGTGGTGAGGCCCCGCAGCGCGACCTGGGCGTCGGACGGGGTGGGCCGTGCGTCACTTTCCATGGTGGAAACCATATTCGTCACTTTCCACCATGGCAAGCGGCTGGCTCACACCGAGCCGAGCAACTCCTCGAACGGCGTCGGCTCCGCGAACCGCTCCTCCAGGGTGCGCGCGCCACGGTGGACGACCGGTACCGCTGCGTCCCCGGCGCCCTCGGCGTCCGCGCCGGGGAGAGTCCTCCCCTGGACGGCCCCCAGCAGGGAGGCCAGCTCGCCTGCGGCACGCTCGATCCGGCCTGCCAGCTGCCCTCCCGCACGGTCGCCGAAGTCCTCGGTCGCGGCGAAGACCGCCGTCGGGACCGGCACCGCCCGCAGGTAGGAGAAGAGCGGACGGACGGCGTGCTCGAGCACCAGCGAGTGGCGCGCGGTGCCCGCGGTGGCGCCCATCAGCACCGGCATCCCGGTGAGCATCCCGGGCTCCAGCACGTCGAAGAAGGACTTGAAGAGGCCGGCATAGGAGGCGGAGAAGACCGGGGTGACCGCGATCAGCGCGTCCGATCCCCGGACCTTCTCGATCGCCTCTGCCAACGGCCCCGTCGCGAACCCGGTGAGCAGGTTGTCGGCGAGCGGGTGCGCCAGGTCGCGCAGCTCCACGACCTCGACCTCGGCCCCGACACCCGCCGCGGCCAGGGCCCGCGTCGTGGCCTCCGAGAGGCGGTCGGCCAGCAACCGGGTGCTGGAGGGGACGGAGAGCCCCGCGGTGACCACCGTGATCCGGCGCGTCATGAGCGCACCGCCGTCCCCCTCGGGGAGCGGCCCGTGACGTCGTCCGCGGCCGCGGGCACGGTGGAGTCCCGGCCACCGCCCGCCGCCTGCACGCGGGAGGCGTGGGTGGGAGCGTCCGGCACGTGGTCCGGCTTCAGGGCCGCGAACTCCTTGCGAAGCACCGGCACGACCTCCTCGCCGAGCAGGTCGAGCTGCTCGAGCACCGTCTTCAGCGGCAGGCCGGCGTGGTCCATCAGCCACAGCTGGCGCTGGTAGTCGCCGACGTACTCTCGGGCGCCCAGGGTCCGCTCGATCACCTCCTGGGGAGATCCGACGGTCAGCGGGGTCTGGCGCGTGAACTCCTCCAGCGACGGACCGTGGCCGTAGACAGGCGCGTTGTCGAAGTAGGGGCGGAACTCGCGGACCGCGTCCTGGCTGTTCTTCCGCATGAAGACCTGCCCACCCAGGCCCACGATCGCCTGGTCGGCCGCCCCGTGACCGTAGTGCTCGAAGCGCCGCCGGTAGAGCCGGACCATCTGCTCGGTGTGCGACGCCGGCCAGAAGATGTGGTTGTGGAAGAAGCCGTCGCCGTAGTACGCGGCCTGCTCGGCGATCTCGGGGCTGCGGATCGACCCGTGCCAGACGAAGGGGGCCACGCCGTCGAGCGGACGGGGCGTGGAGGTGAAGCCCTGGAGGGGCGTGCGGTGCTTGCCCTCCCAGCTCACCACGTCCTCGTGCCAGAGCCGGCGCAGCAGGGCGTAGTTCTCGACGGCGAGCTCGATGCCGTCCCGGATGTCCTTGCCGAACCAGGGGTAGACGGGTCCGGTGTTGCCCCGGCCCAGCATCAGGTCCATCCGACCGTCGGCCAGATGCTGCAGCTGTGCGTAGTCCTCGGCGATGCGCACGGGGTCCGTGGTGGTGATCAGGGTGGTCGACGTCGAGAGGATCAGCCGCTCGGTCAGGGCCGCCACGTAGGCCATGGTGGTGGTCGGCGAGGAGGCGGCGAACGGCGGGTTGTGGTGCTGACCGAAGGCCATCACGTCCAGCCCGACCTCCTCGGCCTTGCGGGCGATGGCCACCGTGGCCTTGATCCGCTCGTGCTCGCTGGGGGTGCGCCCCGTGGTCGGGTCCGTGGTCACGTCGCCGACGGTGAAGATGCCGAACTGCATCGCTGCTCCCTTAGTTGAACTTCGAACTAGATCGCACAACAGGGGTACCTGCCGGTTTGTTCCGCAGGCGCCGAGGTCGACTGCTCCCCCGGGTCCGCACACGTCCCGGCGCTCCGGGTGGGAGACTCCCGCCATGCCCGTCGTGCCCCCTGGCCCCGCCGTCGACATCCTCGGCCACCCCTACGAGGTCGAGACCCTGGAGCTCGGCCACGACGACGAGGGTCCGGTGGTGGCCACGCTGGTCAAGCGCCCCACCCACGGCCCCACCAACTGCGCGGTGCTGCACCTGCACGGCTTCGCCGACTACTTCTTCCAGACCGAGTACGCCGAGTGGTGGACCGAGCGCGGCTACACCTTCTACGCCCTCGACCTGCGCAAGTACGGCCGCTCCCTGCTCGGGCACCAGACGCCCAACTACGTCAGCGACCTGTCGGAGTACTTCGCGGAGATCGACGAGGCGTTCCGCCGGATCACCGAGCGGGACGGCCACGCCGCGGTGGTCGGCTCCGCCCACTCCACGGGCGGTCTCACGCTCCCCCTGTGGGCTCACGACCGCCGCCCCGGGCTGGCCGGGATGGTGCTCAACTCACCGTGGCTCGACCTGCAGGGTCCCTGGTGGCTCCGCACCCTCGGCACCGAGGTGGTCCGCCGGCTGGGCGAGGTCGTCCCCCGGGTGGTCGTGCCGCGGACGGTGAGCGGCCTCTACGCCCGGTCGCTGCACCTGGACCACGACGGCGACTGGTCCTTCGAGCTGGCCTGGAAGCCGCTGGAGTCGTGGCCCGTGCGGACCGGCTGGCTGCGCGCCGTCCGGGACGGGCACGCCGCCGTGCACCGTGGCCTGGACGTCGGGTGTCCGGCCCTGGTCCTATCCTCGACCCGCACCGGCCAGGGCGTGGTGATGGACGAGGAGGTGCACACCACCGACATCGTCCTGGACGTCGAGCAGATCCGGCGGTGGGCGCCCTCCCTGGGCACCCACGTGACCAGCGTGGCCGTGGAGGGAGCCCGCCACGACGTCGTGCTCTCCCGGCCCGGGCCGAGGGCCGAGGTCTACCGGACGCTCGACTCCTGGCTCCGCGCCTGGGTGGAGGAGCCGGTCGACGAGCGGGCCTAGCCCTGGGACCACCGCTCCTCCCGGAGCCTCCCGGCCTCAGCGCAGCAGGAAGACGGCCAGCGCGACGAGCCCCACGACGACGATGGTGGCCCGGAGCCACAGGTCGGGCAGCCGCCGGCCGATGCCGGCCCCGACCTGCCCGCCGAGCACCGAGCCGATCGCGATCAGCGCCACCACCTGCCAGTCGACCGGCGCGACCAGCGCGAAGACCAGCCCCGAGACGCCGTTGACCACGGCGCCGAGGATGTTCTTGATCCCGTTGAGGCTCTGCAGCGCCTCGTCCATGCCGATGCCCAGGATGGCCATCAGCAGGACACCTTGGGCGGCTCCGAAGTAGCCGCCGTAGACCCCGGCCAGCGCGATGGCCGGCCACACCCACCACGCGCCGTGGTGGGGCAGTCCGCCGGTGGCTTGGTGCCGGGCCGCCACCCGCCGTGAGATCCGCGGCCCCAGCACGACCAGCACGATGCCCAGCAGCACCAGGGCCGGCACGATCGCCTCGAAGGCCCCTTCGGGGAGGACCAGCAGCAGCAGCGCGCCGAGCACCCCGCCCACCAGCGAGGCCGACGCCAGGCGCAGCACCCGGGCACGCTGGCCCGCCAGCTCGCGGCGGTAGCCCACCGCACCGGAGATCGAGCCCGGCACCAACCCGATCGTGTTCGACACGTTGGCGGTGATCGGGGGGACGCCGAACGCCAGCAGGGTCGGGAACGTGATCAGCGTTCCCGACCCCACCAGCGTGTTGATGGCTCCGGCGCAGGCACCGGCGACGGCGACCAGGATCGCCTCGAGGAGCGTCACGTGAGTGGCGGCTCCTGCGCCGGGGCGGACCCGCCGCCGGTGGTACCGGCCCCGGGCGCCGGGGCGGGAGCGGCGGAGGCCTCCTGCGCGGCGGCGATCGCCTCCTCCACTGCCCGGCTCGAGGAACCCGAGCCGGTCTCGGTGCTGGAGCGCGGCAGCTGCGGCTCGGTCGGACCCATGTCGACCCGCTTGGTCGGCGTCGCCTCACGCGGGATGCCGGCCATGTCGGTCATCGTGGAGCCCAGGCCCTCCAGGGCCTTGCCGATCTCCGACGGGACGATCCAGACCTTGTTGGCGTCACCCTCGGCGATCTTCGGCATCATCTGCAGGTACTGGTAGGCCAGCAGCGACTGGTCGGGGCGGCCGTCGTGGATGGCCTGGAAGACCGTCTGGATGGCCTGACCCTCACCCTGGGCGCGCAGGATCGCGGCCTCCCGGTCGGCCTGGGCCCGGAGGATCTGGGACTCCCGGTCACCCTCCGCGGAGAGGATAGAGGCCTGCTTGGAGCCCTCGGCGGTGAGGATCGCCGACTGGCGCTCACCCTCGGCGGTGAGGATGGCGGCCCGCTTGTCGCGATCGGCACGCATCTGCTTCTCCATCGAGTCCTTGATGGAGGGCGGCGGGTCGATCCCCTTGATCTCGACCCGGCCGACGCGGATGCCCCAGCGGCCGGTCGCTTCGTCGAGGACGCCGCGCAGCCCGGAGTTGATCTGCTCGCGGCTGGTGAGCGTCTCCTCGAGGTCCATGCCACCGACGATGTTGCGCAGCGTGGTCATGGTCAGCTGCTCGACCGCCTGGATGTAGTTGGCGATCTCGTAGGTCGCCGCGACCGGGTCGGTGACCTGGAAGTAGATGACCGTGTCGATGGAGACGACGAGGTTGTCCTCGGTGATCACCGGCTGCGGCGGGAAGCTGACGACCTGCTCACGCAGGTCGATCAGGTAGCGCACCCGGTCGATGAAGGGCACCACGATGTTGAGGCCAGCGGGCAGCGTCTGCTTGTACTTGCCGAAGCGCTCCACGATGCCGGCACGTGCCTGCGGCACGATGCGCACCGTCTTGGCGAGGACCACGACCACGAAGACGAGCAGCAGTGCGAGCAGGACGAGGAAGAACTCCATCGGCCCTCCGTTTCCGGGAGTAGGGATGTGGGGTGTGTCAGGGATCGAGCCGGGCGACCGGGTGGACGAACGCGGTGGCGCCCCTGATCTCGAGCACCTCCACGGTCTCCCCGGCCGGGATGGTCAGGCTCTCGTCGTAGGGCGAGGCGGACCAGATCTCCCCGCCGACCTTGATCCGGCCGACGCGGAGACCCGTGATCTCCTGGGTCACCTCCGCCTGCCGGCCGACGAGCTTGCCGTGTCCGAGCTGGAGCTCGGGCCCGCCGTGGACCCGGGAGACGAGCGAGGGCCGCAGCAGGAGCAGCGCGGCGAGCGAGGTCGCGGCGGCGCCGACGACCTGGACGGCGAAGGGCAGGTCGAGGACGGCGGCCAGCATGCCGACCAGCGCCCCGGCCGCCAGCATGATGAGGATGAGGTCGAGGCTGAACATCTCGGCGACGCCGAGCAGCACCGCGACCCCGAGCCACGTCTCCCACGCGTGCTCCCGCAACCAGTCCATGCCCCGACCCTATCGCTAGCCCGAGCGGCACGAGTCACCTTCCGGGCGGTCGCTCAGCGGTCACCTCCCCACCGAACGGGTCCGGGGATGGCAGCATCCCCTCATGACGACTGTTCCGCAGCCCTGTCCCGGCCGGTCCCGGGGGACCGCCCGCCTCGCCGTCCTCGCTCTGACCACCGGCCTGCTGCTCGCCGGGTGCGGGGCCGAGGACACCTCCGGGGAGAGGGCCACGGAGTCCGAGTCCCCTGCCCCGGCCCCGGTCTCGCCCACCCCCGCCGAGACGCCCAGCGACTCCCCCGGCGATGGCGGCCAGACGCCCGACGGGAGCCCGTCGGACTTCGCCGTGTCCTACTTCGTCGTCGACACCCGCGCCGGGCTCCGCCTGGCCGCGGAGTCGCAGCCGGTGGCCGGCGAGGCGGCCGTCTCCGCACTCGAGGCCATGATCGCCGGCCCCCTCGACCCCGACTACGCCACCACCTGGGATCCCGCGACCCGGGTCCTGAGCGCCTCGACGGGAGACGACGGCGTGATCACGGTCGACCTCTCGGCGCAGGCCCGGGAGGCCGACGTCGGTGCCCCCGGCGCCGCGGCCATGGCCCAGCAGCTGGTCTGGACCGCCACCGAGGCCTTGGACCCGGAGGCGTCGGTGCGCCTGCTGATCGACGGCGAGCCGGCCGGGGAGATGTGGGGCTCCGTCGCCTGGGACGAGCCGCTCCCCCGCGACGCCGACGAGGAGGTCAGGGCCCCCGTCGCCGTCGCGTCCCCGACCGAGGGAGCCACCGTGGCCTCCCCCGTCTCGGTCAACGGAGAGGCCAGCGCGGTCGAGGCCAATGTCGTGTGGCGGGTGCTCGACGCGCAGGGCAAGGAGGTCGAGGCCGGCTTCACCACCGCGGAGGAGGCGATGACCTTCTCGCCGTTCTACTTCGACGTCCGGCTCGAGCCCGGCACCTACGTGCTGGAGGTCATCGAGGACGACCCGTCCGGCGGGGAGGGCGGCGAGCCCTACCGGGAGACCAAGACCGTCACGGTCGAGTAGGGCGGCGCCCGGGCCCGGTCAGAGCATGCGTCGGGCGGCGCGCCGGCGCGCGGCGTACCGGCCGTCCTCGACCTGCAGCATCAGCGGCATGCCGTAGGTCTCCGAGAGCGCCCCGGCGGTCACCACCCGCTCCAGGGGACCCTGGGCCACGACGCGGCCCTCCCGCAGCATCAGCGCGTGGGTGAACCCGGGCGGGATCTCCTCGACGTGGTGGGAGACCAGCACGGTGGCCGGCGAGTCAGGATCCATAGCCACCGAGGAGAGGGTGGAGACCAGGTCCTCCCGGCCCCCCAGGTCGAGGCCGGCCGCGGGCTCGTCGAGGAGCAGCAGCTCGGGGTCGGTCATCAGCGCCCGGGCGATCTGGACGCGCTTGCGCTCGCCCTCGCTCAGGGTGCCGAAGGTGCGCTCGGCCAGGTGGCGCGCCCCCACCTCGTCGAGCAGCATGCCGGCGCGGTCGTGGTCGAGGTCCTCGTAGGCCTCCCGCCACCGCCCCAGGACGCCGTACGACGCCGAGACCACGACGTCGCGCACCCGCTCGTGCCGGGGGATCCGGTCGGCCAGGACGGCGCTGGTGAGGCCGATGCGGGTCCGCAGCTCGAAGACGTCGACGGTGCCCAGCACCTCCTCCAGGATGCCGGCGACCCCCGTGGTCGGGTGCAGCTGGGCGGCCGCGACCTGCAGCAGGGTGGTCTTGCCGGCCCCGTTGGGCCCCAGGACGACCCACCGCTCGTCGTCCTCGACCGACCAGGTGACGCCGTCGAGGAGGGTGGCGCCGCCCCGGCGCACCGAGACGTCGGCGAACTCCAGCACGGCGACCATGCCGCTCACCCTATCCAGAGGGTCTCGGCGCCCGGAGGTAGCCTCGCTACCCGTGAGCACCCCCCTGCCCGAGACCGCCACGTTGGCGTGGTGGGGCACGGCCTGGCTGCGCGGCGAGGCGTCGGCCGACCACCTGCTCGACGCGATGGCCGAGGGCGGCTCGGCCCACAGCGTGCTCGACGGCACCCTGGTCGACCTGCTCGCCTCGCTGCGTCGCGCCGGCGCCACCGGCCTGGGCCTGGCGCTGCCGGTCGACGGTGACCCCCTCGGGCTGGGCGGCCCGGCGGCGTTCAACCTGGCGGCCCTCGAGGCCGGGGAGGCGGTGCTCGCCCCCCAGGCCGGCCTGGGCCTGGTGCCGCACGCCGTCGGCGCGGGCATCACCTGGACGGTGCTGCCGGCCGAGAGGCGGTCGGTGCCCGACGTCGGCGAGGCCGATCGCGGACTGCGCCGCGCCGTCCTGGAGACCGCCCAGGCGCTGGCCGACCTCGACGTGGCGCGCTGGCGCCCCGAGGTGGCGGACGCGATCATGGACCTCCACCACGTCCCAGCCCTGGACCCGCCCCCGGGGGTGCCACCCCGTTGCGCCGACCTCGCCGCCAGGGGGTTGCAGTGCTCGGCGATCGTCGAGCTCGCGGCCGAGGACCACGGCGCCTCGGTGAGCGCGGCCGAGATGGTCCGCCGGGAGACCGCCCTGGAACCGCTCGAGCGCGCGGCTCGTCGTGCCCTCGTCGCAGCCTGCTCCCCGGAGGTCTGGCCCGAGGATTGATCCCGCCAGCCCTCGCGGGCGCGCGGCGCAGTAGCCTCGGCACTGCCATGGACCAGGACGCCCCGAAGACCCTGCTCATCACCCTCACCGGCAAGGACCGGCCCGGCGTGACCGCGGCCGTCTTCTCCAGTCTCGCCCACGCCGGGGTCGAGGTGCTCGACGTCGAGCAGATCGTGCTGCGGCGTCGGCTGGTGCTCGGCCTCCTCGTCTCCGCGCCCCACGACTGGCGCCGGGTCAGCGAGCAGGTGCACCGCCTCGGAGAGGAGCTCGACGTCCAGGTGGAGGTGGAGCGGGGCACCGGCGACAACCGGGGGCGCGCCGCCGGCCGTAGCCACGTCACGGTGATCGGGTCGCCGCTGCGCGCGGCGGCGATGGCCGCGATCGCCGGCAGGATCGCCGACAGCGGCGCCAACATCGACCGCATCGAGCGGATGGCCCGCTATCCCGTCACCGCGATCGACCTGCACGTCTCGGGCGTCTCGCCCGAGCGGCTGCGCAGCCTGCTGGCCATCGAGGCTGCCAACCAGGGGGTCGACGTGGCCGTCCAGCCCGCCAACCTGCTGCGCCGCAGCATGCGGCTGATCGTGATGGACGTCGACTCCACGCTCGTGCAGGGCGAGGTGATCGAGATGCTGGCCGCCCACGCCGGGGTGGAGCAGGAGGTCGCTGGGGTCACCGAGTCGGCGATGCGCGGCGAGATCGACTTCGCCGAGTCGCTGCACCACCGGGTTGCCCTGCTCGAGGGCCTGCCCGCCAGCGCCCTGGACGACGTCTACCGCGACCTGGTGCTGGCCCCGGGCGCCCGCACGATGGTGCGCACCCTGCGGCGACTCGGGTACCGCTTCGCGATCGTCTCCGGCGGGTTCAGCCAGATCACCGACCGGCTCGCCGCGGACCTCGGCATCGACTTCGCCCGCGCCAACGAGCTCGAGATCGTCGACGGCCTCCTGACCGGCCGGATCGTCGGCCCCGTGGTCGACCGGGCGGGCAAGGCCACCGCGCTGCGCGAGTTCGCCGCGTCCTGCGGGGTGCCGCGAGGGGCGGTGATCGCGATCGGGGACGGCGCCAACGACCTCGACATGCTCAACGAGGCCGGTCTCGGCATCGCCTACAACGCCAAGCCCGTGGTCCGCGACGCCGCTGACACCTCCGTCAACGTGCCCTACCTCGACGCCATCATCTACCTGCTCGGCATCTCGCGCGAGGAGGTCGAGGCGGCCGACGCGGAGGCCGGGATCGTGACGCCGGCCCCGCCGCTCTGACCCGGCCCGCCCCTACGGGTCACTCCCCCGGGGCCCGCACCCGCCGCCCGACCACGCAGGTGGCGTCCAGCTCCTCGTCGAGCACGATCTCCGGGACGAACCCTCGCCACAGCATCCGGGCGGCGGTCTGCTCCGCCTCGGACCGGCTCGCCTCCACGATGACCACGCCGGTGGGTGAGAGCAGCCCCACGGCCGCGGCCACCACCCGGTCCTGGACCCGGGTCCCGTCGGGTCCGCCGTCGAGGGCGCGGACCGGCTCGTGCAGCCGGGCCTCGGCCGGCATCAGGGCCAGCTGCGAGGTGGGCACGTACGGCGCGTTGGCGACCACCACGTCGACCCGCCCGGCGAGCTCGTCCGGGATGCCCGAGGCGACGTCGCCGAGCGCGACCTGTCCGCCGTAGCGCTCGAGGTTCTCCTTGGCGCAGACGACCGCCCGCTCGTCCACGTCGGAGGCGAGGACCGAGACGTCCGCCCGGCCGGCCGCCACCGCGGTGGAGACCGCGGCCGCCCCGCAGCACAGCTCGACCAGCAGCCCGTGCCGGGGCAGGTTGGCCAGCGCCTGCTCGAGGAGCAGCTGGGTGCGGCGGCGGGGCACGAAGACCCCCGGGTGCACGGCCACCCGCAGGCCGGCGAACTCCGCCCAGCCCAGGATGTGCTCCAACGGCTCCCCCGCCATCCGGTCCATCACCGCCGTCGCCAGCTCGTCGCCGCTCAGCTGGTCGACGAGCAGTCGCGCCTCCTCCTCGGCGAAGACCGAGCCCGACGAGCGCAGCAGGGCCGCGACCTCGTCGGGCGTGTTCGGGTCAGGAGCGTCCGGCACGGAAACCGACCACGCCGGCGCCGGCCACGTCGAGGGCGGGCCAGGGCCCCTCGACCCCGAAGATCGTCGCGGTCGCGGCCGGGTACCCGCGGGCCATCTCCCGGGCGATGTCGGGGGCGGCGGTGCCGTCGGAGAGCACCTGGGCGAGGTAGCCGACGGTGGGGTTGTGGCCCAGGAACAGCAGGGAGCGCACCGCGGCGTCCACCGCGTGGATGAGGTCGAGCGCGGTCTCGGGACCGGCGGCGTAGAGCGAGTCGTCGTAGTCGGGCTCCAGCGACCAGCCCGCCGCCTCGGCCATCGCCGCCCACGTCTCCCGGGTACGGACGGCACCGGAGACCAGCGCGAGGTCGGGGGTGAAGCCCTGCTCGGCCAGCCACCGGCCGGTCCTGGTCGCCTCGGCACGACCGTTGGGCGTCAGCCTCCGCTCGGCGTCGGTCGGCGCGGTGGGCTCCGCGCTCGCGTGCCGCACCAGCACCAGGGTCCTCAGGTCGCTGTTCACGCTGACAGCCTCTCAGCCGGAACCGACGGGCGCCAGGGCCGGTCGGGGCGGTGCGAGGGGCGCGGGCGCCGCGGGGTCACAGGCCCATGGCATGGAAGCCTCCGTCGACGTGCACGATCTCCCCGGTGGTGGCGGGGAAGAAGTCCGAGAGGAGGGCCACCACGGCGCGCGCCGTGGGGGCGGGGTCCGACTCGTCCCAGCCCAGCGGGGCCCGGTCCTTCCACGCCGACTCGAGGTCGCCGAAGCCCGGGATCGCCTTGGCGGCCAGGGTCTTGAGGGGGCCGGCGGCGACCAGGTTGCACCTGATCCCCGCCGGGCCCAGGTCGCGGGCCAGGTAGCGCGAGGTCGACTCGAGCCCGGCCTTGGCCACGCCCATCCAGTCGTAGGCCGGCCACGCGGTGGAGGCGTCGAAGGTGAGCCCCACCAGCGAGGAGCCGGCGCCCATCAGCGGGCGGCAGGCGACCGCCAGGGACTTCAGCGAGTAGGCCGAGACCTGGACGGCCTGGGCCACGTCCTCCCACGGGCCCTCCAGGAACCGCCCACCCAGCAGGGTCTCGGGGTTGCCGTAGGCGATGGAGTGGACCACCCCGTCCAGCCCGTCCACGTGCTCGCCCACCTGCGCGGCCAGCCCTGCCAGGTGATCGGGGTCGGTGACGTCCAGCTCGAGAACGGGCGGCTCGACGGGCAGGCGCCCGGCGATGCGGCGGGTGATCCCGAGGGCGCGACCGAAGTTGGAGATCAGCACCGTGGCGCCCTGCTCCTGGGCCACCTTGGCCGTCGCGAACCCGATGGAGCTCTCCATCGTCACTCCCGCCACCAGGATCCGCTTGCCGTCCAGGATGCCCATCACGTCCACCTCATGTCTCGCTGCCGACTGTCGCGGCTCTCTTGTCTGCTGTCTGTCGCTGTGCCCTGCGGGAGGGCGCTCAGTGGCCCATGCCGAGGCCGCCGTCGACCGGGATGACCGCACCCGTCACGTAGGCCGCGCCGGGCGAGGCGAGCCAGGTCACCGCGGAGGCGATCTCCTCGGGTGTGGCGTAGCGCCCCAGCGGGACCTGGGCCCGTATCGACTCCCGCTGCTCGTCGGTGAGGGTGGCGGTCATGTCGGTCTCCACGAAGCCCGGGGCGACCACGTTGGTGGTGATCTGGCGGCTGCCGAGCTCGCGGGCCAGGGAACGGGCGAGCCCGACCAGGCCGGCCTTGGACGCCGCGTAGTTGGCCTGGCCGGCGGAGCCAAGCAGCCCCACCACCGAGGAGATCAGCACGATGCGCCCGCGGCGCATCCGGAGCATCCCCTTGGCTGCCCGCTTGGCCACCCGGAAGGATCCGGTCAGGTTGGTCTCCAGGACCGAGGACCAGTCCTCCTCGCTCATCCGCAGCAGCAGGGTGTCAGCGGTGATGCCGGCGTTGGCCACCAGCACCTCGACCGGGCCGTGGGTCTGCTCCACCGTGGCGAACGCCGCCTCCACCGCCGCAGGGTCGGTGATGTCGCACCGGACATCCAGGGCGCCCACCGGCGCACCGCCGCCGCGGGTCGTCACCGCGACCCGGTCGCCGGCGGCGAGGAACGCCTCGGCGACGGCGCGGCCGATGCCGCGGTTTCCGCCGGTGACCAGCACTGACCTGGGTTCGTGGGACTCGGTGCTCACGTGCGACGACGCTAGTGATTACCGAGGGGTACGCGAAAAGTCCCCGGCGAAGGCCTACTCGTCCTCGAGCCGGAAGCCCACCTTGAGGCCGACCTGGAAGTGCTCGACCTGGCCGTCCTTGGCCTGTCCGCGCACCTGGGTCACCTCGAACCAGTCGATGTGCCGCAGCGTCATGCCGGCACGCTCGATGCCGTTGCGGATGGCGTCGTCGATCCCTTCGGGGGAGGTGCCGACGATCTCGGTGACTCGGTAGGTTCGATTCGACATGGACCGACTCTAGCCCTCCGGCAGGCCCTGCCCGGGCCACACGGGCCCGAGCCGACGCACAGGCCCGTCGTAGGATGAACCCCATGGCCTCGCGCAAGGATCTGTCCGGCCAACCCACCCGGATCACCACCGCGGCCGCCAGTCGGGACACCGACATCGCCGCCCGGCAACGCCGCTACCTGATCTCGATGGGCATCAGGGTGGTCTGCTTCCTCGCGGCCGTGGCCGTGGGCCCCGGCTGGCTGCGCTGGGTCCTCGTCGCCGGCGCCGTCCTCCTCCCCTACGTGGCCGTGGTCCTGGCCAACGCCACCGACACCCGCGACGACACCTTCGCCCTGGACGCCGCGGACCCCCAGCGCCAGCTGCCGCCGGCCCCCGGGGCGCGCGGGATCGGCCCCGGCGAGGAGGGCACGCGATGACCGCGCTCGACATCTGCTCGGCCAAGGGCTGCCAGGAGCCGGCGGCGTGGTGCCTGGAGTGGAACAACCCCAAGCTGCACACCCCCGAGCGCCGCAAGACCTGGCTGGCCTGCGAGGGCCACCGGCAGCACCTCGCCGACTTCCTGGGCGCTCGCTCCTTCCTGCGCGACGTGGTGCCGCACCGGCCGGTCGACGCCGCGGACTGATCAGCCGCCGATCGCCGACATCGGCCGGTCGGGCTGGAGGAAGGACGGGTCGTCGATCCCGTGCCCGGGACGCTTGCCGCGCACCGCCGCGACCCACCGCGCCGCGATCTCCTGGTCGTCCGCCCCGCCTCGCAGCGCCTGACGGAGGTCTGACTCCTCACGGGCGAAGAGGCAGTTGCGCACCTGGCCGTCGGCGGTGAGCCGGACCCGGTCGCAGTCGCCGCAGAAGGGCCGGGTGACCGAGGCGATGACGCCGACCGTCCCGGGCCCCCCGTCGACCAGGAACAGCTCGGCGGGGGCACTACCACGCGGCTCGACGGCCGGCCGGAGGTCGAACTCCGCCTCGAGCGCGGCGAGGATCTCCTCGGCGGTGACCATCGCGTCGCGGTGCCAGCCGTGCTGGGCGTCCAGGGGCATCTGCTCGATGAACCGCAGCGCGTAGCCCTGGGCCAGGCACCAGCGCAGCAGCTCGGGCGCCTGGTCGTCGTTGACGCCGCGCAGCAGCACCGCGTTGACCTTGACCGGCGCCAGCCCGGCCGCCTGGGCGGCGGCGAGGCCGGCCAGCACGTCGTGGTGCCGGTCGCGCCGGGTGATCTGGTGGAAGGTCTCCGGCCGCACGGTGTCGAGGCTGACGTTGACCCGGTCCAGGCCCGCCTCGGCGAGGGCGGAGGCCACTCGCTGGAGCCCGAGGCCGTTGCTGGTCAGGGAGGTCTGCACGCCGCCCAGCGCGTGGGTCCGGCGGACGATGTCGACCAGGCCGCGACGGATCAGCGGCTCGCCGCCGGTGAAGCGGACCGACCGGATCCCCAGTCTGCGCACCCCGATGGTGATCAGCCGGACCATCTCGTCGTCGCTCAGCGTCTCCTCCGCCGGCATCCAGTCGAGACCCTCGGCAGGCATGCAGTAGGTGCACCTGAGGTTGCACCGATCCGTCAGCGAGACGCGCAGGTCGGTGGCCACCCGGCCGTGGAGGTCCTGCAGCGCCTGCACCATCTCGCCAGCATAGGGCCCGCCACCTCGCCATTTCGCCTGCCGGATAACCTCGGAGCGTGAATCGTTGGGGCTTTCTGGCCAGCAGACGGTGGGCGTTGTTCTTCCTCGCCGTCCTCGTCCTCTCCTGGTTGGCCTGGCAGCTGGGACAGTGGCAGTTCCACCGCCTCGAGGACCGCCGGGACCGCAACTCCATCATCGAGCGCAACGAGAAGCTGCCGCCCGTCGCCGTGGACGAGGTGCTGCAGGTGGGCGGCAGTCCCGCCGGCAGCGACCAGTGGCGGCTCGTGAAGGCCACCGGCACCTACGCCCCCGAGGACACCGTGATCGTGCGTTACCGCACCCGCGACGGCGCTGCCGGGGTCAACGCGGTGGTGCCCCTGGAGCTGGCCGACGGCACGGCGCTCCTCGTGGACCGCGGGTGGTGGCCGACCGCGAACCGCGGCGAGGTGCCGGACGACCTGCCGGCACCCCCGCCCGGCGAGGTGACGATCACCGGCTGGGTCCGCCAGGACGCAACCGGGGACAGCACCCGGGTGACCGAGCAGCGGACCCGGGCCATCAGCAGCTCGGAGATCGGCGCGGCGCTCGACCGCGAGGTGCTGGGGGGCTTCGTCGCCCTCGACGAGGAGACCCCGTCGCCGGCCGAGCCGCTCCACCCGACCGAGCTGCCGGAGCTCGACGAGGGCCCACACTTCTTCTACGGCCTGCAGTGGTGGTTCTTCGGCGGACTGGCCGTCTTCGGCTTCTTCTACCTGATGTACGACGAGTGGCGCGACCGTCGACGTCCCTCGCGCGACCCGGGGCCGCCCCCCGCTGAGCGGCAGCCCGACTCCCCCCAGGGCGTGAAGGCCGAGGTCTGACCCCGGTCTCCGGGCTCCCGGACGCTCAGCTCCGGGGCCGCTCGCTCACCGACGGGTGCGCGGAGTGACCCTCACCCGGTCCTTGGACGCCCGTTCCGCGACCAGCGCGGAGATCTCGCCGCCGGCGTAGCGGAGGACGAGCACGCCGGGTCGCCGGGGCCGCCAGGTCAGGCGACCCGCGTGCCCCCCGCCCTCGCGCGGGCGCAGTCGCACGGTCCCGACCTTGCGGGCCCGCTTCGCCCCCGTGGCGCGGAAGGTGGCCGTGACCAGGCGGCGCTTGCCCGGGTGGGTGCCGCTGAGCCTGATCCGCCACGTGCTCGGGCGGCCCGCGACCGGTCGCTTCCCCGGCCCCTCCGCCTTCAGCCTCGTCCGGTGCGTCACCGCCGCGGGAGGTGGCGGGGCAACGGGGCCCGGGGACGTGGACGGGGACTCGGTCGGGGCGACCGTGGGGGCGACGGTGGGGACGACGGTGGGCGCGACGGACGGGGTGGTCGGCGCAGGCGGCGCCGGGGCGGCCCGGGTCCACAGGGCGACCGTGCTGGTGTCGAACGAGGAGAAGAGGAGCTCGAGCACGCCGTCGCCGTCGAGGTCGTCCACGACTCCCCCGCCGGACTGGCCGAACTGCTCGCCCGGCGCCGTCAGCGTGTGCAGGACGGTGTCCTGGGCCTCGCCGGGACGCTGCTCGATCCAGAACAGCCGGCGGTCACCGTCGCCCGAGACCGCGAGGTCGATGTCCCCGTCGCCGTCCACGTCCCCGTACCCGAAGACGCCGGGCGCAGCCTGCCCGGCGGCCGAACGCGAGGTGATGTGGTCGGTCGGGTGGATCGGCACGGGCGAGTCGCGGACGTTGAAGGCGGGGTCGCAGCCGGCCGGGTCGGCAGCCGGAGTCTGGGGGACGGAGAGCTCCTTGACCGTCCACGGCGCCGTCGGGTCGGCTCCCGGCACGAACTCCATCACCATCTCCGGCACGTCGATGGCGCCGGGGATCACCGTGGAGAGGAAGCGCTGGACGAAGCACCGGCCCTGGTGGTTGGTCCCGATCCAGGAGACCTCGCCGGGCGCCCGGAACCCCGGCACCGGGCGGATCTGGAAGCCGAAGCCGGCCTGGCCGAACGTGGCGATGGTGTGCCGGGTGAAGTGGGACGCGGTCAGGCCGGACGAGGCGTCCCCTGATTGCCGGAACCACATGAAGGACGCGGCGTCCGGGTCGGTGTAGGTGAGGTTGAAGTACTGGGCGGAGACGATGTCCTGGCGTCCGTCGCCGTCGACGTCGGCCACGGTCGGCAGGCTGCCGCCGAAACCTTCGGCCAGGGTCACCGGGGCGGCGAAGCGCGCGCCGCCGAGACCGCGGAGGTACTGCAGCCGCACGGTGTCGTCAGTCTGGTCGTCGGCGACCCCGCCGGCCTCGGCCGTGGTCACGAGGTCGGGGACGTCGTCCCCGTCGAGGTCGACGACCTCCACCCCGTGGTACGACGGCCCCTGCCCCGTCACCAGGTCGTGACGGGTGAAGCCCCGCGCGTTGCCTGCGGCATCGACCCCGAGGTTCTGCCACCAGGTGATGGCACTGCGCGCCTGGGCGCCCCCGTCGTTGTACGGGCTGGTGTCGAAGAAGTAGCCGGAGGGCAGCACCAGGTCGTTGAGGCCGTCACCGTCGACGTCGGCGACCGTCGGGCGGTTGGGGAAGATGATCTCCTCGTCCGCGCCGAAGACCTCCACCTTGTGCCACTCGGCCAGGTCCCTCCCGGGCCGGTAGACCTGGAGCGTGCCGCCCCCGGCGGGGACGCCGTTCGCGAGCGCTCCGTAGCCCGTCGTGACGATGTTCCGCTCCCCGGGGAACACCTCTCCGACGGAGGTGAATGCCGCGCCCCTCACCCCGGTGTCCACGTCGAGGCGGGCGAAGCTCGGGCCGCTCGTGTCGGCCCCGGCCGGCAGGAGCGGCAGGGCCAGGACGCTGGTCGCCCCCAGTGCCAGGACGGCCGAGAGGGCGACGCCTCGGGTTGCTGAGCTCATCACGGGTCCTCCCCCGGGGAAGACGCGGCGCGCGCCGACGTCGCGCGAGAATATATCCTATCGTCGCGCCGGGCGGCCTGGCTCGAGCCTCACGAGACGGACGAGGCCCCCCGCTCCGAGAAGTACTGGGTCCGGTAGAGGTCCGCGTAGAGCCCGCCGGCGGTGAGCAGCTGCTCGTGCGTGCCGGTGGCCACCACGTGGCCGTCGTCGACGACCAGGATCTGGTCCGCCTCCCGCACGGTCGAGAGCCGGTGGGCGATGACCAGGGAGGTGCGCCCCTCCAGGGCCACCTGCAGGGCTCGCTGCACGGCCGCCTCCGACTCGCTGTCGAGGTGGGCGGTGGCTTCGTCCAGCACCACGATCGAGGGGGCCTTGAGGAGCAGCCGGGCGATGGCCAGGCGCTGGCGCTCACCGCCCGAGAGGCGGTAGCCGCGGTCGCCCACGACGGTGTCGAGCCCCTCGGGGAGGCTGCGCACCAGCCGCTCCACCTGGGCCGCGGCCAGCGCCTCCCACAGCTCCCGGTCGTCGGCACCCGGGCGCGCGTAGAGCAGGTTGGCCCGGATCGTGTCGTGGAACATGTGGGAGTCCTGGGTGACGTAGCCGACCGCGTCCTCCAGGGACTCCAGGGTGACGTCGCGGACGTCGCAGCCGCCCACCCGCACCGCACCGGAGGTCACGTCGTAGAGGCGGGCGACCAGGTGCGTGATCGTGCTCTTGCCGGCCCCCGAGGGTCCGACGAGGGCCACCATCTGGCCGGGCTCCGCGGTGAAGGAGACGCCCTTGAGGACCAGCTCCCCGGCCGGCCCCTCGCTGCGCGCCACGCCCTCGAGCGAGGCCAGGGAGACCTCCTCGGCCCGCGGGTAGCGGAAGGTGACGTCGTCGAACTCGACGCGCGCCGCGCCGGGCGGCACAGCCACCGCGTCGGGCTTCTCCTGGATCGTGGACGGCAGGTCGAGCACCTCCAGCACCCGGTCGAAGGAGACCAGGGCCGTCATCACGTCGACGCGCACGTTGCTGAGGCTCTGGAGGGGTCCCAGCAGCCGCAGCAGCAGCGTGGCCAGGGCCAGCACGGTGCCGATGCTCAGGGTCCCCTGGATCGCCAGCTGTCCGCCCACTCCGTAGACCAGCGCGGTGGCCAGCGCCGGCACCAGCAGCATCACGGCGACGAAGATCCGGGTGACCAGCGAGATCCGGATGCCGAGGTCGCGGACCCGGGCCGCCTTGTCGGCGAAGAACCGGTCCTCGTCGGAACGCCGGCCGAAGAGCTTGAGCAGCATCGCCCCGCCCACGTTGAACCGCTCGGTCATGGCGTTGCCCATGTCGGCGTTGCCGTCCATCTGCTCGCGGGTCAGGCCGGCCAGCCGGTTCCCGACCCAGCGGGAGGCACCGAGCAGCAGCGGGAAGAGCAGCAGGCACAGCAGGGTGACCTGCCAGCTGAGCGCCAGCATCGCGACGCTGACCACGACGACCGAGACCGAGCTGGAGACCACGGTGGAGAGCGTGGAGGTGAAAGCGCGCTGGGCGCCGATCACGTCGTTGTTGAGGCGTGAGACGAGCGCCCCGGTCTGGGTCCGGGTGAAGAAGGCGAGCGACTGACGCTGCACGTGGGCGAAGACCTGGGTGCGCAGGTCGTAGATCAGCCCCTCGCCGATCCGGGAGGAGAGGTAGCCGCCCACCACCGAGAGCACCGCACCCAGGACGGCGACGCCCGCCATGGCCAGGGCGAGCCACCCCACCAGCGCGGCGTTGCCGCGGGTGATGCCGTCGTCGACGAGCTTCTTGACCAGCAGCGGGGTCGCCACGACCAGCGCCGCGTCGACCGAGGTGACGGCGAGGAAGATCCCGATGGTGCGCGAGTGCGGGCGCGCGAACCCCAGGATCCGCCGCATCGTGTCACGGTCGACCTGCTGGCTCGCCACGCTCCGGTCGCTGCGCATGTGCCGCCACGCCGGGCCCATCCCCATCTGCAAGGACACCCTGGTCTCCTTCTCGTCTCTGCGGCGCCACCGGCGTCGCGGCCGGGATCAGGCTCCGCCGGCGACCTCACGGAAGCGGCGTACCTGCGCCTCGCGCTCGAGTCGGCGCTGCTCCTCCAGCGAACGCCCGGCGGCGCCCTGGAGGAGAACCTTCGTCTCCCGCACGGCGCCGACCATCGGCGCCGTCAGCGAGCCCGCCAGCTGCTCCACGGCGGCATCCAGCCGGTCCCCCGGGACGACGGCCTGAGCCAGACCGATCCGGGCGGCCTCCTGGGCGTCCACCATCCGCGCGGTGGCGCAGATCTCGAGGGCCCTGCCGTAGCCAACAGCCTCGACCAGCGGCTTTGTTCCCGTCAGGTCCGGGACCAGGCCCAGCGCCGACTCCTTCATGCAGAACTGCGCGTCTTCGGCGGCGACGATCAGGTCGCAGGAGAGCGCCAGCTGGAACCCGGCGCCGACGGCGTAGCCGCGCACCTTGGCCACCGAGACGAACCGCGGGTCGCGCAGGAAGGTGAACCCCTCCTGGTAGGCGCCGATCGTGTCGGCCACCTCCTGGTCGGTCAGCGCCAGCAGCCCGGCCACGGTCTCGTTGCCCGCACCGGCGGCGCGCGGGTCGAGCATCGCCCGGTCCAGCCCGGCGGAGAAGGTCCCGCCGGCGCCGGTCACCACCACGACCCGCACCTCGTCGGGCATCGAGCGGCCCAGGTCGCCGAGCGCCCGCCACATCGCCGGCGTCTGCGCGTTGCGCACCTCGGGGCGGTCGAGCGTGATGGTGGCGACCGGACCGGCCACCTCGTAGCGCAGGCCGACGGCGGCCAGTTCGTCAGGAGTCATGGCGGCCATCCTAGGTTACCTGTCAGTAATGCTCAGGCGAGTGAGACCAGGTCGGCGTAGCCGTCGTTCCACAGGTCTTCGTCGCCGTCGGGGAGCAGCAGCACCCGGTCGGGCTCCAGCGCCCGGACCGCACCCTCGTCGTGGGTCACCAGCACGATCGCGCCCTCGTAGGAGCGGATCGCGGCCAGCACCTCCTCGCGCGAGGCGGGGTCGAGGTTGTTGGTGGGCTCGTCGAGCAGCAGCACGTTGGCGCTGGAGACCACCAGGCTGGCCAGCGCGAGACGGGTCTTCTCACCGCCCGAGAGCACCTTCGCGGGCTTGTGGGCGTCCTCACCGGAGAACAGGAAGGACCCCAGCACCGAGCGGGCCTCCACGTCGGTGAGCTGCGGCGCGGCCGACTGCATGTTCTCCAGCACGGTCCGCTCGGTGTCCAGCGTCTCGTGCTCCTGGGCGTAGTAGCCGATCTTCAGGCCGTGCCCGGGCAGCACCTCGCCGGTGTCGGAGGCGTCGACCCCGGCCAGGATCCGCAGCATCGTGGTCTTGCCGGCACCGTTGAGCCCGAGGATGACCACCCGGGAGCCCTTGTCGATCGCCAGGTCGACGTCGGTGAAGACCTCCAGCGAGCCGTAGGACTTGGAGAGCTCGCGCGCCATGAGCGGCGTCTTGCCGCAGGGCGCCGGGGCGGGGAACTTGATCCGCGCCACCTTGTCGGAGTGCCGCTCCCCCTCGAGGCCGGCCACCATCTTCTCGGCCCGCTTGAGCATCGACTGCGCGGCGCTGGCCTTGCTGGCCTTGGCCCGCATCCGGTTGGCCTGGTCGGTGAGGGTCTTGGCCTTCGACTCGGCGTTGGCGCGCTCGCGCTTGCGGCGGCGCTCATCGGTCTCGCGCTGGGTCAGGTAGGCCTTCCAGCCCATGTTGTAGACGTCGATGGTGGCCCGGTTCGCGTCGAGGTGGAGCACCTTGTTGACGCAGGCCTCGAGCAGCTCGTTGTCGTGGCTGATCACGATGAGCCCGCCCTTGTGGGCCTTGAGGAACTCACGCAGCCAGACGATCGAGTCGGCATCGAGGTGGTTGGTGGGCTCGTCGAGGAGCAGGGTCTCGGCCCCGGAAAACAGGATGCGGGCCAGCTCGACCCGGCGCCGCTGACCGCCGCTGAGGGTCTTCAACGGCTGGGCGAGGATCCGCTCCTCGATCCCCAGGCTGTTGGCGATCGTCGCCGCCTCCGACTCCGCGGCGTAGCCGCCGCCGGCGTGCAGCTCGTTGTCGGCCCGGGAGTAGCGCTTCATGGCACGCTCACGCACCGCCTCGTCGTCGCTGCCCATCTGCTCCTCGGCGGCACGGAGGCGTCGGACGACGTCGTCCAGGCCGCGGGCCGAGAGGATGCGGTCGCGGGCGAGCACCTCGGGGTCGCCGATGCGCGGGTCCTGGGGGAGGTAGCCGACCTCCCCGGTGCGCTGGACGCTGCCCGAGGCCGGGAGCGCCTCCCCCGCGAGGATCTTGGTGAGGGTGGTCTTGCCGGCGCCGTTGCGGCCCACGAGGCCGACCTTGTCGCCGGTCGCGACCCTGAAGCTGACGTCCTCCATGAGGAGTCGCGCGCCGGCGCGCACCTCGAGGTGTTGGGCGTTGATCATGAGGGTAGTGAGTGTACGTAGACACGCCGGTCAGGCGTGAGTCGGCGACGCCCGCCGCCCTGAGGAAGGACCCTCCGCCATGCGCTTCAACCCCAAGGCCGACATCAGCCGCGGCTCCGTCAGGGACGCCGGCGGCAGGTCGGGCGGAAGGTCGGGCGGCAGGTCGGGCGGCAGCTCGATGCGCCTCCCCATACCGGGCGGCGCGAAGGCCGGCGGCGGCATCGGAGGCCTCCTGGTCGTCGTCCTCTTCCTGGTGCTGACGCAGTGCGTCGGCGGCGACCCCCTGGGCGGGACCGGCGGCACCTCGCTCGACACCGGGGCCGACGCCCAGGGCCTGCCCGCCGGCCTGGAGGCCGACAGCGAGCGCTACGACGACTGCCGCACCGGTGCCGACGCGGAGGACGACGTCGACTGCGCCCGCAAGGCGGTCGCCCTCTCCCTCGAGAAGTACTGGGCGAGCGCGCTGCCCGAGCAGGCCGGCCAGGCACTGGCCCCGGCCCAGATCATCACCTTCACCGGCAGCGTCGGCACCGGCTGCGGCCAGGCCTCCTCGCAGGTCGGCCCCTTCTACTGCCCCGCCGACCAGCAGATCTACCTCGACACCACCTTCTTCGACGACGTCCTGGAGGGCCAGCTCGGCGGGCAGGGCGGCGACTTCGTCGAGCCCTACGTGCTCGCCCACGAGTACGGCCACCACGTCCAGAACCTGCTCGGCACCATGGGGCGCGTGCGCACCCAGCAGGGCCCCCGCAGCGACGCGGTCCGGCTCGAGCTCCAGGCCGACTGCTACGCCGGCATGTGGACGCGCGCGGCGGAGTCGACCAGCGACGACAGCGGCGTCGCCATCTTCGCCGAGGTCGACGACGCCGACATCGCCGAGGCCCTCGACTCCGCCAAGGCCGTCGGCGACGACCGGATCCAGCAGCGCTCCGGCGGGCGGGTCGACCCCGAGGGCTGGACCCACGGCTCGTCCCAGCAGCGGCAGGACTGGTTCCGGGTCGGCTACCAGGGCGGCGACCTGGCCGCCTGCGACACCTTCGCCACCGACGACCTCTGAGCTCAGCGCGGCGGCTGACCCAGGAGCGCCTCGACCTGCACCAGCTGGCGCTGCATGGCGCGCAGGTAGGGCGCGACGCTGGGGTGGCGGTACTTGCCGGCCAGCGCGCCCTCGCCGTCGGCGACGCGGGCCAGGGCCCAGTCCGCGCGCGTGAGCACCGTGTAGACCGAGGTGACCCGGGCGCCGAGCAGCACCTCCGCCCGGCTGGCCAGGCCCGACGGTAGTCCGGCCAGGTAGGCCTCGAACAGCGGCTCGAACGCCTCCCGCGTCGCCAGGGACAGGTAGCCGAGGTCGGCGCCGACGGCGCCGAGCCCCAGGGTCGACCAGTCGATGGCCAGCACGTGGTCCTCCACGTGGCCCAGCAGGTTGGAGGGCACGGGGTCGCCGTGCTGGAGCACCTGGGGCAGGGCGGCCACCTGGCCGAGCAGCACCTCGCGGCGACGCCACAGGTGGTCGGCGAGGTCAGCCACCGGAGTGCGGGCCAGCGTGGTCCAGCCGCCGCGACGGGCTACCTCGTCGAGCCGGGCCGAGAGCTGGGCCCGAGCCAGCCACGGCAGCTCGGGCGCGGTGGCGGCCGTGAACCGGCCCAGGCAGCGGGCGAGGTAGAGACCCGAGGTGCCGGCGTCCTCGACCCGCCGGTGCACCAGCGTCACCCCCTCGGCGTCCTCCTCCACCCGTACCACCGCGGGCTCACGCAGCCCCGGAGTGGCGGCGACGACCCCGGAGAGGGCCACCTCCGCGGCCCGCCGCCAGTACGCCGGGTGGTCGGGCCGCAGGCAGGCGGGCGGGTCGTGGGGGGTCGGTGCGACGAGCCGCTTGACCACGACGTCCTGCCCGTCCTCGCGCGCACCCCACACGCCGTACGTCGAGGGACCGGCACCGGGGAGGCGCTGCCACCCGGGCTCGGGTTGCCACATGCTGGCCATCCTGACAGAGCAGGACGCCGCGATCAGGCGTTCTCGACCGCCACGCGCGCCGCCGCGGCCTCGGCGAGCGCCTGGTCCAGGACCGCACGCCGGGGGTCGGGCACCGCCAGCCACTCCCCCACCACCCGTAGACCGGCCAGGCGCGGGTCGGTGAGGACCTGGGCGACCGCCTCCCGGTCTCCCCCCACCACCACCGGCCCGGGCCGCAGGATCCTGGCCGCGTGGTCCGCGGCGGCCTCGTAGGCGGCGCGGGCCTGGTTGTCGCGCCGGCGGGAGAAGCGCTGCTGGCTCTGACCGCCGGCCTTGCTCCGGCCCTGCACGTGACGCTGCCCCACTTTGTGCTCCACCATCTGCGTACCGGCCGACCGGGCGACGGCGAAGCCGCCCTTGCGCACCAGGAGGACCCCCCAGAGGTCCGGGGGACGGAGGTCGGCCACGAAGGCACCGACCTCGGCGGGGCCGGTGTAGCGGCGGGAGAACGACAGCGAGGCCTCGAAGTGCGACCCGTCGGCGCCGAAGCCGGAGAGAGTGCCGTCGCCCACCGTCAGGGACACGCCGCCGTGCCGCTGCGAGAAGTTCTCCACCCACCTGACCAGGCGGGCGGGAGGGACCGACACGACAGGCACCCGGCTCACCCTATCGGGCACGATTCGGCCATTTCGCGGCGCGGCCCGCAGCGCGTGGCTAGCGTCCCGGTGACCCCCTCCCGGCCGACTCCCGAGGACTCATGAGCTCAACGTCACGCTCCGCCACGACGACAGCGCCCTCGCCCGTCCGGCCGGCTGCTCCCGGGCACCAGCGCCTCACCACCGTGCTGTTCGCGCTCGCCTCCTTCACCGGGGCGGCCCTGCTCTTCGTGGTCCAGCCGATGGTCGCCCGGCTGGTCCTGCCCAGCTTCGGCGGCTCGGCGTCGGTCTGGAGCACCAGCAGCCTCTTCTTCCAGGTCCTGCTGCTGCTCGGCTACCTCTACGTGCACGTGTCGAGCGGACGGCTCGGGCCGAGCCGTCAGCCCCTCCTCCACCTCGGGGTGCTGCTGCTGCCGGTGGCCGCGCTGCCGGTCGCGCTCCCTGCGAGTGCCGCCCCGGACGCCGAGGTCGCGCCGGCGATCTGGCTGCTGTGGGTGCTCCTGCTGGTCGTGGGCCTCCCCTTCGCGGTCATCTCCACCACCGGCCCGCTGCTCCAGCGCTGGTA
This sequence comes from Nocardioides sp. Z40_12, assembly GCF_058215795.1. NCBI lineage: Bacteria > Bacillati > Actinomycetota > Actinomycetes > Propionibacteriales > Nocardioidaceae > Nocardioides > Nocardioides sp. Z40_12. Next base: position 42,371 of record NZ_JBZAJA010000006.1, read on the forward strand.
CTCCTGGACCGGCACCGCGCGCGCCGCGGACCCCTACTTCCTCTTCGCCACCAGCAACCTGGGCAGCTTCGGCGGACTGCTGGCCTACCCGTTCGTGGTGGAGCCGCTGCTGACCCTGCGCGAGCAGCGGCTCGCCTGGTCGGGCGGCTTCCTGGTCTTCATCGCGCTGATGGGCCTGTGCGGCGTCGTGGCCTGGCGCAGCAACCGCCGGGTGGCCGCCGCGGCCGGTCAGCACAAGGTCCTCGCCCCCGACGCGGCTGTCCCCACCGGCGTGGCCGGGGGTGACGGCAGGGGTGCAGAGGGCGGCGCAGAGGTGGGTGCCCGGGTGCTGACCACCCGCCTGCTCCTGCTCTGGCTCGCGCTCGCCTTCCTGCCCTCGACGCTGATGCTGGGCGTCACCGCCCACATCTCCACCGACGTCGCCGCGATCCCCCTGATGTGGGTCGTGCCGCTGGCCATCTACCTGGCCACCTTCGTCATCGCCTTCGCCCGCCCGGGCCGCGAGCCGAGCCGGGTCGCGGTGCGTGTCGCTACCGCGTCGGCCACGGTCGCCGCGGTGCTCCACGTCGCCCCCACCGGCACCCACCCGATGTGGCTGATGCTGACGGTCGACCTGACCCTGCTGGGCGGTGCGGCGTACGCCGCCCACCGCGCCCTCGCCGCCATGCGTCCGCACCCGCGCCTGCTCACCCACTTCTACCTCGTGGTCGCGGCGGGTGGTGCCCTCGGAGGGCTGCTCAACGGGCTGGTCGCCCCGATGTTCTTCCCGCGCGTCTGGGAGTACCCGCTGGTCCTGCTGGGTGTGCTGCTCCTCGGCGTGGGCGCGGCGCGCCGCTACCCGCGCGCGCTGCTGCGCTTCGACCCGAAGGTCCTGCTGGGCCTCGAGGTGCTGCTCGTCCTGCTCGTCCTCCTGGTGGGGATCTCACTGGGCGCCGACTGGTGGCACCGCGGGGGCGCCCCGGCGGTCGCCGCGCTGGTCATGTGGGCGGCGCTGGGCCTCCTCGGCGGCCGGCGGCCCCTGGCGACCCTGGCCGCGGTGGCGCTCACCCTGGCGGGCGTCACCCTGCTGGCCGAGGCCCCGCTCCACCAGGACCGCACCTTCTACGGCAGCTACCGGGTCGTGGCGTCCGGGGACCAGCACGTCTTCAGCCACGGGACCACCGTGCACGGGACCCAGTTCACCGACGAGCGCCGCGTCGAGCCGACCAGCTACTACTCCGTCCAGGGGCCGGTCGGCGACGTCTTCAGCCTGGCCGCCCCGGAGCACACCGGCGTGGTCGGTCTCGGGGTCGGCACGATGGCCGCCCACGTGGGTGCGGGACAGCGCATGACCTTCGTCGAGATCGACGAGGAGGTCGTGCGGATCGCCGAGGACCCGGAGCTGTTCACCTACCTCGCCGACACCGCCGCCGAGGTGGAGACCGTGGTCGACGACGGTCGTCTCGCCCTGGCCCGGACCGAGCCGGGGACCTTCGACGCCCTGGTCCTGGACGCGTTCTCCTCCGACGCCATCCCGGTGCACCTGCTCACCGAGGAGGCCTTCGAGGGCTACGGACGGGTCCTGGCCGACGACGGCCTGCTGCTGGTCCACATCTCCAACCGGGTCTTCGACCTGGAGCCGGTCGTCGCCCACGACGCGGCCCGGCTCGGCTGGGACGTGGCCGTCGGGACCGGCGAGTCCACCGACGACGAGAAGGGCATCTCCTCGACCTGGATGGCGCTCAGCCCCGACGACTCACGCATCGAGGAGCTGCTGACCCTGCCCCGCTGGCGCGAGGCCGGGCCGGTGCGCCGGGCCTGGACCGACGACTTCTCCTCAGTGCTGACCGTGCTGAGGTGAGCCGCCGCCCGGCGCGGTCCCCTCGGCGGTGTGGAGGACCGTGAGGTGCTCCACCACCTCGGCGTCGGTGACCTCGACCCGGCTGGTGACAACCAGCGCCCGCGGAGCGCCGCGCCCGTCGAGCACGATGCCCAGGGCACCCGCCTCGGGCACCTGCTCGCCCGCCTCCCGGTAGTCGGCGAGCGGGGTGCGCAGCGCGGTCTCCGAGCCGTCGAGCAGCCCCGCCACGCCGGCGTCCGCCTCCTCGGGGGTCTCCCCCAGGCTCCAGACCGGGGGCGGCACCGAGGCCAGCACCGTCGGGCCGAAGTAGCCGGGCAGGTGGGTCAGCTTCGCGTGGAAGCGCGCCACGTTCCAGAAGTCCTCGACCGCGAGGTCCCGCTGCCCGACCGCGGGCTCGACGTAGTCGTCCACCCGCGTCTCAGACGTTGAAGCCGAGGGCGCGCAGCTGCTCGCGGCCGTCGTCGGTGATCTTGTCCGGGCCCCACGGCGGCATCCACACCCAGTTGATCGCCACGTCGCCGACCAGGCCCTCCAGGGCCGCGTTGGTCTGGTCCTGGATGACGTCGGTCAGCGGGCAGGCCGCCGAGGTCAGCGTCATGTCGATGACGCAGTTGGACGCCTCGTCCACGTGGACCCCGTAGACGAGCCCCAGGTCGACGACGTTGATGCCGAGCTCGGGGTCGACGACGTCCTTCATCGCCTCGGTGACGTCCTCGACCGTCGCGGTCGTGGTTCCCGAGGCGAGCGCGTCCACGTCGACCGGCGGCAGGTCCGAGTGGGCGGTGTTCTGGTCGTTCATGCTGTCTCCTGAGCGTTGTGGTTGCCGAGCACCTGGCTGGTCGCGTCCTTCCAGGCCATCCAGGACAGGAGCGCGCACTTGACGCGCGCCGGGAACTTCGCGACCCCGGCGAAGGCGATCCCGTCCTCGAGGACCTCCTCGTCGGGCTCGACCTGGCCCTTGCCCTGCATCAGGGTGAGGAACTCCTGGTGGATCGCCATCGCCTCCTCGACTGGGCGGCCGATGACCAGGTCGGCCATCACCGAGGTCGACGCCTGGGAGATGGAGCACCCCTGGGCGTCGTAGGAGACGTCGGCGACACTGCCGTCCTTCAGGTGGACCCGCAGCGTCACCTCGTCGCCGCAGGTCGGGTTGACGTGGTGCACCTCGGCCTCGAACGGCTCCCTGAGGCCGGCGTGGTGCGGGTTCTTGTAGTGGTCCAGGATGATCTCCTGGTAGAGCGAGTCGAGCTCCGCGGACACGTGGATCACCCCACCTTGAAGTACGAACGGGTGTAGTGGAGTCCCTCCACCAGGGCGTCGATCTCCGCCGGCGTGGTGTAGAGGTACGACGACATCCGCGTCGAGCTCTGCACGCCGAAGCGGGCGTGGGCCGGCTTGGCGCAGTGGTGCCCGGCGCGTACCGCGATGCCCCGGGTGTCCAGGACCTGCGCGACGTCGTGCGGGTGCACCCCGGCCAGCTCGAAGGCGACCGCGCCGCCGCGGGAGGCGGCGTCCTGGGGCCCCAGCACGGTGAGGCCGGGGACCGAGAGCAGCCCCTCGAGGGCATAGCCGGTGATCGCCTTCTCGTGGGCGTGGATCGCCTCCATGCCCACCGCGCTCAGGTAGTCCACCGCCGCGCCCAGTCCGACCGCCTCGACGATGGGCGGGGTGCCCGCCTCGAACTTCGCGGGGATCGGGGCGTAGGTGGAGCGCTCCATGCTGACGGTGGCGATCATCTCGCCACCGCCGAGGAAGGGCGGCAACGCCTCGAGGACCTCGCGCCGTCCCCACAGCACCCCGATGCCGGTCGGCCCGACGACCTTGTGGCCGGTGAAGGCGACGAAGTCGGCACCGGTGGCCGCGACGTCGACGGGCAGCTGGGGCGCCGCCTGGGAGGCGTCCACCACCACCAGGGCTCCGACCGCCTTGGCCCGGGCCGCGATCTCGGCGACCGGGTTGATCGTGCCGAGCATGTTGGAGACCCAGGTCAGCGAGACCACCTTGGTGCGCTCGGTGATCAGGTCGTCGACCCCCGACAGGTCCAGCCGGCCGTCGTCGGTGAGCCCGAACCACCTCAGGGTGGCTCCGGTGCGCTCGGCGAGCAGCTGCCACGGCACGATGTTGGAGTGGTGCTCCATCTCGGTGATGACGATCTCGTCGCCCTCACCGACCGCCAGCGGACCGCGCGCCCAGGCGAGCGTGTTGGCCACCAGGTTGAGCGCCTCCGAGGCGTTCTTGGTGAAGATCACCTCGTCGCGCGACGGAGCCTTGACGAACGCCGCCACCTTGTCGCGGGCACCCTCGAACGCCTCCGTGGCCTCGGCCCCCAGCGCGTGCATCGCCCGGGAGATGTTGGCGTTGTGCCGCTCGAGGTGGTCGACCATCGAGTCGATGACGACCTGCGGCTTCTGGGAGGTGTTGGCGCTGTCGAGGTAGACCAGCGGCTGCCCACCCGCGACCGTGCGCTCGAGGATCGGGAAGTCCTTGCGGATGATCTCGAGCTCGGGGAGCAGACCGGGGAGAGTCATGCTCAGACCGTGGCCTTCGTGTACTTGTCGTAGCCCTCGGCCTCGAGCCGGTCGGCCAGCTCCGGGCCACCCTGCTCTGCGATCCGGCCCGCCACGAAGACGTGCACGAAGTCGGGCTTGATGTAGCGCAGGATCCGCGTGTAGTGCGTGATCAGCAGAACGCCCTTGTCGCCCTTGGCGGCGAAGCGGTTGACGCCGTCGGAGACGACCTTGAGGGCGTCGATGTCAAGGCCGGAGTCGGTCTCGTCGAGCACCGCCACCTTGGGGTCGAGCAGCTCGAGCTGGGCGATCTCGTGCCGCTTCTTCTCCCCGCCGGAGAAGCCCTCGTTGACCGAGCGCGAGGCGAAGGACGGGTCGAGGTCGAGGGCCTTGAGCGAGGAGTTGACGTCCTTGACCCAGGTGCGCAACTTCGGCGCCTCGCCGTCGATCGCGGTCTTGGCGGTGCGCAGGAAGTTCGACACCGAGACGCCGGGGACCTCGACCGGGTACTGCATGGCCAGGAAGAGCCCCGCGCGGGCCCGCTCGTCGACCGACATGCTCAGCACGTCGTCACCGTCGAGGGTCACGCTGCCGCCGGTGACCGTGTACTTGGGGTGCCCGGCGATCGAGTACGCGAGGGTGGACTTGCCGGACCCGTTCGGGCCCATGATCGCGTGGGTCTCGCCGTCGTTGATCGTCAGCGTGACGCCCTTGAGGATCTCCTTGGGACCGTCCTCGGTCTCCACCGAGACGTGCAGGTCCTTGATCACCAGTGTGCTCATCGTGTGTGTCTCTCTACTCTCTGCTGAAGTCGGGGGGTCAGGACGGCGTGACGCCGTTGAGGGGGGTGGCCACGTCGACGTAGAGGTCGTCGCCGCGGACCTCGACCGAGAAGGTCGAGACCGGCTCGGTGGCCGGTGGGACCGTCGGCTTGCCGGTGCGGAGGTCGAAGCTGGAGCCGTGCAGCCAGCACTCGATCGCGCAGTCGGCCACGTCCCCCTCGGAGAGGGCGACGTGCCCGTGGGAGCAGACGTCGTGGAGGGCGAAGAACTCCTCGCCCTGGCGGACGAGGGCGACCTCGATGTCGTCGAGCGTCACCGCGAGCGCGCGGTCCTGCTCGACCTCGGCGACACCGCAGGCGCGCTGGAAGGCCATCAGAAGTGCTTCCCGGTGACGTTCTTGGCGAGCTCGGCCTCGACGACGGCGATGAGCCGCTCCTCGATCTCGGGGACGTCGACCTTGCGGATCAGGTCGTTGAAGAAGCCGTGGACGACGAGGCGCCGCGCCTCGGCCTCCTCGATCCCCCGCGAGCGCAGGTAGAAGAGCTGGTTGTCGTCGAAGCGACCGGTCGCCGAGGCGTGCCCGGCACCCTCGATCTCGCCGGTCTCGATCTCCAGGTTGGGCACCGAGTCGGCCTGGCAGCCGTCGGTGAGCACCAGGTTGCGGTTCTCCTCGTAGGTCTCGATCCCCTCGGCGACCTTGCGGATCAGGACGTTGCCGACCCAGACCGTGTGGGCCTTGTCGCCCTGGAGCGCACCCTTGTAGACCACGTGGCTCTTGGTCCGGGGCGCGGTGTGGTCGGCGAAGAGCCGGTGCTCGAGGTGCTGGCCGGCGTCGGCGAAGTAGAGGCCGAGCATCTCCGCGGACCCGCCGGGCCCGTCGTAGGTGACGTTGGCGTCCATCCGCACGACGTCGCCGCCGAAGGTGAGGGCGGCGTGCTTGTAGGAGGCGTCGCGACCCACCCGCGCCTGGGTGTGGGTGAGGTGGACCGCGTCGTCGGCCCAGTCCTGGACCGAGACGACCGTGACCTCGGCGCCGTCGCCGACCACGACCTCGACGACCTGGGCCAGCGTGGCGCTGCCGGTGTGGTTGAGCACCACGGTGGCCCGCGAGTGACGGCCGAAGCGGAGCGCGACGTGGGCCGCCTCCTGCCCCTCGGCGCCGGTGCCGCGCACCTGCACCACCACGGGCTCGGAGACCTCGGCCTCGGCGGGCACGTCGACGAGCAGGGTGCTGGGCGTCTCGGCCAGCACCCGGGCGGTGAAGCGGCTGTTGGGCACCAGCCCGGAGACACCCCGCAGGTCGCGGGCCTCGGGGCCCTCGACCCGCTCGACCCGCACGGGGTCGGGGGTGTTCCACTCCAGGGCGGTGGTGGGCGCGGCGAACGCGGCGTCGCCGTGCAGGTCGCGCAGTCGCTTCAGGGGGGTGAAGCGCCAGATCTCCTCGCGCCCGGTGGGCACGGGGTGGTCGGACACCTCGAAGGACCCCAGGGGGTGCAGGTGGCTCTCCACCCGGTCCATCTCGAGGGCGGACGCCACCCCTTCACGGGCGGTCTCGGTCACGGTCACAGGTTCTGCTTTCTACGTCGTTGCGGGGTCAGGCGGGAGGGGCCGGTCAGCCGACCGCACCCTCCATCTGCAGCTCGATCAGGCGGTTGAGCTCGAGGGCGTACTCCATCGGGAGCTCCTTGGCGATGGGCTCGACGAAGCCGCGGACGATCATCGCCATCGCCTCGTCCTGCTCCATGCCTCGCGACATCAGGTAGAAGAGCTGGTCGTCGGAGACCTTGGAGACGCTGGCCTCGTGGCCCATCGAGACGTCGTCCTCACGGATGTCGACGTACGGATAGGTGTCGGAGCGGCTGATCTGGTCGACCAGGAGCGCGTCGCACAGCACGTTGGACTTCGAGCCGTGGGCGCCCTCGTTGACCTGGATCAGGCCCCGGTAGGACGTCCGGCCGCCGCCACGGGCCACCGACTTGCTCAGGATGGAGCTGGAGGTGTGGGGCGCGGCGTGGACCATCTTGGCGCCGGCGTCCTGGTGCTGGCCCTCGCCGGCGAACGCGATCGAGAGCGTCTCGCCCTTCGCGTGCTCACCCATCAGGTAGATGGCCGGGTACTTCATGGTCACCTTGGAGCCGATGTTGCCGTCGACCCACTCCATCGTGGCGCCGGCCTCGCAGGTGGCCCGCTTGGTGACGAGGTTGTAGACGTTGTTCGACCAGTTCTGGATGGTCGTGTAGCGGCAGCGGCCGCCCTTCTTGACGATGATCTCGACCACCGCGGAGTGCAGGGAGTCCGAGCTGTAGATCGGCGCCGTGCAGCCCTCGACGTAGTGCACGTAGGCGTCCTCGTCGACGATGATCAGGGTCCGCTCGAACTGGCCCATGTTCTCGGTGTTGATCCGGAAGTAGGCCTGCAGCGGGATGTCGACGTGCACGCCCTTCGGCACGTAGATGAAGGAGCCGCCGGACCACACCGAGGTGTTGAGGGCCGAGAACTTGTTGTCGCCGACCGGGATGACGGTGCCGAAGTACTCGCGGAACAGCTCCTCGTGCTCGCGCAGCGCGGTGTCGGTGTCGACGAAGATGACACCCTGCTCCTCGAGGTCCTCGCGGATCGAGTGGTAGACCACCTCGGACTCGTACTGGGCGGCGACGCCGGAGACCAGGCGCTGCTTCTCCGCCTCGGGGATCCCGAGCTTGTCGTAGGTGTTCTTGATGTCCTCGGGCAGGTCGTCCCAGGTGGCGGCCTGCTTCTCGCTGGAGCGGACGAAGTACTTGATGTTGTCGAAGTCGATCGTCGACAGGTCCGATCCCCACGTGGGCATGGGCTTGCGGTGGAAGAGCTTGAGGCCCTTCAGCCGCTGGTCGAGCATCCACTGGGGCTCGGACTTCTTGGCCGAGATGTCGCGCACGACGTCCTCGTTGAGGCCCCTGCGGGCGGTGGAGCCGGCGTCGTCGCGGTCGGACCAGCCGAACTCGTAGCGCCCGATGCCCTTCAGCTCGGGGTTGAGCTCTTCGATGGAGGTCATGTCAGCCTTCCTTGCTCTGGGGGATGCAGGTGGTGCAGACACCGTCGCCGTGCGCGATGGTGGCAAGTCGTTGGACGTGCGTGCCGAGGACCTTGCTGATCGCCTCGGTCTCGGCCTCGCACAGCTGGGGGAACTCGTGGGCGACGTGGGCGACCGGGCAGTGCTGCTGGCACAGCTGGTCGAGGGAGCCGGCCACGGGGAGCTCCCGGACGTTGGCCGCGTAGCCCTGCGCGGAGAAGACCCGCGCCAGCGCCTCGGCCGGCCTCAGGCCGGGCTCGTCGGTGAGCACGGCCCGGTAGTCGCGCTCGATGAAGCCGGCGCGGCGCCGGGCGAAGTCACGCACCGCGTCCTCGCCACCGGTCTCCGACAGGTAGCGGAGGGCCTGGGCGGCGAGGTCGTCGTACTGCTGGTCGAACTGGTCGCGTCCACTCTCGGTCAACACGAAGACGCGCGCAGGTCTTCCCCGCCCGCGCTGCCCGTCGGCCCGCGGCAGCCGGGACTCCACGACCCCCTCCTGGACGAGCTGGTCCAGGTGGCGCCGGACCGCGGCGGAGGTCAGCTCCAGGCGGGCCGCCAGCGAGGCGGCCGTGGACGGTCCGTTCTCCAGGATCGACCGGACCACCCGAGCCCGGGTGGGCGCGTCCGCCACGGCACCGACGGTGCTGGGCGAGGTCCGGTCGAATTCCACAACGCAATTGTTACGTTAATGCGAAGTCGCTTTCAAAGAAGGTCACCCTAAGTGACTCCCGCCACATGTCGAGCGACCCTGGTGCCCGGGTGCCCGACTCCTCCACGATGGCAGGGGTGGAAGGGAGAGTGCCCATGGCGCACCGGCGCGCGGCACAGGACACGGTACGCCCGTGACCCGGTCCTCCCTGCTCTGGGTCGCCCGGCAGGCCGCGTGGGTCACCATCGCGATCCTGGTCTACTTCACCGTCCGCGGGCTGACCGTCGGCGCGGTGCCGGAGGCCGACGCGCACGCCTACGACCTCATCGCGCTCGAGCAGCGCCTGGGCCTGCACGTGGAGGCCCAGATCCAGGACCTGGTCGCACCCTGGGACTCGACCCGGACCCTGGCCAACTGGGTCTACATCTGGGGCCACTGGCCCGTGATCGTGCTCACCATGATCTGGCTGGCCGTCCTGCACCGGCACGTCTTCCTGCGGCTCCGGGACGCGATGCTGGTCTCCGGAGCGCTCGGGATGCTCGTCGTCGCCCTCTACCCCGTCACTCCCCCGCGACTGCTCGACCTCGGGATGGCCGACACGGTGAGCGAGGAGTCCCGCGCCTACCGCTACCTCCAGCCCCCCGCCTTCACCAACCAGTACGCGGCCATGCCGAGCCTGCACACCGGCTGGGACCTGCTCGTCGGCATCGCCATCGTGACCGCGGCCGCCACCTTGTGGCTGCGGACGGTCGGGTTCGCCCTGCCGGTCCTGATGGGCCTGGCCGTGGTGGCGACGGCCAATCACTACGTCCTGGACGTGGTGGTCGGCGTGACGCTCGCGCTCCTCGGGCACACCGCCGCCCTGCAGCTCGAGGCACGCCGTCACCGGCGGCGCAGCCAGCCCTTGGAGCCGGAGCGGGCGGGGTGAGCACGCCGGCCCGGACCGACCCGCGCGGGCCGCTGCCACGGGTCGGTTCCTAGACTGGTGGCGTGCCCACCTCCTCCGCCGCCGTCGAGGTCGACGGCCTGGTCATGAGGTACGGCGACAAGGTGGCGGTCGACGGCCTGTCGCTGCGCGTGGAGCGCGGCACGATCACCGCCGTCCTCGGCCCCAACGGCGCCGGCAAGACCACCACCCTGGAGACGTGCGAGGGCTACCGCCGGGCCCAGCAGGGCCGGGTCCGGGTGCTGGGTCTCGACCCCTACCGGGACCGGCGCGCCCTGCTGCCCCGGATCGGGGTGATGCTCCAGTCCGGCGGGGCCTGGTCCGGGGTGCGGGCCATGGAGATGCTGCGGCACGTCGCCGCCCTGCACCGCGACCCGATGGACGTCGACACGCTCGCCGAGCGGGTCGGTCTCGGGGACTGCGGCCGCACGCCCTACCGGCGGCTCTCCGGCGGCCAGCAGCAGCGGCTCGGCCTGGCGATGGCCCTGGTGGGACGGCCCGAGCTGGTCTTCGTCGACGAGCCGACGGCCGGGATGGACCCGCAGGCCCGCCGCGACACCTGGGACCTCCTCGACGACCTGAGGACGCACGGCGTCACGGTCGTGCTCACCACCCACCACATGGAGGAGGCCGAGCACCTCGCCGACCAGGTCCACATCGTCGACCGCGGCGTGCTCGTCTCCTCCGGCAGTCCGCTGGAGCTGATGCGGGGCGGGCGCACCACCATCCGGCTGGTCGTCACCCGACCCTTCCCCGACGGCGCACCCGAGTCGCTGCAGGCCGAGCTGGGCCCCGACACCGACGTCCGCCAGCTCGGGGCCCTCAGCATGTCGGTCTCCGGCACCGCGGACTCGCGGACCCTCGGCGTGGTCGCCCGCTGGTGCGAGGCCCACGCCGTGCTGCCCGAGTCGCTGACCCTGGGCCAGCGCACCCTCGAGGACGTCTTCCTCGAGCTGACCGGCCGGGGGCTGACCTGATGAGCACGCTCGATCTGCGTCCCGCCCCGGGAGCGGCGCCGCTGTGGCGCCAGGTCCTCGCCCAGGCGCGCATGGAGTCGCGGCTGATGCTCCGCAACGGCGAGCAGCTCCTGCTCGCCCTGGTCATCCCCGTCCTGGTGATGGTCGGCGGGGTCCGTGCCGCCGACCGGTTCGACCTCGGCTTCGACCGACCGGTCATCGACGTGCTGGCGCCCGGCGTGCTCGCGCTCGCCGTCATGTCCACCTCCTTCACCTCGGTGGCGATCGCCACCGGCTTCGAACGCCGCTACGGCCTCATCAAGCGGCTCGGTGCCTCACCGCTCCCCCGGTACGGACTCCTCCTGGGCAAGGTCGGCGCGGTCCTCCTGGTCCAGGCGATGCAGCTGGTCGTGCTGGCCGGCGTCGCGCTGGCCATGGGCTGGCAGCCCGACCCGAGCGGGTGGTGGGCCGCGCTCCTCCTCCTGCTGCTGGGCACCGGCGCCTTCACCTCCTGGGGCCTGCTGGTCGCCGGCACCCTGCGCGCCGAGGCGACGCTGGCGGCCGCCAACCTGATCTACCTGCTGCTGCTCACCGGCGGCGCCGTCCTCCTCCCCGCCACCACGTACGGTGGATTCGGCGAGATCGTCGCGTGGCTCCCCTCCGGCGCCCTCGGTGAGGGAATGCGCGCCGCTCTGCTGGACGGCCGGGCAGACGGCTCGGCCATGCTCGTCCTGGTGGCCTGGGCGACGCTGGGCGCGGTGGCCACCGCACGCACCTTCAAGTGGGAGTGACCCGAATGACCCTGGCTCGTCTCGCCCCGTGGCTGTGGCCGCTGGCGATCGCCAACCTGCTGGCCAACATCGGCATCGTCGTCACCGGGGCGGCGGTGCGCCTCACCGGCTCCGGGCTCGGCTGCCCGACCTGGCCGCGCTGCACCGACGAGTCCTTCGTGGCCCACGGCGAGCTGGGCATCCACGGTGCGATCGAGTTCGGCAACCGACTGCTCACCTTCGTGCTGGCCGCGGTCGCCCTGCTCACCTTCCTGGCCGCCCTCGGGGCCCAGCACCGCAAGGCGACGCGGCTCTCCTTCGTGGTCGGCCTGTCCATCCCGCTGCAGGCGGTGCTCGGCGGCATCACCGTGCTGACCGACCTGAACCCGTGGGTGGTCTCGCTCCACTTCCTGCTGTCGATGGCCATCGTCATGGTCTGCGTGGTCCTCCTCGACGAGCTCCGCAGCCCCGACCGGGGCCCGGCGCCGCGACTCCACCGCTGGCTCGCCTTCGCCAACCTCGCCGTCGGCTGGGTGGTGCTCTACCTCGGCACCGTGGTGACCGGCGCCGGTCCGCACGCCGGGGACGACCACGCCCCGCGCAACGGCCTGGACCCCGCCGTGCTGTCCCAGGTCCACGCCGTCTCGGTCTACGTGCTGGTCGCGCTGACCGTGGCGCTCCTGGTCGCGGCGCTGCACGCCCGGATGCGCTGGCTCACCCTGGTCACCGGCCTGGTGCTGGCCATCGAGCTGGCCCAGGGCGTGCTGGGCTGGGTGCAGTACTGGCTCGACCTGCCGATCGCGCTGGTCGCACTGCACATGCTGGGCGCCGGCCTGCTCGCGGCGGGCCTGGCGCGGATCACCTTGGCGGTCCTCCCCCACCGCTCCGAGGCGGAGCCGGCCGAGCACCCCGACCCGACCGCCCCGCCGCAGACCGAGGCCGCCACCACGCTCAGCCCGCGCTGACCCCGCGCTCGGCCACGCGCTGACCCCGGGCCGGCTCCGTGGTGGCTCCGTGGTGGCTCCGTGCGTCGGGCCGCGGCGGGCGCGCCGGAGCCGGGGGCTGCACGCGGGCCGACCGGAGCGGGCTCAGAAGAGCAGCGGGTCCAGCGCCACGGCCACGAAGAGCAGCGACAGGTAGAGGTTGGAGTTGTGGAAGAGCCGCATCGGTGAGATGTCGGTGAGCTGGTCGGAGGCCTTGGCCCGGTTCCACATCCGGTGCGCCTCGAGCAGGAAGACCGCCCCGAGCACCGCGGCGACGACGGGGTAGACCGGACCGGTCCCGGCCGCCGGCCACAGCAGCATCGAGGTGGCCACCATCACCCAGCTGTAGAGAACGATCTGGCGGCCCACCTCGGCGGCGGGCTTGACCACCGGCAGCATCGGGACGTCGACGTTGGCGTAGTCCTCGCGGTAGCGCAGCGCCAGCGCCCAGGTGTGGGGCGGCGTCCAGAAGAAGACCACCATGAAGAGGATCAGCGGGGCCCAGTCGAGCTGCCCGGTGACCGCGGTCCAGCCGATGATGGTCGGGAAGCACCCGGCGATCCCGCCCCAGACGATGTTCTGGGTGGTGCGGCGCTTGAGGATCATCGTGTAGACGATCACGTAGAAGGCGTTGGCCAGCAGCGAGAGACCGGCGGAGAGCACGTTGACCCACACGGCCAGGACCACCGTGGAGAGAGCCGCCAGCACGGTGGCGAAGACCAGCGCCGAGGCCGGGGTGACCACGTGCCGGGGCAGCGCCCGGCGACGGGTCCGACGCATCTGCTCGTCGATGTCGCGGTCGTAGACGCAGTTGTAGGCCGACGCCGAGCCCGCGCTCAGCGCCCCGCCGATCACGGTGGCGACCACCAGGCCCAGCGGCGGCACCCCGCGCGCGGCGAAGAACATCACCGGCACCGTGGTGAGCAGCAGCAGCTCGATCACCCGGGGCTTGGTGAGCCCGACGTAGGCCGCGAGCACGTCCTTGATCCCGGCGCGCGGCGCAGCCTCGCCCGGGGTCCGGGATCCGTCGGGAGACCGGTGGGGTCCGGACTGCTCGGCGTCAGGGGCCGAGTGGCCGACGTACGTCACGGAGATGAACCTCGGTTGAGTGGGGTACAGGCGGGGTCGAGTCTAGCCCGACCCCTGAGTAGGCTCGTGCCTGCCTATCGGCTCTGCCGAGTTGTTGAAGACGTTCGAAGGGAAGCACGTGACCGCACGGACCAAGGGATCCCCCGCTCTGGAGTGGACCGACCTCGACGACAGGGCTGTGGACACCGCCCGGGTCCTCGCGATGGATGCCGTCCAGAAGGTCGGCAACGGTCACCCCGGCACCGCCCTGAGCCTCGCGCCGGTGGCCTACCTGCTCTTCCAGAAGGTCATGCGCCACGACCCCGCGGACCCGAACTGGATCGCCCGGGACCGCTTCGTGCTCTCCTGCGGCCACACCAGCCTCACCCTCTACCTCCAGCTCTACCTGGCCGGCTTCGGCCTCGAGCTCGACGACCTCAAGGGGCTGCGCAGCTGGGGCTCCAAGACCCCCGGCCACCCCGAGTTCGGCCACACCGCCGGCGTGGAGACCACCACCGGCCCGCTCGGCCAGGGCGTCGCCAACGCCGTCGGCATGGCGATGGCCGCCCGCCGCCAGCGCGGCCTGCTGGACCCGGAAGCCGCCCCCGGCGAGTCGCTCTTCGACCACCACGTGTACTGCCTCGCCTCCGACGGCGACCTGCAGGAGGGCGTCAGCGCCGAGGCCTCCTCGCTCGCCGGACACCAGCAGCTGGGGAACCTCACGCTGATCTGGGACGACAACCAGATCTCCATCGAGGACGACACCGACGTGGCGTTCACCGAGGACGTCGCGCTGCGCTACGAGGCCTACGGCTGGCACGTGCAGACCGTCGACTGGGCCGGCGACCGCAGCGACCCGGACGTCTACCGCGAGGACGTCCAGGGGCTCTACGACGCCCTGGCGGCCGCCCGCGCGGTCACCGACCGGCCCAGCTTCATCAAGCTGCGCACCACCATCGCCTGGCCCGCGCCGAACGCGCGCGGCACCGGCGCCGCCCACGGCTCCGCCCTGGGCGCCGACGAGGTCGCCGCCACCAAGGAGATCCTCGGCTTCGACCCGGCCCGGACCTTCGAGGTGCCCGACGAGGTGCTCGCCCACACCCGGCAGGCACTCGAGCGGGGCAAGGCCGCCGGCGACGCCTGGGACGAGCAGTACGCCGCGTGGGCCGCGGCCAACCCCGAGCGGGACGCGCTGCTGCACCGGGTCAAGGAGCGCCGCCTGCCCGACGGCTGGGCCGACGCGCTGCCGTCCTGGGAGGCCGGCGCCGGCGTCGCCACCCGCAAGGCCTCCGGCGAGGTGATCAACGCCGTCGCCGGCGTGCTGCCCGAGCTCTGGGGCGGCTCCGCCGACCTGGCCGGGTCCAACAACACCACGATCAAGGGCGCGGCCTCGTTCAACCCGGTCACCCGCACCACCAGCACCTGGAAGGGCGAGCCCTACGGTCGGGTGCTCCACTTCGGCATCCGCGAGCACGCGATGGGCGCCATCATGAACGGGATCACGCTGCACGGCGGCACCCGCGTCTTCGGCGGCACCTTCCTGCAGTTCGCCGACTACATGCGTCCCGCCGTCCGGCTGGCCGCGATGATGCAGGCGCCGGTGATCTACGTCTGGACCCACGACTCCATCGGCCTCGGTGAGGACGGGCCCACCCACCAGCCGATCGAGCACCTCGCGGCGCTCCGCGCGATCCCCGGTCTCGACGTGGTCCGTCCGGCCGACGCCAACGAGACCGCGGCCGCCTGGAAGGCCGTGCTGGAGAACACCGACCGCCCGGCCGGGCTCTGCCTGACCCGCCAGGACGTCCCCGTGCTCCCCCGCGGCGTGGTCGACGGCGAGCACTGGGCCGGCACCGACGACGTCGCCAAGGGCGGCTACGTGCTCCTCGACGCCGAGGGCGGCCAGCCCGACGTGGTGCTGGTCGCGACCGGCTCGGAGGTCCAGCTCGCGGTCGAGGCGCGGGCCACGCTGGCCGAGCAGGGCGTCCGCGCCCGAGTCGTCTCGATGCCGTGCCGTGAGTGGTTCGACGCCCAGAACCAGGCGTACCGAGACGCGGTGATCCCGCCCATCGTCAAGGCGCGGGTCAGCGTCGAGGCCGGGATCTCCCAGGGCTGGCGCGACGTGGTCGGCGACGCGGGACGGATCGTCTCGCTCGAGCACTACGGCGCCAGCGCCGACTACACCCGGCTCTATCAGGAGTTCGGGATGACGGCCGCGGCCGTCGTCACCGCAGCGCTCGACAGCATCGCCGCCGCGGAGGCCTGACCGCAGCGATCCAGGCACCGCACCTGGCACCGACCAGCGACCCACACCGGAGGCACACCACATGTCCGAACGTCTGAAGTCCCTGGCCGAGGCCGGGGTCTCGATCTGGCTCGACGACCTCTCCCGGGAGCGTCTCGAGACCGGCAACCTCGCCGAGCTGGTCGCCGGGTCCTCCGTCACGGGTGTCACCACGAACCCGTCGATCTTCGCGGCCGCGCTGGCCGACGGGGAGCGCTACGACGGGGCCGTCCGCAGGCTCGCCGCGGACGGTGCCGACGTCGACGCGACGGTCTTCGCCCTGACCACCGGCGACGTCCGGGACGCCTGCGACCTGCTGCGGCCGGTCTGGGAGGCCACCGACGGGGTCGACGGTCGCGTCTCCATCGAGGTCGCGCCCACCCTGGCCTTCGACACCGAGGCCACGGTGGCCTCGGCCAAGGAGCTGTGGACGGAGGTGGACCGGGAGAACCTGCTGGTTAAGATCCCCGCGACGACCGAGGGCGGCCCGGCCATCACCGCGGCGCTGGGCGAGGGGATCAGCGTCAACGTCACGCTGATCTTCGGCCTGGCCCGCTACCAGGAGGTGATGGAGGCCTACGCCGCCGGGCTGGAGCTGGCCCGCGACAACGGGCACGACCTCTCCCGGATCCACTCCGTGGCCTCCTTCTTCGTCTCCCGGGTCGACACCGAGGTCGACAAGCGGCTGGAGGCGGCCGGGGCCGACCCCTCGCTCTTCGGCCGCGCCGGGGTCGCCAACGCGCGGCTCGCGCACCAGGCCTTCCAGGAGTTCTTCACCAGCGAGCGCTGGGCCGCCCTGGCCGAGGCCGGAGCGCGGCGGCAGCGACCGTTGTGGGCCTCGACCGGGGTCAAGAACCCCGACTACCGCGACACCATGTACGTCACCGACCTGGTGGTGCCAGGCACCGTCAACACGATGCCGGAGAAGACCCTGGAGGCCTTCGCCGACCACGGCGAGGTGCTCGGCGACCAGGTCACCACCCAGTACGACGACGCCGAGGCCACGATGGGCTCGCTCGCCGAGGCCGGTGTCGTCTACGACGACGTGATCGCGGTCCTGGAGAAGGAGGGCGTCGACAAGTTCCTCGCCTCCTGGCAGGAGCTGCTCGACACCGTCCAGGGCCAGCTCGACCAGGCCGGTCGCTCGTGAGCGGCGCGGGCCTCGAGGCCACCGGGGTGTCCCTGAGCCTGGGACTGGCCAATCCCGAGGCGTTCGACGCGGTCCTCGGCGACCTGGTCGCCGGTCGGGTCGCCAGCCGCCTCGCCGCGCAGGACCCGGCCCTGTGGGGCGAGGCCGCCGAGGAGGAGGCCGCCAAGCGGCTGGCCTGGGTCGACCTGCCGGTCACCTCCGCCCCCGTCGTGGCCGAGGCCGAGGCGCTCCGCGACGAGCTGCGCGGCCGCGGCCTCGACCGGGTCGTGCTGTGCGGCATGGGCGGCTCGTCCCTGGCTCCCGAGGTGATCTGCGCGGCCGCCGGCGTCGAGCTGACGGTCGTCGACTCCTCCGATCCAGACTTCGTCCGCCGCGCCCTGGAGACCGACATCGCGCGCACGGTCGTCGTCGTCAGCTCCAAGTCGGGTGGCACCGTCGAGACCGACAGCCAGAAGCGGGCCTTCGAGAAGGCCTTCGCCGACGCCGGGATCGATCCCGCCGAGCGCCTCGTGGTGGTGACCGACCCGGGCTCTCCCCTCGACGTCGCCGCCACCGAGGCCGGCTACCGGGTCTTCCGCTCCGACCCCGACGTCGGGGGGCGCTTCTCCGCGCTGACCGCCTTCGGCCTGGTCCCGAGCGCGCTGGCCGGGGCCGACGTCGGCGCCCTGCTCTCCGAGGCCGAGGCCCTGCGTCCCGCGCTGGCGGTCGACGAGGTGGCCAACCCGGCCCTGCGCCTGGGCGCCCTGCTGGGGCTGACGGCGACCCGCGACGTCGACAAGCTGGTGCTCGCCGACGGCGGCTCCGCCTACCCCGGGTTCGGCGACTGGGTCGAGCAGCTCGTCGCGGAGTCCACCGGCAAGGACGGCAAGGGCATCCTCCCGGTGGTGGTGGAGCGGATGCAGACCCCCAACTGGACCCCGTCCACCGAGGACTCGCTCCTGGTCAGCTTCGGCCCCGCGCAGGGTGAGTGGCCCGCGACCTCCGGCTGGTCGGCCGCCGTCGACGGGCCGTTGGGCGCCCAGCTGCTGCTGTGGGAGACCGCCACCGCCGTCGCCGGCGGCGTGATCGGCATCAACCCCTTCGACCAGCCCGACGTGGAGAGCGCGAAGTCCGCGGCCCGCGAGATGCTCGAGGGCTCCTCCGACTCCCCGGCGCCGGCCTTCGTCGACGGAGCGGTGACGGTCTTCGCCTCGCCGGGGTGGCTGCCGGAGGGGACCAGCACGGTGGCCGACGCCGTGGCGGCCCTGCTCGCCCAGGTCGACGAGGAGCGCGGCTACCTGGCCGTCCAGGCCTACCTGGACCGCCTCCGCGACGTGGCTCTGCTCCCGGTGCGCCCCGCGCTGGCGACCCGCACCGGCCGGCCGGTGACCTTCGGGTGGGGGCCGCGCTTCCTGCACTCCACCGGCCAGTACCACAAGGGCGGGCCCACCACCGGGGCCTTCCTCCAGGTCACGACCCAGCCCGAGGCCGACCTGGCCGTCCCGGGACGCCCCTTCACCTTCCACGAGTTCCTGCTGGCCCAGGCCGTCGGCGACGCTCAGGTGCTCGCCGCGAAGGGCTCCCCGGTGCTGCGCCTGCACCTGGCCTCCCCCGCCGACCTGGCCGCGCTGGTGACCGTGCTGGCCCCGTCGTGAGCGCAGAGCGGCACAACCCGCTGCGCGACCCGCGGGACCGGAGGCTCCCGCGGATCGCCGGACCCTGCAGCATGGTGCTCTTCGGGGTCACCGGGGACCTGTCGCGCAAGAAGATCATGCCGGCCGTCTACGACCTGGCCAACCGAGGTCTGCTGCCCCCGGGCTTCAGCCTCGTCGGCTTCGCCCGCCGGGAGTGGGAGGACCAGGACTTCGCCGAAATCGTCCGGGACGCCGTCCGTGAGCACGCGCGCACGGAGTTCCGCCAGGAGGTGTGGGACCAGCTCGCCGACGGCTTCCGGTTCGTCCCCGGCGAGTTCGACGACGACGTGGCCTTCGACCTGCTCCGCAACACCCTGCAGCTGCTCGACCAGGAGCGCGGCACGGGGGGCAACCACGCCTTCTACCTCGCGATCCCCCCGGGCCTGTTCGGCGACGTGGTCACCCAGCTCCAGAAGCACGGTCTCGCCGAGAGCACCAGCTCGTGGCGGCGGGTGGTGGTGGAGAAGCCGTTCGGGCACGACCTGGCCTCGGCCCGCGAGCTCAACCAGGTCCTGGACCGGGTCTTCCCGTCCGGCTCGGTCTTCCGCATCGACCACTACCTGGGCAAGGAGACCGTCCAGAACGTCCTGGCGCTGCGGTTCGCCAACTCGATGTTCGAGCCCCTGTGGAACTCCCACTACGTCGACCACGTGCAGATCACCATGGCCGAGGACATCGGGATCGGTGGCCGTGCCGGCTACTACGACGGCATCGGCGCGGCCCGCGACGTGATCCAGAACCACCTCCTCCAGCTCATGGCCCTGGTGGCGATGGAGGAGCCCCGGTCGTTCGAGGCGGAGTCCCTGCGGGTCGAGAAGGAGAAGTTGCTCTCCTCGGTCGTCCTGCCCCGGTCGCTGACCCGCTCCACGGCCCGGGGGCAGTACGCCGAGGGCTGGGCGGGCGGGGAGAAGGTCCCCGGCTTCCTCCAGGAGGAAGGCATCCCGGCCGACTCCACCACCGAGACCTATGCCGCGGTCACCCTCCAGGTGGAGAACCGGCGCTGGGCCGGGGTGCCGTTCTACCTGCGCGCCGGCAAGCGGCTGGGGCGCCGGGTGACCGAGGTGGCGGTGGTCTTCAAGCGGGTGCCGCACGTGCCCTTCGGCAAGCACTCCACCGAGGAGCTGACCCAGAACGCCCTGGTGATCCGGGTGCAGCCCGACGAGGGCCTGACCGTGCGCTTCGGCTCGAAGGTGCCGGGGACCTCGATGGAGATCCGGGACGTGTCCATGGACTTCGTCTACGGCGGCACCTTCACCGAGACCTCCCCGGAGGCCTACGAGCGGCTGATCCTCGACGTGCTGCTCGGCGACCCGCCGCTCTTCCCCCGCCACGAGGAGGTCGAGCTGTCCTGGAAGATCCTCGACCCGATCATCGCGCACTGGGCCCGGAAGGGCGCGCCGGAGGCCTACGAGTCCGGCACCTGGGGCCCGCCCTCGGCCGACGAGATGCTGGCCCGCGACGGACGGACCTGGAGGCGACCGTGATCGAGCTGAAGGACACCACCGCCTCGGCCATCTCTGCGGAGCTCATGCGCCAGCGCGCCCTGTCGGGCAGCCCCGCCATGGGCATGGTGATGACCCTGATCGTGGTGGCTCCCGAGGACCACGCCGAGCAGGCGATGAAGGACGTCCAGCACGCCTCCCACGAGCATCCCGCGCGGGTGCTGGGGGTGATCCTGGGGAGCACCCGGGGCGCCTCCCGGGTCGACGCCAGGCTCGGCATCGGTGCCGGGTGGAGCGGCGAGACGGCGCTGATCCGCCTCAGTGGCGAGGTGGTGGAGCACGACGAGTCGGTGGTGCTGCCGCTCCTCCTGCCCGACTCCCCCGTGGCCGTGTGGTGGCCGGTCGACGCCCCGCCCGACCCGGCGGGCGACCGGCTCGGCGCCCTGGCGCAGCGGCGGATCACCGACACCGCAGCCGTCAGCCGGGGCAAGCAGCGCGCCCTCGCCGAGCAGTGCCTCGCCTACACCCGGGGCAACACCGACCTCGCGTGGACCCGGCTGACGCCCTGGCGGGCGCTGCTGGCCGCCGCCCTCGACCAGTTCCCGGCCAAGGTCACCGGCGCCTCGGTCACCGCGGAGCGGATCAGCCCCTCGGCCGAGCTGATGATCGCCTGGCTCTCCAGCCGGCTCGGCGTCGACGTGGCCCGACACCGGTCCCAGGGTCCGGGGATCACCGAGGTGGTGCTGGAGACACGGCAGGGCCCGGTGCGGATCACCCGCCCCGACGGCAAGCACGGCACCCTCTCCACGCCCGGCTCCCCGGACCGCCCGGTCGCGCTGCCGCTGCGCCCCGTGCCGGAGCTGCTGGCCGAGGAGCTGCGCCGGCTCGACGAGGACGACATCTACGCCGAGACGGTGGCCCACCTGGCCGAGCGCGAGGGGCCGCGATGAGCGCGCGGGGCGATCTCGAGGTGGCCCCGGACGCCGCCTCGCTGGCCGGCGAGGTCGCCAGCAGGCTCCTGGCCAGGCTCGAGGAGCTGCAGGCGGCCGGGCGCGACCCCAGGGTGTGCCTCACCGGTGGGTCGATCGCCGACCTCGTCCACCGTGAGGTGGCCCGTCGCACGGACGCCCCGGTCGACTGGTCCCGGGTCTCGTTCTGGTGGGGCGACGAGCGGTTCGTGGCCGGCGCCTCCGAGGACCGCAACGCCCTCCAGGCACGCCGCGCCATGCTGGACCACCTCGGGGTCGACCCCCGTCGGGTGCACGAGGTGCCGTCGGCCGACGACGTCGCCGACGTCGCGGCCGCCGCGGAGACCTACGCCGGCATGCTCGACGAGCTCGGTCCTGCCGGCTTCGACCTGGTCATGCTCGGCGTGGGCCCGGACGGGCACGTCGCCTCGCTCTTCCCGGGCCACCCCGGGCTCGATGTCCGGTCGCACAGCACCGTCGCCGTCACCGACTCCCCCAAGCCGCCGCCCCGACGCGTCAGCCTCACCTTCGAGGCGCTCAACCGTGCCGATGCGGTCTGGTTCCTCGCCAGCGGCGAGTCGAAGGCCGCGGCGGTGGCGGCGGCCCGCAGCACGGGGCCGCTCGCCGAGTGCCCGGCCCGCGGAGTGCGGGGGCGACAGGAGACGTTGTGGCTCCTCGACGAGGTCGCGGCCTCGCCCGGCCGCGACGGCGTGGCCTAGAAGATGACGTCGCCCGACTTGCGCCGGCTGCGCAGCAGCTGCACGGCCTCGTTGAGGATGTCGGCCGCCTCCGCGTCGGAGCGCCGCTCCTTCACGTAGGCCAGGTGCGTCTTGTAGGGCTCGATCTTGGGCGGCGGCGGCGGGTTGTCCCGGTCCATGCTGGCCGGCAGGCCGCACTTCGGGCAGTCCCACGCCTCCGGTGCGATCGCCTCGACGGCGAAGGTCACCACCGAGCGGTGTGCGTGCGAGCAGAAGTAGGTGACCGCCTGACGCGGCGCCGCCTCCCCCCGTTCGGCCTCTCCCATCGGCCCTGCCCCGACCCGACTACCCCGGATCGCGCTTCCTCCACCAGCCATCTCTGTCCCTCCCAGAAGAGAAATGAAGCTATTTACATTTTCAGGATCCGTACGCCATCAGCAGTCCGAGCGCCACGATGCAGGCGAACCAGACGACTCCCACTCCGACGGTGAACCGGTCCAGGTTGCGCTCGGCCACCGAGGAGCCGCCGAGGGTGCTGGACATGCCACCACCGAACATGTCGGACATGCCGCCCCCACGCCCCTTGTGCAGCAGCACCAGGAGGATGAGGATCAGGCTCGTCAGGATGAGCAGGGACTGAAAGAGCAGAATCACGAGGGCAGCCTACGTCAGTCGGGGGTGATCAGAGGACAGGCATGTCATGGAAACGGCAGATGCCGCCGAACTCGTCGGCCTGGAGGCTCGCTCCGCCGACCAGCGCACCGTCGACGTCGGGCTTCTCCATGATGCCGGCCACGTTGGCCGCCTTCACCGAACCGCCGTACAGGATCCGGCAGCCGTCGGCCGCCTCGTCGCCGTAGCGCTCCCGCAGCCGCTCCCGGATGGCTCCGCAGACCTCCTGCGCGTCCTCGGGCGTGGCCACCTCCCCGGTGCCGATGGCCCAGACGGGCTCGTAGGCCACGACCAGCCCGGCGACCTGCTCGGGCGAGAAGCCCGCGAGCGAGCCCTCGACCTGGCTCAGCGTGTGCTCGACGTGCCGGCCGGCCTGGCGGACCTCGAGCCCCTCCCCGACGCAGACGATCGGCGTCATCCCCGCCTCGAGGGCCCGGTGGGCCTTGGCGTTGACCGTCTCGTCCGACTCGTGGTGGTCCTGGCGACGCTCCGAGTGGCCCACCACCACGTAGGAGCAGCCGAGCTTGGCCAGCATCCCGGCGGAGATGTCGCCGGTGTGGGCGCCGCTCTCGTGCACCGAGACGTCCTGGGCGCCGTACTTCAGCTGGAGCCGGTCGCCGTCCACCAGGGTCTGCACCGAGCGCAGGTCGGTGAACGGCGGGACGACGACGACCTCGACCCGGGAGAAGTCGTGCTTCTTGTCCGACAGCGTCCAGGCGAGCTTCTGGACCAGGACCACCGCCTCCTGGTGGTTGAGGTTCATCTTCCAGTTCCCCGCCATCAGCGGGGTGCGGGTGGGAGCCATCAGCAGGGTTCCTTGTCGTCGTCAGCGTTCGAGCACGGAGATGCCGGGGAGGTCCTTGCCCTCGAGGAACTCCAGGCTGGCCCCTCCACCGGTGGAGATGTGGCCGAAGGCGGCCTCGTCGAAGCCCAGGGCGCGCACCGCGGCGGCGGAGTCCCCGCCACCGACGACCGAGAGCCCCTGGACCCGGGTCAGCGCCTCGGCCACGGTGCGGGTGCCCTCGGCGAAGGCCGGCACCTCGAAGACCCCCATGGGGCCGTTCCAGAAGACGGTCCGGGCGTCGGCCAGGGCCGCGGCGAAGGCCGCCGCGGACTCCGGGCCGATGTCGAGACCCAGCGCGTCGGCCGGGATCTCGGCGGCCGGCACCACCACCGGCTGGGGCTCGCGGTCCCCGGAGGGGAACGCGGTGTCCACCACGATGTCGGTGGGCAGCACCAGCTCGACCCCACGCTCGGCGGCCTCGGCGAGGTAGCGCCGACAGGTGTCGAGCTGGTCCTCCTCCAGCAGGCTCCTGCCCACCTCGTGGCCCTGGGCCTTGAGGAAGGTGAAGACCATGCCGCCGCCGATCAGCAGCCGGTCGGCCTTGTCGAGCAGGTTGTCGATCACGCCCAGCTTGTCCGAGACCTTGGACCCGCCCAGCACCACCACGTAGGGGCGCTCGGGATCCACGGTCAGTCGGCGCAGCACCTCGATCTCGGACTCGACCAGACCGCCCATGGCGCTCGGCAGGCGGGTCGCCACGTCGTAGACGCTCGCCTGCTTGCGGTGGACCACGCCGAAGCCGTCCGAGACGTAGGCGTCGGCGAGGCTCGCCAGCTCGTCGGCGAAGGCACCCCGCACGGCGTCGTCCTTGCTGGTCTCGCCCTCGTTGAAGCGGAGGTTCTCCAGCAGGGCCACGTCGCCGTCCCCGAGCGAGGCCACCACACGCCGGGCGCTCGGCCCGACCGTGTCCTCGGCGAAGGAGACAGGGCGACCGAGCAGCTCAGCGAGCCGCGCCGCCACCGGACCCAGCGAGTAGGCCGGGTCCGGTGCGCCCTTGGGGCGGCCGAGGTGCGCGGTCACCACGACCCGGGCGCCCGCGTCGCTGAGCTTGCGGATCGTCGGCACGCTCGCCCGGATCCGGCCGTCGTCGGTGATCCGGCCTTCGTCCAGGGGGACGTTCAGGTCCGAACGGACCAGGACCCGCCGGCCCCGCAGGTCGCCTAGCGTCTCGAGTCCCGACACGGTCAGAGGGTGCTGCCGACGTGGTCGATCAGGTCCACGAGGCGGTTGGAGTAGCCCCACTCGTTGTCGTACCAGCCGATGACCTTGACCTGGTTGCCGATGACCTTGGTCAGCGGGGCGTCGAAGATGCACGACGCCGGGTCGGTGGTGATGTCGGTGGAGACGATCGGGTCGGTGGAGTACTTCAGGAAGCGTCCGTCGGCGGCCTTCTCGATCGCGGCGTTGACCTCCTCCACGCTGGTCTCGCGGCCGGCCTCGAAGGTGAGGTCGGTGGCGGAGCCGGTGGGGGTGGGCACGCGCAGCGCGAAGCCGTCGAGCTTGCCCTTGAGCTCGGGGAGGACCAGGCCGATCGCCTTGGCCGCACCGGTCGAGGTGGGGACGATGTTGAGCGCGGCGGCCCGGGCCCGGCGCAGGTCCTTGTGGATGTTGTCCTGCAGGTTCTGGTCGGCGGTGTAGGCGTG
Source organism: Nocardioides sp. Z40_12 (assembly GCF_058215795.1). Taxonomy (NCBI): domain Bacteria; kingdom Bacillati; phylum Actinomycetota; class Actinomycetes; order Propionibacteriales; family Nocardioidaceae; genus Nocardioides; species Nocardioides sp. Z40_12. Next base: position 67,295 of record NZ_JBZAJA010000006.1, read on the forward strand.
GATGGTCGTCATCAGGCCCTTGACGATGCCGAACTCGTCGTTGAGCGCCTTCGCCATCGGCGCGAGGCAGTTGGTGGTGCAGGAGGCGTTGGAGATGACGTGGTGCTTCTCCGGGTCGTAGAGCTCGTGGTTGACCCCCATCACCACGGTGATGTCCTCGTTCTTGGCGGGCGCCGAGATGATGACCTTCTTGGCACCGCCGTCGAGGTGCGCCTTGGCCTTCGTGGCGTCGGTGAAGAAGCCGGTGGACTCCACGACGACGTCGACACCGAGGTCGCCCCACTTGAGGTCGGCCGGGTTCCGCTCGGCGAAGGCGGCGATCTCCTGGTCACCCACCCGGATGGCCGACTCGGTGGACGAGACGTCGGCGTCCAGCCTGCCGAGGATGGAGTCGTACTTGAGCAGGTGAGCCAGCGAGGCGTTGTCGGTCAGGTCGTTGACCCCGACGATCTCGATGTCGGCACCCGAGGCGCGCACGGCGCGGAAGAAGTTGCGGCCGATCCGGCCGAAGCCGTTGATTCCCACACGGACAGTCACAATTGACTCCTGGAGTAGCGATGGTCGACGAGCGTCCACGACCCTATCGCGCGCACCTCAACACCTACCCCGGGGCATCCTCGATGGACCTCGGACCGTCCTCGACGGGGGCCGGAGTGGCGCCTGGATTCAGGCTTCCTCGGCGAGCATGTCGGGGGTCAGCGACGCCTCGGTGTCGGGGATGCCGAGCTCCTCCGCGCGCTTGTCGGCCATCGCCAGCAGCCGCCGGATCCGGCCGGCGATCGCGTCCTTGGTCAGCACCGGCTCGTGCAGCTGGCCGAGCTCCTCCAGGGAGGCCTGCTTGTGCTCGAGGCGCAGGTGGCCGGCGAGCTTGAGGTGGTCGGGCACCTCGTCCCCGAGGATCTCCAGGGCGCGCTCGACGCGGGCGCCGGCGGCGACGGCGGCCCGCGCGGAGCGGCGCAGGTTGGCGTCGTCGAAGTTGGCGAGGCGGTTGGCGGTCGCCCGGACCTCGCGGCGCATCCGCCGCTCCTCCCAGGCCATCAGGGTCTCGTGGGCGCCCAGGCGGGTGAGCAGCGCGCCGATCGCGTCGCCGTCGCGGATGACCACGCGGTCGACCCCGCGGACCTCGCGGGCCTTCGCCGAGATGCCGAGCCGACGGGCCACGCCCACCAGGGCGAGGGCGGCCTCCGGGCCCGGGCAGGTGACCTCCAAGGAGGAGGACCGGCCGGGCTCGGTGAGGGAGCCGTGGGCCAGGAAGGCGCCGCGCCACGCGGCGACGGCGTCGCAGCCACCGCCGGAGACCACGGCGGGCGGCAGCCCGCGCACGGGCCGGCCGCGCGGGTCGAGCAGGCCGGTCTGCCGGGCCAGCGCCTCGCCGTCCTTGACCACCCGGACGAGGTAGCGGCTGCCCTTGCGCAGGCCGTTGCCCTGGACCATCACCACGTCGGACTGGTGCCCGTAGACCTCGGAGACGTCGCGGCGCAGCCGTCGGGCCGCCGCGCCCGTGTCGAGCTCGGCCTCGACCACGATCTTGCCGCTGACGATGTGGAGGCCACCGGCGAACCGGAGCATCGAGGCCACCTCGGCCTTGCGGCAGCAGGTCTTGGTGATCGCGGTGCTGGCCAGCTCTGCCTTCACCTGTGCCGTCATCGCCATGGGGCAGATCCTGCCATGTGGGTCAACGACCCGTGGGCGACTCCCCCACACTGGCCAGCACCGTGCGCAGCGCGGCCGCGAGCCGCGCGGGGTCGTGGGCGCTGCCGCCCGGCTCGGCGGCGACGTCGGCGACCGCCAGCTCCCCGTGCAGGGCGCGCACCTGCTCGGCGAGCTCGGGGCCCGAGGCGCCGACCGCGGACGTGTCGGCCAGCACGGTGTGGACCCGGAGCTCGGGCGCGAGCTCCCTGAGCACCGCCAGGTGGTCGGCCGGGCTGAAGCCGCCGGTCTCGCCGTCCTGGGGCTGGAGGTTGAGCACGACGACCAGCCGCGCCCCTCGCGAGACGATCGCCCGGCGCAGCTCCGGGAGGAGCAGGTGCGGGATCACCGAGGTGAACCACGAGCCCGGCCCCAGCACCACCCAGTCGGCGTCCTCGACGGCGCGCAGCGCCTCGAGGCACGTCGGGGGCTCCGGGGGCGACAGCGCCACCGACCTGATCCGGCCCCGCGCGGTCGCCACCTCCACCTGCCCGTGCGCCACCTCCGGGCCGTCCGGGCCCTCCACCTGGGCCGTGATGTCGATGGGCACGGTCGACATCGGCAGCACCCGGCCCCGGGCGCCCAGCAGCCGCCCGACCATGTCGAGCCCGGCCACCGGGTCGCCGAGCAGGTCCCAGAGACCGACGATGAGCATGTTGCCCAGCGCGTGACCCCGCAGCTCGCCGTCGCCGTCGAAGCGGTGCTGGAGGACCTGCATCCAGGTGCGACCCCAGTCGTCGTCGCCGCACAGGGCCGAGAGGGCCATCCGCAGGTCGCCGGGAGGCAGCACGTCGAAGTCGCGGCGCAGGCGCCCCGACGAGCCCCCGTCGTCGGCGACCGTGACGACGGCGGTCACCTCGCGGGCGACCTCACGCAGCGCCGACAGGCTGGCATGGAGCCCGTGCCCCCCACCGAGCGCCACGACGGAGGTGTCGAGGCGCTCCACGTCACTCCCGCCCGAGGTCACGGTGCATGGCCCGTACGTCGTACCCGGACGCGGAGAGGCGGGCGACGACCTCCTCGGTCATCGCGACGCTGCGGTGCTTGCCGCCGGTGCAGCCGACGGCGATGGTCATGAACCTCTTGCCCTCGCGCTGGTAGCCGGTGGCGGCGATCTCGAGCACCGGCAGGTAGCCGGCCAGGAACTCCGCGGCGCCCGGCTGGTTGCGCACGAACTCGGCCACCGGCGCGTCGCGCCCGTTCTGCGGCCGCAGCTCGGGGATCCAGTGCGGGTTGGGCAGGAAGCGCATGTCGGCGACGAAGTCTGCGTCGACCGGGATGCCGTACTTGAAGCCGAAGCTGACGACCTGGACCTTGAGGCTCCGCGCCGCGGGCGAGCCGAAGTGCCCGGCGATCCGGTCGGTCAGCTGGTGCACGTTGAGGGCGGTGGTGTCGATCACGAGGTCCGCTCCGCCGCGGATCTCCTCGAGCACCTTGCGCTCCCTGGTCAGTCCGTCGATCAGGCGACCGCTGCCCTGCAGCGGGTGGGGCCGCCGGACGGCCTCCTGGCGCCGCACCAGCACGTCGTCGCTCGCGTCGAGGTAGACCAGGCTGGTCGGCCGCCCGGTGGCCTGCTGGTGCCGGTTGGCCGCGAGGCTGGTGAAGAAGGACCCCGACCGGACGTCGACCACCACGGCGATCGGCTGGCTGGTCCCCCTGCTGTCGTCGACCAGGCGCACCACGTCCCGGACCAGGGTCGGAGGCAGGTTGTCGACCACGAAGTAGCCCAGGTCCTCCAGCTCCTTGGCCGCGGTGCTGCGCCCGGCGCCCGTCATCCCGGTGATGATCACCAGCTCGGCCGGCTGCTTCATCAGTCCTCCTCGATCTCGCCCGTGGCGGTGTTGATCCGTGGTCCGGCGCTGCGCCCCGGTGTCGCGGCCACCGCCTCCTTGATCGCCGTGGCGGTGGCCGGGCCGATCCCGGGCACCTGGGCGATCTGGGCGACGTCGGCCTGCCGCAGCTTCTTCAACGAGCCGAAGTGTCGCAGCAGCGCCTTGCGGCGCACCTCGCCGAGCCCCGGCACGTCGTCGAGCACGCTCTCCACCATGGTGGCCGACCGGCGGGCCCGGTGGTGGGTGATGGCGAAACGGTGGGCCTCGTCCCGGATGCGCTGGAGCAGGTAGAGCCCTTCGCTGGTGCGCGGCAGGATCAACGGGTCCTCCTCGCCGGGCACCCAGACCTCCTCGAGCCGCTTGGCCAGGCCGCAGACCGGGACGTCGTCGATCCCGAGCTCGGCCAGCGCCTGGCGCGCGGCGCTCACCTGCGGCGGTCCGCCGTCGACCACCACCAGCCCCGGGGCGTAGGCGAACTTGCGCGGCCGCCCGGTGTCCGGGTCGACCAGCATCGGCCCGGAGTCGGTCACCACCTCGGTGGAGCGCGCCTGCTCGTCGAGCAGCCGCCGGAACCGGCGGGTGATCACCTCGTGCATGGAGGCCACGTCGTTCTGGCCCTCGACGCCGCGGATCACGAACCGCCGGTACTCCCCCTTGCGCGGCAGGCCGTCCTCGAAGACCACCATCGAGGCCACCACCTCGGTCCCCTGGAGGTTGGAGACGTCGTAGCACTCGATCCGCAGCGGGGCCTCCTCGAGGCCGAGCGCCTTCTGGATCTCCTCCAGCGCCAGGTTGCGGGTGGTCAGGTCGCTGGCACGCTTGGTCTTGTGCAGCGCCAGGGACTGGGCGGCGTTGCGGGCCACCGTCTCCATCAGCGCCTTCTTGTCGCCGCGCTGCGGCACCCGGACCCTCACCCGGCTGCCGCGCAGCGAGCTGAGCAGCTCCTCCATGGTGCCCACGTCCTCCGGGAGCTCGGGGACCAGGACCTCGCGGGGGATCGACTCCGACTCCCCGCCGTAGAGCTGGAGCAGGAACTCCTCGACCAGGTGGGCGGTGCCGCCCTCGGCCATCCGGTCGGCGACCCACCCGCGCTGGCCGCGGATGCGCCCGCCCCGCACGTGGAAGACCTGGACGGCCACCTCGAGCGGGTCCTCGGCCAGGGCCACCACGTCGGCGTCGGTGCCGTCGCCCAGCACCACGGCCTGCTTCTCCAGGGCCTTGTTGAGGGCCCCCAGGTCGTCGCGGAGGCGGGCCGCCTTCTCGAAGTCCATCGCCTCGGAGGCGGCGTACATCTCCCGCTCGACCCGCTTGACGAACGCCGTGGTGTTGCCGGCCATGAAGTCGCAGAAGTCCTCGACGATGCGCCGGTGCTCCTCGGCGCTGACCGCGCCGACGCACGGTGCGCTGCACTTGTCGATGTAGCCCAGCAGGCAGGGCCGGCCTATCTGTGCCGAGCGCTTGAAGACCCCCGCGCTGCACGAGCGCATCGGGAAGACCCGCAGCAGCAGGTCGACGGTCTCGCGGATCGCCCACGCGTGGCCGTAGGGACCGAAGTAGCGCGTCCCCTTCTTCTTGGCCCCGCGCCCCACCATCACCCGGGGGAACTCCTCGCCCACGGTGACCGCCAGCCAGGGGTAGGACTTGTCGTCGCGGTACTTGACGTTGAAGCGGGGATCGAACTCCTTGATCCACGAGTACTCCAGCTGGAGCGCCTCGACCTCGGTGCGCACCACCGTCCACTCCACGCTGGCCCCGGTGGTCACCATCGAGGCGGTGCGCGGGTGGAGGTTGCCGATGTCCTGGAAGTAGGAGGACAGTCGGGAGCGGAGGTTCTTGGCCTTGCCGACGTAGATCACGCGGCCGCGCTTGTCCCGGAACCGGTAGACCCCCGGCTGCGTCGGGATCGTCCCTGCCGCGGGACGGTACGACGCGGGTTGAGCCATGCGCCCAGCCTACGGTCAGGCCATGGTGATGGTGTCCCCGGTGACGGTGATGTCCACCTCGGGCAGCGCCGTCTTGGCGGGTCCCTCGAGCACGGAGCCGTCCTCGAGCGAGAAGCTGCTGCCGTGGCAGGTGCAGGGGATGTGCCCCTCGCTGCTGGAGGAGACGGTGCACCCCTGGTGCGGGCACACCGCGGAGAAGCACTTGAAGGTCCCCTCGGTGGGCTGGGTGACCACCACCTTGCGGTCGGGGTAGACCGCGCAGGCACCGACGGCCACGTCGCCGGTCGAGCCGAGCACCTCGCCCGCCTTGGTCTCCGGCACCGGGGCCACCCGCTCCGAGCGCGACTCGTCGCCGCAGGCCGCCAGCAGCGGCGCCCCCACCCCGGCCGCCACGGCACCTCCGAGCGCGCGGCGTCTGCTGATGCCCTGGGTGCTCACGGCGGCTCCTTGAGGGTCGAGGGAGGAGGACCGACCGCAGACTAGCGCTCGGCCCAAGCCGGCCCCGGCCGGACGCCGGGACGGGACACGCCGACAGGCTCCCCAATTAAAGTCGAGTCAGTTACTCTCCTTTCATGCCGTGTCACGACCCGTTCGGGCTCCCCCTCACCACGAGCCCCGAGGCAGCGAACGCCTGGTCGGCGGGCCTGCTGCGCCTGCTGAAGCTCGAGCGGGGAGGCGCGGAGCTGGTCTCCCAGGCCCTGGCCCTGGACCCCACCTTCGCCCTGGCCCACTCCACGCTCGCGCTGCTCGCCCACGAGATGTGCCTCCCGGTCGACCTGCCCGCCCGGCTCCGGGACGCCGAGCTGCACGCCCGGCGCGGCACCGACCGTGAGCGCTCCCACGTGCACAGCGTGCTGGCGCACGTCGCCGGCGACTCCGCTCCCCTGCTCCGCCACCTCGCCGAGCACCCCCGCGACGCCCTGCTGCTCTCCTCCGCGGTGCCCACCATCGCCTTCGCGGGCGTCACCCAGGTCCCCGCCGAGGCGTGGGCGATCGTCGAGGGCGCGGCCCCGGCGTACGGCGACCACTGGTGGTGCCAGGGGCTGCTGGCCTTCGTGCGGCAGGAGCAGCGCCGCTTCGACGACGCGATGGAGCTCGCCTGCCGCTCCCTGGCGGTGGAGCCCTCGGCCGGCCACTCGGCGCACGCCCGCGCCCACGCCCACTACGAGACCGGCGACCACCGCGACGGACTCGCCTGGATGGACTCGTGGGTGGCCGGCGACGGCAGCTCCGCGGTCGACCTGAGCCACTTCTCCTGGCACGCGGCCCTGCACGAGCTCAGCCTCGGCGACACCGCGGCGGTGCGCCGGCGCCACGCCACCCAGCTGGGCCCGGACCGGGCCCTGGGCTGCCGTGCCCTGGTCGACACCGGCTCCCTGCTCCTGCGGTGGGCCCTGACCGCGGACGGCGAGGAGGTGCCGGGCCTCGACGACGTGATCGCCTCGGTCGGCCGCGGCACCCTGCTCAGCCCGCCCACCCCGTTCGTGGCCATGCACGCGGCCGTCGTCCTGCTCGCCACCGAGGACGTCGCGGGGCTCCGGGCGCTGGCGCGGCACAGCGAGCGCCACGCCCACCCCGTGCACCGCGAGGTCGTGGCCCCGGTGGCGCACGCGCTCGTCGTCCTGGCGCGGGGCCTGCCCGGGCTCGCCGCCGACTGCCTCGAGGCCGTCGCGGACCGGACCTGGCGACTGGGAGGCTCCGACGCCCAGCGCGAGGTGCTCGAGGAGATCAGGATCGCCGCCCTGCTGCGGGCCGACCGCCTCGACGAGGCCCGTCAGGTGCTCGACGACCGGCTGGACCGGCGCGAGTCACCTCGCGACCGGGCCTGGCGGGGCCGGTGCACGAGGAGCGGGCACCGGCACCACGCCCCGACCGGGACGACCACCGTCTGACGCGGCAGCACCCTCAGCGGCGCAGGACGCCGTCGAGCAGCGGCGCCAGGAACCTGCCGGTGTGACTGGTCGGGTCGGCGGCCACCTGCTCGGGGGTGCCCTCGGCGACCACCATCCCGCCGCGGGACCCGCCCTCGGGACCCATGTCGATGATCCAGTCGGCGGTCTTGATGACGTCGAGGTTGTGCTCGATGACCAGCACGGTGTTGCCCTGGTCGACGAGGCGGCCCAGCACCAGCAGCAGCTTGCGGATGTCCTCGAAGTGGAGACCCGTGGTCGGCTCGTCGAGGACGTAGACGGTCCGTCCGGTGGAGCGCTTCTGCAGCTCGCTGGCCAGCTTCACGCGCTGTGCCTCGCCGCCCGACAGGGTGGTCGCCGGCTGCCCCAGCCGCACGTAGCCCAGCCCCACCTCGGTCAGCGTCTTCATGTGCCGGGCGATCGCGGGCACCGCGGCGAAGAACTCCGCGGCCTCCTCGATCGGCATGTCGAGCACGTCGGCGATCGTCTTGCCCTTGTAGTGGACCTCCAGCGTCTCCCGGTTGTAGCGGGCGCCGTGGCAGACCTCGCAGGGGACGTAGACGTCGGGCAGGAAGTTCATCTCGATCTTGATCGTGCCGTCGCCCTGGCACGCCTCGCAGCGGCCGCCCTTGACGTTGAAGGAGAACCGGCCCTGGAGGTAGCCGCGCATCTTGGCCTCGGGGGTCTGCGCGAACAGCTTGCGGACGTGGTCGAAGACACCGGTGTAGGTGGCCGGGTTGCTGCGCGGGGTGCGGCCGATGGGCGACTGGTCGACGTGGATGACCTTGTCCACCTGGTCGATCCCGGTGATGGTGCGGTGGCGTCCGGGCACCGTCCGGGCGTTGTAGATCTGCTTGGCCAGGGAGGTGTAGAGGATGTCGTTGACCAGGGTCGACTTGCCCGAGCCGGAGACGCCGGTGACGGCGGTGAACATGCCCAGCGGGAAGGCGACGTCCACGTTGCGCAGGTTGTGCTCCTTGGCCCCCTTGACCACGAGCTCGCGGCCCTTGGTGCGGGGCCGCCGCACGTCGGGCACCGGGATCTCCCGCCGGCCGGAGAGGTAGGCGCCGGTCGCGGAGTCGGGGTGGGAGAGCAGGTCGGCGACCGACCCCGAGTGGACCACCTGGCCGCCGTGCTCACCGGCACCGGGACCGATGTCGACGACCCAGTCGGCCGCCCTGATGGTGTCCTCGTCGTGCTCCACCACGATCAGGGTGTTGCCGAGGTCGCGGAGCCGCACCAGGGTCTCGATCAGCCTCATGTTGTCGCGCTGGTGCAGCCCGATCGAGGGCTCGTCGAGGACGTAGAGGACGCCCACCAGTCCGGCGCCGATCTGGGTGGCGAGCCGGATGCGCTGGGCCTCGCCGCCAGAGAGCGACCCGGAAGGCCGGTTGAGGGAGAGGTAGTCGAGCCCGACGTCGAGCAGGAACTGGAGCCGCTCCTGGATCTCCTTGAGCACCCGCTCGGCGATCTGCCGCTCCCGGTCGCTCAGCTCCACCGAACGCAGGAAGTCCGCGGTCTCGTTGATCGGCAGGGCGCAGAGCTCGGCGATCGAGAGCCCGCCCAACGTGACCGCCATCGAGACCGGCTTGAGCCGGCTGCCCTGGCACGCGGGGCACGGCACCTCGCGCATGAAGCCCTCGAAGCGCTCCCGGCTGGTGTCGGTCTCGGCGTCCTCGTGGCGCCGCTCGATGTACTGACCGACCCCCTCGAACTCCGCGTAGTAGGAGCGCTGGCGGCCGTAGCGGTTGCGCGTCACCACGTGCACCTTGGTCGGGTGCCCGCGCAGGATCGCCTTGCGCGCCTTGGCCGGGAGCTCCTCCCAGGGGGTGTTGAGGTCGAAGCCGAGCTCGTCGCCCAGGGCGCCCATCAACCGCAGGAAGTAGTCGGCCACGTGGGCGCCGCTCCACGGCTGGATGGCCCCCTCCCCCAGGGTGGCCTGCGGGTTGGGCACCACCAGGTCGGGGTCGACCTCCATCCGGGTGCCGATGCCGTGGCACTCCGGGCAGGCGCCGAAGGGCGAGTTGAAGGAGAAGGAGCGCGGCTGGAGGTCGTCGGTGTCGATGGCGTGGTCGTTGGGGCAGGCCATCCGCTCCGAGAAGCGGACCTCGCGCCCGGGGTCCGACTCGTCGAGGTCGACGAAGTCGAGCACCACCAGGCCGTCGGCGAGCTGGAGGGCGGTCTCCACCGAGTCGGTCAGCCGCCGCTTGGACGACTCCTTGACCGCCAGGCGGTCGATGACCACCTCGATGTTGTGCTTGCGCTGCTTGTCCAGCGTGGGCGGCGCGTCGAGCTGGTGGGTCTCCCCGTCGACCCGGGCGCGGCTGAACCCCTGGGACTGCAGGGCGCGGAAGAGCTCGACGTACTCGCCCTTGCGTCCGCGGACGACCGGGGCCAGCACCTGGAACCGGCGGCCCTCCTCCATGGCGAGCACCCGGTCGACGATCTGCTGCGGCGTCTGCCGCTCGATCGGCGCCCCGCAGGTGGGGCAGTGCGGACGCCCCGCACGGGCGTAGAGGAGGCGGAGGTAGTCGTAGACCTCGGTGATCGTGCCGACCGTGGAGCGGGGGTTCTTGGAGGTGGACTTCTGGTCGATCGAGACCGCGGGCGAGAGCCCCTCGATGAAGTCGACGTCCGGCTTGTCCATCTGGCCGAGGAACTGCCGGGCGTAGGCGGAGAGCGATTCCACGTAGCGGCGCTGGCCCTCGGCGAAGATCGTGTCGAAGGCCAGGGACGACTTGCCGGAGCCGGAGAGACCGGTGAAGACGATCAGGGAGTCGCGCGGCAGGTCGAGCGAGACGTCCTTGAGATTGTGCTCCCGGGCACCCCGGATGATGAGCTGATCGGTCACAGAAGGATCCCCACACGTCGTTCGAACACGTGTTCGCCATGTTACCAAGCGGGGCCAAGAACGGGGAGCCGCCCCGGAGCCCGGGGGGTGTTGAATGTCACCATGACCGTGTCCGAGCAGCTGCAGGCCGAGACCGCCGCCCTGGTGCGCACCGTCGACTCCCTCGACGCCCCCATGCTGGCCGCGGACTCCGGTCTGCCCGGCTGGAGCCGGGCCCACGTGGTGGCGCACCTCGCACTCAACGCGGAGGGCCTGGCCCGCGCCGTGGAAGGGGCCCGGCGGGGCGAGGCGGTCCCCCAGTACGCCTCCGCGCAGGCGCGCGACACCGACATCGACGAGCTCTCCTCGGCCGGCCTCGCCGAGCTGCGCGCCCGGTTCCTGGCCAGCACCACCGTGCTGGGCGACGCACTGGGGGCGGTCCGCGGGGACGAGTGGGACACCCGACTGGAGTGGGCGCCCGGCGCGACCACGTTCACCGTGGCCCAGGTGCCCGCGAAGCGGCTGGTCGAGGTCGCCCTCCACCACGTCGACCTGGCCGCCGGCCGGCAGGTCGCGGACCTGCCCGCCGAGGTCGCCGGGACGGTCCTCGACGTGCTCGCCCCCCGCCTGCGCAGGCAGGCTCCCCTGACCCTGCGCGCCACCGACCTGGGGCGCACCTGGTCCGCCGGCGAGGGTGGACCCGCCGTCTCCGGCCGGGCCGCGGACCTGGCCTGGTGGCTGAGCGGACGCGGGGCCGGCGAGGGGGTCCACGCCCCCGACGGCCTGCCGCCCCTGCCACCCTGGTGACCCGGCGAGAGACCAGCAGGAATCGAGGAGACATGGACGACCCCACCGGCGCGCACCCCCAGGACGACTACACCGGGGAGGTGACCCCAGGCGGCCCCCCGCAGACCCGCGAGCTCACCCACCTGTCGATCACCAAGCTGGCCGTCGACCCGGAGATGAGCAACAACTGCTACCTCCTGCGCTGCCGCGCAACCGGCACCCAGCTGCTGGTCGACGCGGCTGCCGAGGCCGGGCGGCTGCTCGAGCTGGTCGGCGACGCCGGCCTGGAGTCGGTGGTCACCACGCACCAGCACTGGGACCACCACCGGGCGCTCGCCGAGGTGGTGGCCGCCACCGGCGCCCGGGTCCTGGTGGGAGCGCCCGACGCGGCGGCGGTGACCGAGCAGACCGGGGTGGCCGTCGACCGTCGGCTCGAGGACGGCGACCGGGTCCGGGTCGGCGACGCCGAGCTGGAGGTGGTCGCGGTGGCAGGGCACACCCCCGGCTCGGTCTGCCTGCGCTACGACGACCCCGAGGGCCACTCCCACCTCTTCACCGGCGACTGCCTCTTCCCCGGCGGCGTCGGGTCCACCTTCGGCGACCCGGCCGCCTTCACCCGGCTGCTCGGCGACGTCGAGGAGAAGATCTTCGACCGCCTGGGGGACGACACCTGGTTCTACCCCGGCCACGGGGACGACGGGCGCCTCGGCGAGCAGCGGCCCGACCTGGCGCAGTGGCGGGCCCGCGGCTGGTGAGTCCGCGGGGGCCGGGGACGCCTGACCCCGGCCGCCGACCCCCTGGCCGCCCTCGGCCCCCGCCGGCTCCTCACCCCGCCGGCGGGTAACGTCGAAGCCATGGCAACACGTGAGCTGACCCAACAGGACTTCGAGACCGCCGTGACCGCCCCCGGCATCGTGCTGGTCGACTTCTGGGCCGAGTGGTGCGGCCCGTGCCGCCAGTTCGCCCCCGTCTTCGAGAAGGCCTCGGAGAAGCACGACGACATCGTCTTCGCCAAGGTCGACACCGAGGCCCAGCGGGAGCTGGCCGCGATGGCGCAGATCACCTCGATCCCCACCCTGATGGCCTTCCGCGACGGCATCCTGGTCTTCTCCCAGCCGGGCGCGCTGCCGCCCCCGGCCCTGGAGCAGCTGATCGACGGGGTGCGCAGCCTGGACATGGACGACGTGCGCCGTCAGGTCGCGGAGGCCGAGTCCGCCGCCGAGGTCGACCTCGACCAGTTCGCCGCCGAGCACTCCGACGGGGCCTTCGTGCTCGACGTGCGGGAGCCCGACGAGTACACCGCCGGGCACGTGCCCGGCGCACGCAGCATCCCCATGGGACAGGTGCCCGAGCGGATCTCCGAGCTGCCCGAGGGCCGGGTGCTGGTGATCTGTCAGAGCGGCAACCGCAGCCGCCAGGTCGTGGAGTTCCTCCGCGCCCAGGGCATCGACGCCGTCAACGTCGCCGGCGGCACGGGCGGCTGGGCGGCACGGGGCTGGCCGCTGGAGCACTGAGCACCGATATCCTGCACCGGTGCTCATCTCCGACGCCCACCGGATGCTCTTCATCCACGTGCCCAAGACGGGCGGGGTGACCGTCGAGAGCGTCGTCCGCGAGGGCGCCGACGACCTGCGCGACCTGGGGCCACGCCGTCATCCGCGGCTGCGCTGGGTGCTCCAGCAGGAGCCCGGCCTGGCCGGCTACTGGACCTTCGGCTTCGTCCGCAACCCGTGGAGCCGCATGGTGTCGTGGTGGTCGATGATCGACCGCTGGAACCACCGGCTGGGTCCCGCCTCCGGCAAGCCCCAGGTGGAGAAGGACGGTCCGCGCGGGGGCAACCCGCTGTGGCGCGCCGTCGCCCAGTACTCCACCTTCGAGGAGTTCATCCTGCGCGGCACGGTCGAGCACGAGCGGCTCGCGACCCCGCAGATCGACTTCCTGCAGACCCGGACCCGCCGCGCCGACCACGTCGGGCGCACCGAGCGCCTCGCCGCCGACCTCGCGGTGGTCCAGCAGCGGCTCGGCTTGCCGGTCGTCGAGCCGCCCCGCCGCAACACCTGGAGCGTCGGGCCCTGGCAGGACTTCTACGACGACCGCACCCGGCAGCGCGTCGCGGAGGTCTACGCGCGCGACCTCGCCGAGTTCGGCTACACCTTCGACTGAGCGGTGCTGCCGTAGGCCCCCTTGAAGTAGAGGAGCGCCTCGCCGTCCCGGTCGACCTCCAGGTCGTGGACCCGCCCGATGACGACGTGGTGGTCGCCGCCGTCGTGCACGGACTCGACCGTGCAGTCGAGGTGGGCGAGCACCCCGTCGAGGACCGGGCTGCCCGACCGCGCCGACGGCTCCCAGCCGACCTGGGCGAACTTGTCGATGCCGCGGCTGGCCATCACGTGCGAGACGTCGGCCTGGTCGGCCGCGAGCACGTTGACGCAGAAGGCTCCCGTGCGGGCGATCAACGGCCAGGCCCGGGACGTGCGGGAGGGGCAGAACAGCACCAGGGGCGGGTCCAGGGAGAGGCTGGCGAAGCTCTGGCAGGTGAACCCCACCGGCACTCCGCCGTTGGTCCCGGTGACCACGGTGATCCCGCTGGCGAAACGGCCCAGCACGTCGCGGAAGCGGACGAGGTCACCGGCGTCGGCGGGCTCCGGGTAGAGATCGTCGTCCGGCTGCCACCTGAGCCGCGCGTACGTCGTCATGGCTCCTATTCTTCCGGGTCGACGGTTGGGACCGGGCGCGCGGCTCCCCCTCGCGGGCGACGCGGTCGTGGAGCCAGAGCGCCAGCCGGCCGTCCTGGCTGATCGCCTGCAGCCGCTTCTCGGTCTGCCGGCGCACAGGCTCGGGAACCACCAGCAGCAGCTGGTCACCGGGCCGTAGCGAGGTGTGCCGGTCCGGGGTGCTGACCCGACCGTCCCGGGCGACCAGCGCCAGCACGGCGCCCGAGGGCAGGCGCAGGTCGTCGGCGAAGACGCCCGCCAGGCGGGAGCCGGGCGGCACCTCGAACTGCAGCAGGCTGGCGTCCAGGGAGGCGAGCGGGGCCGACTCGACCTGGATCTCCTGCGCCCGCTCGACCACCACCCCGACCCGCCGGGCCAGCCAGGGCAGGGACGGAGCCTGGATCAGCACGAACGCGGTCACCAGGAGGAAGACGACGTCGAAGATGCGCTCGGCCTCCGGCAGCCCCTCGGTGATGGGGATGGTCGCGAGCACGATGGGCACCGCGCCCCTGAGACCGGCCCAGGAGATGAAGACCTGGTGCCCCCAGGGGACCCGCCACCACGCGGCGCACAGCGCCACCGACAGCGGTCTGGCGACGAAGGTGAGCCCCACGCCCACGATCAGGGCGGGGACGACGGCGTCGGCCAGCCGGGCCGGGCTGGCCAGCAGGCCGAGGAGCACGAAGAGGCCGATCTGCGCCAGCCAGCCCAGCCCGTCGGCGAAGCCGGCCGTCACCTGGCGGTGCGGCAGGCTGGCGTTGCCCAGCCAGAGGCCGGCGACGTAGATCGCCATCAGGCCGCTGCCGCCGAGCAGCCCGGCCGTGGCGAACGCGAGGAACATGATGGCGAAGGTGGCCAGGGGGTAGAGGCCGGCGGCGGGCAGCGCGCTGCGCGAGAGCAGCCACTGGCCGCACCAGGCCACCACCAGCCCGGTGACCAGGCCGGTGACCAGCTGGAAGAGGACCAGTCCGGCGATCTCCAGGCCGTTGGCGTGGTACCACGCGTCGCTGGCGACCACCGTGACCAGGATGATCACCGGGGGGTCGTTGAAGCCGGACTCTGCCTCGAGGGTGGCGCGGATCCGGGGCCGGACCGGCAGGCGCCGCATGATGGAGAAGGTGGCCGCCGCGTCCGTCGAGCCGACGACCGCGCCGAGCAGCAGCGCCGTGCGCACGTCGACGTCCAGGGCGACGTAGGCGATGCTCGCGGTGACGGCCACGCTCACCACCACGCCCAGGGTGGCGAGCAGCCCGGAGAGCCCCACGACCGGGCGGATCACCTCCCACCGGGTGCTGAAACCGCCCTCGGCGAGGATCACCGCCAGCGCCAGGGTGCTGAGCACCATGGTGAGCTCGAGGTCCTCGAACTGCAGCCCGAGCCCGGACTCGCCGATGGCCAGCCCGATGACCAGGTAGAGCAGCAGGCTGGGCAGCCCGGCACGCGCCGAGATGCGCACGGCAGCCACCCCGGTCAGGAGCACGAGGCTGGCGGCGCCGATGGTCAGGTTGAGGTCCATGCTGCCGCTCATGATCTCCGGCGGCCCGCTTCCCCGCCCATGGGATCGAGCCCCCACTTCCGGCCCCCGTGGACACGCCGGCCGGGCGCGGTGGAGGCTTGCGCCATGCCGCCCTCGCGCCCCCCGTCCCTGGCAACCCGGGTGATCGTGCTCAACGGGGTGCTGCTCGCCGTCGCCGTGGGCGTGCTGGCCCTCTCCCCCGCCTCCGTCTCCTCCCGGCCCAGCGCCTCGGAGGTCACGGTCCTGGTCGTCGGCCTGGTGGTGCTGGTGGCCGTCGTCTCGGTCCTGGTCAAGCGGGCGCTCACCCCGCTGGACCGGCTGCTGGAGCAGCTGGACCGGGCGCGCTCCAGCGAGCCCCTGGAGCGGCTGTCGGTCGGCGACGGGGGGTTCGCGGGGCGGCTGGCGCACTCGGTCAACGAGCTCTTCGACCGGATCGAGGAGAGCCGGCGCGAGAGCGCGGTCGCGGGCCTGGCGGCCCAGGAGGCCGAGCGGAGCCGGATCGCGCAGGAGCTTCACGACGGGGTCGGCCAGTCGATGACCGCGGTGCTGCTGGAGCTGACCGCGGTCTCCGCCGACGCCCCGTCACCCACCCGCGAGCGACTGGAACGGCTGCGCGAGGGAGTCCGGGCCAGCCTGGACGAGGTGCGCTCGGTCGCCCGGCACCTGCGCCCGCACGTGCTGGAGGACCTCGGGCTGCGCAGCGCGCTGGCCGCGCTGACCAACGACCTGTTCGGGAGCGGCGACGTGCTGGTCCGCCGCGGGGTGCTGCCCGGCCTGCCGCCCCTGCCCGACGAGATCGAGCTGGTGGTCTTCCGCGTCGCGCAGGAGGCCCTGACCAACGCGGCGCGGCACTCCGGGGCGCGGACCGTCGAGCTCCACCTCGGCCTCCAGGGCGACCGGCTCGAGCTCCGGGTGACCGACGACGGCCGGGGAGCGGCGGGCCATCCCGAGGGCGTCGGCACCCGGGGCATGCGGGAGCGGGCCGCCCTGGTCGGCGGCACCCTGGAGGTCGCCGGACGCGACGGCGGAGGCACCACGGTGACCCTCCAGGTCCCCCTGCCCCAGGGCGACGCGCACCCCGAGGCGGCCCGGTGAGCGCGAGTCCGGCCGCCCGGGTGCTGCTGGCCGACGACCACGCCCTGGTCCGCCGCGGCGTCCGGCTGATCCTCGACGCCGAGCCCGACCTCGAGGTGGTGGCCGAGGCCGCCGACGGGGCCGAGGCCGTCGGGCTGGCCCGCCGCACCCCCCTGGACCTGGTGGTCCTGGACGTCGCCATGCCCCGGCTCACGGGTCTCCAGGCGGCGCGGGAGATCAGTCGCCGCGACCCCTCGCCCCCGATCCTGCTGCTCTCCATGCACGACAACGAGCAGTACTTCTTCGAGTCGCTGCGGGTGGGCGCCTGCGGCTACGTGCTGAAGTCGGTCGCCGACCGGGACCTGGTGGACGCCTGCCGGGCGGCGCTGCGGGGCGAGTCGTTCCTCTACCCCCAGGCCGAGAGCGTGCTGGTGCGCGACTACCTCGAACGGCTCCGGCGTGGCGAGCGGCTGCCCCGGGCGCTGCTCACCGCCCGCGAGGACGAGGTGGTCAAGCTGATCGCCGAGGGGCACTCCTCGCGGGAGATCGCCCGGCTGCTGACCATCAGCGTGCGCACCGTGGAGCGTCACCGGGAGAACGTGCTGGGCAAGCTGGGGATGCGCGACCGCACCGAGCTCACCCGCTACGCCATCCGGGTGGGGCTGATCGAGCCCTGAGGCCCGGCATCAGGAAGGATGGCCCGGTGACCACGCCCCCCATGCCGGACCAGCTGCTGGCCATCGCCCGCGAGACGAAGGGCTTCATGCCCGAGGACGAGGGCCTCCTGCTCCACCGGCTCGCCTGCCGGCAGCTCCCCCACGGCCCCGCCCTGGAGGTCGGCAGCTACTGCGGGAAGTCGGCGGTCTATCTCGGAGCCGCGGCCCGGCAGACCGGCGGGACCGTCTTCACCGTCGACCACCACCACGGCAGTGAGGAGAACCAGGCCGGCTGGGAGCACCACGACCCCGAGGTGGTCGACCCCCGCACCGGCCGGATGGACACCCTGCCGTTCCTGCGGCGCACCCTGGAGCGGGCCGGGCTCGAGGAGCACGTGGTGGCCGTCGTCGGCCACTCCCGCACGGTCTCGCGCCACTGGACCACTCCCCTGGCGATGCTCTTCATCGACGGCGGCCACGCCGAGGAGCACGCGCAGGGCGACTACACCGGGTGGGCGCCCTGGGTGCAGCCCGGCGGGCTGCTGGTGATCCACGACGTCTTCCCCGACCCCGCCGACGGCGGACGGCCGCCGTACCACGTGTTCCTGCGCGCACTGGAGAGCGGCGCCTTCACCGAGGTGGAGGCGGTCGGGTCCATGCGGGTGCTGGAGCGAACCTCAGGCTCGGCCGGCACGCTCCGCGGTCTCGGCTGAGGGGCACCCGCACTCGAGGCCCAGCTCGCCGAACCGCGCCAGGGTCGTGCCCCGCATGATGTCGGACCCGGGGGTCGTCGCGGAGAGCTGGTCTGCGGCCAGGATCACCGCCGCGGCGGTGTAGGTGGTGTGCTCGGCCGGCCAGTTGACCTCGTCCGGGTAGACGTAGCCGGTCCAGTAGCGCCCCTGGGCGTCCCGGAGGTGCTGCATCTCGGCGAAGAGCCGCAGGGCACGCTCCCGGTGGCCCAGCGCCTCCAGGGCCATCACCAGCTCACAGGTCTCCGCGCCGGTCACCCACGGGTTGGTGGAGACACAGCGGATGCCCAGGTCGGGCACCACGAAGGTGTCCCACTGGCTCGCCACGAGCTCGTCGCCGGCAGGTCCGCGGACCGCCCCGCCCAGGATCGGGTAGTACCAGTCCATCGAGAACTCGGACTTGTCGAGGAAGAGGTCGCGGTGCTGGCGCAGCGCGTGGGCCAGCCGTCCACCGGCCAGCTCCCACTCGGGCTGGGGACTCCCCACCAGCTCGCCCAGGGCGACGCCGGCAGCCAGCGCGTGATGGACGCTCGAGGAGCCGGCCACCAGGGCGTCGGCGTTGACCTCGGCGGGAAGGCCGTCCTCCCACGCCTGCGACCAGGCGATCCCCCCGAAGGGGAGCTGGAGCGAGACGACCCAGTCGAGGCCCTTGCGCACGGCCGGCCAGTAGCGCCGGACGAAGTCGAGGTCGCGGCGGACCAGCCAGTGGTGCCAGACCCCGACCGCGAGGTAGGCGGACATGTTGGTCTCGCCGCTGGCGTCGGCGACGACGCCCTCGACCACCTTCATCGGCCAGGATCCGTCCTCGCGCTGGAGGTCGAGCGTCCACTCGTAGGCACGCTCGGCCGCCTCGACCTGTCCGCCCACCAGGAGCGCCATGGCGGCCTCCACGTGGTTCCAGACGTCGGTCTTGTCGCCGGGGGTCCACGGGACCGCCCCGCTGGGCTCCTGCATCGCCGCGATCGTGGCCGCGGTCTCCGCGACCTGGTGGGCCGTCAGGATCCCGGGGACTGCGGGGATCTCAGCCGACATCGGGCTTCGTGAAGTAGAGCACCATGCTCTTGCCGATCACCGGGTCGAGCACCCGCCCGGCCAGCTGCAGCACCTTCGGCTGCTTCATGATCTCCCAGACCAGCAGCTTGTGGTAGGCCTTGGCGAGCGGGTGGTCGTCGTTGTTCACGCCGACGGCGCACTTGATCCACCAGTACGGGGAGTGCAGGCCGTGGGCGTAGGCGATGCCGTCGTGCCGCAGGCCGGCCTTGCTGATCTTGTCGATCAGCTCCTTGTCGGTGTAGATCCGGATGTGCCCGCCGGGGGTGTTGTGGTAGTCGTCGGAGAGCTTCCAGTTGATCACCTCGGGCAGCCAGCGCGGCACGGAGACGGCGAGCGTCCCGCCCGGGCGCAGCACCCGCACCAGCTCGTCGATGGCCGCGATGTCGGCGGGGATGTGCTCCAGCACCTCCGCCGCGACCACCCGGTCGAACTCACCGTCGCCGAAGGGCAGCGCCAGCGCGTCGCCCTCCTTGACGTCGGCCTGGGCGCCCTCGGGCACCTCCCCCTCCGCCTTCATCGCGACGAAGAGGTCCCGGACGCCCGCGAGCTCGTCGGCGTCCTGGTCGAAGGCGATGACGTCGGCCCCGCGGCGGTACATCTCGAAGGCGTGCCGGCCGGCGCCGCACCCCATGTCGAGGACCCGGTCCCCGGGCCTCAGGCCCAAACGGTCGAAGTCAACGGTCAGCACGGGTCTTCCCTTCGCGCGCCTGCTCGGCGCGGTAGTCGTCGATCGCTTCCTGGTAGGCGTCCGCGGTCGCCTTGGCGACCGCCCGCCAGCTGAAGAGCTCCATCACCCGGCGTCGGCCGGTCTCACCCATCCGCGTGCGGCGCTCGGGGTCGTCAAGCAGGGCCTTCAGCGCCACCACCAGCTCGCCCACGTCGCCGGGGGTGACCAGGTCGGCGCACTCCCCGTCGGTCCCGACCACCTCGGGGATGGCCCCGGCCCGGGAGACCACCAGCGGGGTCGCGCAGGCCATGAGCTCCGCGGTGGGCAGCGAGAAGCCCTCGTAGAGGGACGGGACGCAGGCGACCTCGGCCGAGCCCATGATCCGCACCAGCTCCTCCTCGGGGACGCCGTGCACGAACGAGACCGAGTCCTTGATCGCCAGCTTGTCGATGAGCTGCTCGGTGCGCCCTCCGGCCACGGGCTTGGTCACCAGCAGCAGCTCGACGTCGCGCTCGGTCCTCAGCTTGGCGAAGGCCTCGAGGAGGGTGGCGATCCCCTTCATGGGGGCGTCCGCGCTGGCCATGGCCAGGATCCGCCCGGGAACGCGCGGCTCGGTGGGGGGCACGAAGGCGTCGTCCACCCCGAGCAGCACCACCTGGAGCCGGTCGGGGTCGATCCCGAAGTCGCGCACGATGTCGCGCTTCGAGGACTCCGACGGCGTCAGGATCTTGCGGGCCTGTCGGGCGACCTTGACCTGCATGCGGAGGAACCCGTACCACCGGCGCAGCGACAGCTTCTTGCGCAGCGTCGGGGCGGCCTCCAGGTCGATGCGCCGGTCGAAGGTGATCGGGTGGTGCAGCGTGGTGACGAGCGGCAGCCCCATCTTCTCGATCTCCAGCATGCCGTAGCCCAGGACCTGGTTGTCGTGGACCACGTCG
The DNA here is from genome assembly GCF_058215795.1 of Nocardioides sp. Z40_12. Classification (NCBI taxonomy): domain Bacteria; kingdom Bacillati; phylum Actinomycetota; class Actinomycetes; order Propionibacteriales; family Nocardioidaceae; genus Nocardioides; species Nocardioides sp. Z40_12. The sequence goes on from NZ_JBZAJA010000006.1 coordinate 87,652, forward strand.
AAGTCGTCGACCCGGTCGCGCAGCAGCCGGGCGACCCGGGTGCTGAAGGTCTTCGGCTCGGGGAATCCCGCGGTGCACATGGTGAGGAACTCCTCGACGTCCACCAGGTCGCGGAACTCCTTGAGCTTGGGGACCCGGAACGGGTCGGGCTCGCGGTAGAGGTCCAGCGAGGGGACCTTCGTCAGCCGCACGCCTTCGTCGAGGATCGGGTAGGGCTGAGCGGAGAAGACCTCCACGTCGTGGCCCAGGGCGACCAGCTCCCGGCTCAGGTGCCGGATGTAGATGCCCTGACCACCGCAGTGCGGCTTGCTCCGGTACGACAGCAGTGCAACTCGCATCGCCCGAGCCTTCCTAGACAGGTGAAACGAGTTTGTATCACGTCCCACGGCGGGTACCGCGTGCCCCGGTTCAACGGACGGCATCGTCCACCTTGTTCCGGCGGCGTGTGAGTGCTGGGTCACAGACCCGGGCCGCCGCGGGAGTGTCGCGCGCCCCTGGGACCGCTCCGGGTCAGGCCTCGCTGGAGTGCCCCGGGAAGACCCGCGCCTCCGGGTCGAGCGCGACCGCGGCGTTGTTGACGGCGGTGGCGGCCTCGCCGAAGCCCACGGCGATCAGCCGCACCTTGCCCGGGTACTCGGTGATGTCGCCGGCCGCGAAGACCCGCGGCAGGTTCGTCCTCATCGCGGGGTCGACCACGATGTGGCGCTTGTGGGTCTCCAGCCCCCACTCCTGGAGAGGCCCGAGGTCGGCGAGGAAGCCCAGCGCGGCCACCACCGCCTGGCAGGGCACCCGGCGGACCTCGCCGCCGTCGACGGTGATCTCGACCTCCTCGAGGATGTCGGCGCCGCTGAGGGCGGTCACCTGCGCCTTGGTCACCAGCTCGACCCGGGAGGCGCGGACCTGGTCCACGGTCCGCTCGTGGGCGCGGAAGGCGTCGCGCCGGTGCACCAGGCTCACCGAGCGCGCGACGGGCTCGAGGTGGAGCGCCCAGTCGAAGGCGCTGTCACCACCGCCGACGATGACGACGTCCTTGTCCCGGTAGGGCTCGAAGCTCGGCACGAAGAACTCCAGCCCGCGACCGATCCACCCGTCGCCGGCAGGCAGGGGGCGAGGGCTGAACTTCCCGATGCCGGCGGTGATGAGGGCGGCCCCGGCGCGCACCGTGGTCCCGTCGTCGAGGCCGACCAGGACGTGGTCGTCCGCGTGCTCGAGGGTCACCGCGGTCCGCTCCAGCAGGTAGGTCGGCGACGCCGTGGCGGCCTGCTCGACCAGACCCGCCACCAGGTCACGACCTTTGACGCGGGGGAAGCCCGCCACGTCCAGGATCGCCTTCTCGGGGTACATCGCGGTCACCTGGCCGCCGAGCTCGGGCAGCGAGTCGACCACGGCCACCCGGAGCCCGCGGAAGCCCGCGTAGTAGGTGGAGAAGAGGCCGGTGGGGCCGGCCCCCAGCACCAGCAGGTCGGTCTCGACGAGGCTCACGTGTCGTCCTTTCGCCTGGTGGCGCCCCCTCTCGGGGCCTGTGAGGCTCAGGTATAGCACCCCGACGACGCTCCGGCCGGGCAACGAGCCTGGCGGGGCGCGGCCCGGTAGCCTCTCGCCATGTCCGGCAGCGCTGAGGAGTCGAGCCCCCGCAGCGGGCACGAGCCGGCGACACGGTCCCGGATGCTGCGCGCCGTGCGCACCCATCCCTCGGCGGGCCTGCTGGCCGCCCAGCTGGCTGCCGTGCTGCTGTATCCGTTCTTCGACCACACGGTAGTCGGACGCGCACTGCTGGGCGTGATCAACATGGTCGTCGTGCTGGCGGCGGTGATGGCGGTGCGCCGCACCCCCGCCTTCGGCTGGATCGTGCTCGTGCTCGGCCTTCCCGCCCTGGTGCTCACCGTGCTCGAGGCGAACCTGCCCGACAACGACGTGGTGGTCCTGACGTCGTCAGCGCTGCACGCGCCGTTCTACCTCTACGTCTCCTACGCGATGGTGCGCTACCTCTACGAGGACGACCGGGTCAGCCGCGACGAGCTCTTCGCCACCGGGGCAGCGTTCACCGTGGTGGCCTGGGCCTTCGCCTACGTCTTCGCCGCGGTGCAGGTGATCTGGCCCGGCTCGTTCGCCGGAGCCAGCGGGGATGACCTCCCGTGGTTCGACCTGCTCTTCCTCTCCTTCACCAACCTGACCAGCGTGGGGCTCTCGGACGTGCTGCCGGTGCTCGACCACGCCCGGTCGGTGGTGATGGTCGAGCAGGTGGTCGGCGTGCTCTACATCGCGCTCGTGGTCTCCCGGCTGGTCGGCCTGACCGTGGCGCGCGCCCGCAGCACCTTCTGAGATCCGGACAGGTCAGGCGCGGCAGGCAGCCCGGGACTGTCAGTCGAGGCAGAACTCGTTGCCCTCCGGGTCGGCCATCACCAGGTAGCCGTCGCTGCCCGGCTCCGCGCCCGGCTCGGAGCGCCGGAGCCGGGAGGCGCCGAGCCCGACCAACCGGGTGCACTCGGCCTCCAGGGCGTCGAGCGCGGCCTCGCCCGTGAGCCCCGGTGCGGCCCGCAGGTCCAGGTGGACCCGGTTCTTCGCCGTCTTGGCCTCGGGGACCTGCTGGAAGAAGACCCTGGGCCCGGGCTCGCCTTCCAGCGGGATGATCGCCGACTTGGAGTTGCGTGCCTGCGGGGGCACTCCCCAGGCCTCCAACGCCTGGTCCCAGTCCGAGAACGGCGGCGGGGGCGGCTGGAGCCGGTAGCCGAGGGCCTCGGCCCAGAACCGGGCGAGGCGGTCGGGGTCGTGCGCGTCGAAGGTGACCTGGAACTCGCGGGTGCCCCTCATCTCGTTGCCTCCATCATCTGGCGGAGCTCCTTCTTGAGCTCGCTGATCTCGTCGCGCAGGCGAGCGGCGACCTCGAACTGGAGCTCCGCCGCCGCCGCCCTCATCTGCTCGGTGAGCTGCTGGATGAGCTCGGCCAGGTCGGTCGAGGGGATCCCCGCGGTGTCGGGGAGGCTCTCGTGCAGCTCGGCGGTCTTGAGCTTGGACAGCCCCGGGACGGGCGACTTCTTGGACTTGTCTCCCCGGGCCCCGGTCCCCTGCCAGGTGGCCAGCAGCTCGGCGGTGTTCTCGTCCTCGCGGGCCAGCATCTCGGTGATGTCGGCGATCTTCTTGCGCAGCGGCTGAGGGTCGACACCGTGCGCGCGGTTGTAGGCCACCTGCTTCTCGCGGCGACGGTTGGTCTCCTCGATCGCCGCCTCCATCGAGCGGGTGATCTTGTCCGCATACATGTGCACCTGGCCCGAGACGTTGCGGGCGGCTCGGCCGATGGTCTGGATGAGCGACTTGTCCGAGCGCAGGAAGCCCTCCTTGTCGGCGTCGAGGATGGCCACCAGCGACACCTCGGGCAGGTCGAGGCCCTCGCGGAGCAGGTTGATGCCGACCAGCACGTCGTACTCCCCCATCCGCAGCTCGCGGAGCAGCTCGATGCGGCGCAGGGTGTCGACCTCGGAGTGGAGATACCTGGTGCGGATCCCCGCCTCGAGGAGGTAGTCGGTGAGGTCCTCCGACATCTTCTTGGTCAGCGTGGTCACCAGCACCCGCTCGTTCTTGGCCGTCCGCTCCCGGATCTCGTGGATCAGGTCGTCGATCTGCCCCTTGGTGGGCTTCACGACCACCTCGGGGTCGACCAGCCCGGTCGGGCGGATGATCTGCTCCACCGCGTTGTCGACCCCGCCGATCCGGTCGAGCTCGTAGTCGCCGGGGGTGGCCGAGAGGTAGACCGTCTGGCCGATCCGCTCGAGGAACTCCTCCCACTTCAGCGGGCGGTTGTCCATCGCGCTCGGCAGCCGGAAGCCGTGGTCGACCAGGTTGCGCTTGCGTGACATGTCGCCCTCGTACATGCCGCCGATCTGCGGCACCGCCACGTGGGACTCGTCGACGATGAGCAGGAAGTCCTCGGGGAAGTAGTCGAGCAGGCAGTTGGGCGCCGAGCCGGGCTGCCGCCCGTCGATGTGCATGGAGTAGTTCTCGATCCCCGAGCACGAGCCCACCTGGCGCATCATCTCCACGTCGTAGGTGGTGCGCATCCGCAGTCGCTGGGCCTCCAGCAGCTTGCCCTGGCGCTCGAAGGTCTTGAGCTGCTCCTCGAGCTCGTGCTCGATGCCCCGGATCGCCCGCTCCATGCGCTCCGGACCGGCCACGTAGTGGGTGGCGGGGAAGACGTAGAGCTCCTCGTCCTCGGTCAGCACCTCGCCGGTGACCGGGTGCAGGGTCATCAGCCGCTCGATCTCGTCGCCGAAGAACTCCACCCGGACGGCCATCTCCTCGTAGACCGGGAAGATCTCCAGGGTGTCGCCGCGGACCCGGAAGGTGCCGCGGGTGAAGCTCATGTCGTTGCGGGAGTACTGGATGTTGACCAGCTGGCGCAGGATCTGGTCCCGGTCGCGCTCCTGCCCGACCTTGAGCCGGAGCATCCGGTCGACGTACTCCTGCGGGGTGCCCAGGCCGTAGATGCAGGAGACCGTCGAGACCACGATGACGTCGCGCCGGGTGAGCAGGGAGTTGGTCGCGGAGTGCCGCAGCCGCTCGACCTCCTCGTTGATCGAGGAGTCCTTCTCGATGTAGGTGTCGGTCTGGGGGACGTAGGCCTCGGGCTGGTAGTAGTCGTAGTAGGAGACGAAGTACTCGATGGCGTTGTGCGGGAAGAGCTGACGCAGCTCGTTGGCGAACTGGGCGGCCAGCGTCTTGTTGGGCTGGAGCACCAGCATCGGCCGCTGGACCTGCTCGGCCACCCACGCCACGGTGGCCGTCTTGCCGGTGCCGGTGGCACCCAACAGCACCACGTCCTCGACGCCGGCGTCGAGCCGCTTGCTGATCTCCGCGATGGCGGCGGGCTGGTCACCGGAGGGCGAGTAGTCGGACTCCACCCGGAACGGGGCCACCCGACGCTCGAGATCAGTCACTGGACGCATGTCCCGAGCCTACGGGCAGCCACCGACAGCACCAGGGGCACCGAGGACCGCACCCGAACGGCGGGACGGGCGGGCGGCGCTCGCTACCCTGAGCACGTGAGTCGCCACTCCAGCACCGATCGTCTCCTGCGCCACCTGCGCCGAGCACTCCTGGCCGTCGTCGGCACCCCGTTCCTGCTGGCGGTGGGACTGACCCTCGTTGACTCCTACCGCCGCCGGGGCAAGAAGCCGAAGCCGTTCCCCCGCACTGAGCCGCGCACCGTCGACGTCGGCGACGGGACCATCACCACCTACACCTACGGCCAGGACCTCTACGACGCGATGCTGGCCGCCATCGACTCGGCCGACCGGATGGTCCTCTTCGAGACCTACATGTGGAAGGGCGACGAGGTCGGGGAGGCCTTCAAGCGCGCACTGGTCGCCGCCGCGGAGCGGGGCGTGGAGGTCTACTGCATCTACGACGCGTTCGCCAACCTGGTCGTCTCCCCCCGCTTCAAGCGCTTCCCGCGCAGCCTCAAGGTCCTTCGCTACCCGATCTACAACGCCGGCTTCCGGTTCTGGGACATCAGCCGCTACGGGCGCGACCACCGCAAGATCCTGGTGGTCGACGACAAGGTCGGCTTCGTCGGCGGCTACAACATCGGGACGCCCTACGCCACGGAGTGGCGCGACACCCACATCGGCATCACCGGCCCCGCGGTCTGGGACCTCCAGCGAGCCTTCGCCGACTTCTGGAACCTGCACCGCCGCAACCGGCTGCGCCCCAGCGAGCCGCCGCTGCTGCTGGAGGCCAGCTCGGCCTGGGAGTCGCGGATCCGGCTCTCCCGCAACATCCCGCGGCTGTGGATGTTCCCCATCCGCTCCATGTACCTGGAGGCGATCAACCGGGCCGGTCACAACATCTGGATGACCCACGCCTACTTCATCCCCGACCAGGACTTCGTCGACGCGCTCGTCCTCGCGGCCGGCCGCGGGGTCGACGTGCGGATCCTGCTGCCGCTGAAGTCCAACCACATCGTGGCCGACTGGATCTCCCGCGGCTACTACTCCCAGCTGCTCTCCGCCGGCATCCGCATCCTGCGCTACAAGGACGCGATGGTGCACGCCAAGACCTCCACCATCGACGGGCAGTGGACGACGGTCGGGACGGCCAACGTCGACCGGCTGAGCCTGACCGGCAACTACGAGATCAACGTGGAGCTGATCGACGAGCAGATGGCGGCGGTGATGGAGGAGATCTTCGAGGTCGACCAGTCCAACGCCCTGGAGCTGACCCGCGAGGAGTGGGAGGCCAGGGACCTGCACCGCAAGTTCACCGAGTTCGTCCTGGCCCCGCTGCGCCCGCTGCTCTGAGCCGGTCGGGGACCGGGTCGTCGGGCGGGGTCAGCGCCGGGTCACCGGACGGGCCGGCAGGTGGGTCCGCGGCGCCATCCGCGGGCCTCGGCGCGGGCGGTGCCCCGCGGCCATCGCGAGGTAGGCCACCACCCGTCCTCGCTGCGGGCGCCACGGCTCGAGGAAGGCGGCCAGCTCCTCGTCGGTGAAGGGCGCCCCCGAGACCGCCCAGCCGACGTCCTTGGCGACGTGGTAGTCGCCGAAGCTCACCGCGTCGGGGTCACCGAGCACCCGGGCCCGCACCTCGGCGCTGGTCCACACCCCGATGCCGGGCAGGCTGCGCAGCCCCCGGTCGAGGGCCTCGGGGCCCTGGTCGACGAGGCGCTCCAGTGACTGCGCCACCCGCGCGGCCCGCACCAGGCTCTGCGAGCGGGCGTGGTCGACGTGGAGCTCCAGCCACTCCCAGGAGGCGATGCGCCGGATCCGCGAGGCCTCCGGCTGGACCCACAGCCCGTGGTCGGGCCCGGGCCCGGGCGCCGGCTCCCCGAAGCGCCGCACCAGCCGGCGGAACGACGCGAACGCCTCCTGCCCGGTGACCTTCTGCTCGATCACCGACGGCACCAGTGACTCCATCAGCAGCCCCGTGCGCGAGAGCCGCCAGTGCGGGTTGCGTCGCTGCCCCTCGGCCACCAGGGGGTGACCCGCCCGGAAGGCGGTGACGTCGTCGTCGGCGCCCAGCAGCGACGGCAGCCGCTCCAGCGCCCACTCGGCCCCCGGGCCCCACGCCGTGGCCGCCACCTCCCCGTCGGCGGGCCGGGGTTCGACGCACAGGGTGACGGGGCCGGACGGCGCCCGCATCGCCCGCCAGGTGGTCTCGCCCACCCGCCGGAGGGTGGGGTCCCCGGCGCCGCGCCGGTGCTGGCCCAGGATCCGGTCGGCCGGGCAGGGCCACGCCGGGCGCCAGCGCCGTTCCAGGGATCCGCTCACCCCACGACGGTAGCCCGCGCCACCGACGCGCTCACGCCAGGTCGGCGGCGGCGGTGCGGCCGGCCTGGCGCCCGGAGAAGAGGCAGCCGCCGAGGAAGGTGCCCTCCAGCGCGTTGTAGCCCATCATCCCGCCGCCGCCGAAGCCGCTGACCTCCCCGGCCGCGTAGAGCCCCGGCAGCACCGCCCCGGTGCTGGTCAGGCACCGGCCGCCGAGGTCGGTCTCCAGGCCGCCGAGGGTCTTGCGGGTGAGGATGTTGAGCCGCACCGCGATCAGGGGGCCGTTGCGCGGGTCCAGGAACTTGTGCGGACGGGCCGTCCGGACGATCCGGTCCCCGCGGTGCTGGCGGTGCGAGCGCAGGAAGGTCACCTGGGCGTCCTTGCCGAACGGGTTGTCCAGCTGACGGTCCCGGGCCTCGATGGTGCGGCGCAGCCGGTCCTCGTCGATCACTGCGTCGGGGCCGACCTTGTTCATCCCGGCCACCAGCTCGCCGAGGTCCTCGGCGACCACGAAGTCGGCACCGTGGTCGAGGAAGGCCTGGATCGGCGCCGGCGGGCCGTCCCCGGTGACCCGGGAGAGCAGCAGCCGCACGTCCTTGCCGGTCAGGTCCGGGTTCTGCTCGGAGCCGGAGAGCGCGAACTCCTTCTCGATCACCTTGCGGGTGAGCACGAACCACGAGTAGTCGTAGCCGGTGGCCCGCAGGTGCTTGAGGGTGCCGAGGGTGTCGAAGCCGGGCAGCAGGGGCGCGGGCAGCCGGTTGCCCTCGGCGTCCAGCCAGATCGAGGAGGGTCCGGGCAGGATCCGGATGCCGTGGTTGGCCCAGATCGGGTCCCAGTTGCGGATCCCCTCCACGTAGTGCCACATGCGGTCGGGGTTGATCAGGTTGGCCCCGGCTCCGGTCGAGATGCCGACCATCCGACCGTCCACGTGGGCGGGGACCCCGGAGACCATCGTCCGAGGCGGGGTGCCGAGCCGGCTCGGCCACGCCTTGCGCACCAGGTCGTGGTCGCCGCCGATCCCGCCGGCGGCGACGATCACCGCCTCCGCGGAGAGCTCGAACTCGCCCACCACGTCGCGGCTGCTGGCCTTCCCCCGGGCGACGTCGCTGGCGGCCAGCACCGCGCCCCTGACGCCGGTCACGGCGCCGGCGGTGAGGACCAGCTCGTCGACCCGGTGCCGGAATGCCAGGGTGATCCGGCCCGCGGCGACGTGCTCGCGCACCCGCCGCTCGAAGGGCGCCACCACCCCGGGGCCGGTGCCCCAGGTGAGGTGGAAGCGGGGGACGGAGTTGCCGTGGCCGTCGGCCCGGCCGTCACCGCGCTCGGCCCATCCGACGACGGGGAAGATCCGGTGACCCATCCCACGCAGCCACGCCCGCTTCTCCCCCGCCGCGAAGTCGACGTAGGCCTCCGCCCAGGCGCGCGGCCAGCGGTCCTCGTCCCGGTCGAACTGGGCGCTGCCCCACCAGTCGGAGAGCGCGAGGTCGCGGGAGTCCCGGATGCCCATCCGCCGCTGCTCGGGGGTGTCGACGAGGAAGAGCCCACCCAGGCTCCAGTGGGCCTGACCGCCGAGCGACTGCTCCGGCTCCTGGTCGACGATCACGACGCGCCGCCCGGCGTCCGCCGCCTCGGCCGCGGCCACCAGGCCGGCGAGCCCGTGCCCCACCACCAGCACGTCGGTGTCACGCGGGGGGCGGCCGGCGGAGCCCGGGCCGGCAGTGCTGGGAGAGCTGGAGGTCATGACCGCAGCCTCGGCGGGCGCGGGGCTCGGGTCAACTCCGGATCTCACCGGCCGCCATCGCCGGCCGGGGATCTCCCGGGTCCTGACCGGCTCGACCTGCGGCTGCCCTGGGACCGCTCCGTGCTCGAGCTGGCCGGCGCCTGTGGGGCGGGGCCTACGGTGGGTGGATGACCTCCCACGAGAACCGGCGCGCCCTCGAGGACTCGGTCACCCGCGACCTGGCCGGGCGGATGACCTACGCCGACTACCTGCACCTCGACGAGCTGCTGGCCGCGCAGGTGCCGATGGCCAGTCCCGCCCAGCACGACGAGCTCCTCTTCATCGTCCAGCACCAGACCACCGAGCTGTGGCTCAAGCTGCTGGTGCACGAGCTGCGCTCGGCCCGGGACCTGATCGCCGAGGACGAGCTGCCCCAGGCGCTGAAGCGGCTGGCCAGGGTCAAGCACGTCCAGCACACGCTCACCGAGCAGTGGTCGGTGCTGGCCACCCTGACCCCGAGCGAGTACGCGCAGATCCGGCCGTTCCTGGCCAGCTCCTCGGGGTTCCAGTCCGCCCAGTACCGGGAGGTGGAGTTCCTCCTCGGCAACAAGGACCCGGCGATGGTCGAGGTCTTCGCGCACGACCCGCCGGTCCAGCAGACCCTGGGCCGGCTCCTGGCCGAGCCGTCCCTGTACGACGCCTTCCTCGCCTACCTCGCCCGGCACGGCCACCCGGTGCCCGAGGAGGTGCTCGACCGGGACCGGACCCTGCCCCACCGCTCGGACCCGGGCGTGGTGGAGGTCTTCCTGGCGGTCTACGAGGACCCCGCGCGGCACTGGGGCGTCTACGAGACCTGCGAGGAGCTGGTCGACATCGAGGACTCCTTCGCGCAGTGGCGCTTCCGCCACCTCCAGGTGGTGCGGCGCACCATCGGGCACCGGACCGGGACGGGCGGGTCCTCGGGGGTCGACTTCCTCCGCCGCGCCCTCGACCTCAGCTTCTTCCCCGAGCTCTACGAGGTCCGCAGCCTGGTGGGAGGCTGAGGGGGTGCTGCTCGACCGGGTGGTCCGCGCCTCCGCCGAGGTCGCCGCGACCCGCTCCCGCAAGGCGAAGGTGGAGACCCTGGCCGCGGTGCTGGCGGCGGCCGAGCACGAGGAGAGCGACGTGGTGGCCGCCTACCTCTCCGGCCGCGTGCTGCAGCGTCGTACGGGCCTGGGCTGGCGGGGCCTCGCCACCCTGCCGGCCCCGGCACCGGAGCCGGGTCTGGAGGTGGGTGAGGTCCACGAGGCCCTCGACCACCTCTCCCGGCTGACCGGACCCGGCTCCCAGGGCGCCCGGACCGAGGCGGTCGCGGCGCTCTTCTCACGGGCCACCGCCCCGGAGCAGGAGTGGCTCCGGGCCGTGCTCACCGGCCAGGTGCGCCAGGGTGCCCTGGACGCGCTGCTCCAGGAGGCGGTGGCGCGGGCCGCCGACGTCCCGCTGGGCGTGGTGCGCCGGGCCGCGATGCTCTCGGGCAGCACCGTCTCGGTGGTCGGCACCGCCCTGCGCGACGGCGGCGCCGCCCTCGCGGAGATCGGGCTCAGCGTCGGCCGGCCCGTGCTGCCGATGCTGGCCTCCAGTGCGACCGACGTGGGCGCGGCGATGACGAAGGCCGGGCCGGCCGGCGAGGTGGCGGTGGACACCAAGCTCGACGGCATCCGCATCCAGGTGCACCGCGGCCCGGACGGGATCGGGATCTGGACGCGCTCCCTGGACGACATCACGGCGCGGCTGCCGGAGGTCGTGCAGCTCGTCGCGGGCCTGCCGGTCTCCTCCGCGGTGCTGGACGGCGAGGCCCTGCTCCTCGGGCCGGACGGCCGGCCCCGCGCCTTCCAGGAGACCGCCTCGCGGATCGCCCGGAGCGCGTCGGGCCTGGAGGTGAGCGCCTACTTCTTCGACCTCCTCCACCTCGACGGCCGGGACCTCCTCGACACCCCGGCCCGCGAGCGGTGGGGGCTGCTGGACGAGCTGGTTCCCGCGGGCTCGCGTGCGCCGCGGGTGGTCACCGCCTCGAGGGCGGGCGCGGAGGAGTTCGCGCGGGAGGCCCTGGCCGCCGGTCACGAGGGCGTGGTGGTCAAGGACCCGGAGGCCCCCTACGCGGCGGGCCGGCGCGGGGCGTCCTGGGTGAAGGTCAAGCCCGTCCACACCCTCGACCTGGTGGTGGTCGCCGTCGAGCGGGGCTCGGGCCGCCGCCAGGGCCTGCTCTCCAACATCCACCTCGCCGCCCGCGCCGACGAGGGGTTCGTCATGCTCGGCAAGACGTTCAAGGGGATGAGCGACGAGATGCTGGCCTGGCAGACCGAGCGCTTCGGCGAGCTGGCGGTCTCCGACGACGGGTGGGTGGTGACGCTCCGGCCCGAGCAGGTCGTCGAGGTCGCCTTCGACGGCGTCCAGCGCTCCTCCCGCTACCCGGGCGGAGTCGCGCTGCGCTTCGCCAGGGTGCTGCGCTACCGCGACGACAAGGGCGCCGAGCAGGCCGACACCCTGGAGACCGTCCGGGAGCACCTGGCCTGAGCACCCCGGTCCGGACTCTTGCATCACACGTGTGTCACACGCTGTTGCACTTTCGTCTAGACTCGGTCACATGAGCGAACCGGCAACCCCTGCGCGCCCCGTCCGGCGCAGCGCCGCGGCCGCCCGGCGGCGCCAGCGCACGCAGGAGATCCTGGCGGCCACCCGCGCCCTCTTCGACGAGCGCGGGGTGCGAGACGCCCAGATCGAGGACATCGCCAGCGCGGTGGGCATCAACCGGGCGATCGTCTACCGGCACTTCAGCGGCAAGGAGGAGCTCTTCGCCCTCACCCTGGTCGGCTATCTCGAGGAGCTCCGCGAGGCCCTCGAGGCCGCCGACGCGCACGGCGAGCCGTGCAGCCGGCGCCTGGTCGCCCTGGTCGGCACCTTCGCCGACTACGGCATCTCCCACCCTGCCTTCGTCGACTGCGCCCAGTCGCTGATGGGCCGCACCGGCCCCGAGCTCCTCGACGAGGTCAGCGAGGAGACCGCCCTCAAGCTGGGGCGCGCGATCTCGGGCTGCCTGGTCCTGCTGACCGGGGTGCTGGACGACGGGGTGGCCACCGGCGAGTTCAAGGTGGGCGACCCGCACGTGCTGGCCAACAACCTCTATGCCAGCGGGCTCGGCGCCCTCCAGCTGGCCCGGGTGGGGATCCTGGTGCGCGAGATCGCCCCGGGCACTCCGGCCGCCACCGAGATCTCCGCCCAGCAGGTCAAGGAGTACCTGGTGGGCTCCGCACTCGCCGCCGCCGTCCACGGGCTCGACGTCCGGGCGTGACCGACGACGCGCAGCGTCGCACCACCGGGCGGTGCCGGGGACCTGATGCTTCCATGAGGTAGGGTGGCGGCGCATTCAAGGCAGCGTTCGGGGCATGGCTCTGCGCTGGGGCAGATCAACGAGGGACGTGTCTGATGTCGTCGCAGGAGGCAGCGCCGGAGGGTCGCACGGCTGCGCGGACCCAGGACGACGCCACGGTCCGGTCCTCGTGGGACGACCGTGCGTCGCACGCGCGGTACCGGGCGGTCGCCGACCGGCTCATCGCGATCGCCAACCCCAAGAACACCCTCGACCTGGGCTGCGGTCCCGGCCTTCTCGTGCAGGCGCTGGCGGAGAAGGGCGTGGACGCCCGCGGCACCGACGAGGACGAGGCCCGCGTGGCCGGCGCCCACCCCGAGGTGCGCGACCGGCTGACGGTCGGCCCCTGGACCGACGCCCTGACCGGGCGCTACGACCTCGTCTCCTGCCTCGACCTGGTCGAGCGGCTGGAGCCTCGGGTCGCGCAGAGCGTCATCGACGCAGCCTGCTCGGTCACCGACCGGGTCGTGTTCTCCTCCTCTCCCGACTCCTACGTTGAGCCCCTGCACGTCAACGTGCACCCGGTCTGGGACTGGGCTGCCGCCTTCGCCGAGCAGGGGTTCTACCGGCGCACCGACGTCAACCTGGGGCTCGTCGCCGGGCACGCCGTGCTCTTCGAGCGAGCCGACCTCCAGCCCCGCGACATCGTGCACCGCTACGAGGCGACCCTGGTGCCGCTGGACACCGAGCTGCGCGAGCGCCGCGAGGCCCTGCTGCGACTGCAGCGCGCGGGTGGTTCCCCCGACGAGCTGGTCCGGCTGCGCGACGAGCTGCGCAAGGCCCAGCACGACGTGCTCACCACCCGCGACCACATCATCGGCCTGGAGGCGGAGAACACGCGGCTCCGGATCGACATGGCCAGGGTGGAGAGCCGGCTCGCCGCCCAGCAGTCCCGCGTGCAGAAGATGAGGGTCCGTCTCGCCAACCAGCAGCGCCGCGCGCGCCGCGCCGAGCGGAAGCTCGAGGAGGTCCGCACCTCGCGGGCCTGGCGACTCGGGCGCCGGCTCACCCGCACCAAGACGCCCGAGCTCTGAGGAACGCATGCCCGCCCCCCTCTTCTCCATCGTCACCCCCGTCTACGCCCCTCCGCTCGACGTCCTCGCCGAGACGGTCGAGTCCGTGCTCGCCCAGGAGCACCAGGACTGGGAGTGGATCCTGGTCGACGACTGCTCCCCCGACCCCGGCGTCCTCACGCTGCTGCGCGAGCACGCGGCCCGGGACCCTCGGATCGTGGTGGTGGAGCGGGAGACCAACGGGCACATCGTGCAGGCCTCCAACGACGGCATCCAGCGCGCCCGCGGCGAGTTCATCGTGCTGCTGGACCACGACGACCTGCTCACCCCCGACGCCCTGGCCCGCAACGCCGAGGTGATCGAGGCGCGCGACGACGTCGACTACCTCTACTCCGACGAGGACAAGGTCGACGACACCGGCCGGCACTACGACACCTTCCTCAAGCCGGACTGGTCACCGGAGCGGCTCCGCGGCCAGATGTACACCAGCCACCTCTCCGTGCTGCGCACCTCGCTGGTACGCGAGGTCGGCGGGTTCCGTGAGGGCTACGACGGCTCCCAGGACCACGACCTCGTGCTCCGCGTCACCGAGCGGGCACGCCGGGTGGTGCACATCCCCGAGGTGCTCTACCACTGGCGGGTGGTTCCGGGCTCGGCGGCGGCGGATGCCAACGCGAAGCCCTACGCCTGGGTGGCCGGCCGTCAGGCCGTGCAGGACCACGTGGACCGCCTCGGCCTGCAGGCCGACGTCGACTTCGGCCCCCACCCCGGCCACTACCTGCTGCGGCGACGGCTCGACCCCTCGCTGCGGGTCAGCCTGGTCATCCCCACCATCGGCAAGGCCGGCCTGGTCTGGGGAGTCAACCGGGTCTTCGTGCTGGAGGCGGTGCGCACGGTCCTGGAGCACACCCGGCACGAGAACCTCGAGATCGTCGTCGTCTACGACCCGCCCACCCCGGCGGCCGTGCTCGACGAGCTGAGCGAGCTCGCCGGGGACAAGCTTGTCCTGGTGCCGTTCACCGAGCCCTTCAACTACAGCCGCAAGATGAACCTGGGCGTGCTGCACTCCACCGGCGAGCGCCTGGTGCTGCTCAACGACGACGTGTCGGTCCGCTCCGACTGCTGGCTCGAGGACCTGGTGGCTCCGCTCTCCGAGCCGGGGGTCGGGATGACCGGGGCCAAGCTCTACTTCAGCAACGGCACGATCCAGCACGCGGGGCACTCCTACAACGGCGGGCACTACCTGCACCCGTACATCGGGAGTCCGGGGGACTCTCCGGGTCGTTTCGGCGCCCTGGTGATCAACCGCGAGGCGAGCGGCGTGACCGCGGCCTGCGCGGCGATGCGCCGCGACACCTACTTCGAGGTGGGCGGGTTCACCGAGACCCTCCCCCTCAACTTCAACGACGTCGACCTCTGCTACAAGGTCCGGCACCACGCCTACCGGATCGTCTGGGTCGCCACCTGCGAGCTCTTCCACTTCGAGTCGCGCACCCGCCAGCGGGTGGTGGAGGCGTGGGAGAAGTCGGCCGCGGTGGCTCGGTGGGGCAAGCCGGTCAACGACCGGTACCTGCCCGAGCCGAAACCCGTCCGGCCCCGGACGAAGTCGAACGGGACCAGGTCGAACGGGACCAGGTCGAACGGGACCAAGTCGGGCGAGACCGGGTCGGGCGAGGCCAGGTCGGGCGAGGCCAGGTCGAACGAGCCGGCGACCGCCCCGGTCCTGGGCTAGCACGCGGGACCGGCAGCCCCGCGCCGCCTCAGTCCAGGGCGTCCTTGTGCCGGGCGATGTTGCCCAGCACGCCGTTGACGAAGTTCGGCGACTCGTCGGTGGACAGGTCGCGGACCAGTGCCATCGCCTCGCTCACCGCGACCGCGTCGGGCACGTCGTCGACGTGCAGCAGCTCGTAGACACCGAGCCGCAGGACGTTGCGGTCGACTGCCGGCATCCGGACCAGCGTCCACCCCTCGGCATAGCGGGTCAGGACCTCGTCGATCCGCTCGCGGTGCTCCCACACGCCCCGCACCAGCGTGCTGGTGTAGTCGTTGGTGGGCCCCTCGCCCTCGGCGATGGCGCGATCCAGCGCCTCCACCGGGGACTCCGAGCGGAGCTCGGAGGCGAAGAGGATGTCGAGTGCCCGCTTGCGGGCCTTGCTGCGCGCAGCCATCAGGGGTGTTCCCGTCCTCCGGCCGCGCTCAGCCCTTGACCCGGCCGAGGTAGGAGGAGTCGCGGGTGTCGACCTTGACCTTCTCGCCGCTGGTGATGAAGAGCGGCACCTGGATGACGTGACCCGTCTCCAGGGTGGCCGGCTTGGTCCCGCCGGTGGAGCGGTCGCCCTGGAGGCCGGGCTCGGTCTCGGCGATCAGCAGCTCGACGGAGGCGGGGAGCTCGATGTAGAGGACCCGGCCCTCGTTGGTCGCCACGATGGCGTCCTGGTTCTCGAGCATGAAGTTCTTCGCGTCCCCGACGACCTCCGGGGAGACCTCGAGCTGCTCGTAGGTCTGGGTGTCCATGAAGACGTAGGAGGTGCCGTCGTTGTAGAGGTACTGCATCGTCCGCTTGTCGACGTTGGCGGTCTCCACCTTGGTACCGGCGTTGAAGGTCTTGTCGACCGACTTGCCCGACTCGACGTTCTTCAGCTTGGTCCGCACGAACGCCGGGCCCTTGCCGGGCTTGACGTGCTGGAACTCCACGACGGACCACAGCTGTCCGTCGATGTTGAGCACCATGCCGTTCTTCAGGTCGTTCGTGGTTGCCATGCGCGCGTGTCAGCCTTCGTCGTCGTGGTGGGGTCAGCCGATGGAGTCTATCGCCCCGGGTGGCGTGCGGAGGAAATCAGGGGGTGGTGGCGTCGGCGACGGCCCTCAGGGCGTCCCGGTAGCCCTCCACGCCACGGCCCACCACCGTGGCGTCGGCGTGGGGCTCCACGAAGGAGGTGTGCCGGAACTCCTCGGCCCGGCTCCGGGGGTCGGAGAGGTGCACCTCGACGAGCGGGGCCTCGAGCTGGGCGCAGGCGTCGTAGAGGGCCAAGGAGTAGTGCGTCCAGGCGCCGGCGTTGAGGACCACCGGGACGCGGTCGTCGGCGGCCTGGTTGAGCCAGTCGAGCAGGACGCCCTCGTGGTTGGTCTGGCGCACCTCGACGGCCAGGCCGAGCTCGGCTCCCCAGGCCCGGCAGAGCTCCACCAGCTCCGCGTGGGTGGTGGTGCCGTAGACCTCGGGCTGTCGCCGGCCGAGCCGGCCCAGGTTGGGGCCGTTGAGCACCAGGACCGGGCGGCCCTCCCCCGCGCTCATCCGCCGGCTCCGGCCATCACCTCGTAGGCGGCCCGCAGGTGCGCCTCGTCGGGTCCGGCGAGGATCCGCGGCCGGGCGACGTCGTCGAGGACCACCAGGCGCAGCTGGGACCCGCGCGTCTTCTTGTCCACCGCCATCGCGGCGCGCAGCTCCTCGAAGGTGGCGCCGTCCCAGGTGACCGGCAGGCCCACCCGCTCCAGCGCCTCCCGGTGCCGGCGGGCCACCGGCTCGGGCAGGATCCCGGCCCGCACCGCCACCTCGGCCACGAAGACGCAGCCCAGCGCCACCGCCTCGCCGTGGCGCACCGCGTAGCCGGAGGCGCGCTCGATGGCGTGGGCCATGGTGTGGCCGTAGTTGAGCACCTCGCGGCCGGGGTGGCCGCCGGTGCCGCCGGTCTCCTTGAGGTCGTCGGCCACCACCTCGACCTTGACCCGGATGGCCCGCTCGACCAGCTCGCGGAGCACCGGCGAGCCGGGGACCAGCTCCGCGGGATCGCACGACTCCACCAGCTCGAGGATCCGCGGGTCGGCGATGAAGCCGCACTTGACCACCTCGCCGAGCCCGGCGACCAGCTCGGCCCGGGGCAGGGTCTCCAGGAAGCGGAGGTCGCAGAGCACCCCGGCGGGCTCGTGGAATGCGCCCACCAGGTTCTTGCCGGCGCCGGTGTTGATGCCCGTCTTGCCGCCGACCGCGGCGTCGACCATGCCCAGGACCGTCGTCGGGAGGTGGACCACGCGCACGCCGCGCAGCCAGGTCGCCGCGACGAAGCCCCCGAGGTCGGTGGTGGCGCCGCCGCCGAGGGTCACCACCGCGTCGGAGCGGGTGAAGCCCGCCTCGCCCAGCGCCTCCCAGCAGTCGGCCGCCACGGCGGCGGTCTTGGTCTGCTCGCCGTCGGGCAGGCCGAGCGCCAGGACGTCGTAGTGGGCGGCGAGGACGTCGGCCACCGGCTGGGCCAGGGCACCGAGGTCACCGGCGTAGAGCAGGGCCACCCGCGCCACCTGCTCGCCGAGCAGGTCGGGCAGCCGCGCGGCGAGGTCGTGGCCCACCAGCACGTCGTAGGGGGTGGGCCCGGCCACGTGCAGCACGGTCTCGTCGGCTCCCGCGCTCATCCCAGCGCCTCCATGATCTCGTCCGCCACTTCCCGGGCGGTGCGTCCGTCCGTGCTCACCGTGAGGGTGGCCACCGACTCGTAGAGGGGGGCCCGCTCGTCGAGCAGCGCCTTGACCCGGGCGCGCACGTTGCCGAGCAGCAGGGGCCTCGCGGAGCCCAGCCCGACGCGCTTGACGGCGTCGGAGAGCCCGACCTGCAAGAAGACGACCCGCTGTCCGGCGAGCAGCTCGCGGGTGCCGGGGTCGAGCACCGCTCCCCCGCCCAGCGCCAGCACGCCGGTGTGCTCGACGAGCGCACGGGCCACCGCGGCGGCCTCGAGCCGGCGGAAGTGCTCCTCGCCGGAGTCGACGAAGATGTCCGAGATCGACCGGCCCTCGGCGCGCTCGACGTCGTCGTCGGTGTCGCGCACGGGCAGCTGCCAGGCGTCGGCCAGGAGCCGCGCCACCGTGGACTTGCCCGCACCCATCGGCCCGACCAGGACGACCCGCGGCCCGTCGACGGCCTCCCGGGCGGGCTCGGTCGCGCCGGTCACCGGAACCGCAGCGTGTCGAGGTAGGCCCGGGCGTTGCGCCGGGTCTCGGCGACGGAGTCGCCACCGAACTTCTCGAGGGCCGCGTCGGCGAGGACGAGCGCCACCATCGCCTCGGCCACGATGCCGGCGGCCGGCACGGCGCAGACGTCGGAGCGCTGGTGGTGGGCCACCGCCTCCTCGCCGGTCGAGACGTCGACCGTGCGCAGTGCGCGGGGCACGGTCGCGATCGGCTTCATCGCGGCCCGGACCCGGAGCACCTCACCGGTGGTCATGCCGCCCTCGGTGCCGCCGGCGCGCCCGGAGGTGCGCCGCAGCCCGTCGGGGGTGGGCACGATCTCGTCGTGGGCCAGGGACCCGGGGGTGGCGGCCAGCTCGAAGCCGTCGCCCACCTCGACGCCCTTGATCGCCTGGATGCCCATCAGGGCGCCGGCCAGCCGGCTGTCGAGCCGGCGGTCCCAGTGGACGTGGGAGCCCAGGCCCGGCGGCAGGCCGTGGACGACGACCTCGACGACGCCGCCGAGGGTGTCACCGTCCTTGTGGGCCTGGTCGATGGCCGCGACCATCGCCGCGGACGCCTCGGGGTCCAGGCACCGGACCGGGTCCTCGTCGAGGCGCGCGACGTCGCCGGGCCCCGGCAGCAGGCCCGAGGGCGCGGGCACGCCGCCGAGCTCGACCACGTGGGAGACCACGTCGACGTCGAGGGCCTGGCGCAGGAAGTTCGTGGCCACCCGGCCCAGGGCCACCCGGGCGGCGGTCTCGCGGGCGGAGGCCCGCTCCAGCACCGGACGCGCCTCGTCGAAGTCGTACTTCTGCATGCCGGCCAGGTCGGCGTGGCCGGGCCGGGGACGGGTCAGCGGCGCGTTGCGGGCCATCGTCGCGAGCTCGTCGGGGTCGACCGGGTCGGCCGACATCACCTGCTCCCACTTGGGCCACTCGCTGTTGCCCACCTCGATGGCCACCGGCCCGCCCTGGGTGAGTCCGTGCCGGACCCCGCCCAGGATGCGCACCGCGTCCTGCTCGAACTTCATCCGGGCACCGCGGCCGTAGCCGAGGCGACGCCGGGCGAGGGAGTCGGAGATGTCGTCGGTCGTCACCTGGACATGGGCCGGGAGGCCCTCCAGGATCGCGACCAGGGCCGGTCCGTGGGACTCGCCCGCCGTGAGCCATCGCAACATGGGCGCAGTCTTTCACGGGCCCCTCGGCGACCGATCAGGCCCAGCGTCCCACGAGATACGACCAGACCCAGGGCCCGCTCAGCACGCCCACCAGGGCGCCCAGCACCATGAAGGGGCCGAAGGGCAGGCTCTTGCGCTCGGTGACGCCGAGCAGGGTCAGCAGCCCACCGCCCACGCCCCCGAGCAGGAACCCCGCATAGAGGCCGGCGAGCAGCTCCCCCCAGCCCAGGTAGCCGAGCGCCAGGCCCAGGACGCCGGAGAGCCGGACGTCGCCGTAGCCCAGCCCCCGGGGGTGGACGAACCACAGCACGAAGTAGGAGGCACCGGCGACGAGCCATCCGCACCCGGCGCGGACCAGGTCACCGGGCTCGGCGGAGAGCAGGGCGGCCAGCGCGACGCCGACGAGGAGCAGCACGTAGGTGCGGGCGATCACCCAGGTGGGCAGCAGGCGGGTGCGCCAGTCGACCACGGAGAGGGCGACCAGCACCGGGACCAGGGGCAGCAGGAAGAGCAGGGCCCAGCTCCAGCCCACCCCCGCCCCCACCGCGGCGCCGGCGACGCCGGCGGCCACCGCGCAGCGCGGGCCCAGCCCCCGCGACGCGGCGATGTCGGCGTAGAGCTCCTTGAGCTCGGGCTCGGGCTCGGCTCCGGGTCGGGCGTCAGGTCCGGGCTCGGGTCCGGGCTCGGGGATGCGCGCGACCAGGGCGGGCACCAGCGCGCCGCCCAGCCCGGAGAGGCCGAGCCCCACCAGGGCCGGCCCGATCACGTCGCGCTCCGAGGGGAGGCCGCTCGTGCCGCGAGGGCCCGCTCCCCCGCCTCGCGCATGGCCGCCAGCGGCGCCTCGCGCCCGGTGAACGCCGCGAACTGGAGGGCGGCCTGGTGCACCAGCAGGTCCAGGCCGGAGACGACGACCCCCTCGGCGGCGTGGGCCAGGGGGGTCGGCCACGGGTCGTAGAGCACGTCGAAGACGCACGGCACGCCCGCCAGGGCCTCGACGAGCTCCGGCCCCTGGGCGGTGGCCGGGATCGTCGAGACGACGATGTCCGGCCGCCCGCTCGCGCCGGCCGCGGCCGCGAGCGCCCCCGCCTCCAGGGGCACGACCTCGACCCGGGGGGCGCGGGGGTGGCGCCGGATCGCCTCGACGCAGGCGGCGGCGCGCTCCGGGCTCCGCGCGGCGAGCCGCAGCCGCTCCACCCCCAGCTCGGCCAGCGCGAGGCCGACCGAGGCTGCGGTCGCGCCGGCGCCCAGCACCACCGCGGTCGCGGGGTCGGCCGTCGTCCGCTCGCGCACCGCGGCGACCGCGCCCGGCAGGTCGGTGTTGTCGCCGACCACCTCGCCGTCGAGCACCAGGGTGTTGACCACCCCGGAGAGGCGGGCGAGCGGCGTCAGCCGGTCGGCGCGCTCATGCGCCTCGACCTTGAGCGGCATGGTCACCGACAGGCCGCGCCAGCTCTCGTCCAGGCCGGCGACGAACCCACGCAGGCCCCCCGCCGGCACCCGGTGGGCGTCGTAGCTCCAGTCGAGGCCGGTCACGGCGTACCCCGCCCGGTGCAGGACCGGGGAGAGCGAGTGCGCGATCGGGTCCCCCAGGACGCCGCACCTGCGCGAGGACGACGTCATCGCCTCAGCACGCGTCCGAGGTCTCGCAGTAGGCGAGGTACTCGTCCTTGAACTCCAGGAACTCGTCGTAGGAGTCGGTGAACTTCGTCTCGCCGGTGCGCAGGTCGACGGTGACGTAGTAGTACCAGGGGCCCTCGGCCGGGTTCGCCGCCGCCTCGATGGCGTCGTCGCCCGGGGCCTCGATCGGGGTGGGCGGGAGGCCGGGGTAGAGCCGGGTGTTGTACGGCGTGTCCACGGCGAGCTCCTCGGTGGACAGCGCCGTGGTCCCGGACTTGCCGATGCCGTAGGCGTTGGCCGCGTCGACCTGGAGCAGGCCGTTGGTGCCGCCCTTGTCCCCGGGGCCGTCGAGCCGGTTGTAGATCACCCGGGCCACCTTGGGCATGTCGTCGCCGCGGCCCTCGGCCTCCACCAGCGAGGCGATGATCATCAGCTCGGCGGGCGTCTTGCCCAGCTCGGCGGCACGCTCCTCCAGCCCGGCCTCGTCGGCGGCCTGGCGCCACCGGGCCACCATCTTGGCCAGGATGTCGGCGGGCTTGTCCTTGGGGCCGATCTCGTAGGTGGCCGGGAAGAGGTAGCCCTCCGGGTTGCCGCCGGCGTAGTCGGGCAGGCCCAGCGCCGCGGGGTCGGCCAGCGCCTTCTCGTAGCGTTTGCGGTTGAACGGCGTCTGCTCCACCAGGATGTCGACGATGTCCACGACCCGCAGCCCCTCGGGCACCGTCACGGTCGACTTCACCTGGTTGGCGGGGTCGACGAGCAGGTCGAGCGCGTCGGCCGCCCGCATCTCCTCGGCCAGCTCGTAGGAGCCCGGCTGGATCCGGTTGGAGTCGGGGTTGGCGGCCGCCGCGTCGATGAAGGCCTGCACCGAGGCCACGACACCGGCGTCCTTGAGGTTGCGCCCGATCTCGGCCACCACGTCGCCCGGCTCCACCTCGAACATCACCGCGCCCTCGCCGGGGCCCGGGTAGTCCTCCACCGACCCGAACTGCTCGGAGACGAACTGCACCCCCTTGTCGACGGCCAGGTAGAGACCTCCGACGACGACCGCGAGCACCGCCAGCACGGCGAGGCAGCCGACCGGGCTGCGCTTCTTCTTCCGCGCGCCGCCGGCCGTGTAGCCGCCCTCCTCGCGCGCGAACTGCACCAGCGTGTCCTCGTGCTCACTCATCGTTGACCTCGACGATCTCTCCGGGAGCTGTTCCGGTGCTTCGCTCCGTGTCCAGCGCGTGTTGCAGGATCACGACGGCGGCGACCTGGTCGACCACCGCACGACGCTTGCTGCCCTTGCTGCCGCGCTCGCGCAGCATCGACTCGGCGCTGACCGTGGTCAGGCGCTCGTCACAGAGTCTCACGGGGACCGGCGCCACCCGGCGAGCGAGGGTCCGGGCGAACTCGCGGGCCTTGGCGGCCGCGGGTCCCTCGGCACCGGAGAGCGAGCGGGGCAGCCCCACCACGACCTCCACGGCCCCCTCCTCCGCCAGGATGCGGGCGAGCCTGCGCAGGTCGCCGCGGCCCCGGGGCACGGTCTCGACCGGAGTGGCCAGAAACCCGGAGGGGTCGCTCCTGGCGACCCCGATACGGGCGTCCCCCGGGTCGATGCCGAGGCGCACTCCGTGACGCACCTCAGCTCCCGCCGACGACTCGCGCCACCTCGGCCGGAACGGCGGCCACCGCCGCGTCGACCCCGGCGACCTCGGTCCCGCCGCCCTGGGCGAGGTCCGCCTTGCCACCGCCGCGGCCCCCGACGTGCGGGCCGAGCACCCGGACCAGCTCGTGGGCGGAGAGACCGCGCTCCCGGGCGGCCTCGTTGGTCGCCGCGACCACGGAGACCTTGCCGTCCGCGGCGCCGAGCAGCACCACCACGCCCGGCCGGTCCGCGGCCAGTCGGGCGCGCACGTCGACCGCGAGCGTGCGGACGTCGCCGCCGGCCGCACCGTCGAGCCGGCCCGCGACCACGGCCACCCCGGCCACGTCCTGGGCACCCTCGGCGAGCGCGGCGCCGCCGGCGAGCAGCTGGGACAGGCGGGCGCGCTCCAGCTCCTTCTCGGTGGAGCGCAGCCGCTCGACCAGGTCACGCACCCGGCCGACCACGTCGTCCGGCTGCGCCTTGAGCAGGGTCGTCAACTCGCCGACCACGTCGCGCTCGCGGGCCAGGTAGGCGAAGCCCTCCACGCCGGTGAACGCCTCGATCCGCCGGTTGCCCGAGCCGACCGACGACTCGCCGGTGATCACCACCGTGCCGATCTGGGAGCTGTGGTCGACGTGCGTACCGCCGCAGAGCTCGCGCGACCAGGGACCGCCGATCTCGACCACGCGCACCTGCTGGTCGTCGTAGGTCTCCCCGAAGAGCGCGATCGCGCCCCACTCCTTGGCCTCGGCCAGGGTCATGTACTGCCAGCCCACCGGGAGGTCGGCACGCAGGGCCTGGTTGGAGACCGTCTCGATGTCGTGGACCTGCTCGGGCGAGAGGCCCGCGGTCCAGCCGAAGTCGAGCCGCAGGTAGCCGGGGCGGTTGTAGGAGCCCGACTGCAGCGCCGTGGGGCCGAGCACCTCGCGCAGCGCCGCGTGCACCACGTGGGTGCCCGAGTGGGCCTGCCGCGCACCGGTGCGCCACTCCGGGTCGACCTTGGCGTGCAGCAGCGCGGCGTCCGAGGGCAGCTCCCCCTCCAGGACCCTGACCTGGTGCACGACCAGGCCCCGCACGGGGCGCTGCACGTCGAGCACCTCCAGCACCCCGCCGTCGAGCTCGATCCGGCCCGCGTCGGCCGCCTGGCCGCCGGACTCGGCGTAGAAGGGGGTGCGGTCCAGGACCAGCTCGCCCACCTCACCCTGCGCGAGCGCCGGGACGGGCCGGCCCTCGCGCAGCACGGCCAGCGGCCGCGACTCGGTCTCGAGCGTCTCGTAGGCCAGCCACTCGGTCGGGCCGTGGGCGTCCAGGACGGCGCGGTAGGCGGCCGTGTCGGCGTGCTGGCCCCGCTTGGCGCGGGCATCCGCCTTGGCCCGGGCACGCTGCTCGGCCATCAGATTGCGGAAGCCCTCCTCGTCGACCTGGAGCCCCTGCTCGGCGGCCATCTCGAGGGTCAGGTCGATGGGGAAGCCGTAGGTGTCGTGCAGCGAGAACGCCTGGTCGCCGGAGAGGACCCGACCCCCGGAGGACTTCACCTCGGTGGCCGCCAGGTCGAAGATCTGGGTGCCGGAGCGGAGCGTCTTGCGGAAGGCGTCCTCCTCCGCGTACGCGACCCGCGAGATGCGCTCCCAGTCGTCGTGGAGCTCGCGGTAGGTCTCCGCCATCCGGTCGCGCGAGACCGGCATCAGCTCCGGGAGCGCCCGGTCCTCGTAGCCCAGGAGCCGCATCGAGCGCACGGCGCGGCGCAGCAACCGGCGCAGCACGTAGCCGCGGCCCTCGTTGCCCGGGGTGACCCCGTCGCTGATCAGCATCATCGAGGAGCGCACGTGGTCGGCGACCACCCGGAACCGGACGTCGTCGTCGGGGTCGGCGCCGTAGCGGCGCCCGGTGAGCTCCATCGCCTTCTCGATCACCGGGAACATCACGTCGATCTCGTACATGTTCTGCTTGCCCTGGAGCAGGAAGGCCACCCGCTCCAGGCCCATGCCGGTGTCGATGTTCTTCATCGGCAGCGAACCGGCGATGTCGAAGTCGCTCTTGGAGCGCACGGCGGAGAGCTCGTCCTGCATGAAGACCAGGTTCCAGATCTCCAGCAGCCGGTCCTCCAGGGCCAGCGGCATGTCCGGCCCCAGGGTGGCGGAGTCGAAGTCGGGGCCGAACTCCGGGCCCCGGTCGTAGAGGATCTCCGAGCACGGGCCGCCCGGACCGGGGACGCCCATGGACCAGTAGTTCTCCCGCGGGCCGAGCTTGATGATCCGGTGCTCGGGCAGGCCGGTGACCTTGGTCCACAGGGCCACGGCCTCGTCGTCGCCGGCCAGCACCGAGGGGTAGAGCCGCGACTCCTCCAACCCGAAGCCGCCGTCGGCGACCGGCTTGGTGATCAGGTCCCAGGCGAGGCGGATGGCGCCTTCCTTGAAGTAGTCACCGAAGGAGAAGTTGCCGCACATCTCGAAGAAGGTGCCGTGGCGGGTGGTCTTGCCGACGTCCTCGATGTCGGGGGTGCGCACGCACTTCTGCACGCTGGTCGCCCGCTGGTAGGGCGGGGTCTCCTGGCCGAGGAAGAACGGCTTGAAGGGGACCATCCCGGCGTTGACGAAGAGCAGGTTGGGGTCGTCGAGCAGCAGCGAGGCCGACGGCACCACGGTGTGCGGCCCGACGGTCGCGTCGCGCTCGAAGTGCGCGAGGAAGCGGCGGCGGATCTCGGCGGTCTCCATCAGGTGTCGTCTCTCGTGTCGTCGGCCGGCCGGAGCTGGTGCTCCGCCGGTACGGGGGTCAGGGGGTCGGGGCGGCCGGTGGCCAGCACCGGCGCGGGAGGGCCCGGCGCGGCCAGCCGGGGCCCCACGGGCGGGGCGAGGCCCAGCCGCTCCCGCAGCTCGGCCTCCCGGTCGGCGCGGGCGGAGTGGAGCTCCTCCCCCGCCACCCGGGCGGCGTGGGTGAGACCGTGCCACCGGTTGCGGAGCCCTTCGGCGCTCACGCTGTCGAGCGCACGGCGTGCCCGCGAGACGGCGTAGACGCCGGCGCCCGCGCCGGCGACGAACCACAGGCCGCGGCTCATGCCGCGTCACCCCGCTCGCGCGCGTAGTACTGGCGCAGCGCCTCCTTGACGTCGGCGCGGCGCTGACGCGCCGAGCGCCTGACCTCGCGGCTCATCTCGGCCCGGAGCCGCTCACGCACCTCCCAGGAGAGCACGTGGCGCACGCCGTGCGCCCATGAGGCGGCCTTCACCACCGACTCGCGGACCACCAGGTCGGCGAAGAGGCGCCCCTCGATCCGCCCGGCGGGGGCCGGGGTGGGCACGGCCTCGGCGCCCACGTCGGTGATCACGAACTCGGCGGTGGTCCGGGCGGCCGGAGCGGCGGCACCGGCCCGCTCGAGCTCCTCGAGGCGGGACAGCAGGGCGGCCTGCTCGCCGGCTGCCCGGTCCAGCGCGGCGGCGGTGTGCCGGCGGGTGCGGAGCAGGACGACCGCGAGAGCGAGCACCAGCACCACCAGCGCGGCGGCACCGGTCAGCGCGAGGGTCGTGGGCTGGTTCACAGAGGGGAACCCTACCTGCCGCCCCGCCCACCACGGACGAGGCTGCGGATCCGCTGCCAGCGCTCCTTGACCGCGGACTCGGCCCCGAGGCTGGTGGGTCGGTAGTACTTGGCGTCGAGCACCACGTCGGGTGCGTACTGCTGCGCGGCGACGCCGTACGTCTCGTCGTGGGGGTAGACGTAGCCCCCGCCGTGCCCGAGCTTCTTGGCGCCCCCGTAGTGGGCGTCGCGCAGGTGCGGGGGCACCGGGCCGATCTTGCCGGCGCGCACGTCCGCGCTGGCGGCGTCGATCGCCTTGATCACCGCGTTGGACTTCGGGGCGATGGTGAGCGCGATGGTGGCCTGGGCGAGGTTGAGCCGGGCCTCGGGCATCCCGATGAGCTGGACCGCCTGGGCCGCGGCCACCGCGGTGGTCAGGGCGGTCGGGTCGGCCAGGCCGATGTCCTCGCTGGCCAGGATCACCAGGCGCCGGGCGATGAAGCGGGGGTCCTCCCCGGCCTCGACCATCCGCGCGAGGTAGTGCAGGGCTGCGTCGACGTCGGAGCCGCGGACGGACTTGATGAACGCCGAGGTGACGTCGTAGTGCTGGTCGCCCTGGCGGTCGTAGCGCACCGCCGCCCGGTCGACCGCGGTCTCGGCCAGCTCCAGGTCGATCAGCCGCGCACCTGGCCCGCCCACCGACGCGGCGGCACCCGCGGCCGCCTCCAGGTAGGTCAGGGCTCGCCGCGCGTCGCCCCCGGCCAGGCGCACCAGGTGCCGGCGGGCGTCGTCCGCGAGCTCGAACTCCCCCGCCAGGCCGCGCTCGTCCTCCAGCGCCTGGTCGATGACCTGGCCGACGCCCTCGTCGCTGAGGGACTCCAGCCGCAGCAGCAGGCTCCGCGAGAGCAGCGGGGAGATGACGGAGAAGAAGGGGTTCTCGGTGGTCGCCGCCACCAGGGTCACCCAGCGGTTCTCCACCCCCGGCAGCAGGGCGTCCTGCTGGGCCTTGGAGAACCGGTGCACCTCGTCGACGAAGAGCACCGTCTCCCGCCCGCCACGGGAGAGCTCGGCGCGCGCCGCGTCGATCGCCGCCCGGACCTCCTTGACCCCCGCCGAGACCGCGGAGACCTCCACGAAGCGCCGGTCGGTCTGCAGGCTCACGATGCCGGCGATCGTGGTCTTGCCCGTCCCGGGCGGCCCCCACAGCAGCAGCGACATCGACTGGTCGCCCTCGACCAGGCGGCGCAACGGCGAGCCGGGGGCGCGGAGCTGGTCCTGCCCCACCAGCTCGTCCAGGGTGCGGGGCCGCATCCGCACGGCCAGGGGCGCCGAGGCGTGGGTGTTGGCCCCCAGCGACCCGGCTCCGGGGTCGGGGGTGTCGAAGAGTCCTGGCTCGGACGACGGCGCGGCCACGGACCCCAGCCTAGGTGGCCGGCCGGGAGGCCGGTGCCTCACCTGGCGACGAAGAGGTCCTTGTAGTTGGGGGCGCCGATGGAGGCGTCCCCGGTGGGGTTCCCGACCTTCTCCCCGAAGACGAAGAGCTCGTTGCGGTGGTCGACGGGGACCAGGGGGAAGAACTCCTCGCGCACCCGCTCGTCGAGCTCGCCCCAGGCCGCGTCCTGCTCGTCGAGCGGGAGGGTGGCGATCCGGGCCATCTCGCGGTCGACGGAGGCCTCCTCGAAGCGCGCCGTGTTGTAGTCGGAGCCGGAGGCCAGCAGCGGGCGCAACAGCGCGGAGCCGGTGGGCCAGTCGGCGCAGAGGCTGACGCCGCGCACGTTGAGGCGCTTGTCGAGGCGGCTGCCGGGCTCGGACCACACGTTGTAGGGCGACTCCCGGACCGGGATCGCGCGCACCGAGAACCCGCCCGCCTCGAGTCCGCGGGTGACCTCGTCCTGCACGGCCCGGGCCAGGGGGTCGACGGTGTAGTAGATCATCGTGATCTCGTAGTCGCCCGGCTGGTAGCCCGCCTCGGCCAGCAGCTCCTTGGCGCGCTCGGGGTCGGTCCGCACGGAGGCGTCGTCGGGGCCGGGGTCGCGCCGGCCGGCCGTCCAGCGGGGCAGGACGGAGGCGGCGTGCACCCGGGTCGCGCCCGGCACCTCGCCCGCGGCCAGCCAGGCGTCCTCGTAGGGGTAGGCGTAGGCGAGCGCCCGGCGCACCTCGGGCTCGGTGATCTTGGTGTAGTCGGGGGTCAGGGTGGTGACGCAGGGCGAGGACTGGTGGACCAGGCGGTCCTCCAGCTCCAGCACGGCCTGCTCGTAGTTCTCCTGGCCCAGCGAGGTGGAGAGCGCCGTCTGGGACTCCGGGCTGCCCGAGAGCATGACCTCGTCGACCTGCGGCTGGTCCTGGCCGAACCGGAAGACCCACTTGTCGACGTACTGGTGACGCGCCGGGTCGCTGGCCGGGTTCCACTGCTCGTTGCGGACCAGCACCAGCTCCCGGCCGGGCTTGAAGGTCTCGACCTTGTAGGGGCCGTTGGAGAGGGGGTCCTGCCCGTAGGCGGGGGGCTTGGAGGCCTTTCCCTCGGGCGCCGGACCCATCGCCATGAAGGCGCCCCAGTGGTCCATGTCGGGGAAGGGCTCGGACATGCGGATCACCACGTCGGAGCCCTCCACGGTGACCCCGTCGAACTTGCCGGCCTGCTTCGCGTACGGCCCGGCGTAGTCGTCGGCGCCGGCGAAGTAGCGCTTCGAGTACTCCGCGCCCGGCCCCAGCGGGAACGCCTTGGTGTCCAGCGACCGCTTGATCCCGAAGGCGACCTCGCGGGGGGTGATGAGCTTGCCGTCCTCCCAGGTCGCGTCGTCGCGGATGGTGAACCGCCACTCCGTGAAGTCGTCGTTGGGCTGGCCGAGGTCGACCGCGAGGTCCGGCACCAGGATCGGGCGACCGTCCTCGCCGCGGGCGTACTGGGTCAACGACCGGTGGGTGAGGGCCTGCTGGATCGCCCGGCCGCTCCCCTGCCAGCCGGCGGTGGCGTCCAGGGTGGTGGGGCCCTCGACCTCGGGGACGTGGACGGTCAGGGTGCCCCCCGGGGTGGCGCCGTCGACGTCGGGGGCCGGCCCCTGGCGCTCGGCGTCGCGGGTGACGGCCGTGGCGGCGTCGTCCCCCGACCCGCGGGGGTCGGAGGCGTCGTCCCCGGAGCAGGCCGGGGCGATCAGCAGCACGGCGGCGCAGGCGATCAGACCGAGAGACCTGTTCCGCTTCATGCTGTCACGCCTTTCACCCACCAGAGCGTGCCGAGGAGCAGTTGCGCCTGGCACGACGGCGCGTCTGGGACTCTAGGCGACCGCTGGGTCACGTGGGATCACCCGGCGATAACGATCGGGTCTCACCCAGGTGACCCCCCGGCGTCACTCCTGCGGAGACTCCGAGGAGCTCTCGTCGTCCGGCACCGCGTCCACGCCGGCCTCCGCCCGCTGCTCGGGCGAGATCGGCGCCGGAGCGGCGGTCAGCGGGTCGTAGCCGCCACCCGACTTGGGGAAGGCGATGACGTCGCGGATCGAGTCGGTCCCCGCCAGGATCGCCGCGATCCGGTCCATGCCGACGGCGATGCCGCCGTGCGGCGGCGCGCCGTACTTCAAGGCGTCGAGCAGGAAGCCGAACTTCTCCTGCGCCTCCTCCTCGCCGATCCCCATCACCGCGAAGACCCGCTTCTGCACGTCCTCGCGGTGGATACGGATGGAGCCGCCGCCGAGCTCGCTGCCGTTGCAGACGATGTCGTAGGCATAGGCGAGCGCGGAACCGGGGTCGGTGTCGAAGGTGTCGAGGAACTCCGGCTTGGGGCTGGTGAACGCGTGGTGCACCGCGGTCCAGGCCCCGGCCCCGACAGCCACGTCGCCGCTGGCCACGGCGTCGGAGGCGGGCTCGAAGAGGGGCGCGTCGACGACCCAGGTGAAGGCGAAGCGCGACTCGTCGATCAAGCCGCCGCGACGGCCGATCTCCAGCCGCGCCGCGCCGAGCAGCGCCCGGCTCGGCTTGGCGGCCCCGGCGGCGAAGAAGATGCAGTCGCCGGGCGAGGCACCCACGTGCGCGGCCAGCCCGGCCGCCTCGGTCTCCGAGAGGTTCTTGGCGACCGGGCCGGTGAGCGAGCCGTCCTCCTGGACCAGCACGTAGGCCAGCCCCTTGGCGCCGCGCTGCTTGGCCCACTCCTGCCAGGCGTCCAGCTTCTTGCGGGGCTGCGAAGCCCCGCCCGGCATCACCACGGCGCCGACGTACGGCGCCTGGAAGACCCGGAAGGTGGTGTCGGCGAAGAACTCGGTGCACTCCACCAGCTCCAGGCCCATCCGCAGGTCGGGCTTGTCGGAGCCGAACCGGCGCATGGCATCCTCGTAGGTCATCCGCGGGATCGGCCGGCTGATGGTGTGACCGGCCTCGGCCCACATGGCCTCGAGGACGTCCTCCATCAGCGTGATGACGTCCTCCTGGTCCACGAAGCTCATCTCGATGTCGAGCTGGGTGAACTCCGGCTGGCGGTCGGCGCGGAAGTCCTCGTCGCGGTAGCACCGGGCGATCTGGTAGTAGCGCTCGAGCCCGCCGACCATCAGCAGCTGCTTGAACAGCTGCGGGCTCTGGGGCAGCGCGTACCAGCTGCCGGGGGCGAGCCGGGCCGGCACCAGGAAGTCACGGGCGCCCTCGGGCGTGGACCGGGTCAGGGTGGGGGTCTCGACCTCGACGAAGTCGTGGGCGTCGAGGACCGCACGGGCGGCCCGGTTGATCCGGCTGCGCAGCCGGATGGCGGCGGCCGGGCCGGAGCGGCGCAGGTCGAGGTAGCGGTGCTTGAGGCGCACCTCCTCCCCCACGTCGCCGCCCTTGTGCGAGGCGGCGTCGTCGATCGGGAACGGGAGCGGGGCCGAGGCGGAGAGCACCTCCACCCCCTCGGTCCCGGGCAGCGCGACGACCTCGATCTCCCCGGTGGGGATCGCGGCGTTGGCGTTGCCCTCGGGACGGGTGCCGACCTCGCCGGTCACCTTGAGGCAGTACTCGTTGCGCAGGCTGTGTGCCACCGCCTCGTCGCGGACCACGACCTGGACCACCCCGCTGGCGTCGCGCAGGTCGAGGAAGGCGACGCCGCCGTGGTCGCGGCGCCGCGCCACCCAGCCGGCGAGGGTCACGGTCTCGCCGACGTGCTCGGGTCGCAGGGTGCCGGCGTCATGGGTGCGGATCACGGGGTGGTCTCCTCGGGGGTGGTGGTCAGGACCCGCGGTCGCAGGTCCTCGACGGGCGGGGTCCAGACGGCCGGGTCCGCGGCCACCTGCTCCCCGGTACGGATGTCCTTGACAGTGTGCGCGCCGTCCTCCCCGGGGAACCAGACCCAGGGGATGCCGCGGCGCTCGGCGAAGCGGATCTGCTTGCCGAACTTCTGGGCCGCCGGCGCGACCTCGCAGGGTACGCCGCAGCGTCGCAGCGACGCGGCCACCTCGGTGGAGCGGCCCCGGGTCTCCTCGTCGACGACCGCCACCAGGACGGCGCTCGGCACCGGCCGGGAGCCCGCCAGCACGCCGTCCGCGATCAGCGGCAGCACGCTGCGGGAGACGCCGAAGGAGACGCCCACGCCGGGGTAGGTCGTCTTGCCGTCGCTGGCCAGGGCGTCGTAGCGCCCACCGCCGCCGACCGACTTGAGACGCTCGTAGCCGGTCATGAAGATCTCGACCACGGTGCCGGTGTAGTAGTCCAGCCCACGGGCGATGCGCAGGTTCGCCTCGACCGTGACCGACGGAGCGTCGATCGCGGCGCAGCCCTCCACCACGGCGGCGAGCTCGGCCAGCCCCTCCTCGAGCAGGTCGTCGGTGACGCCCAGCGCCCGCACCCGCTCCACGAACGAGGTGTCGGGGACCCGGATCGTGGCCAGCTCCAGACACTGCGCCGCCTGCTCGGGGGTGGCTCCGGCCTGCTCGACCAGCAGGCGGGCCACCTCCTCGGCCGGCAGCTTGTCGAGCTTGTCGATGATCCTGATCGCCCCGGTCACGTCCTCGAGGCCGAGGCCGCGGTAGAAGCCCTGGATCAGCTTGCGGTTGTTGAACTGGAACGAGACCGGCGGCACCGGCAGGCGGTCCAGCGCGTCGACCATGACCGACATGACCTCGACGTCGTGGTGGAAGGGCAGCGTGTCCTTGCCGACGATGTCGACGTCGGCCTGGGTGAACTGGCGGTAGCGACCCTCCTGCGGGCGCTCGCCGCGCCAGGCCGGCTGGATCTGGAAGCGGCGGAACGGGAACTCCAGGTGACCGGCGTGCTCGAGGACGTAGCGGGCGAACGGCACCGTGAGGTCGAAGTGCATGCCCAGACCCGTGTCGTCGGCCGTGTCGTCGGCCTGGAGCCGCCGCAGGACGTAGATCTCCTTGTCGATCTCGCCGCCCTTGGCCAGCCTGTCCAGCGGCTCGACGACGCGGGTCTCGATGTTGGCGAAGCCGTGGAGCTCGAAGGTGTGCGACAGCGAGGCGATCACGTCGCGCTCGACGACCCGCTGGGCGGGGAGCAGCTCGGGGAACCCGCTGAGCGGGGCGATCCGCGCCATCTCACAGCCCCCGGGTGACGGGCGCCGAGGAGCCCTGGTCGAGCAGCTCGCGCAGGTAGGGGTTGGTCGCCCGCTCACGGCCGATGGAGGTCTGCTCACCGTGACCCGGCAGCACCAGGATGTCGTCGGCCAGCGGCAGCACCTTGTCGGTGAGGCTGCGCAGCATCGTGGGGTGGTCGCCCCCGGGCAGGTCGGTGCGGCCGATGGACCCGGCGAAGAGCAGGTCCCCGGAGAACATCACCTCGGAGACGTCCGGCTGTCCGGCCGACACGCCGTACGGCGTACGGAAGGTCACCGACCCCTCGGTGTGACCCGGCGTGTGGTCGACCAGGAAGCTCAGGCCGGCGATCTCGAGGGTCTGCCGGTCGCTGAGCTCGCGGACGTCGTCGGGCTCGGCCCACTCGTACTTCCCGCCGAGGAGCATCTGGGTGGTTTCCCGCGACATCCCGGCCATCGGGTCGGCGAGCAGGTGACGGTCGCGGGGGTGGATCCAGGCGGTGGCGTCGTAGCTGCCGGCCACCGGGGCCACGCACCACATGTGGTCGACGTGCCCGTGGGTCACCAGCACGGCCACCGGCTTGAGGCGGTTCTCGCGGACGACCTGGTCGACGCCGGCGGCCGCGTCCTTGCCAGGATCGATCACCACGCACTCGTTGCCGGGACCGGTGGAGACGACGTAGCAGTTGGTTCCCCAGGGGCCTGCGGGGAAGCCGGCGATGAACACGGTGATGGACCTTCGATCGACTCAGGAGAGGTTGTCGGTCAGCAGCCTACCGAGGACCAGCCGATCATTGACTAGCATGGGCGCCCATGAGCGCGAGCAAGCAGTCCGAGTGGGGCCGGGTGGCCGAGGACGGCACCGTCTACGTCACGACCACCGCAGGGGAACGGGCGGTGGGGTCCTACCCTGCCGGCACCCCGGAGGAGGCCCTGGCGTTCTTCACCGAACGCTACGCGGCGCTCGAGTTCGAGGTGGGACTGCTGGCGCAGCGGATCGCCGCCGGCAAGGTCTCACCGGAGGAGGCCACCACCGCCGTCAAGACGGTGCGGGCCCAGGTCGTCGAGGCCAACGCGGTGGGCGACCTCGACTCGCTCGCGGCCAAGCTGGACGCACTCGGCCCGGTCATCGCCGCCCAGCGGGAGGCGCGCAAGGCCGAGAAGGCCCAGCGCACCGCGGAGTCCAAGGCCCGCAAGGAGCAGATCGTCGACGAGGCCGAGAAGCTCGCCCAGAGCAGCGACTGGCGCAACGGCGCCAACCGGCTCCGTGACCTGCTGGAGGAGTGGAAGGCGCTCCCCCGCCTCGACAAGGCCACCGACGACACCCTGTGGCGCCGCTTCTCCTCGGCCCGCACCACCTACACCCGGCACCGCAAGAGCCACTTCGCCGAGCAGCACGAGAAGCGCGACGCGGCGCGCGTGGTCAAGGAGCGCCTGGTCAAGGAGGCCGAGGCACTCGCGGACTCCACCGACTGGGGCCCCACCTCGGGCCGTTTCCGCGACCTGATGCGCGACTGGAAGGCCGCCGGACCGGCGCCCCGCGAGGTCGACGACAAGCTCTGGAAGCGCTTCCGTGGCGCCCAGGACACCTTCTTCGGCAACCGTGACGCGGCCAACGCCGCCACGGACGCCGAGTTCGCCAAGAACGCCGAGGTCAAGGAGGCGCTGCTGGTCGAGGCCGAGGCGCTGCTGCCCGTGACCGACCTGGACGCCGCCAAGGCCGCCTTCCGGGCGCTGGCCGACCGGTGGGACGAGGCCGGCAAGGTCCCCCGCGAGCGGATCAAGGACCTCGAGGGCCGGATGCGCAAGGTGGAGCAGGCGATCCGCGGCGTCGAGGACGACCAGTGGCGCAAGTCCGACCCCGAGAAGTCCGCCCGGGCCGACGACATGATCGGCAAGCTGCAGACGGCCATCGACGACCTCGAGGCCAAGCTGGAGAAGGCCAGGGCCGCCGGCAGCGACAAGCAGGTGCGCGAGCTGGAGGAGAACCTCGCCTCCCGGCAGGCGTTCCTCGACGCCGCGCGGCGCGCCGCCGAGGAGTTCTCCGGCTGAGCCCGAGGCCCGGGTGACCCGGCGAGTCCCGGTCTCCCGTCTCCCGGGTGACCGGGTGAGCGGGAGTCGTCGGCCTACTGGGTGACCCGGTAGGCGTCGAAGACGCCGGGCACCCCGCGCACCGCACGCAGCACGCTGTCCAGGTGGGTGGCGTCGGCCATCTCGAAGGTGAACCGGCTCTTGGAGACCCGGTCGCGGGTGGTCTGCAGCGTCGCGCTGAGGATGTTGACGTGCGTGTCGGCCAGCGCCATGGTGATGTCGGAGAGCAGCCGCGCCCGGTCCAGGGCCTCGACCTGGATGTTGACCAGGAAGGTCGAGTGCGCCGTCGGCGCCCAGTCGACCGGGACCAGCCGCTCCGGCTGGCTCTGCAGGCTCTCGGCGTTGGTGCAGTCCTTGCGGTGCACCGACACCCCGCCGCCCTTGGTCACGAAGCCCAGGATCGGGTCCGGCGGCACCGGGGTGCAGCACTTGGCCAGCTTGACCCAGACGTCGCCGCTCCCCTGGACGACCACGCCGCTGTCGCCGACCGACACGACCTTGTCCGGCCGCTTCCGGCGGCCGGTGATGGTCACGGCCTCGGCGAGGTCCTCGGCGGCGCCGTCGTCGCCGCCGTGCAGCTCGATGACCCGGCGCACCACGGCCTGGGCCGACAGGTTGCCCTCACCGACGGCGGCATAGAGGGCGGAGACGTCGCCCAGCTTGTAGTGGGTGGCCGCCTCGGTGAGCGACTCGTGCGACAGCAGCCGCTTGAGGGGCAGCCCCTCCTTGCGCATCAGCCGGGCGATCTGCTCCTTGCCGCGCTCGGTGGCCTCCTCGCGCCGCTCCTTGGTGAACCACTGACGGATCTTGGAGCGGGCCCGCTGGGACTTGACGAAGTTGAGCCAGTCCAGCGACGGGGCGGCGGTGGGCGCCTTGGAGGTGAAGACCTCGACCACGTCGCCGTTGTCCAGGGTGGACTCCAGCGGCACCAGGCGGCCGTTGACCCGGGCGCCGATGGTGTGGTGCCCGACCTCGGTGTGGACGGCGTAGGCGAAGTCGATGGGCGTCGCCCCGGTCGGCAGCGCGATCACGTCGCCCCGGGGGGTGAAGACGTAGACCTCGGCCCGGTTGATCTCGAAGCGCAGGGACTCCAGGAACTCGCCCGGGTCCTCCACGTCGCTCTGCCAGTCCATCAGCTGGCGCAGCCAGTGCATGTCGTCGAGGTCGCCGCGCTTGTCGGTGTCGACCCCGTCGCGCGAGTTCTCCTTGTACTTCCAGTGCGCCGCGACGCCGTACTCGGCACGCCGGTGCATCGCGTAGGTGCGGATCTGGACCTCGACCGGCTTGCCGGCCGGGCCGATCACCGTGGTGTGCAGCGACTGGTACATGTTGAACTTGGGCATCGCCACGTAGTCCTTGAAGCGCCCCAGGACCGGGTTCCAGCGCGAGTGCAGGACGCCCAGCACCGAGTAGCACTCGCGGTCCTCCTCGACGAGGATGCGGATGCCGACCAGGTCGTAGATGTCGGAGAACTCGCGGCCGCCGACGATCATCTTCTGGTAGATGGAGTAGTAGTGCTTGGGACGGCCGGTGACCTTGGCCTTGATCCGGGCGTTCTTCAGGTCCTCCTTGACCTGGGCGATCACCTGGGCCAGGAACTGGTCGCGCGACGGGGCCCGCTCGGCCACCATCCGCACGATCTCGTCGTAGATCTTGGGGTGCAGGGTCGCGAAGGCGAGGTCCTCGAGCTCCCACTTGAGGGTGTTCATGCCGAGCCGGTGGGCCAGCGGGGCATAGATGTCGAGGGTCTCGCGGGCGGTGCGCTCCTGGCTCGCCTGCGGCACGTATCGCAGCGTGCGCATGTTGTGGAGCCGGTCGGCCAGCTTGATCACCAGCACCCGGATGTCGCGCGACATCGCCACGATCATCTTGCGGATGGTCTCGGCCTGGGCGGCGTCGCCGTACTTGACCTTGTCCAGCTTGGTGACGCCGTCGACGAGCACGGCGACCTCGTCACCGAAGTCGGTGCGCAGCTCCTCCAGGGTGTACGGCGTGTCCTCGACCGTGTCGTGCAGCAGCGCGGCGACCAGGGTGGGCTCGGTCATCCCGATGTCGGCCAGGATCGTGGTGACGGCGAGCGGGTGGGTGATGTAGGGATCGCCGCTCTTGCGGGTCTGGGTGCCGTGCATCTTCTCGGCCGTCAGGTAGGCGCGCTCCAGCAGCGCCAGGTCGGCCTTGGGGTGGTTGGCCCGGACCGCTCGGAAGAGCGGCTCGAGCACCGGGTTCCCCGGCTGGCTCCTGGTGCCGATCCGCGCCAGCCGGGCGCGCATCGAGCGGGCGGAGACGGGAAGCTCGGCACCGCGAGCGGCGGGCTCCTGGGTCGTTCCGGTCTCCTCGGTCACAACCGTCAGTCTAGTCCGGCTCAGACCGTCTGCAGCACGGTCACGGGGAGGTCCCCGCAGGCTGCCCGGCCCTCGAGGAATCCCAGCTCCATCAGCACCGAGATCCCGACCACCTCTCCCCCGCACGCCTCGACCAGCCGGCGGGCCGCGGCCATGGTGCCCCCGGTCGCCAGCACGTCGTCGACCAGCAGCACCCGGTCGCCGGGCGCGACCGCGTCACGGTGCATCTCGAGGGTGGCCGAGCCGTACTCGAGGTCGAAGGACTCCGCGCGGGTCTCGCGCGGCAGCTTGCCCGCCTTGCGCACCGGCACGAAGCCGGCCCCCAGGGCCAGCGCGACCGGGGCGCCGAGGATGAAACCGCGCGCCTCCATGCCCACGATCTTGTCCACGACCACCCGGCCGGACCGGTCCTGCCCGGCGGCGGCCAGGGCGGCGACGGCCAGCTCGAAGGCCGTGTGGTCGGCGAGCAGGGGGGTGATGTCCTTGAAGACCACCCCGGGGGTGGGGAAGTCGGGCACGTCGACGACCAGACGCGTCATCGCGGCACGCGCCTCGAGCAGGGCCGGAGACTCCACGTCAGGAGCCCGGGGTGGCCGGGCCGTCCGGGGCGTCGTCCGGCCCCTGCCCCTCGACGAGGGCGGGCTGGATCGCGGCCACGGCACCGCGGGCCACCTCGACGACCACACCGGGGGCGATCTCGGCCCGGATCCGGTCGTCCTGGGTCTCCTGGACGACCGCGTAGATGCCCGAGCTGAGCAGCACCCGGTCGCCGGGGGCGAGGGCGGCCTGGAGCTTCGCGACCTCCTTCTGGCGTCGGCTGGCAGGCCGCACGATCAGCAGCCAGAAGACCAGGGCGATGGCGACCAGGGGCAGGAACTCCACGAAAAGACCTCTCGACGGGGGGTGGGTGTGCGCCCGCGAGTCTACGTGGGTCCTAGTCGTCGAAGAGACCCTCGTCGAGGCTCGGCCCCGCGGAGGCCGGCACGGGGAGCCCCAGGTGCTGCCACGCGGCGGCGGTGGCGACGCGACCCCGGGGCGTCCTGGCCAGGAAGCCGTTGCGCACCAGGAAGGGCTCGGCGACCTCCTCCACGGTCTCGCGCTCCTCCCCCACCGCCACCGCCAAGGTGGAGACGCCCACCGGGCCGCCGCCGAAGCGGCGGCACAGGACGTCGAGCACGGCCCGGTCCAGCCGGTCCAGTCCGAGCTCGTCCACCTCGTAGAGATCCAGGGCGGCGCGCGCCACCTCGCGGGTCAGCACGCCGTCGGCGCGCACCTGGGCGTAGTCGCGGACCCGGCGCAGCAGCCGGTTGGCGATCCGCGGGGTGCCGCGCGAGCGCGAGGCGATCTCCGCCGATCCGCCCTCGGTCAGGTCGACGTCGAGCAGCCCGGCGGACCGGTGCACGATCTGGTCGAGCTCGGCCGGCTCGTAGTACTCCAGGTGGGCGGTGAAGCCGAACCGGTCGCGCAGCGGGCCCGGCAGCAGGCCGGCCCGGGTGGTGGCGCCGACCAGGGTGAAGGACGGGATCTCCAGGGGGATGGCGGTGGCCCCCGGGCCCTTGCCGATGATCACGTCGACCCGGAAGTCCTCCATGGCCATGTAGAGCATCTCCTCGGCCGGGCGCGACATCCGGTGGATCTCGTCGACGAACACGACGTCGCCCTCGTTGACCGCGCTGAGGATGGCCGCCAGGTCGCCGGCGTGGGTGATCGCCGGCCCGCTGGTCAGCCGCAGAGGCACCGACATCTCCGCCGCGATGATCATCGCCAGGGTCGTCTTGCCCAGCCCGGGCGGGCCGGAGAGCAGCACGTGGTCCGGCGCCCGGCCGCGCTGCCGAGCGGCCTCGAGGACGAGCCCGAGCTGGTCCTTGACCCGGACCTGCCCCACCACCTCGTCGAGGGCCCGGGGGCGCAGCGCCGCCTCCACGGCCCGCTCGTCGCCCTCGGCCTCCGC
Organism: Nocardioides sp. Z40_12; assembly: GCF_058215795.1. NCBI lineage: Bacteria > Bacillati > Actinomycetota > Actinomycetes > Propionibacteriales > Nocardioidaceae > Nocardioides > Nocardioides sp. Z40_12. Next base: position 126,804 of record NZ_JBZAJA010000006.1, read on the forward strand.
CGCGGTCAGCGAGCGCAGGTGCGCGTCCTCGCTGAGCGAGAGGAACTCCTCGGGATCCATCTCAGGTCCTGCTCAGCGTCTGGAGGGCGGCCCTGAGCAGCGCCGCGACGTCAGGGGCCGGCCCGGCCTGCCCGGCGACGGCCTCGACCGCCTTGTCGGCCTCACGCGCCGACCAGCCCAGCCCCACCAGGCCCTGCTGCACCTGGTCGCGCCACGCCTCGGCCGCGGGCACGGCGCCGGCGGCCCGCGGGCCGCCGGCCGGTGCGCCCAGCCGGTCCCGCAGCTCCAGGATGATGCGCTGGGCGCCCTTCTGACCGATCCCGGGGACCTTGGTGAGGGTCTTGACGTCCTCCGAGGCCACCGCCGACCGCAGCACGTCGGGAGTCAGCACCGCCAGGATGGCCTGGGCCAGCTTGGGCCCCACCCCGCTGGCGGTCTGCACCAGCTCGAAGCACGCCTTCTCGTCGTCGTCGCTGAACCCGAAGAGGGTCAGGGAGTCCTCGCGGACGACCATGCTGGTGGGCAGGGTCGCCTCGTGGCCGGGACGCAGCGTCGCCAGGGTGGCGGGGGTGCACATCAGCTCCAGGCCCACCCCTCCCACCTCCAGCACCGCCGAGGAGAGGGTGAGCGCGGCCACCCGGCCGCGGACGAAGGCGATCATGCGGGTCTCCTGGTGGTGGGTCGGCGGGCGGCGACGGCCTGGGCGGCGACCGCGGCCTCGAGACGGGACTGGGCGCCACCGCGCCAGATGTGAGTGATGGCCAGGGCGAGCGCGTCGGCGGCGTCGGCGGGCTTGGGGGGCGCGGCCAGCCGCAGGATCCGGGTCACCATGGCGGCCACCTGGGCCTTGTCGGCCCGTCCGTTGCCGGAGACGGCCGCCTTCACCTCGCTGGGGGTGTGCAGGGCCACCGGGAGCCCGCGCCGGGCCGCGGCGACCAGGGCGATGCCGCTCGCCTGTGCGGTGCCCATGATCGTGCTGGAGTCGGACCGGGCGAAGACCCGCTCGACAGCCACCGCGTCCGGCCGGTACTCGTCGAGCCAGGCATCGATGCCCTTCTCGATGGTGACCAGTCGCTCGGCGACCGGGAGCGAGGCACTGGTGCGGAGCACGTTGACGTCGACCAGGCTCAGCGGCCGGCCGACCTCGCCCTCGACCATGCCGATGCCGCACCGGGTCAGGCCGGGGTCGATCCCCAGGACACGCATCGCCACCCTCTCGTCCGAACGTGTGTTCGCACGACACGCTATCCCGTGGCGCGGCGGGGGCCGCCGCCGACACGCAGACGGCGGCCCGGGCGCGGTGCCTCAGTCCTCGAGCTGGGCCATCACGTCGTCGGGTACGTCGAAGTTGGCGAAGACGTTCTGCACGTCGTCGAGGTCCTCGAGCGCCTCGACGAGGCGGAAGACCTTGGCCGCCGCGTCGGCGTCCACCGGGATCTCCATGCTGGGCACGAACTCGACCTCGGCGGAGTCGTAGTCGATGCCGGCGGCCTGCAGCGCCGTGCGCACGGCCACCACGTCGGTGGCCTCGGAGATCACCCGGAAGGTCTCGTCGAGGTCGTTGACGTCCTCCGCCCCGGCCTCGAGCGTGGCCTCGAGGACGTCGTCCTCGGTGACCTCGCGGCTCTCCTGGCCCTTGGGCACCATGACCACGCCCTTGCGGGTGAAGAGCCGGGAGACCGAGCCGGGGTCGGCCATGGTGCCCCCGTTGCGGGTGACCGCGGTGCGCACCTCCATGGCCGCGCGGTTGCGGTTGTCGGTGAGGCACTCCACGAGCAGCGCGACGCCCTGGGGCCCGTAGACCTCGTACATGATGGTCTGGTACTCCGCACCCCCCGCCTCGGCGCCGGAGCCGCGCTTGACGGCGCGGTCGATGTTGTCGTTGGGGACCGAGGACTTCTTGGCCTTCTGGATCGCGTCGTAGAGGGTGGGGTTGCCCCCGGGGTCGCCACCACCCTGCCGAGCCGCCACCTCGATGTTCTTGATCAGCTTGGCGAAGAGCTTGCCGCGCTTCGCGTCGATGGCGGCCTTCTTGTGCTTCGTGGTCGCCCATTTGGAGTGGCCTGACATGAGTCCCTCTATCAGTCTCGAGTACGGCTTCTCGGGTGCAGCCCTGGATTCGGTACGCCGTCAGGCCGAACGCACCAGGTCAACGAACATCTTGTGGACCCGGCCGTCGCTGCCGACCTCGGGATGGAACGAGGTCGCCATCAGGGGGCCTTGGCGGACGGCCACGATCCTACCCAGGGCCGGCCCCGACCCGACCCGCGCCAGGACCTCGACGTCGTCCTCGACGCTCTCGACCCAGGGAGCCCGGATGAAGACGGCCCGGACCGGGTCGTCCAGCCCGGTCACGTCGAGGTTCTCCTCGAAGGAGTCGACCTGGCGCCCGAACGCGTTGCGGCGCACCGTGACGTGCAGGCCGCCGATCGTCTCCTGGCCAGCGATGCCGTCCTCGATCCGGTCGGCGAGCATGATCATGCCGGCGCAGGTCCCGAAGACGGGGAGTCCGTCGCGGACCGCGGCGCGCAGCGGACCGAGCATGTCGAAGAGGGCGGCGAGCTTGCTCATGGTCGACGACTCACCGCCCGGGACGATCAGCCCGTCGCAGGCGGCGAGCTCGGCCGGGCGGCGGACGGGGACGGGGTCGGCCCCGAGCGAGCGGAGCGCCGCGAGGTGCTCGGGGACGTCTCCCTGGAGCGCCAGCACGCCGATGGTGGGACTCACGGTCTCCGATCCTAGGGCCGACGAGGGCCGGTGACTCCGCGGCGCCGATCGGGCAGACTCGCCGGCATGGGCCGCACGTGGCAGAGCCCGCCGAGGGCGGAGATCCCGGCCGCGCTGCGTCAGCACGTCGTCTCGATGTTCGGCTACGCAGCGCACGGCCTCGAGCCCGGCGTCCATCGTGGGCTCCCCTCCGACACCGTGACCCTGGTGCTCAGCCTGGAGCGACCCCTGCGCACCGCCCCCACGGAGCAGGCCTGGCACGACGGCGTTCGCGACAGCCGGTGGGTCTCCCTCGGCGGGCTGCACACGCGGCCGGCGATGGTCGAGCAGCCTGGCGTCTGGCAGGGCGTCCAGCTCACGCTGCACCCGCTCACGGCCCGGGGGCTCCTGGGCGTGCCGGCGGCGGACCTGCCGGTGGGCAGCTGGGACGCCCGCGACCTCTTCGGGCCCGAGGTCGACCGCGTCACCGAGGAGCTGCACGCAGCTGCGGACTGGCACGGCCGATATGCCGCCGTGGCCGGCTTCCTGCTCCGGCGTCAGCGGCTGGTCCGCCGTGGGGCCGAGCCCCCGGTCCCGCGCGAGGAGGTCCGTGAGGCCTGGCGGCTGCTCACCCGCCGTCCGGACCTCCCGGTGGCCGACGTCGCCCGCGAGGTCGGCTACAGCCGGCGGCGGCTCGGACAGCTGCTGGCGGCCGAGGTGGGGCACGGACCCAAGACGGTGCAGCGGCTCGCCCGCTTCGACGTGGCCCGGCGGGTGGTGGCCCGGGTGCCGGGCTCGGGCACGACCCTGGCCGGCGTCGCCGCCCGTGCCGGCTACTACGACCAGTCGCACCTCGTGCGCGACTTCCACGAGTTCGCCGGACTGGGACCCTCGGCGTGGCTGGCCGCGGAGTTCCCAAATCTCCAAGATCGCGCAGTCGACGACGCGGGAGCATCGTCGGCATGAGCGAAGACCACACCCCCACCGTCTGGCCGGCCTTCCAGGCCCACGACCCCGACCTGCTGATCCGCGGCCTCGTCGCCCTGGGCTTCGAGGAGACCGCGGTCCACCGCGACGAGAGCGGCGTGGTGGAGCACGCCCAGCTCGACTGGCCCGAGGGCGGAGGCGTGATGCTGGGCCGCCACAAGCCGGAGGGCCCGTTCACGCAGCAACCCGGCACCACCGCGGCCTACGTCGTCACCTCGGACGTCGACGCCGTCTGGCAGCGGGCCAAGGACGCCGGCCTGGAGCCCGGGGACATCGACGAGAAGTCGTACGGGAGCCGGGAGTTCCTCCTCCGCGATCCCGAGGGCAACCAGTGGTCCTTCGGCACCTACGCCGGAGAGCCCCGACGCGGCTGAGCCCACCCGGTCCCGTCACCGCCTCAGGTCGGCGCCCCGTTCACCAGCCGCGCTCGGCCAGCCGGTGCGGCTGCGGGATCTCGTCGACGTTGATGCCCACCATCGCCTCGCCCAGCCCCCGGGAGACCTTGGCCACCACCTCGGGGTCGTCGTAGAAGGTGGTCGCCTTCACGATCGCCTCGGCGCGCTGGGCCGGGTTGCCGGACTTGAAGATGCCCGAGCCGACGAAGACGCCCTGGGCCCCGAGCTGCATCATCATCGCGGCGTCGGCCGGGGTGGCGATGCCGCCCGCGGTGAAGAGGACGACGGGGAGCGTCCCGGTGGCGGCGACCTCCTGGACGAGCGGGTAGGGCGCCTGCAGCTCCTTGGCGGCCAGGTAGAGCTCCTCCGGGTCGAGGGCGTGGAGCCGGCGCAGCTCGGCGCGGATCGTGCGCATGTGGGTGACGGCGTTCGACACGTCGCCCGTGCCGGCCTCGCCCTTGGAGCGGATCATCGCGGCGCCCTCGGTGATCCGGCGCAGCGCCTCGCCGAGGTTGGTGGCCCCGCAGACGAAGGGAACGGTGAAGGACCACTTGTCGATGTGGTGGGCGTAGTCGGCCGGGGTGAGCACCTCGGACTCGTCGATGTAGTCGACCCCGAGACTCTGCAGGACCTGCGCCTCGGCGAAGTGCCCGATGCGGGCCTTGGCCATCACCGGGATCGACACCGCCTCCTTGATGCCCTCGACCATGTCGGGGTCGCTCATCCGCGACACCCCGCCCTGCGCCCGGATGTCGGCGGGGACGCGCTCCAGCGCCATCACCGCAACCGCGCCCGCGTCCTCGGCGACCTTGGCCTGGTCGGGAGTGACGACGTCCATGATGACGCCGCCCTTCAGCATCTCGGCCATGCCGCGCTTGACGCGCGAGGTCCCGGTGGTGCCGCCGGTCGTCTCGGTGCTCTCCTCGGTCATGCCTTTCAGCGTAGGCCCCGGCGGACCCGGCGCAAGGGCGGTCTCGCCGGCCACCCGCCGGCTGCCCGCAGGGCGCTGCCTCGACAGGTCGCGGCTACTGCTGCCCTGGCCGCGGGGAGGGCTCGGTGTCGGCGTCGGTGAAGGCCTGTCCGCCACCGAAGGAGTCGGCCACGCTGCGCCCCGCCACGACCTGGAACTCGCTGGGCCGCGCCTGCAGGTGAGCCGTCACCAGGTCCACCGGGCCGTCCTGCTGCGAGACCACCAGCAGGAGGTTGCCCGCCCGGCGGCCCCGCCGGGTCGCCGCCTCGAGGTGGACCGACGCAGCGCCGAAGGAGGTGAGCAGCGCGGCGAGCACCCGACGGGTCCAGGCGAACGGCGCTCGGTCCGCGACGTTGAGGAGCAGCAGGCCCCCCGGCTCGAGGACCCGGCCCGCCTCCGCGAACGCCTCCGTGGTGACCAGGTCGCCGGGCACCCGCCCGTCGGCGAAGGCGTCGACCAGGATCACCTCGGCGCTGTCGGTCCGGAGCCCGGCGAGCCCGGTCCTGCCGTCGAGCGGGCGCACCTTGATGCCGCTGCGCGCCGGCAGCGGGAGCTCGGCGCGCACCAGCGCCGTCAGCGCCTCGTCCGGCTCCAGCACGATCTGCCCGGAGCGCGGCCGGGTGGCGGCCACGTAGCGGGGCAGCGTGAGGCCGGCTCCGCCCACGTGGACGATCCGGACGGCACGGCCGGGCTCGGTGAACCCGTCGAGCACGTCGCCGAGCCGGCGGACGTAGTCGAAGGCGAGGAAGGTGGGGTCGTCGAGGTCCACGTAGGACTGGGCCTGGCCGTCGAGGCGCAGCACGAGCGCCGAGCGCCGCTCGGTCGCGACGATCTCGGCGCCACCGAGCCGATCGCCCACGGGGCTCAGCCCCGGGCGGGCGGCGCCGCCGCTGCCAGCGCCTGCCGTCGCACGCTGAGGATGCGCTGCAGGACGGTGACCGTGCTGAGCGCCCCGAGCAGCACCAGGCCCCAGGCGAAGACGAGCGGGTCGCCGGCGATCTCGGCGGCGACGGCCGACAGGGCGAGCAGGACGAGGCGGTCGGCCCGCTCCATGATCCCCACCCGGGCCGTGAAGCCCACCGACTCGGCGCGGGCCCGGGCGTAGGAGGTGGAGATCCCCGTGACCAGGCACCACAGGGCTGCGGCCTGCCCGAGGACGGTGTCGCCGGGCCCCGCGAAGTAGAGCAGCACGGAGCCGAAGATGACGGCGTCCGCGATCCGGTCCAGCGTCGAGTCGAGGAACGCGCCGAACGCGCTGGTCCGTCCGCTGATGCGGGCCATCGTGCCGTCGAGCAGGTCGAAGAGCGCGAAGACCGTCACCAGCACCAGCGCGGTCATCAGCTCGCCGCGGGGGGCGAACCAGAGCGCCGAGGCGCAGGTGAGCACCGTCCCGATCACGGTGATCGTGTCGGGGCCCAGGCCCAGGCGCAGCAGCAGGCGGGCGATGGGCGCGATGAGGATCTTCGTGACGAGACCCCGGAGATGTTCGAGCATGGCGTCAGCAGGCTATCGGTCGGCGAGCGCCGCACAGACCTCGGCCACCGCGGTCGGCACGCCCGCGACGTACCAGTCCACGCCGGCGGCGCGCACCCGTTCGGTCCGGCCGCCGACCCCGCGGATGATCGCGGCCCCGGGCAGCTCGTCCCAGGGCGGGACCGAGTGCTGGCACAGCACGTGCAGCCGGCCCGAGGCGATCGCCATCGCGTCCATCGTGCCCGACCCCAGCATCCGCACCGTGGCAGCGCCGTTGGCCATCCGCCCGAACGCCTCCCCCACCGGGCCGCCGTAGAACGGCGGGTGCAGGTAGGTCGTCAGGCACGACTCGCCGAGCGCACGGTCGACCAGCGGTGCCAGCGGGCGGCCCTCGACCGTCGGGGGGAGGTCCGGGCCGCCCACGTACGTCGCGGAGGAGGCCTCGTGGTGCACGGCGCCGAGCAGCAGCCGCTCACCGTCGCGCAGGGCCAGCGCGGAGCACCACCAGTCCAGGCCGGCCGCGAAGTTGTAGGTCCCGTCGACCGGGTCGATGACCCAGGTCCGGCCGCTGCTCCCGACGTGGTCGGCACCCTCCTCCCCCAGGATCGAGTCGTCCGGTCGCAGCCGGCGCAGGGTCCGCACCACCAGCTCCTCCGCCGCCCGGTCCGCCGCGGTGACCACGTCGGAGACCGACGTCTTGGTCTCGACCGCCAGGCCCTCGGCCCGCATCCGCGCGGCCAGGCCGGCGGCCTCGCGCACCAGGTCCGCGGCCAGACGGGCGTCGTCGGGCGGTCCGGCGTCGCCCACCGCGGGGAACGGGCTCATGCGTCCCAGGCTTCCGCGAGCAGCTCCCGGGTGTCGGTCAGCAGCTGGGGCAGCGTCTTGGTGTGGCCGATGATCGGCATGAAGTTGGCGTCGCCGACCCACCGGGGCACCACGTGCTGGTGCAGGTGCGCCGCGATGCCGGCTCCCCCGGCGGTGCCCTGGTTCATCCCGATGTTGAACCCCTCGGCGCGCGAGACCCTGCGCAGCGTCCGCATCGCCTCCTTGGTCAGCCGGCCGATCTCGACGGCCTCCTCGTCGGTGGTCTCGGTCCAGTCGGCGATGTGCCGGTAGGGGCAGACCATCAGGTGACCCGAGGAGTACGGGTAGAGGTTGAGCACCACGTACGCGGTCTCACCCCGGTGCACCACCAGACCGTCGGGGTCGGCGAGTCCCGGCACCCGGCAGAACGGACACTCCCGGCTGGACGGGTCGCTCGGCTTGTTCTCCCCTCGGATGTAGGCCATCCGGTAGGGCGTCCAGAGCCGCTCGAGGTCGTCGGGACGGCCGATGCCGTCCTGGTGCGCGCTCTCCCCCGACTCCGTCCCGCCCGGCACCATCAGACCTGCTCGCGGCTCGTCACGGCGGCGGCGACCCGCTCGATCGCCTCCTCGAGCGGCACCCCGTTGTCCTGCCGCCCGTCGCGGTAGCGGAAGGAGACCGCGCCCGCCTCGACGTCCTGGTCCCCGGCGATGATCATGAACGGGACCTTCTGCAGCTGGGCGTTGCGGATCTTCTTCTGCATCCGGTCGTCGGAGTCGTCGACCTCCACCCGCAGGCCCAGCGTCTTCATCCGCTTGGCCACGTCGAAGAGGTAGTCGTTGTGCCGCTCGGCGATCGGGATCGCCGCCACCTGGACCGGCGCGAGCCAGGGCGGGAAGGCGCCCGCGTAGTGCTCGACCAGCACGCCGAGGAACCGCTCGATCGAGCCGAACTTGGCCGAGTGGATCATCACCGGCTGCTGCCGGGAGCCGTCGGCGGCGACGTACTCGAGGTTGAAGCGGTCGGCCGAGGGCTGGTTGAAGTCGTACTGGACGGTCCCCATCTGCCAGGTCCGGCCGATCGCGTCCTTGGCCTGGACGGAGATCTTGGGGCCGTAGTAGGCGGCCCCGCCCGGGTCCGGCACCAGCTCGAGCCCGGTCCGGGTGGCCACGTCCTCGAGCACCTTGGTGGCGGTCGCCCAGTCCTCGTCGGAGCCGATGAACTTGTCCTTGCCGGCGTCGCGGGTGGAGAGCTCGAGGTAGAAGTCGTCGAGGCCGAAGTCGCGGAGCACGCTGAGCATGAAGTTGAGCAGGTGCTCGACCTCGTCGGGCGCCTGCTCCGGGGTGCAGTAGGAGTGGGAGTCGTCCTGGGCGAAGCCGCGGACCCGGGTGAGGCCGTGGACGACGCCGGACTTCTCGTGGCGGTAGACGCTGCCGAACTCGAAGAGCCGCAGCGGCAGCTCGCGGTAGGAGCGCTGCCGGGAGCGGTAGATCAGGTTGTGCATCGGGCAGTTCATCGCCTTGAGGCGGTAGTCCATGCCGTCGACGTCGAGGGCGGGGAACATCCCCTCCCCGTAGTAGGGCAGGTGTCCGGAGGTGTGGAAGAGCCCCTCCTTGGCGATGTGCGGGGTCCCGACGTAGTCGAAGCCCTCCTCGATGTGCCGCTGGCGGACGTAGTCCTCCATCGCCCGCTTGATCACGCCACCCTTGGGGTGGAAGACCGGCAGGCCCGAGCCGATCTCGTCGGGGAAGCTGAACAGGTCGAGGTCGCGCCCGAGCTTGCGGTGGTCGCGGCGCTCGGCCTCCTCGATCCGGTGCAGGTGGGCCTCGAGCGCCTCCTTCGACTCCCACGCGGTGCCGTAGATGCGCTGGAGCTGCTTGTTCTTCTCGTCGCCGCGCCAGTAGGCCGCAGCGGAGCGCATCAGCTTGAAGGCCGGGATCCGCTTGGTGGTGGGCAGGTGCGGGCCTCGGCACAGGTCCGACCACGCCACGTCGCCGTTGCGGCGCACGTTGTCGTAGATGGTCAGCTCGCCGGCACCGACCTCGACCGAGGCGCCCTCGGCCGCACCCTCGGCGTGCCCGGAGCCCTTGAGCCCGATCAGCTCGACCTTGTAGGGCTCGTCCTGGAGCTCGTCGAGCGCGTCCGCGTCGGTGGTGACCCGGCGCTCGAACCGCTGCCCCTCCTTGATGATCTTGCGCATCGCGGTCTCGATCTTGGCGAGGTCCTCGGGGACGAACGGCGTCTCCACGTCGAAGTCGTAGTAGAAGCCGTTCTCCACCGGCGGGCCGATGCCGAGCTTGGCCTCGGGGAAGAGCTGCTGGACCGCCTGGGCCATCACGTGGGCGGTGGAGTGGCGCAGGATGTCGCGGCCGTCGGGACTGTCGATCGCCACCGACTCGACCTCGTCGCCGTCGACCAGGGGGGTGGCCAGGTCCTTCAGCTCGCCGCCGATCCGGGCGGCGATCACCTCGGGGGCGTCGGCGAACAGCTCCCACGCCTTGGTGCCCGTGGCGGTGGTCTGCTCCTGACGCTCGGCGGCGTGGACGCGGACGACCTTGATCTCGGGCACGGCTACTCCTGGTCTCGGTGGGCTGGTCTCGCCCACGATGCTATCCGTCGTCCTGCGGGTGGCCGGACGCGCAGGTGGGACGCGCGCCGGCGCAACGGCGTATCGTCGAGAGCGGTAGTGGGATCCGTCACCCCGGCGCCGGCGGATCGGCAGGCACTCAGAGCCGGACCAGCTCGGGTGCGTCGCGACGCTGCCGTGCGGGAGGGAGCCCCGTGCCCACCTTGTCCTCCGACAGTTCCGACGCCCCGCCTCCGCCGGAGCCGCCGGGCACTCCCCCGCCCGCGCCGCCCCGCCCCGCGGGCCTGCCCCGGGCCATCGTCGTGCTGCTGGGGGTGGCTGCGGCCTTCCTGGTGATCTCCGGGATGCGCACCTCGGCGAGCCTGATCGGACCCACCTTCCTCGCCCTGGTCCTGGTCATCGTCGCCCACCCCCTGCGGGTCCGCCTCGACCGGCACGTGTGGGGCTGGGTCTCGACCGTCGTGTGCGTGCTGCTGGTCGCCTCGACGCTGCTCGGGCTGGCCGTCTCGATCGTGGCCGCCACCGCCCGCTTCGCCACGCTGCTCCCGCAGTACAAGGACGACTTCAACGACCTGGTCTCGGAGGGGACGAGCCTGCTCGACAGGGCCGGGGTCTCCCGCGAGCAGATCGAGCACCTGGGCGGCGGGCTGGACGCCGGCAAGCTCGTGGACGTGCTCACCGCCACGCTCTCCGACGCCTACGGGCTCGTCTCGGGCCTGGTCCTGCTGCTGACGCTGGTGCTGTTCATGACCATCGACGGGCGGGCCTTCCCCGCCCAGCTGGCGGCGGTGCGCGAAGAGCGACCCCAGCTGGTGGCCGCGCTCTCCGGCTTCGCGACCGATACCCGCCGGTACCTCCTGGTCTCCACCGTCTTCGGGCTGATCATCGCCGTCCTCGACACGGTCGCCCTGGCGCTGCTGGACGTCCCCGCGCCACTGGTGTGGGGCCTGTTGGCCTTCCTCACCAGCTACATCCCCCACATCGGCTTCCTCATCGGGCTGGTGCCGCCTGCCGTGCTGGGCCTGCTCGAGGGAGGGCCGTCGCTGTTGCTGTGGGTGGCGCTGGTCTATCTCGCGGTCAACTTCACCATCCAGTCCGTGATCCACCCGAGGGTCGTCGGCAACTCGGTCGGGCTGACCACCACCCTGACGTTCGTCTCCCTGATCTTCTGGGCCGGGGTCATCGGCCCGATCGGGGCGATCCTGGCGGTGCCGCTCTCCCTGCTGGTCCGGTCGCTGCTGATCGACGCCGACCCGGCCAGCCGGTGGCTCACCCCGCTGGTGGCCGGTCGCGAGGCGACCCCGGTGGCGGCTTCCGTGGCCACCGGGCCGGGGCAGGGAGACGCCGCCGGCCCCCGGAGCGACGGCTGAGGACCGTGGTCGAGGCACTCCTCGGCCTCCCGCCCTGGCTGGTGCTGGCCCTCGTCTTCGCCCTCCCCGCCGCCGAGGCCGGACTCCTGCTCGGGGTCTTCGTGCCCGGCGAGATCGCGGTGCTGATCGGGGGCGTCGTCGCACACGGCGGCGGACTTCCGCTGTGGGCGGTCATCGTGGCCGCCGCGACCGGTGCGGCGGCCGGGGACCAGGTCGGGTTCCTGGTCGGGCGCCGCTACGGCGACCGGCTCGTGGACCGCCTGCCTGCCTCGGTCCGCGGCTCGGGAGGTCTCGACCGCGCCTTCGACCTGATCCGCAGGCGCGGGGCCGTGGCGGTGGTGCTCGCCCGGTGGACAGCCGTGCTGCGGGCCCTGGCGCCCGGTGCTGCCGGTGTCAGCGGCATGGCGCGGGGACGGTTCACGGTGGCGAACGTCGTCGGCGGCACCCTCTGGGCGGTCGTGATCGCCGGGGCGGGCTACGTCCTGGGGGCCTCGTACGAGTCCCTGGCCAGGGACCTCGGCGTCGTCGGCGACGTCGTCCTGACCGCCCTCGTCGTGCTGGGAGCCGTCTGGTGGGTACGCAGCCGACGACACGAGGACGACGGTCGGGCCTGAGCGATCGGAGTCGCGCGAACCACCCTGGGGGAAGGCACCCTTGGGCCCGGCAAGTACCTTCATGCCGACCCGCCCGGCCGCCTCTCAGGAGATCTCTCGTGTCAACCTCGTCCGCTCCCGGGTCGGAAGGGACCCGCTCCCGGTGGCGGCGTGACTACCTGGTCCTGGTCTGCCTCGCGGTCGTCAGCGGGCTGGCCGCGCTGATCGCCAGCCTGGTCCTCGACCAGCCGATCGCCGACCCGGAAGGCAGCTTCCTGGGTCCCTCGTGGGTGCGGCTGCCGGTGCTCTGCGGCTCCGCGATCATCGTCGACCTGCTCCCCCGCGCCCTGTGGCGCGGCCGGCTGCACCCCGCCCGGACCATCAGCGAGATCCGTGAGCGGATCCGGACGCACTGGACCCGGAGCCGGCTCCAGCTCGTGGTCGTGGGCATCTCGTGCTTCTACGTCGTCTACGTCTCCTACCGGAACCTCAAGTCGCTGCTGCCGCTGGTGCGCGAGGAGAAGTTCGACCGCGAGATGCGCGTCCTCGACCGGTCGATCCTCTTCGGCCACGACCCCGCGAGGGTGCTGCACGACCTGCTCGGGACCGACATCTCGGCCCACGTGCTCTCCGCGGTCTACCTGGCCTACATCCCCCTGGTGGCCATCCTGGTCACCGTCTGGCTGGTGTGGTCGAACAACATCGGCTACGGCTGGTGGTTCGTCACCGCCCAGGCGATCGCGTGGTCGCTCGGCGCGCTCTCCTACTACCTGCTGCCCACGCTGGGCCCGGGCATCATGTACCCCTCCCTGGTCATGGACCTGGCACCGAACGCCACCTCCCAGCTGATGGACTCGCTGGTCTATGCCCGGCAGGGCTTCCTGTGGGCCGACAAGGACTACCAGGGCGTGGCTGGCTTCGCGAGCCTGCACACCGCGATCAGCCTGCTGTGGGCGCTGATGGTCCAGTACACCGTGCGGAGCCGGCTCCTCCGGGTCGTCTTCTGGGTCAACTTCGCCGCCACCGTCGTGGCCACCCTCTACTTCGGCTGGCACTACATCGCCGACGACCTCGGCGGCATCGCGATCGCGCTGGTCGCCTTCCGTCTCGGGGCCACCGCGACCGGGCACCGGCTCGTCCCCGGCCGGCTCGCCGAACGGAAGGCCTGACCCGGACCGTGACCTGCTGGGTCTTCTGCTCCCGCGAGCCGGCCATGTCGAGCTCGCACACCGACACCGCGAGCTTGCCGCCCTCCAGGTCGGCCGCCGGGACGTCCCGCTCCTGACCGACCGCGAGGGCGCGGCGTCCCGGTTCGCCGCGACGCCGCGCCCCTCGTCGTACGGCGCAACACTGGCCACCGCTGGGGTCGTAGGCACCCCTAGGCACCCCTAGGCACCCCTAGGCACCGCCGGCGCAATCAGCTCTGCAGCGGGGGGACCTGCGGCCCTCCGTGTCTGTGCGCACCCGGCGTACCTGCCCCGGCTCGATCCGGGCCGAGACAGCCTCGTGCCGCCCGGACCGGCGAGGGGTGCACGGGTCCCTCGGTCCGCGCTGCGAGGATCGGGCGGTGGACTGGGGACATCTGGCGCTGGGACTGGTCGCGGGACTGGTGATCGCGACGCTCACCGCACCCGTTGGCGTCTCCGGCGCGGTCTTCCTGTTGCCGGTCCAGATGGACCTGCTGAAGATCCCGAGCCCGGCGGTGACGCCGACGAACCTGCTCTACAACGTCGTGTCCGGCCCGGGGGCGTTGCTGCGCTACCGGGCGCAGGGTCAGCGCCCCGGTGAGCTGACGCGGTACATGCTGGCGGGCACGGTCCCGGGGGTGGTCGTCGGCGCGCTCGTGCGGGTCTATGCGATCCCCGATGTCCGGACCTTCCGCGTGGTGGCGGCAGCGGTCCTGCTGCCCGTGGGGCTGTGGTTGATCTGGCGCACTCTGCGGCCTGCTCCGGTAGCGCGGCGAGAGGACGATCCCCCGCTCCGCCTGATCGCCGGGCTCGGACTGGCGGTGGGCGTCGTCGGTGGCGTCTACGGGATCGGCGGCGGGTCGCTGCTGGCGCCGATCCTGGTCGCGCGCGGCCTGCCGGTGGCCAGGGTGGCGCCCGCGGCGCTGGCCTCGACGTTCGTGACCTCGATCGTCGGCGCGATCGCGTTCGCGCTCCTCGCGGTGCGCACCGACGGCTCGGTGGCACCGGACTGGGCCGTGGGGATCGCCTGCGGGCTGGGCGGGTTGGTCGGTGGCTATCTGGGGGCGCGCTGGCACAGCCGGATGCCGGACCGGGTGCTGGCGCTGATGCTGGGTGTCACCGCCACGGCGCTCGCGCTCGCGTACGCGCTCCAGTCCCGCTGACGCCTCTGGGCGGGGTGGTTCCCCGGCTCAAGGGAGATCAGAACCCCAACAGCTTGCCGAACCCCGAGAAGAACGCGCCGAACGCCCTGGCGACAGGGCTGCTGGTCCCGCTGGTGCTGGACTTCTGCCAGAAGAGGGGGTCGTGACCGGTGAACTCGTCGTCGACGAGCGGGGTCTTGCCCCGCAGGTAGGGCCAGAACACCTCGGTCCGGTTGACCCCCACGCTCAGGCGGGAGTCGAACCCCATCACCAGGTGCTGCTCCATCCTGGTGGACCGGCCGCGGGGGTCCGTGGCCACGACGTCGCCGATGCCCTGGACGATGAGGCTGCCGGTGCCCGTGAACATGATGTAGCGCACCTGCCAGGTCGCGAAGGACTGGATGCCCCACCGCCAGCGCGTCTGCAGGTCCGGCGTGCCGATGACGCCCACCACGTGCTTGGGATGCATCACCAGACCCGGATGGTCCTGGAAGTCGATGCGCATCAGGTAGGAGTCCGGGTCGGGCGAGGCCAGCGTCGCCGAGGTGACGCCCCCGTCGCCGGTGATCCGGCTCAGGAAGTAGAGCCCGGCCGCGAAGCTGATGAAGGGCGCCGTGGAGTCGTAGAGGAGCCGGCTGCGGATCTTGCCCTGCACCGGGCGTACGTACTCCGACCGCGCGGACAGCACCTCATCGGTCCCCAGATCGATATTCAGGGTCCGCTGAGCTGCACTGGTGCGCAGATCGGCGGTCGAGCGCTCAGAGCCCTCCGCCAGCTGGATCGGGGTGTGCACCCGACTCACCAGCGGCATCAGCACGAAGTAGCTGAAGGTGCGCAGGGCTCCTGGCAGGACGAGCACGAGCAGGGCGACGGCGGCCAACCATCTCCACGACTGGAGCCACTGGTTGAGGACCCATCCCACCCCGGACGCCTGGGACTGCTCCAGGCTCTCCTCCTCGGCGTTCTTCTGGCCCAGCTCGGATTCCTTGTTGTCGATCTCCCTCTCGATCAGGGAGTTCTCGCCGCCGACGCCGAGGCGGTCCAGCTTCTGCTCAGGGCTCAGGGTGGGGTCGGCGAGGACGGCGGCGTCCTGCTCAGCCTGGTCGAGGGTTCCCTCCAGGGTGTCGAGCGCTTCGTCCGCCTTCTCGACGGCCGCCTCAGCGGACCTGCACGCGTTGCCCGGGGTCAACCAGGCGATGACCTCCTGCACGAGGCCACAAAGGTCCTGCTGGTCCGCACGCAGCCGCTCGATCTCCGCCTTCTTCGTCGCGACGTTGCGGCGCCCTTCCTCGATCTCGGCGCCGATCTTGCCCTCCAGCGACTCGACCGCCTCGCTTCGGCCCTCCGCGGCAGTGCGCCGCAGCTGGGCGAGGTCGTCCTCCAGAGCTGCTCGTTCCTCGGACACCTTCTCAAGTCGCTCATGGTCCGCCACGGCCTCGCGCAGACTGGGGACCAGGACCTGGACGAGCAGGTAGGCGAGGAACAGCGACACCACCAGCGCCCCGAGCAGACCCAGCTTCCTCAGGGCGAACCCGAGAACAGCGGATATCAGGCGCACGAGCGCGATCGTAGCGGCGCTTCACCCCACGCGACCGGCCGTTGTTCGCTACACGCGAGGCGCTCCACATGGTGCGTCATCGGAGGCGCCGATGCTGCTGCCCAACGGGTAGTGGTCCTCGATGGTCACGATCTGCGCCTGCCTTTCCGGTGGTCGCAGGCTCAGGGCTTGACCCGTGCCGTCCCGCCGCCGGTCTGGGCGCTGCTGGTCGGGACCTTGCTGCCACGACGACGGCAACGACGGCGCCAACGATGTTCTCCACAGATTCCACGAAGCCCTGTGGCTGGGGTGGGGCAACGGGCCCGATGGTGACCTCATATCGGGATGCACGCTGGATGTAATCGGCTTCATGACGAAGGTACAGCCTGACTCTCGTCATGTCACTGGCCGATCTTGTGGCGCCCAGCCGGGCGCTCAGATAAGGGCCAGCCGGGTTCCGCAGAGCCGGCAGATGACCGCCTCCAACTTCACCATCTCGGCACAGGCCGAGCACTTGCGGTGCTTGCCGTCGCTTCCCCTTGATTCTCAGATCCAACATTCAACGATGGTCGGATCGTCGTCGGGCTGGCGCGGCAGGCATGAGTCCTGCTGGGCGGGGACCGCCTCGCGAGCCTCCTCCAAGGTGTCGACCACGGCGATCGGCTCGGCCTCGACGGTGCCGCCGCCTGCCCACTGTCGGCGGACGACGACTTCCCCGGGTAGTCGGAGGGTCGCGGTAGATGACCACGATGGCCAGCATGCCCTCAGTCACCGATCACGCCTTGCCGGTCATACATGAAGAGCATGGTGTTCTCCCCGTCGCTAGCTGGGTGATCCGGCGTCTGGTGCACCACCACCAGGTTGAGGTTGACGGCCCGCTGGTAGAAGTCGTCGAACCATTGCTTGTCGTCGGTCTCGATCAGGATGGTGAAACCGGTGGTCTCCCGGAGGATCGCCTCTTCCGGCGCCACGGCGCGCAGCTCGTCCCAGGTGTGGTCAGCGATGACCTGTGCGTCATCCCACGTCGACTGCTCTAGCTGTACCCAGCAAGGACGTTAGTGACGGTCCGGGTCTTGTGAACGTGGAGAACCTCCCGGCTTAGTGGAGATGTCTAAGTCATCCGCTCGCCCAGGAGGTCCTCGTGACCCACGCTAACGCCCGCTTGAACCTGCACGGCCATCGTCTGCTCGTCTCACGCGTGATCGAGGACGGCAGACCCGTCGCTCACGTCGCCAAAGAGCTCGACATCTCACGCCAATGCGCGCACCGGTGGATCGCCCGGTTCCGCATTGAAGGCGAGGCCGGCCTGCGCGACCGGCCCTCGCGTCCACACCGCTGCCCTCGACGGACGCCTCTACACGTGGAGCAACGAGTGCTGGAGCTGCGCCACGACAAACGCCACGGTCAGGACTGGATTGGCCCCGAGCTCGGCATCCCTGCCCGCACTGTCGGCGCGATCCTGCGCCGACACCAGGTGCCGTACCTGCGTGAGTGCGACCCGCTGACCGGTGAGGTGATCCGGGCCTCGAAGACCACCACGGTCCGCTACGAGCGGCCAAGGCCCGGAGACCTCATCCACATCGACGTGAAGAAGGTCGGCAAGATTCCCGACGGCGGCGGCTGGAGGGCCCACGGCCGTAGCGAGGAGGTCCGCGGTCGAGGCATCGGTTATGACTACGTCCACGCAGCCGTCGATGACCACTCCCGCCTGGCCTACGCCGAGATCCTTCCCGACGAGCAAGGCCATACCTGCGCAGGCTTCCTGCTGCGCGCCAACGCGTTCTACGCCGGCCACGGGATCACCGTGCGCGAGGTCATCAGCGACAACGCCCTGAACTACATCCGATCAGCCGACTTCAAGAACGCGCTCGCAGCCATCGGCGCCAGACACCTCACCATCAAGCCCCACTGCCCGTGGCAAAACGGGAAGGTGGAGCGCTTCAACCGCACCCTGCAGATCGAGGGGGCCTACCGCCAGGTGTTCCTCACCAACGCCGACCGCAGCGCGGCCCTGGCGCCCTGGGTGAAGTTCTACAACACGGGTCGGCGCCACTCAGCCATCGGAGGACTCCCCCCGATCGGCCGACTGTCATGAACGTGTCTGCCGAGTACATCTAGAGCCCCAGTTCACGACTCGGCCGACTCAGCGTCGCCGTTGACTTCCGCCTCGACCTCGGCTTGATACTCGGCCTCCAACTCCGCGATGACCTGGTCCTCAAGGTCAGTTACCGTCTCCCAGAACTCAGCGATTGTCGTCGGGAACTCGATGTGGACGCCGCTCATGTGGAACCCCACGACAAGTGAGTCGTCGTAGTCGTCTATAAGGAGGTAGGGGTCTAGTTCGGTGCGTTCACCCACCCAGACTTCGAGCTCGCTAATGTCTACGCACTCCGCATGCCGCAGAAGCGAACGAAGGGAAAGCAACCTGCCCCTTCTGACGCGAGGGGCAACCGCGGGTGTACGCCTTGGTCCAAGCCGCTCGCGGGGTAGCCGAGATTGGCGGCGCGGAGGCCGCATTGCCACAGTCGTGTCCGCCTCGTTCTCGGGCGCAGGCAGTCCGAACACGCCCCACGCCTCATCGCAGGCATTGCATCGCATCGCCGGGGACTCTGGGCCGATGACGCACCCGCCCATGACCTCCCCTGGCGCCCAGACCCTGCCGGGCACAGGCATGCCGTAGACAATGCGCTGGACATCACGGCTGCCGCAGGCGGGACACGACTCGGGTGCCGGACCTTCAGTCGTACCGTCGGTGCTCATTCTCAAACCCTAGACATCGCCACTGACAACGAGCGACGGTTCGCTACGGGGAAGCCCAGGAAGAGGTGGCCATCCGAAAGCCGAGGCGGTCGGTCAGGTCGGGGTAGTTGGTGATCATGCGTTGATAGGCGGGCTTCATGCGCACGGCGCCGACGAGATCGGACAAGAGGAGAGCCTCGAAGGCAGCCGCCTCGAGGAAGTCGACATCCTTGGTGTAGCCGGCAACTGCGCTCGCGCCAGTGACCTGACAGAGCTCCATCAGGGTCTTGTCCGCCGTAGCGAGAGTCTTACAGGCGCCCATGTAGAGGACTCGGCCCTGGCATTTGCCCGCGAGCACTCGCTGAAAGTCTTCGAGGGTCATCGTGTCCTCGCCAACATGTAGTGCCTCGCTAGTGCCGTGGAACGCGAACGCTCCCACCGTGTAGCTCTTGTATCTCTTGGCCGCCCACTTGCTGACGTAGTACTCGAAGTCACCTCGGGTGCCGATGCCGCGATGGATCACCTTGGCCCAGCCGGAGTTACTCAGGAGGTCCAGCACCGGCTTCATCGACTGCGGATCATCCAGCCGCGTGTTCCAGTCGCCTTCGAGGCAGAAGATCCCGTTGATGGCCATACTCCACACCCTTCCACGTCGTGCCCCTGGCCACGGACGTCTTCCCTGGACTGGAGGTCAGTCGCGAGAGGTGGGGCGTGCGCGCACCTACCCAGCATCAGACACCGTCGCCCGTGACTCCCCAGAGTGAGCCGCCGGCGGCCTATCGCGAAGACAGGAGCCACAGCCTTGCACACCGAGAAACTACCCACCTACCTCAGCATCACCGATGCCGCAGAGGTCATGTCAGTCTCGGCCAAGACCATCCGCCGCCGGATCAGCGAGGGCACGGTCCCGGCGTACCACTGCGGCCGAACCCACATCGTGATCCACCTCGACGAGCTCGAAGCAGCCCTCGAACGCATCCCGACAGCGGGCTGGTGCGGGCCAAAAATGGTGCTACGCGGCCCAAATCTGAACCGCCACTGAAGTGCTGTTTTCGCAGGTTAGAGGCGGCTTGCTGCTCTGTGGGCGATACTGGGTTCGAAGGTGAGGTATGGCCTTCTGGAGCACCGCCGTTTCGCGTGCCAAAATGGCCTCTGACCTGCGGTTATGCTGATTTCCAGCTTTGTCCAGTTGTGAGCACTTATGGACACGAAACCCGGATCTATGGACACGTAGTGGACACGAAATGGGGTCTCGGGACCATGCCTCGAAAAGCGGAACGACGACAGTTCGGACAGATCAGCAAGCCCCCCAGCGGCCGCTACCGAGCACGGTACGCCGATCCCGACGGGCGCATGACAGCCGACGGTGAAGTGCTTGGCCATAGCGCCCCCCACACCTTCGACACGAAGGGTGATGCGGAGGCGTGGCTTGCCGACGAACGTCGGCTGATCGTGGCCGACACCTGGACGGCACCCTCGGTGCGTCGCGCGGAGCGCGCCCGGGCCACCGAGACGTTCGCCGTCTACTCGGAACGCTGGCTGAAGAACCGGAAGGTGAAGGGCCAACCGCTGGCGGCCAGAACCGTCGACCACTACCAGTAGGCGCTCAAACGCTTCATCCTGCCGACGTTCGGCTCGATGCAACTGCGAGATATCTCTTCTGAGGCCGTGGCCGACTGGTACGACACCACGGCCGCGGACCGGCCCACCACCCGGGCCCACGCGTACTCGCTGCTCCGGGCCATCATGCGCACCGCCGCCGACCCCACGAAGCACAACGGCACTCCCCTGATCCCCTACAACCCATGCGGCATCTCGGGCGGCGGCACCTCCGGAAAGTAGCGCAACATCCGACCCGCCTCCCTCGACGAGATCATCACGATCGTGTCGCACATGCCCGAGCAACACCGGCTCATGGTCCCTTGCCGACAGTTGCGCACTGCGCTTCGGCGAGCTCGCCGAGCTCCGACGCATGGACGTGGACGTCAAGAACGCCGTCATCCACGTCCGCCGCAGCGTCGTCCGCTCCATCTCGGCGGGGGTGGTGGCCAAGGCACCCAAGAGCGAGGCCGGTATCCGCGATGTGCCTATTCCACCCGACATCATCGACGTCATCGTCGACCACAAGGCTCATCACGCCGATCCCGGTCACCAGGGGCTGATGTTTCCCGGCGCGACCGGCGGCTACCTGGCGCCCAGTGCGTTCTACGGCAAGGTCTCCAAGAAGCGTCGCGGGAAGCCTGGCACCCAGGGTTTCGGTTGGTTCGAAGCTCGCCGCCTCGCTGGCCGCGAAGACCTCCGTTTTCACGACCTGCGCCATGGCGCACTCACCGAGGCTGCGCGGCACGGTCCAACTCTCTCGGAGCTCATGGCACTTGGAGGTCACTCCACCAGCCACGCCGCCATGCGCTATCAGCAGGCCGCGTGCGACCGACTCGCCGAGTTGGCGCGGAAGCGAGCCGAGGCACGGGGGTGGACGGGCCGTTCGACATGGACCCCGTTAAGCGCTGATCTGAAGTCTCCGACTTGAGGCTGCGACGCCTTGCAGGTTCTAGTCCGACGGTGCCGCCAGAGCATTGGGGGCCGGCACGGTGTGCCGCTACAGCAACTCGATCGAAACGATCTTGAGGTAAGCCGTCGACAAGGTGCTCCACGCCACCCACTACTGCGCCCGGACGCTCTCTGATCGCGAGTGATATCGGGCTTCGGAATCCCCAGGGGCTGGGTCATCGGGCAAGGATCGCGCAACGGATCAAGCACCTCGACCACCTGGATGAAGCCGCATCCACCAGACCGCGACCTAAGTGGATCGACTGGCCGAAACCCTCGGTAGGCGACTAATTATTGGGTTGAACGATTCTCGAACAGAGCGATCAATTCCGCATACAACTTGTGGTCCGAAGGGACGACGACTGTGCCACCCGCCACGTCCGATCCGCTAAGAGTCAGCGTAAGGCGGGTGGGTTTGAATTCCGCAGCGCCAGCGTAGCGTTGCAGAAACCTCGCGACAGTCTCGATAGATCGACCATGCTGCGCGTACTTCTGATTACCAGCCGGCCCTGTCTTGATCGGCTCGTCGGCTCGAAGTCCGAGAATCGCGCGCGCTGCGACGTTGGCCGAACCACGCACAGCCTTGTTGCCCGCCATCGCAACGTACTTGGGAAAGGAGGGGTGTGCGACCAATAGCGCACCCGCCGAGGACGACGCCGGCCTCAGCAATATGGCCGCACCTATGTGTGACAGCGCCTCGCCGGAACGGCCATTCTCGAGGAGGAGTGCCGCCAAGCGGAGGCGCAACGACACGTCGTCCGGTGAAGCATCCACGGCAGCCGAAAGGCCCGAGACGAGGGAATCAGACACACGTCGAGCCTACGGTAGTTTCAGCCCTCCGTCTGTTCAACTCAATAGATCCCGGTGGACGATGCCAGGCGGCAGCGCCGACCTTTGTCAGGAGTCGTAGTTCGGCTTACTGAGCTCCTGTCGCAGCGCCTCCAACACATCGTCGTACGCCTTGGGATTCACGGCATCGCGGATCTCATCGGCGAGACTGCGTGCCACCGCTCGGGCGACCTTTGACAACTCCCTTGTCGAAGGCGCTACCGGGTCAAGGGCATAGGGGGGCGCTGATTCGCTGGTGCTCGAATTGAGCGGCACAGGGCCGACGCCGAAGAGTTCCCCTTGATCTTCTCGGAGCGGGCGGCCCGGCTGCGCTACTGGGGATCGCTGGCGCCCTCGTTCGGTGACCAAAGCCTCGGGCGCCTCGAAATCAGAAAAGATCCCGTCGTTAGCATCGCCGCGCGTCGGCAATATTGGGCCCGCGTGCGCGATTGTCAGAAACCTGGTTGAGCGCGTTAGCGCGACGTACAGCAGACGCAGACCGCTGGCCGACTCCGAGGCGATCGCCGTCGGCTCGACAATCACGACGGCGTCGAACTCTAGACCCTTCGACTGCTCGGCCGACATGACGTTGATCGATGTGCTCAACTGGCCAGCGGCCGCGTCACCCCACAGAATGCCCGCCTCAGTGAGGCCTTCACGGAGGTCATCTCGCATCAGGTCGGGGACGATCACGCCGACGAAGAGACCTCTCCCTGCGTACGCTTGCGCGGCCCTCACCGCCTCAACCACCTGGGATCCCTCATCGCACTGAATAAGGGCGGGGTCCTCTGGGGCTGTACGCACCACCGTGGGTGCAGTTACTCCTGGTGCGGCCTGCGGCAGCAGCTCCGCCGCAAGGGCGTAAATCTGCTGCGGAACTCGATAGCCAAAGGTGAGCTCATGGATTGAAGCAGGAAGATCCTGCCTCAGGGCGTCTATGACGTCTTGCCACGAGTCGCGAGCCCACGGGCCGGTGGACTGAGCGATGTCGCCCACGACCGTCATGGAGCCGGTCCGCGAGCGCCGTCGGATCGACCGAAGCTGCATCGGCGACAGATCCTGGGCCTCGTCGAGCACAACATGTGCGTAGGTGGTCGGCCGTCCAGACATAAGGTTCTGCACCTCGTCGAGCAGCGCAACATCTGCATCGCTCCACGCTTCCTCGGTAACTCGTGTAGTTCCCGAGCGCATGAGGCGTTGTACGTCTCCGGCTGTGAACTCGTCGCCGGCGGCAGCGACGAGGCGTTCACGGGACGAGAGAAGATCTAGCAGGAACTGTTGGGGTGAGAGCGCCGGCCAGACGCGTTCTGTTGCCGCATCGAGCTGCGCAGGTGAGACGTCGGTCTTGATCTGGTCACCCAGCCAGTTACGAAACCCCTGCCTACCGGCATTGAAGGTGGACGTTCTGCTGAGGATTTCAGCCAACTTGTGCTCGATGTCTGTGCGCTGCACCCGGGTCACGCGGCCTGGCGGTCCTACCTCCAGTTGTTCAAGTCCCGAGGGAACCCGCACCCGTTGGCGAAGGGCAACTGCGAGAAGGGCTGCCATGCGCTCCTCCCCCTTGAGTCGAAGCACGTCAGCGGCCTCGACTCTTCCATTGGAGGCAAGCGGACCCAACGAGCGCACATCCACGTGCTGAATGTCCTCGTCGCCAAGCCCGGGCAGCACTTTACGGATGTACTTGGTGAAGGTCGCGTTTGGGCCAACGACTAGAACGTCTCGCGCCCCCAACCTTTCAGCGTGGTTCCACAGCAGCCACGAAACTCGATGCAGGGCGACCGCCGTCTTTCCGGTGCCTGGCCCGCCTTGCACGACAAGGAGTTGGTCTAGGTCCTGCCGGATCAGTGCGTATTGCGCAGCGTGGATGGTCTGGACGATGTCGCGCATCTCGCCATCGCGCGCCTGCTCCAGGTCACGCAGAACTGCGTCGTCAATACCCTGTAGGTCTGCCTGTGTGAGATCTTCGATCGCAGCTGCGAGCTCCGCAAAGACCACATCATCAAAGTCCAGGACGCGGTTTCCCGATGTAGTGTATTTCCGCCGTCGTGCGACGCCGCATGGGTCGTCGAATGAGGCTTCGAAGTATGGCGTAGCGACCGGCGCCTGCCAGTTGATGACAAGCTTGTCGCGATGCTCGTCACTGATGGCGTGCTTTCCCAGGTAGAAAGCGTCCCCACCCTCATCTACGAACATCGCGAACGCCACGGCATCGCCTGGTGCGCCTAGCTTGGCGAGCCTGGCATCAGCACCTCGCTTGACCGCCGACACTGCGGCTCGCGAGCCGGCAGCGGAATCTGGTGCTGCCGCGAGAGTCTGTCGGCTGCGCTCTCGCGCCTCGGCCGCTTTGTCAAAGTACGTCTGCTCAACCTGGATGTCAGCCGTGCTTGCCATCGTCTATCCCCCATGTCACCTAGTCCACCCGGGACTCTAGAGCGCCCTTCGGCTCGGCGTCAGGGGAATCGAGCTGTCGGCAGGTGTGCGCCGAGATAGCCGACATAGACCTTGCCGGAGTACGCGGCGTCATCCATGAAGTGGAGCCGTGGCGCTGGAGCCCCCCGCTTGACAAGCTTGATGTGCGCCTCCATGTACGCCATTCCATTGCCATTGACTTCCGGCGGAACTGAGAAGGTCCGGGCCGCCCGCAGTTCCGGGACGTTGCCTACGGTCTCGCTCTCCACCATGGCAACCGCGTTGGCTGCAATCGCGGGCTCTCCGGTCGGGGGTTCGGCGCACCAAGCATGGAAGGAACCTCGGAACTCTCCCGCAGATCGCTGCCGGGCATAGGCGTCCAAGGCACACAGTGCGGACCAGGCCTTGACCGCGAAGAGCTGGGCGCGCGCATGGAGATCTAGCTCAGCAGCGACGGCGTCGACGTCCTTCGAGATCTGGACGGAGGGCAAATGCTGCCGGGCCATGACGATCACGTCGGCCACTGACGGAGGAGCCTCTGGAAGCGAGGAATCAACCCCTACGCCCGCGTCACCAAGGCCGCGCACGCGCTTCTGCAGGAACCGGACCTGACGCTGGAGCTTGTCTACCTCTTCAGCTGCCTCTGTTACTTCAAGCGTGAGGTCGTCGTTCTCCACACGGAGCACCCGATCAATGACTGACTTTGTCTCTAGGTCACCGTGCACCTCCTCAAGAAGTTGCTCGAGAGCCTCGTGGTCCTCCCGCTGCTGATCGAGTTGCGCTTGGAGGGCGGCGACATCCTCCGTATTGGGACCCGCCTCCGCACCGGTCCCGTTCTCGACAGGTTCGCCGACATTGGCGCGGTCGATGAGCGCCTGCAGAGCTTCGTCAAACTCGTCGAGGAAGCCTTGGGGGGTGTCTCGACCGGTGTTCCGATCTCTGCCAAGGGCGCGCAGAATCCGCGAGAGCCGTTGCCGCAGCCAGCCCGGGCCGATTACTGACAGGGGTGCAGAACGGGTAGGCGCCGGCTGGGTGGCCCGTCCGGTGGGCAGCCTTCTAATCGTCCCTGCACCTACAGGGGCGGGCTGCTCGAGTGAGAGCCCAAGTATTTGGTCTTTAACAGCCGGAAAAGCGCGCGGCCCAAGCGCTACGAGCGAGGTGCGTCCGAGTACGCGATGACGCGCCGGGAGGTCTCCTTCATCCGCGGCCCCGGGTAGGAAAGTACGTAAGGCGCCGGCCCAGACTCCGTAGCCCTCTGGCAGGCTCTTCGCGAAGCGCTCAGTAGCAGCTGCATCACGCAGTCGCAGCACGGTGGCCACACCAGCTAAGTCACGCGCCAGGCGACTCGCGAGCTTGGTCTGGTCGTAGGCGCGGGATGAGTCGTGAGCGAACACGACCACGGGGATAGATCGTGAATTCGACGTAATCCATGATGTGACTTCGTCCACCTGATTGCCGTGCACGACCCATGCTTCCGAGGTCAGCGGAACGGGACCGTCAACCGCTTCGCCCAAGGCGATAAGTTCGCGGACCAACCGAGGACTGCCAGGTCGCCTAATGGGGCTTCCCGCCGCCGGCTCGTGCTCCACGTCTACCCAGATTCGCGCTCTCGCGAGCGCCTGGCTTTCGCTGATTGGGATGATCGCCACCGCAGTTGTTGTCCACCGGTCCGTGGGCTGGTCTTCCACCAACCTGAGCCTGTGCAGCCGATCACCGGAGGGCAACGTTGCTGTGTGCTCCGAAGCCCAGGCCACGGCACCGTCGTCCGACACCAACGCGCTGCCTCGGCTGCCCAGCCCAGTCTTAGGGATCGCTAGCTCCTTCGAGCTCAGCCACTTCACGAATTGCGGGCGAAGACCGGCAGCGATCGCACCGTCGACGTCCGTGAACACCGACCTGTAGGCAAGTGGCACGGCTCAGGCCTCCTCGAAGCCAGACTGGTCGAACTTGAGCGTGCGGGCGTTCTCCGAAACGGTTCGCACTCGGCTTTCGTTGAAGCCCTCCGAGTCGGTGGCCTCGATCTCGATCCGAACCGTGACGGTCGTGTTCTCGCCAGAGCGCAGGTGCGCGAGCACCTCATCGGCAACATTCTTGAACTCAAGTGCGATCTTGTCGGAGTTGAGTGTCTTGACCCCGTAGAAGCGAGTCGGCCAAACGATGTCAACCTTCGCTCCCGGACCGGGCTGCGGGGTGGGCGACGGCCCCGGGCCGGGCTCCGGGTCGGACCCAGGAGCCGGTGCCGGGCCGGGCTCATCCGAGCGCTGCTTCTGTGCGACGTCGGGACGAACGAGTAGCAGCGAGTCAGTGGCGACAGGGGCGCTCTCCTTGTCCTCCGGAGTCCAAAGTCCGATGTAACGCCCGGCTTCGTCGTCGAAGCCGGCGGCGAGGGCGAAGGCGTCGGTCTGCCAGATCATCGGGAGGTCGAGGATGCCCGCGTCGAGTACGGACCGGTCGCGCAGGCGCGGCATGTAGGGGTACTGCGAGTACAGCCCCCACAACGAGCCGAGCGAAACGTGCCCGTCCTTCCAGATCTGCGGAACCTTCCCGATGGCGAGACGGATCGTGGACGCGGCCTGGCGAGTCGAGAGGTCGCCATCGTTCCCGAGGCGCCGGGAGACGCGGTCTGCGAGCGCGTCGGACTGGCCCTCGACCTTGGTCTCCTTGATGATGAACGGCGCTCCGGCGTCCGGTTGGGCTGGGATCAAGGCCCAGGTGAAGCTCTGGAGCAACCGGGCGGTGACCGTCTGATCGGCCTGAGTTGCGCGCTGCGACGCCTGGTTCTTTTGGTTCTGCGTCAGGTCGAGGTCGGCCTCGTTCGACAGGACGTGCTTCCAGCCGAGGTAGTCACGAGTCGCGTTGTCGAGCTCTTCGAGTCGGGCCGCGTCCGCCGCGAGGTAGACGAGCGCGTTGCGATGAGTTCGGTTCGAGCTGCCGCGCTGCTCGGTTGCCTTATGGGCGAACTCCTTGGCAGCTGACTCAGCACCACGCTTGTGCGCGACCTTTGGGTGCAAGATGACGAGGCGAGCCTCGTCGGTGTCGGGAATGTCGGCATTCGACTCCGGGCAGACGTGGACGCCGGCGAAGTCGCCTCGCCTGCGACCCTGGTCCTGGAGTCGTCGGACGATCTCGGCCCAGACTTCTTCCTTGTGGAGGCGCTCTGCCTGGTCCTTGGCCGTGCGGGTGATGTTGGGTTGGATGTCGTACCAGTACTTGCCCGAACCCGAGTAGAAGTACGTCGCACGGTCGCCGAGCTGCATCAGCGCGGAATGGAAGTTGCCCGGGACGTCACCAGGGATGGCGGTCCCGAGGAACACCCGCTGAGTACCTATGCCCTTATGCACCGATCCGGGCGCGATCGTCGGCGCAGCACCGAAGAACACCGTGCGTGCGAGGCGTTTGGTCAGTGCCCGCTGGCCGAAGAGCGGCTTCTCCTTGTCGATGCGCGCCGGCTCAGAGTTCGAGCCGTCGACGTCGGCGTCGATGATCGCCTTCCAGGAGTCCTGGAGGTACTGCGTGAGCTCGGAATTCACGTTGGCGGTGGCGAGCGGGATCGAGCCCGGCATGATCAGCGGCGACTGGTCCTCGCCCGTCCACAAGGCGTGGATGACCGTGCTCATCAAGCGCAGAACGCCGCGAGTTCGCTGGAAGCGCTCCAGCGACGACCACTCCTCGTAGAGGGTGTCGAACAGCTCGGGGTGGACCGGGTACGTCCGCTTGATCCGGTCCTCGTAGGCCGCGTCGCGGGCTTCACGCGGGAAGTCATCAGAGAACTTGCGGTACATCTCCACGTACGCCCGAGCCGTCGCACCGATCGCTGCGAGGGCAGCAGCGTCGGGCTGTTTGAAGAGCCGCTGCTTGACGATGTGGTACGCCTCGTCCGACGACGCAGGGCGCCACTGGTCCGCGACGCGGCGCACGACGTTCTGGAGGCGCTTGAGCGCTTCGAGTCCGTTCTGACCGCCGACCTCTTCAGCGTTGCCAGCGACGATCTTGTCGTTGGCGTCACCAGTCTCCGAAGCCGGGATGGAGATGGCGAGCAGGACGCCCCTGGTGCCCTTGGCAGCCTCCGTGAGCGACTGGGCAAACGTGAACTGATCGTCGAAGGTTCCACCAGCCAGGTCGTCACGGTCGACGAGCGAACGTGCGTAAGCGACCCACTCGTCGATCAGGATGACGGCAGGTGCGTACTTGGCGAGCAGCTCGTGGAGCGCGTCGCCGGGGTGGGTGCGGTCCCGGTCAGCCTTGGCCACGACCGCGTACGCATCGGGTCCCCCGAGCTGCCAGGCGAGCTCGCCCCAGATCGTGTTGACGTGGGTGCCGTCGTCCTTGGTCACGCCGGACGGGCTGAAGTGATTGCCGACGATGGCGACTCGGTTGACCTTGGTGGCGGAGTAGCCGTTGGCGGTCAGCAGTTCCTGGGTCTCCTGCGGGAAACCTCCGACGGGCAGGCCCGCGGCCACGTGCCACAGCGAGAGCATCGAGTGGGTCTTACCGCCACCGAAGTTGGTCTGAAGGTTGATGACCGGCGAGGCGTTGTCGTCTCCAGCGAGACGACGTACAGCGCGACCGATGAGGTCGCGCAGACCTTCGGTGAGATAGGTACGGCGGAAGAACTCGACTGGGTCGGCGTAGTCAGAGTCGACCTCACCGCCGGTCGCGACCTTGTAGAGGTCGGCCGCGAACTCGGAGGCGTGGAAGTTGCCGGTGGCCACGTCGTCGTGGGGCTGGAGGACCTCGCGCCAGGGCCGCAGACCTGCGGCTTCGGGGTTGTCGACGGCCGCCTTCAGAACCTTCTTGTCATCCTTGTCAGCCGTGACGCGGCGCAGGTTGAGACGGATGCCGCGGACCTCGTCGGCTTCCTTCGCCGCACCGATCAGCTTAAGGAGTCGCTCGCCGGTGTCGAGCGCTCGATAGGCGTCGTCGTCGGTGAACGTCTTGTTGTGCGCCCACTCGTTGCGCACCTCGCGAAGCTCGCTGGCGAAGGTCTCGCCCGTGCGGCCGATCGCCTGGTTGAACGGGTACCAGCCGGGCTTGAACCCACCCGTGATGTTTCCTTCGGTGAGGATGCGGAACTGCACCTGGGGGTCCAGGGCGTCGTACGTCTTCGTCGACGGCGCACCGTTCTTGCCGTCCTTCGCCTGCACGAGCTTGGTCCAGACGGCGCCCAGCGAGGGATCGCCCTGACCAACGACGGTCGAGATGAAGTCGTCGAGTGCCGGCGCGAGCACCTGGAACATGCGGTCGATGCGGTCGCGGTTGCTCAGTGCCATGTCAGTCCAGCTCCCATTCCTTGGTGAGCAGGGCCGTCAACTGCCTCTGCCGCGCCTCGACGACCGCAGGCGTCCACGTGGAGTGCTCCAGCACCTGGGTGGTCAGGGCGAAAACCGCGGAGCCGTGGGCGCCGCCGAAGTAGCGGGCCTTCTTGGTGGAGAAGTCGTAATTACGGGCCTGGCTGTTCTTGCGGCGGTTGAGCAGCAACAAGTTGCCCAACCGATGGGTCCATTCCTCGCGCTCCTGCTCGCTGAAGTCCTTAAGCCACTGCGACCCGTCGGCCGGCGTTTGCGGCAGGACGTGCTCGATGCTGATGATGCTGTGTTGGTACGTCGCGCCTGGGTCCTTGGCCAGCAGCTCGTCCAGGCGGAGCAGTACGTAGCGCGCACGCCGGGTCTGCATCTTGTAGATAGGACCGTCGAGGGCGGCCCGGGTGTCCTTGCGCTCCTGGTCGTCGAGCTCAAGTGAAGGCGCACCCAGGTCCTTGCCCGCCTTGAGCTCGTTGACGAGGTCGATGTAGCGCGTGACGCGCGGGGTCGTATACACGGCGCGCAGCAGGAAGCTAGCCGCGAGCCGTTCCAGCCGGTTGAGGAACTGAGTGAGAAAGGCGGCATCGTCGTTGTGGTTCTTCAACGCCCACAGCGCCGCCGGTCGCCAGTCCTTGTTGTCAATCATGGCGAGCCGTTGCAGCCGATGGTTGACGGCCTCCCATTCCAACCCTGGCCCGAAGTCGCGCGCGACCGTGCGTTCGAACGCGTTGCTGTAAGGCAGCACCAGCTCGTCGACGAACGACGCCGCAGTCCCCGTCTTCAAGTGCGGAGTCAGCACCTGCTCAGGGAACTCTTTGAGCAGCTCGGCACGCGGCAACTTGCCGCTGACAAGCGTGCGAATGTCGCGGAAGAGGTCGGTGAAGGCGTCGCTACCCAGGGCCGCTTCGGCGTCCTCCCACCGCTTCGCGTAGTCGGAGTCCGCCGGGCACGCGCTCATTACCTCCGACTTAAATATGTCGGTCGGCGACAGGTCGAGCCCGCGCGCGTTCATCACGCTGAAGATCCGATAGGCGCTATCGATGTTGGGCGTGGCGACGACGACGAGGTAGGTGTTGGTCGTCATCAGCGTGGCAAGGTCCTGGCGACGCTGCTCGTCCCACTGCCCGAGTCGCTCTTTGAGCGCCCGGGCGTTGTCGCGGATCGCGCGCTTCGGCTCGGTGTCCGCAGCGTTATCGGAGAGGCCGACCAGCGTCGCGATCTGTCCGGGCGTCTGCAGGTGCTTCTCGAAGTACAGCGCCTCCTGCTCGCGAAGCCGGAGCCGAGGCTGCGAGGGCGTCTTGGTGACCTTGTTGCCAGGGTCTCGAACGTAAGCTCCTAGCGCACGCGCAAACTCGTCGTCGTCACTGAGATCGCGCAACACCGCCAGCAGGATGGTCAGCGTGGTCAGCCGCTGTTGGCCGTCGATGACGTCGTATCGGTTGTAATTGTCTCGGACTAGGACGAGCGACCCCAGGAAGTACGGCTCGTCGCCGCCCCGATCCAGACTGTGCTCTAGATCGTCCAGCAGCTGGATGGTCTGGTCAGTACCCCAGCGATAAGGCCGTTGGTAGGCAGGGATGCGGAAGTCATAGTCACTCGAGAAGACCTTCTGTAGCGGTTCCTCGTGCGCGCTCAGCTCCTGGGTCACGACAATTCTCCTTCCTCGAAGTCGAACGCACTCTGTTGCGCGAGCGGCTTCTTCACCGACCGCGCGACCTCAAGGATCTCGGGCCAGGTCGTCACCAGTGTGTTGAAACTGAGCGCGTCCTTCGTCCACCCGTTGCCCTCCGCGATGCGGAACAGCAGGTGCGCAAGCTCCTTGACCAGGTCGGCGTCGATAGCGCCATCAGGGCGGTTCAACGCGGCCTGGATGAAGTCACCGGCCGGCGGGATGCCGTCTCGTTCCAGCACCTTGATCAGGTGATGGAGTGCCTCCCAGTTGCTGGTGTGCGCATCCTTGAGAATGTCGTAGTCCCACGACAATCCATCCGGCTTGATCAACTGCACTTTGCCTGCGCGGCTCGTCAGAATCTCGTCGCGATCCATCGCCTCCACACTCGTGTTGCGCGCGTTGGCGAGGTTGTTGGCGTCGCCGAAGTCACCGATGCCGTAGCCATTCAGTCGGTACCAAGCGATCGCGAATCGCGACGTTGGGTCGAACTCACCTTCCTGTTCGTTCAGGACGCGATCCAGGATTTCGTTGATCCTTTCGAGCGCCGAGCGAACGCTCATCCGCGACCCGTCCGGCTCAAGAACGGCTTCGTAGCGACTGAACACCGCCATGCCAGGGCCGATTGCGGCCTGTGGTAGGTCTACAGGTGCCACCTGGCCCTGTTGCAGTCGCCTCAAGGCATCCGGGAGCTCCATTTCAAGGGTTTCTATGAAGCCGCGGCGATCAATCGAGACCGCTCCAGCCAGCCGCGGACGAAGCGATAGCACGATCGACGATGCCAGGGCATTCGCTCCTTGCCCTCTCATGCGGGTCGTCATCTCGCTTCTCACCGGCCAAGTCCCGGTAATACTCCACCCAGACTCGATCATGCCCTCGAGCAAAGTCTCCCAGCCAGTAGAAGCCGTACCACCTTTGCTGGTCTCCGCCTGCTTGAAGGCGTAATAAACCACAATCGGGAATTGATCGTCAGCGGACTCCCGGACCTTCGTAAAGACTTTCCTGAATCCTGATTCGAAGAACGATTTCGCTCCGTCCTTGCCGTCATGACGGAAGGGATTGGCGACCAACTCCTCCGCCTTCGGAACGAGCATCGTTCCGAAGAGGTCGGGGTGAACCGATCCAAGACTCCTCCGCAGCCACACATAGAAGTAGTCAGAAAGGTCCGAGTATCCAATATTGTCGTAATAGGGAGGGTCGGTATTCACCACCAGGCCCGCGTATTCGCGCTCCGCGGCATTTTCCTGTGTGACGATTGCCGGAGCGAGTCCTCCAAGTTGCTCGAGGGAGCGCAACACTGTCGAGAGGCACGCTCCAAAGCTGCCAACGCTGCTCTGGGCAAGGGCCGAGGTCTCCGAGAAGTCCCAAGTCATGTTAACTGTCTGCTTCCCGAATACCTGCTGCGACACCTGACCGACCGGCTCCCACCGACAAAGCGACCCACTCCAGTCGCTGAGACGCGACACGACGAGGCCAAGGTACGTAGCGACAGCGTCCGCGTAGTCCGGTTGACCACCATCTTCGATGACCCTCTTCCGCGCCTCCGTCACCAAGTCCGTGAGAGTGCTCAGGGCGAGCAGCTGGCGAGACGTGAACAGGTCCGCCCAGCGGCGGAGCCCGTACGCCTGAACTCGAAACCCCAGGGCTTGCTTCGGTAGCTCGGCATGCGCAGCCTCGGGGGCGACCACCTCCCGGGCGATCTCCTCGTGGACTGGATCGGGGTCGAGATACACCCGTTTCCGATCACCGTCCGCGACAATCGCGAGCAGCTGCGCTCCCATGCGACCCGCGGAAGCCTCCTCACGCAGGTACGCGAACGGCACCGCGGAGCGGCAAGCGATACAGATCGCTCCAGTTGAGGTCATGGTTCCGTCGGCGTCGGCGGAGGGCGGACTTCCCTGGTCTTTCGCCACGCTGAATCGCACCGCGATGGCTCCGTCACTGCCGGGCTCGAGCCGGTAGGTCAGGTAGGCCTGCTTCCCCGCCTTCTTGCTCAGCCACCACGACTTCGCGAGAGGCATGGCCATGCCACAGGCGGGATTGGGGCACGTCACGGTTCGAGCCCAGATCCAAGACACGACGCGCATGCCAGCCGCTGCGGGATACAGATGACCGATGCGTGAGAGCGCCTCCTGGCGCATCCATTCGCCGTATGCGCGCACATCCGCCGCGAGACCTTGTGAGCCCGTCCATGCTCCCATACGGGACTCCGCGAGTCCCGGGTAGACCGGCGCCGATCCGTTGTGCTTGGCAGGTATCTCGATAAGGCATCGATTCAGCAGGACGGCGACCGGATTCAGGTCAGAGGCTACCGTCTCAGCGCCCAGCCGCTGGGCCTCAAGAGGAATCGCCCCACCGCCGGCGAACGGATCCAAGACCTTGGGCGCAATGCCGTTGTTGGAGTTTCGGATCTCGCGAGCCGCGGCCGCGAGCAGTTGCGGGTTCCCCATCGCCTCCCAAGAGGCGAGATCAGCCAGGAGGCCATGAAGCCGTTCGCGCTCCGCTCGCTGGGAGGCCTCATCCGGGAAGCGTTCCGGCGCTGAAGATGGGTCGTCCACCAGTTGAGCGAAAAGCATCGCCCTCGCAGCCGTGATTGGTCGGCGAGCCCACCAGTGATGGATTTGCTGCGGCTTGCCGACCTTACGGGCCTTCTCGGTCGCGGCGGCTCGGTTGATCGCCTCCAGCGGCAGAGCGACCTCGATCAGCTTGCGCTTGTGCACTAGTTCCTCGACCCTTCATGCCCGAGATGACGGGCGAACCTGACCGGCGACCCGGCGCGTGATGTGTGCATGAACTTACCGTCGGGGCCCGACACTTTAGATGGAACGGGTGAATGGTGGGGCCCGCGGACGTCAAAAGGGCGTCGTGCCCTTGGCCCAGGTCTTGGCCCAGTCGCCCCGGATGCCGGTGGCCGCGAAGTCGCCGAGGTCGGTGGTTGCGAACGGGTCGCCGAGGTAGCGGACCTCGTCGTACTGCGAGCCGCGCTGGTCGACTCGGACGAGCGCAAGCCGGTAGCGCGGCACAGCGTTCTTGCCGGTCATGACCTCGTTGTGGGTCACGAAGTAGTCCTTTGATCCCTCGATCCGCGCCTTGACCTCGATCCGGTAGGTGTCGCCATTGTCGTCAGTCGACAGGATGTCGAAGCCTGGGTTGTTGAAGGCCTGCTCGACCGGCTTGCGGCCAAGGTCACGTTCGCGCGCCATCACGAGGTCGATGCCACGGCGTTCGACCGCCTTGGTCTCCTTGGCGTGCATCGGCGCAGTCGCAGGGATTTCGCCTTCGAGCATGCCGATCGGGAGGACCAGCGCCGCCGTGACGATGTGCGGCGGCTTTGTCGACATCAGTTGTTGTTGGTCGAGCAGGGCTAGGCGCTTGCGAAGCCGGGAGTCGAGCTCGACAGCCTTGCGATTGAGGCTGTCAGAGGATTCCTTCGCCTTCTCGCCCTTCCGCTCCTTCTCAGAGGCGATCGCGGCGTCAAGCAGGAGTCGCTCGCTCTCAGAGCTGAGTCGCTTCGTGACCAGGTCTCGCGCCTTATCGAGCTCGGCGAGTCGTCGCGGCTGGACTTCTGAGAGGTACTCGGGCAGCCGGTTCGCGATGATCCAACTAAGGGCCTTGTCCTCGGCGTCGCCGAGCCATTGGAGTGCCCGCGCGGCGTCGGTCGCGGCGCCCGGCGGTGCAGCAACACAGTCCAGGTAAGGCGCCGGGCCGGCAGGGCTCACTGTGCCGAAGGAGTCGACGTAGGCATACCCGAAGCGCCGGGCAACTGAGTCGCCGGTCGCATCGGCAACTTCTTCGACAACACCTACGAGAAGTTGCGGCTCCTCAAGGGTCGATGAGACGAGGACGGTCCCCTGGTTAAGGGCGCCTCCGAAGTTTCGGATGGCCTCGCCCATCACGGCGTCGTGCAGCGGGTGGCCCGGGGCGAGGAGGTCGGCGCGGCTCAGGTTGTCTGGCTGAACGTGGCTGATGTCGAAGGTCACCCTGTCGTACTTGGTGGCGATCGGGCCCGTGCCAGCCGAGCGGATGTGCTGCGGGACGTTGGCGATCTCGTAGCGGCCCTGCTCCCTCTTCACGATCCGGCCGCCGAGCTTCGTGAACGCCGCCTTGAAGGCGAGCTCGATGTAGTGCGGCTGGAGGCGCCGAGCACGGGCCTCGTCCATGGCCGCTCGCAGGGCGTGGAGGTCGGCGTCGGCAAGGTGCTCGGAGGCGAGGGCTCGCTCGTCGAGCAGATCCTTGAGACCGTCGCCGACGGAGGCGTCGATGACCTCGTGCATCTTGGCCTTCACGTCGGCGCGCTCGCCGTACTGAATGGCATCAAGGAGGAGGTTGCGCAACGGGGTGTCGCTGAAGGCCTCTCCGAGGACGTCGAAGACCTTTCCGCCGTAGGTCTCGCGCATCTGGTCGAGCTTCTCCAGAAGCCGGGTGAAGACCTCGCCCTCGCGGGTGTTGGAGGCGACAAGGTTCCAGAGGCGGCAGACCTCCTCCTGCCCGATGCGGTGAACGCGACCGAAGCGCTGCTCGATTCGGTTCGGGTTCCACGGAAGGTCGTAGTTGACCATGAGGTGTGCGGCCTGGAGGTTGAGGCCCTCCCCCGCGGCGTCGGTGGCGAGAAGGATTTGGCAGTCGCGGTTCTTGGTGAACTCCTCGGTGATCTGGCGGCGTTCCTGGCGGCGTACGCCACCATGGATCGCGCGCACCGCGTCGGGCTTGCCGAGGAGGGAACCGATCCGGCCCCGGAGGTAGTCGAGCGTGTCCCGGTGCTCGGTGAAGATGATGAACTTGCGCGGCCAGCCGTTCTTGTCGGTGACGAGGGCGTTGTCCTGGAGGATGTTTGAAAGCTCGGTCCACTTGCGGTCGGTGCCAGCTTCACGGACGAGCCTTGCGGTCTCGACCAGATCTGCGAGCTCCATGAGTTCGGCGTTAAGCTCCTCGACCGTCTGGGCAGCCGTGGCCGCATCCATCACGTCTTCCTCAAGCTGCTCCAACTCTTCTGCGTTGAACTCGTCCTCGTCGATATCACTGATGTCGAAGTTGGGCTCGGTCTCGCTGTACGTCCCGTTCTGGATCTCAAGTTTTTTGCGCTCCAGGCGCTCGGAGCGTCGAACAAGGCTCTTGTAGATCGCCTCGGGGCTGGAGGCGAGCCGGCGCTGGAGGACGGTGAGCGCGAAGCCGACTGTGTTCTTGCGCTTGCCGCCGATCCGATCAGCTCGGTTCATCCCCTCGCGGACGTAGTGGGTGACGTCCTCGTAGAGGTCGTATTCCAGCGCGGTTAGCTCGTACGGGACGGTCTGGGCGACGCGCTCGGGGAAGAGCTTCTTGCCCTCGAAGGTCAGGAGGTCTTCCTTGACCATGCGGCGCATGATGCCGCTGACGTCTGCGCTCTTCTTCTGCTTGCCCTCGAACCGGTCCTTGTCGAGGAGCGTGAGGAATGCCTGGAAGTCGTCCTCCTTCCCGGAGTGCGGTGTCGCGGTCATCAGCAGCAGGTGCCGCGTGATTTCGCCGAGCATCTCGCCGAGCAGGAAGCGCTTGGTCTTGTTGAGCTTGCCGCCGAAGTAGTGCGCCCCCATCCGGTGTGCCTCATCGACGATGATCAGGTCCCACTCGGTCTCCTTGAGCTGCGCCTGGAGTTGCTCGTTGCGGGAGAGCTGGTCCATCCGGGCGATCAAGAGCGGGTTGGTCTCGAAGACGTTGAAGTTGGCCTGGGCGTCGATGAGTTGATTGGTCAGCAGGTCGAACCGGAGCCCGAACTTGAAGAAGAGCTCGTCCTGCCACTGCTCGACCAGACCGCCAGGCGCGATGATCAGGCACTGCTTCACGTCGTCGCGGAGCAACAGCTCCTTGATGTAGAGGCCGGCCATGATGGTCTTGCCGGCACCGGGGTCGTCGGCAAGCAGGAATCGGAGCGGAGTGCGCGGAAGCAGCTCGCCGTACACCGCGCGGATCTGGTGCGGGAGCGGCTGAACGTCACTGGTGGCGACAGCAAGCATCGGGTCGAAGAGACCAGCGAGCGAGATGCGCTGGGCCTCGGCAACGAGCTTGAAGTCGCTAGCGGTGGCGTCGAAGGCACGGCTGCCACTCCGGGCGATGCTCAGGTTGTCCTGGTCTTTGCGGAACACGACTTGCTGGCCGAGCCCGCCGGTGGCGTTCTTGTAGGTCAGTTCGAGGGCATCCGTGCCGTGCCACTGCGCGGCGATCACCGTGATGACCTCGGCGGGGATGAGACCGTCGATCCGCAGACCGGGCTTCAGCTCTTCAAGCTGCACGAATGAACCTCCTGATTGACAGCCTACGAACGTTACTCCGAGGCGACGACAGTTGCTGCGGACCCGGTGCGTCGCGTGCAGTGATCATCGTCGCAGCGATCCGGCACGTCGACAGGACTTGGGGAGAGGCGAGAGTCGATACCGCCACTGCGTCGCCCGACGACATCGACGTGATGCGAAGCCTCTGCGCGGCGCGGGCCGATGGGCAGGTCCCTCCGGTTCCGGCGTAGTGCCCAGGTTCACTGTCGCGAACTGCGGAAACAGCGGAACCTGTCGGCCGCTGCTCCTACGCTGGACCCTCGCAGCTAGGGAGTCGAATGAATCGTGCCGAACGGCAACAACTTGGCGCGGTCATCGAGGAGGTCCGCGCCTGGATCAACTCTGCCCACGAGATCCGACACCTCGCCGCGCACCTCCCCTCGTCGTCTCATCACGACCCGTCGGTTGACCTTCCCCTGCTCCTGTCTCTCAGCCAGCTTGAGGCATCCGACGACATCGCGACTGCCGCGCAACTCACCAAGACGGTCTGGTTCGACGGACGCAAGAAGTTGCAGCCGGCGCATGAAGCAGCCCGGAGACTGTCCGTCTTCCATGGCCAGGTCCTTGCGGCTCGCTCCGATCGTGACCTGGGGTCTTTCCGCCAACGACTCACAGGAAAGTCGGGCAAGGAGCGGAAACGTCTCACAGCGGTCTTGACCGAGCTAGCCGAGCTCCGAAACCTGGCGGCAGGCACATTGGCCGACGCCGCCCACA
Organism: Nocardioides sp. Z40_12; assembly: GCF_058215795.1. Taxonomy (NCBI): domain Bacteria; kingdom Bacillati; phylum Actinomycetota; class Actinomycetes; order Propionibacteriales; family Nocardioidaceae; genus Nocardioides; species Nocardioides sp. Z40_12. Next base: position 165,066 of record NZ_JBZAJA010000006.1, read on the forward strand.
TGCCCGTCACACGCGTGGACGTTCTCACTGCCTCCGAGGACACGGCTATGCAGTCGATGATCCGCCTGATTGATCTGCACGCCCCAGAGGCGCAGCGTCTCCTGGACCCAGGGTCATGCGCAGCTGGAACCTGTGGTCGGGCACACTCTTCTGCCCGGCTACTTATCGAGGTGCAGCGGGAATCAGGCGCCTCGCGGACGGCCAAGTCAATTCGTTCGGCCAGCGCGCGAGTGAAGAAGAAGCTGCAGTCCGAGCGAGCCCAAGTCCAGAAGCTCGCGCACCAGGTGGACAGTTGGGGCGCCCGAGCCCAGTCGATCCTGGTTGCCCGCTCCGAGGCCGAGAAGGGGGTCGCGGACCGCGTCAAGGACGCGTTGGCTCTGGGCGTCGATGCCGGCATTGCTGGCGCCACTGTGACGCTGGTGCCGCTTGACGCGGGAGATGCGGTGCTGCTCCCGAACTTGGCTCTGCTTCGCGACTTCTCGCTCTCCGCCTCCGACCAAGCTGCACTCGTAGATGCCCGAACGCTGGCAGCACGGATCGCGCCGCGCCTCCAGGGCGCTTTTGGCGTCGGCTGGGCGTGCCGGCGTGATGGCAGTTGCATCCGCTTCCATGACGAGTCGCCCGCGCTGCTGGAGCAGGCGAGGACCGTGGAGTCGCGGCTTGCGAAGCTGGATCCTCCTAGCCTCAGCGGAAAGCGGAACCTCGACCTGCTGATGGACCCTTCGTTCGGGCTTCAGTCCTTTCTTCCCGCCGAAGCAAGCAACATCGAGCTGATCGACGCCAAGCTCGCCACTCGTGCCAAGAGCGGTGTCGCCGCCGTTCTCAACGCAGCCAAGGCAGCGAAGACTGCGGCGAGAGAAGTGAAGGCCGCAGCTGAGCTAGTGCACGCGGCGGACGTCGCACGGGCCTTGGTCGGCATGGATCTCGAAGTCCTCAAGAAGGCCACGCCGGACAGGGTCCGGGTGACGGCGCTCTCGAGCGCCGGCCTGGACAATGTTTGGAAGGTCTACCAGTACGCCGAGTCCTCGTACTTGGAGGCACTTCCAGGTCTCGGAGAGACGTCCGCGATCGCCATCGAGCAGGCGACGCGTCGCCTCTTCGAGGCGGTTCGCGAGGAGACGCCCGTCCGGATTGACGTGAAGCGCAAGGACGCTGAGACCAAGAAGCTCTTGGAAGCGCTGCGCCGGTGGCACGCACTCCGCCAGTTCACCCCGAGCCCGGACGAGACGAAACTCGCAGAAGGGCTGGCCAAGGTCTTCAAATCGAAGAGCACTGCGACTCACGTGCTCGCCTTCACCGCCGACCCAACCGACGTTGGCCCGCGGGTCGTCCCGACTTTGAGCGACGCACTGAACCGAAGCGCGACCTCCGTGGGAGCTGGCGACGTCTGGACTGACTTTCTGTCCCGGCCAGCCGACTACTTCGGCATGCTGACCGAACTCGGCTTCGTCACTGAAGACGAAAAGAAGATGCACGGGGACCTTCCCGACGAGATCATCGAGGCGGTCCGCGCGAAGGAACTCAAGCGGGACTACCTCACTGCGTCGCTCCGCACCTATCAGAGTTTTGGTGCCCGATTCGCTCTGGTTCAGGAGAAGGTGGTGATCGGCGACGAGATGGGTCTCGGCAAGACGGTCGAAGCGCTCGCAGTCTTCGCCCATCTGCGAGCCACCGGGCACTCTCACTTCCTCGTCGTCTGCCCGGCCGCCGTCGTCAGCAACTGGGTCAGGGAAGCGGCCAAGCACACCAAGCTGAGTGCCATGCGGCTCCACGGACCGCTATGGGAGCGCAGCTACGCAGCCAAGTCCTGGGTTCGCAGCGGTGGCGTTGCCGTCACGACGTACGACCTCTTGCCGTGGGCGCAGGAGCAACTGAACAAGGTCGACGTGGCCGCGGCCGTCTTCGATGAAGCGCACTACATCAAGAATCCGCTGGCAAAACGGTCTATCGCGGCGGCTGCGGTCATGGACTCACTCAAGTACGTGGTCCTGATGACCGGCACGCCGCTGGAGAACAGCGTCCAGGAATTCCGCAACCTGATCGGCTACATCCGCTCCGACCTCTCCGAATCCGCGCCTGAGTACCTCGCGTCGCGGTTCCGCAAGCACGTGGCACCCGCATACCTGCGCCGCAATCAGGAGGACGTGCTTACCGAGCTCCCGGAGATGGTGGAGATTGACGAGTGGATGGGGATGTCCGACACTGACGAAGTCGCCTACCGAACCGCCGTTCAAGACGGCAACTTCATGATGATGCGGCGCGCCGCGATGCTCTCCGAACGTTCGCTCAAGGTCGAACGCCTTCGGGAGGTCGTCGAGGAAGCGGAGGCGAACGAACGGCAGGTCATCGTTTTCTCTTACTTCCGAGAGGTGCTCAGCGAAGTCTCGCGGCTGTTGCCGGGCAAGGTATTCGGGCCGCTCACTGGTTCGCTCCCTGCCGGGGATCGCCAGACTCTGGTCGATCGATTCTCGGCTGCTGGGGGCGGCGCCGTTCTCGTTGCGCAGATCACTGCCGGCGGGGTGGGACTCAACATTCAGTCAGCATCGGTCGTGGTGATTTGCGAGCCGCAGTTGAAGCCCACGATGGAGTCACAGGCGATCGCGCGCGCACATCGGATGGGTCAGATCAATACTGTCCAAGTCCACCGGTTGCTCACGGAGAACAGCGTCGATGAGCGGATCCGCGAGATTCTCGCGGACAAGAAGCAGCTCTTCAACGAGTTCGCCCGCGACAGCGTGATCGCTAAGCAAGCGTCCGATGCGGTCGACGTCACAGACGCTGAACTGGCGCGCATCGTGATCGCTGCCGAGCGCGAGCGTCTCTTTGGACAGTCATAGGCGATCGATCCAGGTGTCGTCCTCACGGTCGTCCCACCGGGATGTGGCGCTTCGCCTATCAGCAGGCTGCTGACCGAGCCGCGACAACGCTTGCATGCCCTCGTCGTGCGTGAGCGCGCGCAGCGACGGGACCGCTCTGCCTGCAGCAGACTCGATCGCCTGCTGCCGGTCCGCCATGGACGTTAAGCCGCGAGCGTCGAGCGCCTTGCGCAAGAGGTCTACCTGCCAGCCGGCGATCGGCGATGGCGACTTCGGCACGTCAACGGGCGCTGGCGCGGCGTCGTCGCCGAAGAGGGAGAGATCGTCAGACACAGATCAACTGTAGAAGGCTGCATGGACTCGGCCGCTTCGGTGTCCCAAAGATCTCCGCGCGGCGACGGCGAAACAGCACTGCCAGCGCGAGCCATCCGATCTTGATCGCGTCCTACGCGAGGACGACAAGATGCAGCGCGCCGTGCCCGCCTCCCGCAACCGCCGCCGAAACCCGCTGCATCACGACCATCAGGCCGACTGCCACGGCCAGCATCGCTGCGACCTTGCGCAGCGTGGGTCGCGACGCTCGCACTCGGTGGATCAGGACGTTCGACGGGGCGAACAGCAGGGGGTGCCGATGAGCGAGGGTCACCATCGAAACAACGGAAGTTGCCAGCAGCAGGATCATGGGAGATCGCCCTTCTGAAGGGACATCTCCCCTCGGATGCCGACCTCGGACCAAGGCGCCGACGGAGAAGCGCGTCCTGTGGACGGTGACTGCCCGCCCCGGGCTATGGACCCGAGACGGCCCGAAACTCGCGGACCGCACTGCGGGGCTGGGAGCGACTAGCGCTCGACAGCGCGACTGCCTCCCTCAATGCGACCTGCGCTCGCTGGCGGTGCGCGCGCTGGACGTCGTTGCCCGCGCCCCCAACCGGAGGCAAGTCGCCGGTGACCTGGTAGCGATCGCGGTATGCGACGTCGCAGTAGGGACCCAACTCTCGCGCTGGGTGGGATCCTACGGAGGCTCGCCGAGCCGGCGCGTCCAAGCGGCACCTTCTCCGATGCCGACATCGAGGAGCGCCCGTGCGCGCGACTCGATCAACGCCTTCCGGTCGTCGATCGCTTGGCGGTCGTCACTGGCCATCTCCCCCAGCGGCTCTGGGATGAGGCCAGCGATCATGCCGGGCCTGCGGCTACACCGGCGAGGTATGCCAGCAGCGGCCTTCTCGACTCGATAGCGGAGCACGGCAGCATTGTCGCCTACGTCATCGAGTCCATGCTGTCCGACGACCCGAGGAACAAGCTTCTTCACATCGTAGTGGTACGCCTCGGCCCGGCGGAGCTGCTGCAAGTGGCCCGAACGCCGGCGACGTAACGGTCGCAACATGTTGTTCGTCAGTTTGGCCGGAACGGCTCAACGGGTCGGCGAAGCGATCATGCTGAGCCTCAGCAACGATCGTTTCCAACTCGGCGGCAAGGCGGTCGATGCCGCCGTACAGCTCGCACTCGGCCTCCATCGACTGGAGTGCACCGATGCTCGCGCCCGCCTGCTCCGCGGCCCCGTACGACGAGATCGCCCAGATCGATCTGGTCCAGGCGGAGAAGTCCACGGGACGACGACGAGAAGGCCGACCGGGACCTGAAGGAGAAGGTCTTCAACCGCCGCGACGACGAACTACCGCCCATCGAGCTACTCGAGCGGACCGCCCAGGTAGCCCGCGACAAGAACTGGGGCAATCACGGGCCGCGGCCAGACTCCGGGGCTGCTCTGGAACGTCGCGCTGTACCTGCCGAGCGTCGAGCAGTGGCTCCACGTCGAGGACGCCCGCGTGCCGAGCTCATGGGCGGCGGCCGCCGAGCAGGCGAACGGTCATCTGTGCCCGGGGAGGACGGCCGTGACGATCACCGGCATCCGCCACCGCACTGGGGACTGGAACGGCCAGGCGGCCGAGTCCTCCCACCCGGTGGCTTTCACGGTCTTCGTCGCGTGCCGACCGTCCTTCGACCGGTGTCACGTCCTGCGCCTGTCGCAGCTCGGCAACCCCTTGAGGTGAGCACCCATGGGCCTCAAGGGCGTCGTCGCCGGGGTTGCCGCCGTCGTGCTGTTCGCGCCCGGCGCCGCAGTTCTCGGCGTGGCGACCCTGGTCAGCCCGGCCGAAGCAGGATCTGGCACCTGCCTCTGGGACGATCAGAGGATCGGCAGCCTTTCGGTCAAAGGCTCGGTCCCGGCCACCCTCAGCGCAACCAACGCGAACGGCGAGACGGTCACCCTCGACCAGCAGCAGCTCACCCGAGCGGCGTCGATCGTCGCGGTCGGCCACAACGACGGCGTTCCCGTGCGCGCTCAACTGATCGCCGTCATGACCGCGATGACCGAGTCCTCACTGAGGGGTCCTCTCGAACACGACTGCCTACCCGGCATCCGGCCGCCTCCCCAACGATGGGGACGGCAGCGACCACGACTCCGTGCGGCTGTTCCGGCAGCGACCGGCCGCCGCGTGGAGAACCGTCGAGGACCTGATGGACCCGGTCTGATCCTCCCGCGCCTTCTACGGCGGCCCGAACGGACCCAACAATGGCTCGCCTCGCGGCCTGCTCGACCTAGACGGCTGGGAGACGATGGAACCAGGCGCCGCCGCTCAAGCGGTGCAGGTCTCCGCCTACCCGGACCGGTACGCGGTGAACCAGCCGATCGCCGAACAGGTGCTGAGCACCCTCGCCTGCGTCTCGCTCACGAGCGATCTCGAGTGCGCCCAACCGTCGAACGCCCCATCGACACCGACTGAACTCCCAGCCGGCTTTCCCGGTGCCCTGATCGCGGCGGCAGCATCCCAGCTGGGCAAGCCCTGCGTGTGGGGCGGCGGCGACTTCAACGGACCCACCGGCGGAGGGTTCGACTGCTCAGGTCTCGTCCTGTACGCCGCCTACCAAGCTTCGGGTCGGCGTATCCGTCTCCCCCACTACACCGGCTTCCAGATCACGCTGGGGCAAGACATCGCCTGGGGCGACGAACAACCGGGCGACCTGATCTTATTCGGCTTCCCCGGGGCCGGAGGCCCGCACCACGTCGCGATCTACATCGGCGGCGAGCGGATCCTTCACGCACCCCGGACCGGTGATGTCGTCCGCTACGGGACGATCTCCGAGTTTGAGGGAGAGGTCATGACCGTCCGGCGGCTAGCGTGAATCCCGATGAGGATGGGTTCGCTGGGATGCAAACTGCTGTAGGTCACTCCAGCGAACCGACGCTGTCCCCGCATCCACGCACTCAGTCTGTCGATCGGCCGGAACGGCGCTTGAGGAAAGGCCATCGGGCGCGCTACCGCGGCAGTTGGCCCAAGTAAACCAACTCGCCCTCCACGAAGGTCGCTGCGTCCCCGTCGTCATCCACAAAGACGCGGCCTCCATCCGGCCTTACAACTAGAAACGCGTCGACCACGTTTGCCGCATCTCTTTCCTTGATCAGATCACGCAAGGGAACGTCGTCTCTTACGCGCACCATCGTGTGGCGTCGCGCTGAGAGAACCCATGCATCCCGGCCACGGGGATAGGGCCACGCGTCGCCTGGGGAAATCCGCGACCCGTCAGAGATCTCTCTGACCTGTGTCCAGGGAGCGAGGGGTTCATGTTCCCCGCGTCGATCTAGCGCCGCGGATGAGGCTTCGGCAAGAGCGTGGTAGCGCAGACCTTGGGCTACCAGCCGTTCCATGACATCGCGGCTCTCCTCATCCAGATCGCCCATCTCGAGGGCCCATTCATTGGTTTGCGTGAGCACGGCCACAGCTTCAAGGTGATCGTCCACCCACAATTCGATCTGGTCAAACACGTCAGGCAAGCCATTAACGTGGCGATGAGAAACACCCAGATCGTTGAGCAGGGACACCAGGTCCTGCTCGAGTCCCACAACTAATACGTTTGCGGGACCACCTTCACTTTCCGATGCTGCCACAGCCAAAGCTTGATTGATAAGGCGACCCGTTCCGACCGCAGCCGCGTGCAGATGTGCAAGAACTTCCCCAATTGTCGGTGGCAGTTCAGCAGGAACGGTCCCTTGGGCGGCAAGACTGTCTTGATGGGCCAAGAGATCCCGTCGGTGCTGCTCGGCAATCTCCGCTTCTTGTCGCCGACGCTCCGCCTCGGCACGAGCCATCACCAACTCGGCTTGGACTCGCGCGACCTCGGTCTCCGCCGCCGCCACGGCAGCCGTCTGCTTCTCCAGTGCGAGGACTAGTTCCGCTGAACGGTCAGATTCCTCGGCTTGCTCGGCCGCTCTGACCTCAGCCGCCGCCAGTGCGCGGGTCAGTTCCGCATTCTTCGCCGCAAGTTCGGACGCCTCATGGATGCTAGGCACGGCCGGCTCAATACCTGTGTGAAGCCTCCCAATCTGGTCAATGACAGACTGGATCTCGCGAGCACATCGTAATCTGAGTTCACTGGCCGCCAACGAGATCGCCTTCAGGCGACGAATTGCCTCTTCGGGATCCGCGCCTCCAGTCACGTAGTGACAATGCTCGTGCCGCGCAGTAGCGGCATTGGAGAGACGTCGTCCAAAAACATCCGGCATGGTGAAAAATGCCGCGCTTGCTCGCGCAGGCGACGTTGGATCCTGCAATTCTTTGAGCCAGAACAGTGGGTCGAGAGGGTGCGGAGTTCGCCGATTGCCGGCGACTACGCGCGGCCAATCCAGACCGTACCGGGTCTCCATCGAGCGATGAAACTTCCCGTGCGCATCCGCACCGAACAACCGTAGTGCTGAGTCCACACAGGCACGAAGAGTTTGTACGCCCAAATCTTCGGGCACTCCTAAACGCGCTTCAGAAGCGTCCCCGTCGTGCATTCTGTGAGTCCCCAATTCGTTCTCTAAGGCGTCCGTACGGCTAGGGGCAGGCTACGTTCGAAAGACGGCGTTAGTGGCTGTTACGCCAAGATGCGTAGCTTCTACACGACGAAGACCGCTTGCCGTGTCCCTCCTACCTGACGAGCATGCGAACAGTACGCCTCCTTCTCGCTGCCGTCGGGCCCGCCTTCGGAGCCGTCGGCACGGCAAGCAACCTCGGACCGTCGTCGCCCTGCCGACCTACGCCCTGATCGTCGCCGTCCTCATGCTCGTCATCTCGGCCACCACGTGGGCCGTCCCCTCCAACTCGGGCAGTTGGCACGATGCCTGCGACGCCGGGGTGGTGTGGGTCCGAGTAGCGGGGCATCTGGGTCCTGGGGCGCCGGCGGCATGGGCGCAACGGTCGGGTCCGCGGCAGCAGGAGTAGCTGCTGGAACGGCCGTGCTCAAGCCGCCTGCTGCTGCAGGACCCCGCTCGGCAACTTCGTCGCCGCCCAAGCGAAGACGCAGACCGATCACAACCACGCGGCCCCACCCGAATCCACACCACCAGGTGTCGCCGATTCACAGCTCTCGACCTCCGCGCAGAAGAGGTGAGTTCATGAGCGCCAGTCCCACTGCCGAGTCGCGGCTAACGCCGGTGAAGTTCTCCCGACTGAATCGACGAGGCGTGCTCCTCGGGCGCTCCAGTCGGCAGTTGGTGGTGGTCGGTCTCGGCGCCGCCAGCCTCATCCTGGGGCTGTACGCCGGCGTCGTCGTCCTGGCCCTCCCCGTGATCGCGGTGGCAGTCGTCTTGGCGTTCGTCGGCGTCGGTGGCCGCAAGCTCATCGAGTGGACCCCCATCGGAGCACGTTGGGTATGGCGAACCGCCGGCGGACAGCTGATCTACCGCCGCCGTGTCATCCGCCCACGCCCCACCGGAACCCTTGCTCTCCCTGGGAACGCCGCTCTCCGTCAGTGGGTCGACCCAGAGACCGGAGCGTGATGGTCCACGACCCCCACGCGGCGACCTTGACCGCGATCATCGGCGTGGCGCACCCGGCCTTCATGCTGCTGGATCCCGCCGAGCCGGAACGCCGCGTCGTCTCCTGGGGGCGGTCCTGGCGACAGTCTGCCGCTCCGTGCGCATCGCGTCCGTCCAAGTCATCGAGCGCACCCTGCCCGACTCCGGCAAGGGACTCGCGCAGTGGTGGGACAGCCACGGCACACAACTCGACCTGGGCATCGACGACGTACGCCGAGCTGATCGACCGAGCCGGACCCACCGGCGAACGGCACGCCAGCACCATCTCGATCTCGCTGGACATGAAGGCCGCGAGCCGCGCCTCTCGCGCCGCCGGCGGAGGCATGAAGGGCGCAGCCGCAGTGCTCCGCCAGGAGATGGCCACTCTGCTCGCCGCCCTCCGGTCTGCGGACCTCTCCCCCGGCGAATGGCTCTCCCCGGGCGACCTAGCCCTGATCCTGCGTTCGGCCTACGACCCAGCCGTCGCCGGGGCACTCGACCGCCACGGTGGCCTGGGTCGCGACCTCGCCATTGCCGGACCCGTCGCCGTGACCGTGTCCTGGGGAAGCCTGCGCAGCGACTCCGCACACCACTGCGTGCTTTGGGTCAGCGAGTGGCCACGAGCCCTCGTGTTCCCAGGATTCCTGGCCCCTGTCCTGCTGTCGTCTGGGATCCGGCGGACCTTCACGCTCCTCTACACGCCGCTGCGAACAGACCGCGCCGCCAGGGACATTCGCAAGAAGAAGACCGAGTACATCTCCGACGCCGCGCAGCGGCAACGCATCGGGCAGATCGAGGACGCCCAGCAATCGGCGGAGTACCAGGACGTCCTCCAGCAGGAAGCTGACCTCACGGCCGGCCACGGAGTTCTCCGCTGCACAGGACTCGTGGCCGTCAGCGCTACCGACCCCGACGAGCTTGAACAGGGGGTCGCCGCGATCGAGCAAGCCGCGATTCAAGCATCTTGCGAGACGCGGCGACTGTGGGGACAACAGGCTCAAGGGTTTACGGTCGCGGCCCTGCCCCTTGGTAGATCGGTTTGACGGCTGGCTCGACCAAACACGGTCGGCCAAACGCCACGCCTTCAAATCCTCTCGGCGTCGCCTAGGGGAAACAATCGCGGTCGAGGCTTCGGGAGGCTCGGAGTTAGCCGCTGCGCTTCACGATGACGTCGTCTGCCCTCTGGATGGAAAGCCATTCCTCACGTTGCAGCCCAAGGAGCTCTTGGCCTGGAAGGAGGAAGTCGTTGCCGTATGAGCCGACCTGATGGACCCCATGCTTCTCGAAGCGCGACGTTGACCACCCCAGCGGGCGTATCCTTTAGCCACACGACATCGCAGAACGGATCACGGATGCCACTCAGGTGTACCAAGTCAGCAATCGCCGCATTGGCCGTACTGGTTCCACTCTTATCCTCGTGCAGTCAAGACAAGGACGGATCCGTCGATTCGTCAATTGATAGGCTGCGTCTTGAGTACGTATTCGATCGCTGCAGCGACCAAGGTGGCGATCAAATCGAGTTCTACGGCGGGGAGATTTTGGTGCACGATGTGGTGGGATACATGCCTTCGCCCCTATCTTGCATTCGCGACGTGTTGGGTCTTAGCAGCGGCATTGGTCCGGGAGACAAAAGGGCTGGTTCTGACTTCCTAAATGCAGGCACGAAGGGCCAAGGTGGTTGGACTGAGGCCGGCGTGCGGTTCGACTGGCGAAACGAGCCATTCGAGGACCCTCGAGCAATTGGGGACGACCCAAGTGCTAGCGAATTCGTCATTTCCGACACGTCGGAACTGACCTGGAAAGAGCACGAACTGGAATTCCCTGAGGAATGACACTCCAGTCTTTGCCGATTGGGGTGATTTGTGTTTGCAACGCACATATGGGAACTCGCCCGACCGCAACGTCAAGCTTCTCAGACCGGCGCAGCCCCAATGTTTAACACTTGCGAACTTAGCAATGTACGGCCAGATCCACCGCGGCGTCTTCGGCCTCCGGTCCGTCTCCCATCGCCACCATGCGGGCAGCTTCGCACTGCTCGTTCGACCAGTCCTTGTATGACTCTGTTTCGCCACAGGCAGAGAGCACTAGGGGGACTGCAGCAAGAACCACCGCGTAGGACTTCATCCGCCCAACTTCGCACGTTTGCACACCCTTAGGGCACGCTTCTACAAACGCGCACTGAAGAGCTCATGCGCGAATCTGCGGCATGCGGGCCTGTCACGGATGCGTGGCGACCCCGCCTGCTTGTGCCCAGGGCGCCCCCTGGGCACAAGCGACGCACCTCTCCGATGAAGCACTCGTCGAGGAGGAAGCCATCGCGACGTTCGACCACTCTCGCGTTCACGCTGACGAGGCGCGGGAGGCTCTCCGACAGTTGGCTCACGCCACCCGCCACGTACAGGACCCGACCGGGATCCACCCCGTGCTGGGGGAGCTCACGAGCGGTCTCGCCTCGTTAGCGCAGTCGCTGCACCAGATCGCCGAGTTCCATGACGGACCGCTCGGTGCGCAGGCCTGGGTGGCCGGTGACGCGCGCATCGGACGTGCCGCGTCGTACCAAGTCTCGTGGGAACTGCACCGCGCAGCCGAGATTATTCATCATGTCGCGCACAGTGTCGCCAGAGCCCACGAGGTGGAGGCGACCATCGCCTACGACGTCCGCGTCTCCTCCGCCCTCGCGGCCGTCCCGCGACAGGCGAACGACCCCGGGCTGTCGCTGTGACGAACCATCTCGACGACCACCGTCTCCATTCGACCGTGCTCGTGTCTCCGGGGCGTGAGAAGCGGGCTGACCGAAGGCTCCGCAAGGGCTCAGCACGCGCTCTCATCGCCGAGGACCGTAAAGCGCGACGGTCGTCCGCACAGCAGAAGGTAGCCGAGCTCGCAGCCGAGAAGCGCTCAACTGAGCTACTCCCCCGCTCCGGTGAGCCCGGACCCGCCGCCCTGCGAACCCCTGGACGGTTCCGGCTCCCGCGCCATCAGGACACCTCCGCAACCCTCGCCGGCGCCTACCCGTTCCTCGCTGAAGGTGGACTCGGCAGCGAGGGCGTGTTCATCGGTCAGGACCTCCACTCAGGATCCTCCTTCGTCTACGACCCGTGGGTCCTCTACGCCCGCGGCATGATCACCGCGCCGAACCTGGTCCTGGCCGGGATCGTGGGCGCCGGCAAGTCGAGCCTCGCCAAGAGCCTCTACGCACGTTCCATTCCCTTCGGCCGCCGCGTCTACGTGCCCGGCGACCCCAAGGGCGAGCACACGCCCGTCGCCGAAGCCGTGGGCGGCAAGGCCATTGCCCTCGGTCACGGCATGCCGAACCGGCTCAACCCGCTCGACGAGGGGATCCGTCCGGCCGGACTCGACGACGCCCAATGGTTCAGCCAGGTGACCAGCCGACGCCGCGACCTGATCGGCTCCCTAGCCGAGACCGTCCTCGATCGACGCCTCACACCCCTCGAGCACACCGCCGTCGACGTGGCGCTGGACCGCACGGTGCGAGGCGCCGACGTACCGGTGCTCCCGATGGTCGTCGACCGACTGCTCGCGCCCGACCGAGCCGACGACCAGGACGGACGACTTGGCGAGGACGGAAGGCTGCCCGGCCACGCACTGCGCCGACTGGTGGCGGGCGACCTGGCCGGGCTATTCGACGGCCCCTCCACGGTGTCGTTCGACCCGTCCCTGCCGATGATCTCCCTCGACCTGTCGCGCGTGACCGAGAACGCCACCCTCATCTCCGTCCTCATGACCTGCGCCTCGGCCTGGATGGAGTCAGCGCTCATGGACCCGGCCGGCGGCCAACGATGGGTCGTGTACGACGAGGCCTGGCGCCTGATGTCGCACCCCGCGCTCCTGCGCCGGATGGATGCCCACTGGCGGCTCGCACGGCACTACGGGATTGCCAACATGCTGATCTTCCACAAGCTCTCAGATCTGGACAACGTCGGCGACTCCGGGTCCGCCATGCGTGCCCTCGCCTCCTCCCTGCTGGCCAACGCCGAGACCCGTGTTGTCTACCGCCAGGAGTCCGACCAGCTCGGCCCCACCGCGGCCGCGCTCGGTCTCACGGGCACCGAGCAGGCGCTCATCCCCACGCTCGGCACCGGCCAGGGGCTGTGGCGGATCAAGCACCGCTCCTTCGTCGTGCAGCACCAACTGCATCCCGCCGAGCTCGAACTTTTCGACACCACCGGCCGCATGACAGGAGGCACGACGTCATGAGCACACAGGTTCGTGCACGAACATCTCGCGAAGCCAAGCTCGAAGCCCTGCAGCAGACCCTGTCGGAGTCGGTCGCCGCGCTGGTCACCGGCGAGGACTGGAAGCGAGCGCTGACGTTCGCCGCCGCGTTCCGGTCACGCAGCTTCAACAACACCATGCTGATCTACGCCCAGCACTACGCGGCGTACCAGGAGAAGCGCGTCCCGCAAGCGACTCCGACGTACGTCGCCGGCTTTCACCAGTGGCTAACGCTGGGACGTCAGGTGGTGAAGGGCCAGCACGGGTACGCGATCCTGGCGCCAGTCACCGCCCGGTTCGCCTCGCCGAACCCAGCAGACCCCGGGTCATGGCACCGGCTCGCACGTGGCGAGCGGCCTGAGTTCGGCGAGACCGTGAAGTCGAAGCTCATCGGTCTCAAGCCCACCCATGTGTGGGACGTGTCCCAGACGACGGGCGACCCCGTTCCGGAACTCCCCCGCCCCGACTTGCTGCGCGGTGAGGCTCCCGCCGGTCTCTGGGATGGCCTCGCGGACCAGATCACCGCCCGCGGGTTCGAGCTCCGGTTGGTCTCCTCCGCCGCAGCGATCGGTGGAGCCAACGGCCTGACCGACTTCCTCGCCCGCGAGGTCTCGGTCCGAGCGGACATGGACGACGCGGCCCAGGTGAAGACGCTGGCTCACGAACTGGGCCACGTCCTGCTCCATGCCCCCCGCGAAAACGCCGCGTCGACCGACCTCGCCGCCGACGCGACCATGCACCGTGGCATCGCCGAGGTCGAGGCTGAATCGATTGCGCTGATGGTCGGCGCGACTCATGGACTCGACACCTCGGCGTACACCATCCCCTATGTCTCGACGTGGGCCGCGAGCGTCCCCGGGAAGACGCCCGTCGAGGTCGTGCAGTCGACGGCGGAGCGCGTCAGGGGCGCAGCGGTCGGAATCTTGGACAAGCTCGACACGCAGAAGGTCGGCGACGGCACCCCTCCGGGCCTGGACCGAGAGGCGTTGAGCCGCCGCGTCACGGCAGCGCCTGTCGCGACCAGTGCACGGACCGACGGGCCGGTGCTCGAGCGATGAAGATTCCCGTCGTGCTCAGCACCGTCCATGTTCGAGTCGGCGAGGACGGACACCTGCAGGTCGACGTCGACGGCACGCCGTACGACGTGGGACGGGCGCTCGCACGGGCCGACCTCAGCGCCGTGCTGGACCAGATCACCAGCGAAGCCGGAACTGCCGTACGCGTCGAGATCCGTGAAGCCGACGGCGCGACCTACGCCGACATCGCCACTCCACCGTCCGCGCCCGACACCATGTCAGCGGACGACCACGCACACCCCCGGCCTTCGTCGGGAATCACCGGCAGGGGCTTCCGTCCCGGTGAACAGGTCGCAGTCGCCTACGTCCTCTGCACCGAGACGGCAGGCGCCGACGGGCAAGCAGCCGTGAACCTCCCGCCCGCGCTTCTGTCCAAGCGCGGAAGCAGACTCGTCCTGATCGGGATGACGTCCGCAGCGGTGACCGAGATCGAGCAACCGGCGTGAACGCGCGCGGACGGTCCGTCGACAACGAACTGACCAACGCCGCGCTCATCGCGATCTGCGGCGCCTTCCTGCTCGCGCTCCTCCTGCGCGCCGCGGGTTCCGTCGCAGCGTTCCTGACCAGCGCGGAGCAGCCCGCCAACGGCGTAGCAGCCGGTCTGCGCGTACTCGCTCGACCCACCTCCCCGGGTACGGCGCTCGGCACCGATCGCCTGTCAGCAACGGCGTTCTGGGTCAGCCTCCTGGTCCTGGTCTCGCTGTTCCTCAGCGTCGCCTGGGGCGTATGGACGCTCATCGCACGCGCTCGACACCGGTCCGCCCACGACCCGCAGTGCATCGAAGGCACCGCGACCCGAAGGGACATCGAGGCCACAGCTTCCGAGAAGGCGTTGCTCCGTCGGGCCAGCACGCTGCGCCCCTCACTCAAGCGCGCCACCGCCTGCGACGTGGGCTACCTGCTCGGCAGGAGTCACGGTCGCGGCGTCTGGGCGTCCGTCGAAGACTCGATCCTCGTCCTCGGTCCGCCACGATCCGGCAAAGGGCTTCACCTGGTCATCAACGCAATCCTCGATGCACCCGGCGCCGTGGTGACCACCTCAACCCGACCCGACAATGTCACTGCCACTATCCATGCTCGACGGGCCCGCGGACCCGTAGCCGTCTTCGACCCGCAACGCCTCACGACCGGCATCAGCGCAGTGCAAGACGCCGGAGTCCGCTGGTCTCCCATTCGCGGCTGCGAGGACCCGCTGACGGCGATGATCAGGGCCACGGGCTTGGCGTCGTCGACCGGGCTCTCGGCTGGAGGGACCGAGTCAGGCGGGTTCTGGGAAGGTCGCGCCCGGGCCGTCCTCCAGGCGTTGCTCCACGCAGCCGCCCTCGAGCGGCTCTCGACACGGGTGCTATTCGAGTGGTCCCTGTCGGCGAACGCCGCGATGGACGCAGTCGGGATCCTCGCCAGCCATGGCGGTGCCGCGCCCGGCTGGGCCGACTCGCTCCAAGGCATGATCACCTCCGACCCGCGAACCCGTGACTCCATCTGGATGGCCGTCTCACAGGCCATGGCATCCCTTGCCGACCCCCAGGTCCTCAACGCAGTCAGCCCCGCACTCGGAGAAGAGTTCGATCCCACGGACTTTCTGACCCACAACGGGACGCTCTACCTCCTTGCTACGGGAGCTGGCGCGGGTGCCGCTTGGCCACTCGTCGCCGCGTTCATGGAGGACCTGACAGAGACGGCACGACATCTAGCCGCCTCGTCGCCGGGGGCGCGGCTCGACCCGCCGCTCCTGCTCGCACTCGACGAGATCGGAAACCTTGCTCCACTGCCCTCCCTACCGGTACTGATGGCCGAAGGTGGTGGCACCGGCATCACGACGATGCCCGTCCTCCAGTCGCTCTCGCAGGCGCGAGCGAAGTGGGGCGACCATGCCGCCAGCACGATCTGGGACGCAGCAATCGTCAAAGTGATCCTGGGCGGTGCCTCCTCCTCGAAGGATCTACAAGAGTTGTCGGTCCTGATCGGCGAGCGGGACGAGTTCACCGAGAGCATGACGATCAACGAGTACGGCGCTCGCTCCACGCAGCGGTCGAGCCGACGCCGACTCGTGCTGCCGCCAGAGCGCATACGCACGCTGCCGTTCGGCACCGGCTTGGTACTCCAGCGGAGCACCGCACCCATCGTCATAGGCCTCCGTCCTTGGCGCTCGCGCCGCTAGGCGCGACGCACACAGGACCCTGGGACCAAGTGTGGTGGTTACGCACTCAGGACCGAGGCGCCGTGACCGGTGCGGCGTACGCGCTTATAACGCCGGGTCATACATCTGGTATGTGTTAGTCGTGCCCGACATTCATCCCCATTTAACGCTGCAAGCCTTCGCGGCTGCCATTGACGAACTCCGACCCCACATCGACGTCAGCATCCTGGATCAACAACTCCAAGATATGAAGCGAATTCCCGCAAAATGGGAAGAGCCTCAGAACTGCCTCTTTCCAGGGTGCGACAATGACAGCATTCGCAATTCGCACACCATTCAGGACGCCGCGATTGCGGGCCAGTTTGGCTCGGAAGCGATGACTCCAAAGTGGAAAGGTGTGGCGAAGGGCTTCGAGCTAGTTCGCTCTGCCGTAACTGGCCTTTCAATATTCCCCGGTTACTGCCAGCGTGACGAGAATAAGTTCCCGTTCGAAACGCGGGTGAGGTTCGAGGACGACCGTGACGATGCTCTGCAGTTGATGCGAGCAGGACACCGCGAACTCTGGCAAGCACAAAATAGACACGATTTTGCCGATCAGCTCCACCGACTCTCTGAAGACATTGGGGAGGCCGCCCGAGCCTACAGAGGCGCTGCGCGTATGACTTTCAACCCAGAGCTAGGAGAGACCTTCGGGGAATACGCAGCCCTGCAGAGGGAAATGATCGCTCGCCTACGGCCTCTGGCGGAACGGCTGGAGTCTGCAGCTCTCGGGAATCGGAAATGTCAGCCCTTGTCGCGTGGCATCTTCGCCCAGGACATCGACCGGAAGCCCTATTTCTTCCACGCCGCCGTTGAGTTGCAAATACAAGATTTGCCCCTTTTGCTCATAGCACTTGTACCCAACCAAGAACACTCGCGAGTCATGCTTGCAATCGAACCCGGCTATGAACCCGTCCTCGATTACTACGTTGCACAATGGCTTTCCCCGTCCAAACTAGACTCATCTCTCGAAGCATGGATCCGACACGGAACGCTCGATTGGTACGCGGATCCGGTCTGGTGGAATGGCTTGACAGAGGAAGAGAGAATCTCAATCACGAAGGATGTTAACTCAGTTTAGCCGACGACCCCTTCATTGCTGGGAGTCGCGGCTCCGAATCTCGACTAACACCAGAACTAGGCACAACTAGGGCCAACAGTCCCCTCTACTTCGGCAGAGGTTGGGCTGGTACGACCTAGTCCGTGCCGCGCCTGACTCACCAGACTGACACCTAGTTCCAGATCATGGCCATCGTCACGCAGCGTGCACCTTCTCGTAAATCACTTCCCACTCCGGAAGCGAGCGGTCCAAGGAGTCACGATGTCCATTCCCATCCAGATGAGTCTGACCGGCTTCATCGCCAGCGAACCCGACCTCCACTTCACGTCGGCGGGCGCCGAGTACCTACGCGTCCGGGTGGGAGTCGAGCATTGGCGCAAGGAGGTCGACGGCAGGTTCACCAGGCAGGAGCCGACCTTCCACGACATGGTCGCGTTCGAGGCCACCGCACGCGAGGTGTACGCCCGGTTCCGCAAAGGCGACTCGTTCGTCGCAAGTGGCTACGTCCACAAGTACGAGGTCGAGGGGCACGAGCCCAGCGTGGTGAAGGAGGAGTTCGTCGCGCGGAAGATCGGCCACAACGTCAACAGGACGGCGTACGAGGTTCAGCGCCGATCGCTGACCCTCGCGACGCCCGCGGAGAAGGTGACTCCCGAGCGGTCCAGTCCGACCATCGGCCTGTGAGCAAGTGCGGCGGCTATGGACCTCTACACCGGATACGACGAGCCGGGCCAGCCCGGCGAAGCCGACTTCCTTCACGATGACCTGCCCGGTCCGATCAACTGGAACCTACTTACCGCGGACGAGGCGCAGTACGAGTGGCACGACCTCGACCGCTGGGTGAAGTGGCTCAAGACCAGCCATGGCCTGCCACCCTCGATCGTGCCGCCGTTCTATTACCTCCACGACGAGCTCGTCTGGGAGCTGTCTGCACTCCACACGCACTGGCTGAGCTGCTACCACCAAACCGCCTCGCCCTCGGCTCCGATGGCTTGGCGGCGGGACTTCGAGGACGCCAAGCACCGACTGCGGGACTGGGTCGCTGTCTCCGGCACTCGCCTTGACCGAGACCGCCCGACCCGGATTACGTCCTGGCCCGGCGAACCGTCGGCCCCCCAGGCAGCCGAAGTCAAGATCGCGGACCGCGACCGCCACTTCGAGGAGTTCGTCTGCGACGACGTCATGCGGCGTCGCCGACTCGAAGTCCTGGCCGAGCGGTCACGCGCTGACTGAACCGACGTCTTCCCACAGGGCCGATCCACGCTGCACCGTCCACAGGCCCGCTCCTCGTTCTCGCCGAACAGGCCACGCGGGAAGACCGTTAACCCATCGACTCAGGAAAGGCCGGCGATGCTTCTCCCCCACGCGACCGCTCTCGCCGAGACCCGCTCACTCATCGCCACGCTCGCCGACCGCGCCCCCACACCAGAGGCCTCGTCGGCCTTTGAGCGCGCCCTGATCGAGCTGGACCGTGTCTACGGCGATGAGTGCCCGGCCGTCGGCAAAACCGAGCACGTCGAGGATCGGGCGTGCCAGATCGCCCGGCTGACGTCCGGGCTCGAGGGGCTCGAGCAGTACGGCGTGGATCCGCTGCGCCTCGAGTTGCTCCTCGCGATGCTCGAGGACGCAGACACACCGGACGGCATGTGATGTACGGCGAGACCGGCGCGGAGATGCGCCAGGCGTTCGCCGCGCTCCTGCGGCAACACCGGGTGCAGCAGAAGCTCGGCCAGACGCAGGAGACGCGCGAGGAACTCGGACTGCTGGTCCGCCAGTACCGCCAGACGGTCCTCGTGTGGATGGGCCAGGCCATGCAGGCGTCCAGGCCCCTGGCCTTCTCCAACATGCCGAGGGCACAACCCAATCCTTTCCACGCGGTCGGAACGGCGGACTCCGGGCCCCCTGTGGCCGACGAACTCGCCGACGCCATCGCGAGTGCCACGTCCGACTCGACGGCCCAACGCGCGTCTTCCGCAGCCCTGTCTTCGCGACATGCCAATCCCCTGGTCGAGCAGTGGCGACTTGCCGCACGGGCCGCGGCTCTCGCGGAGCACGACACCGCGGAGCCCTTCGCTGGGCGAATGACCGCGGCCCAGGCGCAGGCGCTGGTCGGCGACGTTGCCGCGCTGACCCAGGCCCTCGTCGTCCTGGATCGTCGCTACAAGAACACCCCCGGTTGGGAACCTCTGGCACAGAACGCCCGCCTCGGTTGGGCGGCGCTCGCGGCGGCGCTCGACGTCAGCCTCGGACAGCCCGACTACGCGGTCGACCACGTGGGCTGGCGACCGAAGTCGAAGCTCATGGCCGGTCCCGCTCGGCCTGGGATCCTCGGCGTCCTCCAGGCGCAGCACAACCTCGTAATCCGGATGCGGACCGTCCCCAACGCGACGAACCTCCGTCTCGTCGTCGACTCCCAGCGTCTTCTTTCGGCACACCTGGTCCCGTTCGCCGCGCGGATCGACGAGCGGCTGGCGGCACGTTGGACCGAGCGTGCCGGTACTTACGCCCTCGTCCAGCGGCAGCTCCGCGACATTGCCGGCGTGCTGGGTAGAGGTGGCCAGGCCGCTGCCGAAGGCGCCATTGCCGTGGCCCGCATGCGTGGCGTCCCGCCGGACACGATCGTCGAACCTCGTGTCCTGGGCGGCTTCCAACTGCTCTTCACCCGGCTCGACCATCGCATCGCCGACGTCATCGAGGACGGGGTCGAGTGCGGCGCGCTCGCCCAACGCGTCACGCTCCCCCGGCTGGTGGCCGGCAGTGGTCAGATGGTCCACCCCGTCCGGGAGCGGTTCGTCCCGGTCGCCAGAGCTGTGGACCTGGAGGTCATCCGCACGGTTCGCGACCGTCTCCGGCCACGGGAACCGGTGCCCACGGCCACTCCGGGAACGACCCGCGTCGAGCTCAACTCCGCGGTGCTCCACCGCCCCCGCACCAGACCGCGTCCGGGTGCCCCTCAGATCTGACCACAGCGGTGCGGTGCCGCATGGCAACCGCCGCGCACCTGACAGCACAGGACGCGGGCACCCACCCGAAGACACGACACCGGACAGACCCCTACGAACCGAGGAGCAGGCGATGACACGCAAGACGGGCCTCCCCACCTACCTCACCCTGGAGGAGGCGGCAGACATGCTCGCGGTCTCCGTCAAGACCATCAGACGGCGGATCAGCGAGGGCAGCCTGCCCGGCTACCGGTGCGGCCGGAAACAGATCCGAGTGCGTCTCGACGAGCTCGAAACCACCATCCGACGCATCCCCACGGTCGGGTCCTGACGGGATCTATGGACACGTAGTGGACACGAACGCCGAATTGCGGAACCGCCTCTGAGGCCTGTTTTCGCAGGTCAGAGGCGGTTTAGGGTGGTGGGCGATACTGGGTTCGAACCAGTGACCTCTTCGGTGTGAACGAAGCGCGCTACCACTGCGCCAATCGCCCGCGTGGTGCGGCGGAAACACTAGCGCATGGCAGCGGCGGACTCACATCCGGGCCGGGTCACATGCCGGGAAGCTCGGGCACGACGCCGAACAGGCCCTGGACCTCGTCCCACCCGTCGACCGCGAAGTGGGGCCACCCGTAGGTGCCGAGGTAGGCCGACACCGCACCCGCCACCGTGACGGCGCCCAGCACCGCGAGGCCGATCCGGCGACGCCTGACCGCGGGGTCCATCTGGCGCGCCTTCTCGGTTGCACGGTGCGCGTAGTCGCGCAGTCGATCGACGACCCGGTCGGCCCAGTCCCACTCGGTGGAGAGGATGACGAAGCCGAGGATGATGGCCACGATGCCCGGACCGGGGGCGATCATCATCACCAGCCCGGCGACGATCACCACGGTGCCGACGCACGTGACCACCATCTTGGTGATCAGCCCGGTGACCGGGTTGGCGTGGGCGCGGGCGTGGAGCCGTCGCAGCCAGTGCGGCCCGTAGTCGAGCTCTGGGGCGTGGACGCCGTCGTCGACGCCCTCGCGCGCGAAGACATCAGCGGCGGGACCCTTGGACAGCTCTTCGCTCACGGCGATGAGCCTAACGGGTGGGTGGGGTCTGACCGATCGGACACAAAGTCGAAGTTCCCCTATATAAATCTTGACGTTTACTACCCAAGAGTGCTTCGGGAATGCGTTACTACTGCATCAGGACAGCAGTGGAGGACATCATGGCGAGCAAGTACGACCGTCGAGTCGCTGGCGCAGTCGAGCAGGAGATCACGATGCAGTGCGTCGACTCCTTGGGTCGCGGGCACGATCTGGAGACCGTCTTCTCCTACCGCGAGGACGACCCGTTCGCCGTCACGATCACCTTCCTCACCCCGGAGGGCGAGCTGCCCTGGACCTTCAGCCGCGAGCTGCTGGCCGAGGGGGTCTGCGCCTCCGCGGGCGTCGGAGACGTGCACGTCCTCCCCAGCACCGACGAGCACGGGCGCGAGGTCGTGGTGGTGGAGCTCAGCTCCCCCGACGGCCACCTCGTGACCCGCGCGAGCGCCCGCGAGGTGCGCCGCTTCGTCCGTCGCTCGTTCAACGTGGTGCCCGCCGGCGAGGAGTCCCAGTTCCTGCGACTCGACGCCATCATCACCCAGCTGCTCGCCCACTGACCTACGCCTCTCGGCCACGCCCTCAGGGCGTCAGGGCCGAGAACGGTCCCCCTGGCGGACTCACGGGTCGACGTCCGCCGCCTCCCGCTCGGCCCAGGTCCGCGCCGCCTCCCGGGTGACCGGACCCGGCGCGGGCAACGCACGGTCGTTCCACCGGTCCACCGCCTGCACGTCACGCGTGGTGGAGGCGAGGAAGACCTCGCTGGCCGTGTCCACCACCTCGATGGGCTCGTCCACCTCCCGCCCGCCGAACCACTCCAGCAGCAGCGCGCGCGTCACCCCGGCCAGGCACCCCGAGGCCAGCGTCGGCGTGCGCAGCTCGCCGTCGACGACGTAGAAGACGTTGGAGCCCGTGCCCTCGCAGAGGTGACCGGCCAGGTTGGCGAAGATCGCCTCACTGGCCCCCTGCTCGTGAGCGTGAGCCAAGGCGACGACGTTCTCGGCGTACGACGTGGTCTTGAGGCCGGCCAGTGCGCCGCGCTCGTTGCGCGGCCACGGCACCGTCACCACCTGCGTGGTCGCGGGCGTGGGGTCCATCGAGGCGGCCACCACCGCCAACGTCGGGTCGCCGTGCCCCCGACCGCTCCCCAGGGGCGCCGCACCGGCGGTGTAGGTGATGCGCAGGCGCCCCAGCGCGAGCGGCTCCGCCGCCAGCACCTCCGCGATCGCCTGGCGCACCAGACGGTCGTCGACCGGCGGCAGCCCCAGCCCTTCCGCGGACCGCGCCAGCCGCTCCAGGTGCCGGGTCAGCGCGAACGGCGTCCCGTCGACCACCTTCACCGCCTCGAAGACACCGTCGCCCACGGTGAAGCCGTGGTCGGTCACGGCCAGAGCCGGTCCGGTCGGGTCCTCGAGGAGGCGGCCGTCGATCCAGGTGCGCATGATCGGCACTCTAGGGATCGCCGACCCACCAGGGCCTCCTGAACACTCCCTGCGGACCCCCGGGTTTGGCACCCCCCCGACCATCGGCTACTGTTCTGCTCGCACGAACGGCCGGTTCACCGGTTGTGAGCGCAGGCGGACATAGCTCAGTTGGTAGAGCGCAACCTTGCCAAGGTTGAGGTCGCGAGTTCGAGTCTCGTTGTCCGCTCGGAGAGGTCTTTCCACCGGTCCTTCCCTGGAGGATCTCACGCGGTGGGTTGGCCGAGAGGCGAGGCAACGGACTGCAAATCCGTGTACACGGGTTCAAATCCCGTACCCACCTCCACAAAATTCAAGACCTGGGCGATTGGCGCAGCGGTAGCGCGCTTCCTTGACACGGAAGAGGTCACTGGTTCAAACCCAGTATCGCCCACCAGCAGATTCACGCTCAGCACGGCCGGTTCCCGTCAGGGAAGCCGGCCGTTCTGCATTCCCGGCCAGGGCCGCAACGGCCGGCCCCGGGTGAGCGCGACCAGCGTCCCCCGCCGGTCTCCCTGGCCGACGAGAGCGCCCGGCATCCGCGGTCAGCGCAGGACGAGCCCGCCGCGGGCCAGCTCCCCCACCTCGGGCACCTCGACGGCAAGCACGTCGCGCACCGCCCCCAGCCCGGACGTCAGCGCGACCCGGGGCACCCCGCGTGCCGCCAGCAGCTCGGCGAGCCACGGCACGAACTCGGCGAGCACCGCCTCGTCGTCGACAAGGTGGGCGGCGGCGACGAACCTGATGATGTAGACGAGGTCCTCCCGCGTCCGCCGGCCGGCCTCCGGGTCGTAGTCCGCGACGGCCGGTGCGAGACGCCCGAGCCGCTCGTGGGCGAGACGTGCCAGATCCGACGCCCGGCCCTCGAGCACGTCGTAGGCCGCCGGGACGGGCGCCGCCTCCGCCGTCTCCGGCAGCGCGTCCGCCCAGGACTCGAGGATCTCGGCCGCCGTCTCGGCCTGGAGGGCCCAGCCGTCGGCGCCCAGCGTCACGGCCCGGCGCGGGTCCGACCCGAAGGCCCGGCCCCCGGCCAGGACCGGGATGGCCCGCTCGTGGGCGACGCCGGCGATCCGCCGCACCCCCGCGAAGGAGAGGGGCAGGCTGCAGGAGACGATCACCGCCGCTGCGGGCCGCCGGTCCAGGTAGGCCGCGACGTGGGCGGCCGGGGTCGAAGCACCCAGACAGCTGGCGTCCCAGCCGCGGAGCCGGAGGATCTCGGCGACCAGCTGCGCGGCCAGCGAGTGCCAGTCACCCTCGGCGCACACCACCAGGACGTGCCCGCGGCTCTCCTCGACGGCCGGAACGCCCGCGACCACCGAGTCGAGCACCCTCGTGGTGAGTCCGGTGACCAGGTGCTCGTCGGCCACCGACCACTCGTTGCGCTGCCACCGGCGGCCCACCTCACGCTGCGCGGCACCCAGCAGGTCCAGGAGGACCGACTCCAGTCCCGCCCCCTGGTCGATCAGCCGGACGACGAGTCCGCGGGCCGCGGCGAGGTCGCCGGCGCGCGTCAGCTCGAGGTAGCGGTCCACCAGCGCGTCGGTGACCGCGCCGGGCGGCCGAGTCACGGGTAGTCCTCCGGATCGGCGGCGAACCAGCAGTCGCGCCCCGCCCGCTTGGCGCGGTAGAGGGCCCGGTCGGCGGCGACGACCGCCTCCTGGGCGCGTCCGTGGATCGCCGCCGTGCCGGCCGAGAAGGTCACCGGGTCGTGCCGGGTCGACTGCCAGGCCAGCCGGAGCCGCTCCAGGAAGGGCTGGGGCTCCGGGCTGCGCAGCACGACGAGGAACTCCTCGCCGCCCGTCCGGGCCACGTAGTCCGCGCTCCTGGCGGTCGCGGAGAGCGCCATCGCGAAGTCGCGCAGCACCCGGTCGCCGGCCTCGTGCCCCCCGGAGTCGTTGACGCGCTTGAAGTGGTCGAGGTCGAGGGCCACGATCGTCCCCTGGCGGATGCGCGGCAGGAGCCTGGTCAGCATGCGGCGGTTCCACAGCCCCGTGAGCGGGTCACGCGTCGCCTCGTCGGCGAAGCGCTGAGACCGGTCGAGCAGCTCCAGGGCCCGGTAGGCGTCCCGGACGAACATGGGGAGCTGTCGCTCCAGGGCTTCCCGCGCGGCGCTCCCGGGCGGCGCGGTGGCCAGCACCGGCGCCCCGGTGCCGAGCGCCAGGTCCACCGCCAGGGCGTCGGCGTGGTCGTCCCCCAGCGGTACGAGCGAGCCGCCCAGGTCCTTGACCAGGTCCCTGGCGGTGGCCAGGACGGCCTCGACGTCGGCGGCCCACAGCAGGCGTCGAGTCGCGTCGAGGACGAGCGACGACTGGTCATCGCCAGGTGGAGAGCCGACGGGCTCGCGCGGGCTGCTGTCTATGCCGCCATCATGGCAGAGCGCGGGCACCCTTGCGGGGTGCTGCACGCGGGGTCCGCCACGGCGCTCCCTCATGGCGCGGCCTGGAACCGGACGGTGAAGACGGAGCCGCGGGGCGAGTTGTCGGAGACCAGGATCCGGCCTCCGTGCTCCTCGGCCACCGCGGCGGCGATGCTGAGCCCCAGGCCCGGGCCGGCGACCGGCAGGTCCTGAGAGGCGGCACCGCGGAAGAACGGCGTGAACAGGTGCGGGAGCTCGGCGCGGGGAACACCCGGCCCGGTGTCCGACACCTCGATCGAGGCCGTCCCCGCGAACTCCGCGACCCGGCAGACCGCACGGCCGCCGGGAGGTGTGAACGTCACGGCGTTCTCGACCAGCTGACGCACCAGCAGCTCGAGCCTCGCGGCCTCGCCGAGCACCACGACGGGGTGATCGGGACACACCAGCTCCGGGACCACGCTGCCCGGCCCCGGCGGGTTCGGCAGGCTCGGCAGGCTCGTCAGCACGGACTGCGACACGTCGCGCAGGTCGACGAGTCCCGTGGCCGGGGTCCGCTCGGACTTGGTGTCCGAGAGCGTGACCAGGCTCTGGGACAGGTGCTGGATCCGGCCCACGTTGCGCCGGATGGCATCGGCGAACCGGGTGCGGCGCTCCTGGTCGTCGACGCCGTGCTCGAGCAGCTCCAAGAACCCCAGGATGCTGGTCAGCGGGGTCCTGAGCTCGTGCCCTGCGGTGGTCACGAAGTCCTCGCGGAGCCGCTCGAGCTCGACCTGCCGCTGGGCCGCCTGCTGCTCGCGGAGCAGCGCCTGGGCCAGCAGCTCGCCGGTGCGCCGCTCCTCGGTCACGTCGAGAGCCTGCGCGAAGTACCCGCTGACCCCACCGGAGGAGCCGAGCAGCGGCTGAACATTCACCGACAAGACGCGACGGCTGCCGTCTGCTCCTCTGATGTCCCACGAGCTGGTCGTCGCGACCGGCCCCCCGTCGGCCGGCACCCCCGCGGAGGCAGGGTCGGGGCCGGCCTCAGGCTCGGCCCGACGACGGTCGAGGTCCCCCAGGTGCACGGCGGGGTGGCGGCGGCGGTCGTACCGCGCGGGGTCCACCACGAAGAGCCCGGGGCCGGGCGGTACCCCGGCGGCGGACGCGCGTCGCTCCAGCTCGTCGGGTTCGAAGATGTCCATCGGGAAGGGCCTGCCGACGAGCTCGGCTCGCGGTCGCCCCACCAGGGCCTCGACCGCCGCGTTGCACCACGACACCACTCCTCTGGCATCGGTCGAGACGGCCAAGATGCTGCCGGGCACTGTTCTTCTCCTACGGACGGGGCGGTGTGACATGTGGGCGCGCGCGTGGCGACGTCAGGCAGCGAGTGCACCCTCGCACGGACCGGCGCACCCTGCGGGTCAGGGTGGGAGGCGTTCGCGGGGGGACGACCAGCTTCCTGTGGCGCTGGTCCCCGGGCGCCTGAAGACAGCCGATCGTGCGGGTGATCAACCCGCACGGGCACGACGAGGACCGTGTGTTCGGTAACCCGGCTGACCCTGGTGGGCCCCGTGGCTTTGCGTCCCCGACTCACATCGGGTTTGCCGTTTCGCACTGACACCAGACGCGTGGCCTGTCATCAGGATCCGGTTCGCGGGTGCACCGCTCCCCGTCTCACCCGTCACGGTGTCACGGCCCCCTGCCACTGTCCGGCGAATCGCCCGATACGTCGCGGTTGTCCCGCCACCTACGCTCAGTCCATGAGGCTCCCCACTCCCGCCGTCCTGCGCCCCGTCCTCCGCCACACCCCGCTGCGCGGTCCGCGGGAGAAGGTCCTGCTCGAGCTCGACCTGGGCCGCGGCGTGGCCGAGAGCCCCCCGGGCAGTCCGGTGGAGGCGCTGCGGGCCCTGCACACCCCGCTGCTGCGCACGCTCGTCGAGCACCTCGCCGACGCGGCCACGGACCCGGACGTGATCGGCCTGATCGCGACCGTCGGCGACGCTCCCCTGACGATGGCGCAGTCCGCGGAGCTCCGCTCGGCCGTCGCCGCCTTCCGCGCCGCCGGGAAGTCGACGCTGGCCTGGAGCCCGACCTTCGGGGAGCTCGGCCCCGGCAACACCGGCTACCACCTGGCGGCCGCCTTCGAGGAGGTCTGGCTCCAGCCCAGCGGCGCGGTGGGCCTGGTGGGCTTCGCCGGCGAGGCGGCCTTCCTGCGCGGGGCCCTGGACAAGCTCGGCGTCCAGCCGCAGCTCTCGCAGCGCCACGAGTACAAGACCGCCGCCGACATGCTGATGCGCACCGAGATGTCCGAGCCGCACCGGGAGATGCTCACCCGGCTCCTGGAGTCGACCACCGAGACCCTGGTCACCGACGTCGCCGGCGATCGCGGGCTGACCCGTGACGCCGTCCGGGCCGTCCTGGCCGAGGCGCCCCTGCGCGCCGAGGACGCACGCGAACGTGGCCTGGTCGACGTGCTCGGCTACCGCGACCAGGCCTACGAGGTGATGCGGGCACGGGCCGGGGGCGCCGAGCCCACGCTGCGCTACGTCGAGCGCCACGGCGCCGGCCGGTTCGACGGCCTCCTCCCGGAGTTGACGAGGTTGCCGGGCCACAAGCCGATCATCGGGCTGATCCAGGCCACGGGGCCGATCAACCTGGGGCGCGGGGACGGCGGTTCTCCGCTCTCCGGTGCCTCGGTCGGGTCTGAGCCGCTGACCGCGGCGCTGCGCGCCGCCGGTCGCGACGAGCACGTGAAGGCCGTGGTCCTGCGGATCGACTCCCCCGGTGGCTCCTACATCGCCTCCGACGTGATCCGGCGCGAGATCCAGGTGCTGCGGGAGTCGGGCACCCCCGTGGTCGCCTCGATGGCCTCGGTCGCCGCCTCCGGGGGCTACTACATCGCCATGCCCTGCGACACGATCCTGGCCAGCCCCGGCACCATCACCGGCTCCATCGGGGTGCTGGCCGGCAAGAACGTGCTGCGCGAGGGACTGGCCAGGATCGGGATCACCCGCGAGACCCTCGCCGGGTCCCCCCGCGCGGCGATGTTCTCCTCCAACCGCCCCTTCGACGACGACGAGCTGGCGGTGCTCGACGCCTGGCTCGACGAGGTCTACGCCGACTTCACCGCCAAGGCCGCCGCCGACCGCTCCATGGACGTCGAGCAGCTGCGCGCCGTGGCCCGGGGCCGGGTCTGGTCGGGCGCCGACGCCCAGCGGCACGGCCTGGTCGACACGCTCGGCGGCCTCGACGTGGCCGTCGACGAGGCCTGTCGGCTGGCCCGCGTCGACCGGCGCAAGACCGAGGTGCGCAGCATCCCGCGGCACCGTCCGCTGCAGGGCCTGTTCCCGCGGGAGAGCTCGGAGTCGGTGGAGGCGCGTCTCTCCCCCGCCACCACGGGCCTGCCCGCGCTCGCCGCCGGCCTGACGGTCGGCGAGGGTCCGGCGCTGTGGCGGCGGGCGCTGCCCGAGCTCGGCGCCCTCTGGGGCAGGCCGTACGCCGGGGTGCTGAGCCTGCCGCCGCTGCACCTGCCCGGCCTGCTCCCCGGCTGAGCGCGCGTCACAGCCGCAGGGTCCCGGTCACCACCCCGAAGACGCCCATCCCCGCGCCCGCCCACAGCAGCAGGCAGACGAGCAGCTCGGGGCGGGTGAAGGCCACCTCGCCGCGCTCGTGGCGCGCGCGCAGGTAGAGCAGCGTGCCCGGCGCGTAGATCAGGGAGCTGAACAGCAGGTACCTGGGACCCGCGGCGAAGAGCAGGAAGATCGCGAAGGCGACGGCCACCGTCGCGATCGCGAGGTCCCGGTGACGGGTGCGCTCCTCGTCGGAGCCGTAGCTGCGCCGGGTCACGGCCAGCTTGAGGGCGTAGGTCGCGACCAGGAGGTAGGGCACCACGGTGAGCGTGGTGGCCAGCTTGAGCATCACCTCGAGGGCGTCCTGGGTGATCAGCACCAGCAGCAGGAAGAGCTGGATGGAGACGTTGGTGGTGATCAGGGCCGCGATGGGCGTCCCGCGGCGGCTCACCCGGGTCAGGAAGCGCGGCATCACCGCGGTGCGGGCCGGCATGTAGAGCGTCTCGGCGTCGACCAGGTTCATGGCCAGGTAGGCCCCGAGCACCGAGATGATCACCGCGATGTTGATCAGGTCGTCGCCCCACGTCCCCACGACCGCCTCCAGGACTCCCCCCATCGAGGGCTGCTCGGCCGCCGCCAGCTCACGCCGGGGCAGCACGCCGTAGGAGGCCAGGGTGACCGAGGCGAAGAGCGCCAGGGTGCTCAGGAAGCCCAGCAGGGTGGCCCGGCCGACGTCCTCGCGGCGGCGCGCCAGCCGGGAGTAGATGCTGGCCCCCTCGATGCCGAGGAAGACGAAGGTGACCACCAGCATCGAGTCCTTGGCCTCCTCGAAGAGGGTGCCGCCCGTCCGCGGCCCCTCACCCCACAGGTTGTCGGCGAAGACCTGCGGGTCGAAGGCGAAGGACGCGATCAGGACGAAGACGATGATCGGCACCACCTTGGCCATGGTGACGATGCGGTTGACCACCACCGCCTGCCGGATGCCCCGCGAGATCAGCGCGTGCAGCACCCACACCACCACCGAGCTGAGCATCACCGCGAGCACCGTGTTGCCCTGCCCGAGACCGGGGAAGAAGGTGCCGAGGCTGGTCATCGCGAAGGTCAGGTAGAACACGCACGAGACGACGTTGCCGGCCCAGTAGCCCCAGGCGGCGTTGAAGCCGGCGTAGTCGCCCAGGCCGTCCTGGGCATAGACGTAGATGCCGTCGTCGAGGTCGGGCCGCCGCAGGGCCAGCGACTGGAAGACCAGGCAGAGCATCAGCATGCCGAGCCCGGCGATGCTCCATGCGACGGCCGCCCCCCACACGCCGGTGACGCCCGCGAGGTTGGCCGGCAGGGTGAAGACGCCGCCGCCCACGATGGAGCCGACCACCAGGCCGGCCAGGGTGAGGACGGAGACCTTCTGGGCGCGGGGAGCCGCGGTCCCCGCGTCCTTGCTCGGAGTCGTCGTCATGTCAGCGCTGTGGCCTGACGAGCGGGAACAGGATCGTGTCGCGGATGCTCAGGCCGGTCAGGTTCATCACCAGCCGGTCGACCCCCAGGCCCATCCCCCCGGTCGGCGGCATGCCGTACTCCAGGGCCTCGAGGAAGTCCTCGTCGACCTGCATCGCCTCGGGATCGCCGGCGGCCGCGAGCAGGGACTGCTCCACCAGCCGCCGACGCTGCTCGACCGGGTCGACCAGCTCGGAGTACGCCGTCCCCTGCTCCGCGCCGAAGAGCACCAGGTCCCACTTCTCCGAGAGCAGGGGGTCGTGCCGGTGCGGCCGGGTCAGCGGGGCGTTCTCCCGGGGGAAGTCGGTGTAGAAGACCGGGGTGGTGGTCTGCCCCTCGCAGAGCTCGTCGTAGAGCCCCTCCAGGACGGAGCCCCAGGCGGCGTCCAGGTCGAGCTCCAGCCCGATCCGCTCGGCGTGCTTGGCCAGGACCATCAGCGGAGTGGCGGTGGTGATCTCCTCGCCGAGGGCCGCCGAGACGGCCTCACAGACGGTCATGACCGGCCACTGCCCCGACAGGTCGTACTCGCGGACGTGGCCGTCGGCGTCGGCACGCCGGGCGACCGGAGCGCCGTGCACTGCGGTGGCGGCCTCCTGGATCAGTTCCTGGGTGAGGACCCGCATCGTGTCGTAGTCCCCGTAGGTCTCGTAGACCTCCAGGGAGGTGAACTCCGGGTTGTGCTTGAAGTCGGCACCCTCGTTGCGGAACTGGCGGCCCACCTCGAAGACCTTCTCCATGCCCCCGACCACCAGCCGCTTGAGGTGCAGCTCGGTGGCGATGCGCAGGTAGAGGTCCATGTCGTAGGCGTTGATGTGGGTCTCGAACGGCCGGGCGTTCGCACCTCCGTGGACGGTCTGCAACACCGGCGTCTCCACCTCGGTGAACCCCCGGGCCCGGAGCGAGTCGCGGATGCTGCGGACGACGGTGGCGCGCCGGTAGGCGGTGGTGCGCGACTCGGGGCGCACGATCAGGTCAACGTATCGGTGCCGCACCCGGGCCTCCGGGTCGGTGAGCCCCCGGTGCTTGTCGGGCAGGGGCCGCAGCGCCTTGCTGGTCAGCACCACGCTCCGGGCGCGCACGGAGAGCTCGCCGCGGTGGGTGGTGACGACCTCCCCGGTGACGCTCACGTGGTCGCCGAGGTCGATGGTGTGCTCCCAGAAGGCCAGCTCGGGCGCCGGGAGGTGCTGCGCGTCGACCATCACCTGGAGGTCGCCGCTGCCGTCGCGGAGCGTGGCGAAGCCGAGGTGTCCCATGTCGCGCTTGAGCATCACCCGGCCGGCCACCGAGACCTCGATCCCCGTCTCCGACCCGGCGGCGAGGTCGGGGTCGACCAGGCCGCGGACCTCCGCGAAGGTGTGGCTGCGCGGCGCGGTCACCGGGTAGGGGTCGATCCCGATCTCCCGGATCCGGTCCAGCTTGTCCCGGCGCACCCGCATCTGCTCGGGCAGGCGGTCGGGCGAGACCGCCTCGGCCACCACGTCGGGCGCCGGTGGGATCAGCGCCAGGACGGCGGCGGCGTGCTCGGCCCCGCCGCTCTCCAGCCCGCCGTCCCGGTCGGCACGTCGTCGCAGCCGGGCGACCGAGGGGGTGGTGAGGAACCCCTCCGCGCTGCCCGCCGCCGTGCCGACCCGCGGGAGGTCGGAGGCGTACTCGTAGCCGAGGTAGCGCGGCTGCCACTGCGGCAGGTACTTCGCGTTGGAGCGGTAGAGGGACTCCAGTTGCCAGTTCCTGCTGGCGAACATCAGCGCGTGCCGCCACAGCCGGGCGACCGGGGCGGCGCCGATCTCGGCCCCGCGCTCGAAGGCCTCCCGGAACATCGAGAAGTTGAGGGAGACCGGCCCGACCCCGAAGGTCGCCGACTCGGCGGCGAGGCTGGCCACCATCAGCTCGACCAGGCCGTTGTCCGCCGTGGGGTCACGGCGCATCAGGTCCAGCGAGAGCCCGGCCCGCCCCCACGGGACGAAGGTGAGGAAGCCGCGCAGCGCGCCTTCGGCGTCGCGGGCCTGGACCAGCACACAGTTCCCGTCCAGCGGGTCGCCGAGCCGCCCCAGCGCCATCGAGAAGCCGCGCTCGTCGCCGCCGTCGCCCCGCCAGGACGCCGCCGCCCGCCCGAGCTCGGCGAAGTCGGCCTCGGTGAGGCTCGCGTGCCGCACCACCCGGGTGGTGTAGCCGCGCCGGCGGAGCCGGGCGACCGACTGCCGCACCCCCTTCATCCCCGGCCCGTTCAGCGAGAACGAGCCGAGGTCGATCACCGCCTCGTCGCCCAGGTCGAGCATCGTCATCCCCGCGTCCGCGTGCGCCAGCGCACCCTCGTGGCCCGCCCCCATCACCGCCACCGACCAGCCGCTGGCCCGGGCCTCGGCCCGCCACCGGGCGATCGCGTCGGGCCAGTACGCCGGGTCCCCGACCGGGTTGCCGCTGGCCAGGCTGACCGAGCCCACGGCCCGGTAGGAGATCCCGGCACGCGCGGTCTCCGGCGCCCCGGTGTCCCAGACCACCGCCTTGTCCCGGCGGGTGGCGAAGTAGCCCAGGGAGTCGTGGTCGCCGAAGTCGCGCAGCAGCGCCCGGACCCTGGCCTCGTCGGCCACCCCGAGGGTGCGGGTGTCGCGTGGCGGACGGAACAGGATCAGCGTGGCCCCCAGGACGACCGCGGCGCCGAGCGCGCCGACCAGCAGCCGGACCCACCACGGGGCCGAGGCGTCGCTGTGCAGCCCGGCACGGCCCAGGTCGAGCAGCATCGAGTCGAGCACGTGGACGACCGCGTCGCCGTACCCGGGAGACCGGCCGAACCGGTCCACCAGCACCGCCCCACCCAGGACGGTGACCAGGCCACCGACCAGCAGCACGGCCGACGCCGCCAGCACGCTGCCGGGCACCTGCCGGGCCACGAACTGGGAGCGCACCCGCAGCGCGAGGACGATCGCCGCCCCCACCAGCACCAGCCCGACGAGCGCGGCCGTGAACCGGTCGCCCTGGGACATCGACTGGACCCGGCCCAGCTCGGGAAGACCGAGCCACCAGACGAGCACCACCCACCACGCCGCGCGCAGCCTCCGGCGGAGCCCGACGCCGGTGACCAGCAGCAGGGCCGCATAGACCAGGCTCGGGACCACCGGGATGGTCAGCAACGAGACCAGGTCGTCGGTGCGCAGGAAGTAGCGGTGCCACTCGGGGACGAGCGCCACCACGGCGGTGAGGGCGGCGAAGCCGAACATCACCCCGGCGAACCGGTCCGGCCAGCGGTCGTCGGCCGGGGTGCGCAGCACCATCCCCCACCCTCCCCCGGCACCCGGACGGGGCTCGACACTCGTCGTGCTCTGCCGGTGCGGTGGGCGAGGGTGGCTCATCGCGGTCTCCCCTCAGAGTGTGATGTCTGCCACGTTACTCGCGGACGGCCGGGCGTCCCCCGGCCAGAAGACCCAGGCACAGGACCCAGAGGCTGATCCCGACGATGTGCACCCGCTGGGTCGTGCCGATCGCCCAGGCGGGCCCGTCCGCGGCGAGCAGCCACCCGAAGAGCAGGCTGGCGGCGACCCCGGGGATCCAGAGGATCCAGCAGGCCGCCCGGTTCAGCCATCCGGGACCGTCTCCCCGGCTCCCCGCCCAGGCGGCGAGCACCCCCGCGAACAGGCCGAGGTCCGAGACCACCGTGATCGCGTTGTGCCACTCGGCCTGACGCCGCTGCTCGACCGCCTCGCAGATCAACCCCGGACCGCACGGAGCGGTCACCACCGCAGCCGCCGCCGCCCCCACGGCGAAGACGGCGGTGCCGCTCACGACCCCGGTACGCCACCAGCGCGCCGGCAGGGCGGCCCGGACCCGCGGCAGGAGCATCAGCACCAGCCCGGCGCAGACCAGGTCGGCAAGGCGGACCAGGCCGGCGTTCGGCTCCCCCGGGGCTGCCAGCTCGCTGACCACGTGCTCGAACCCCTCGAACCCCCGCAGCACCCAGTCGAAGGCGAAGCTCGAGTAGAGGAGCGCGGCGACCACGCCGGCGAACACCGGCAGCCGGTCGCGCGACCGGTCCGGGCTCACCCGCCGCTCCGGTCGGGAACCCCGGCATAGGCGCGCGCCGTTCCGCTGGACAGCGCGAGGATCACCAGGATGCTGCCCCCCGGGGCGAGCAGCGCGAACAGTTCGACCGGCCACCGACCGCCGACCAGGGACGTGACCATGGCGTCGGCAGCGGTGACGGAGCAGGCGGTCATCAGCAGCAGACGGGCCCAGTTCAGGCCGCGCACGACCCCGACCGCCAGCACCACGTCGACGACCGACGCCGCGAGCAGGGCGGAGACCAGCACAGGGTCGTCCTCCCGGCCGGTCACCACG
This sequence comes from Nocardioides sp. Z40_12, assembly GCF_058215795.1. Taxonomy (NCBI): domain Bacteria; kingdom Bacillati; phylum Actinomycetota; class Actinomycetes; order Propionibacteriales; family Nocardioidaceae; genus Nocardioides; species Nocardioides sp. Z40_12. Next base: position 199,477 of record NZ_JBZAJA010000006.1, read on the forward strand.
GACCCGAGGTAGGCGACCGCGCGGCCCACCGCTACCCCGGCGCCGACGGCGACCGGGGACGGGATGCGCCGTACCGGTGGGGCCGGCGCAGGGTCGGGACCGGCGGGCATCCCCCGCAGGTCGAGGATCGGCAGGTCGCCGTCGGTGACGATCCGGTCACCGCCCCCGTTGCGATGGTGGTAGCCGGAGGAGAAGTTCTTGATCACCGAGCGGGCGACCTCGGGGTGCGCGTGGCTGACCGTGGCGACCACGAAGTCGCGCTCCACGTCGACCTCCGGCTCGATCCGGTGGGTGAGCTGGCCGGTGAAGAACGAGAGCCCCACCCGGCGGTCGTAGGTCGCCGCCGCCAGCCAGTCGACGCGGAACCCGCCCGGCAGGACCCACCCGTCGGGACAGCGCCAGAACCGGACGTGGTGCCGCCTCGTCGGGGTGCCCGCGACCTGCTGCTCGTAGGCGAAGTCCTGCTGCCGGTCGAAGAGCCGCAGCGGGCTGACCGGGGCGCTGGGGTAGCTGCGTCCCTGCACCACCCCGGCGACGATCGCCATCGAGGAGCGCAGGTCGACCGGGTCGGCCCGGATCCACCCGGCGCCGGCCATCGCGGCGTGGACCTGGGCCTCCCGGCCGAGCAGCGCGAGGTTGACCGGGTCGCCGAGCAGGCCGTCGCTGGTCCGGGTCCGGCCGACGAAGTAGCCGGGCAGGTAGATCGAGGTGAGGATCCGGTGCAGCCTCGGCAGCACCAGGTAGGCCGAGAAGCCCCAGAACGCCACCAGCAGCAGCGGGGGCCAGCCGGGGCGCAGGCCGTCGCGCAGCAGCACGTAGGAGAACCAGACCCCGGCGACCGCGGAGAACGCGAAGAACCAACCGTCCAGGACGGAGCTGGAGAAGCGGACCCGGGCGCCCGCGCGGATGCCCCGCATCCGGTCAGTGTGCATGAAGGACACCTGCGGCGACCAGGGTCCTCGGGCACCCCGCACGACTAGGCTGCTCAGCGTGCTCGAGGGCTTGGTCGCTGCCGCCGGGGCCGCCCTCTGCTACGGCGTGGCCTCGGTCCTGCAAGCCCTGGCCAGCCGCAGCACCGACCGGGTCGAGGGGCTCGACCCCCGGCTGCTGGTCCGGCTGCTGCGCTCCTGGAGGTACCTCCTCGGCGTCGGCCTGGACGGGCTCGGGTTCCTGCTCAGCCTGGTGGCGGTGCGGAGCCTGCCGCTCTTCGTGGTGCAGTCCGTGGTGGCCAGCTTCCTCGCCGTCACCGCGGTGCTGGGCGCGGTCTTCCTGCGGATGCCGCTGCGCCGGGCGGACCGGCTCGGCCTGGCGGTGGTCGTGACGGGGCTGGTGCTGGTCGGCGCGTCGGCGACCGAGGACCGGACCGTGGACGTGACCCGGAGCGAGCAGTGGGGGGTGCTGGTGGCCGCCGTCGCGCTCGGAGTCCTCGCCGTCCCGCTGGGCAGGCTGAGCGGCCCGAGGGGCGCCACCGCCCTGGGGGCCGTCGCGGGCCTGTCCTACGGGGTGACCGCGGTGGCCTCCCGGGTCCTTCCGGGCGACCTCTCCCCCGGCCACCTCCTCCAGGAGACGGGGCCGCTCCTCCGCAGCCCCGCGACGTACGGCCTGGTGGTCGCGGGCGCCGTCGCGATGCTCACCTACTCTATCGCCCTGCAGCGCGGGAGCGTCACCCGGGCGACCGCCCCGCTGGTGGTCGGTGAGACCGTGGCGCCCGCCCTGGTCGGGCTCCTGCTGCTCGGCGACCAGACCAGGGCGGGTTGGGGTCCGGTGGCCGCGGCCGGGTTCGTGCTGTCCGTCGCCGGGGCCGTCAGCCTCGCCCGGCACGGCGAGGTGGAGACTCCTGCGGAGGTGGACCGGACGGTGACGTAGGGTGCTGTTGCAAACCGTTCGCAACAAGGGGCCCCTTCCATGCGTCGCACCGGCACCACCCGTCACCGCGCCATTCTCCTGACGGTCCTCGCCTCCTCGGCCCTGGTCGGCTGCGGCAGCAACGAGACGACCTCCGCCGAGGAACCCCCGACCGAGCTGCGGCTGGCGATCGGCGGCGAGTCCGAGGAGGGCTTCGACCCCACGCTGGGCTGGGGGCGCTACGGCGCTCCGCTCTTCCAGTCCACGCTGCTGACCCGCGAGCCCGACCTGGGGGTCGGACTCGATCTGGCCACGGCGTACGAGGTCAGCGACGACGGGCTCACCTGGACCGTCGACCTCCGCCCCGACGCGGTCTTCACCGACGGTGAGCCGGTGACGGCCGACGACGTGGCCTACACCTTCAACACCGCCGCCGAGCAGGGCGGCCTGACCGACGTCACCGCGCTCGACGAGGCGGTGGCGGTCGACGCGGACACCGTGGAGCTCCGGCTCCGCGAGCCCAACAGCACCTTCGTCAACCGGCTGATCAGTCTCGGCATCGTGCCCGAGCACGCCCACGACGCCGGCTACGCCCAGGACCCCGTCGGCTCCGGCCCCTTCTCCCTCGTCGACTGGCAGCAGGGGCAGCAGCTGGTCGTCGAGCGCAACGAGGACTACTACGGCGAGAAGCCGGCGTTCGAGCGGCTGGTCTTCGTCTTCACCGACGAGGACGCCAGCCTCGCCGCCGCGCGCGCCGGTCAGGTGGACGTCGCCGCGGTGCCCTCGGCCCTGGCCACCCAGGAGATCGCCGGCATGAGGGTGCAGGCAGTCACCTCCCTGGACAACCGCGGTATCGCCTTCCCCACCGTCCCGGTCGAGGGCCGGCGCAGTCCGGCCGGCGAGCCGGTGGGCAACGACGTGACCGCCGACCGCGCGGTCCGGCGCGCCGTCAACCTCGCCGTCGACCGGGAGGCCCTGGTCGAGGGCGTCCTGGAGGGCTACGGCTCGTCCGCGACCGGCCCCGTCGACGGGGCGCCGTGGCACGAGCCGGCCTCGAGCATCGAGGACGACGACGTCGACGCCGCGGCAGCCGAGCTCGAGCGGGCCGGCTGGACCGACGACGACGGCGACGGGGTGCGGGAGAAGGACGGCACCCCGGCCTCCTTCTCCCTGCTCTACCCGGCCGGCGACTCGCTGCGCCAGGGGCTGGCACTGAACGTGGTGGACATGGTGGCCCGCGCGGGCATCGAGATCCGGCCCGAGGGCGTGAGCTGGGACGAGATCTACCAGCGGATGCACACCGACGCCGTGCTCTTCGGCTGGGGCAGCCACGACCCGACCGAGATGTACAACCTCTACCACTCCTCGATGGCGGGGACCGAGTCCTTCAACCCCGGCTACTACGAGAACGCGGCGGTCGACCGGCACCTCGACGCGGCGCTGGCCGCCACCGACCCCGAGGAGGCCAACCGGCACTGGCGCGCCGCGCAGCTGGACGACGACGGCGCCGGCTTCACCGCCGGCGCGGACGCCGCCTGGGCCTGGCTGGTCAACCTGGAGCACACCTACTTCGTCGAGGAGTGCCTCGACCTCGGACCGGCGCACGTCGAGCCCCACGGACACGGCTGGCCGCTGACCGCCGGCATCACCGGATGGCGGTGGGGGTGCTGAGCCTCTCGCCCACGAGGGCCCGCAGGCTGGCCGGACGTGCCCTGCGGCTCGCCAGCCTGATGGCCGCGGTGGCGGTCGGGTGCTTCGCCCTGATGGCCGGCTCCCCGGTCGACCCCGTCGAGGCGTACGTCGGCGCCGACAGCGCCGCGGTCGGCGCCGAGCAGCGCGCGCAGATCGCCGAGCGCTGGGGCTTGGACGACCCGCCGGTGGAGCGGTTCACCGCCTGGGCCGGCAACGTGCTCACCGGCGACCTGGGCACCTCCCAGGTCTTCGGCGAGCCGGTCACCACGGTGATCGGCGAGCGCTTCGCCGCCAGCCTCTCGCTGATGGCGCTGGCCTGGTTGTTCTCGGGTGTCCTCGGCTTCACCCTCGGCCTGGCCGCCGGCGCGCTCCGCGGACGGCTGCCCGACCGGGTGCTCACCTGGTGGGCCTACACGCTGGCCTCGGCTCCGACGTTCTGGATCGGGCTGCTCCTGCTCTACGTCTTCTCCGTCTCGCTGCAGTGGACGCCGGTCTGCTGCGCCGCCCCGATCGGCACCCTCCCGGGCGAGGCGTCCCTGGCCGACCAGCTGCACCACCTGCTGCTGCCCGCGCTCACGCTCAGCGTGGTCGGGATCTCCCCGGTCCTGCTGCACACCCGGCAGGCCACGATCGAGGTCCTCGCCAGCGACCACGTCGCGTTCGCCCGGGCCCAGGGCGAGCGGCTGCCCGGCCTGGTCCTGCACCGGGTCGCACGCAACGCGGCCGGTCCGGCGCTGATGCTGCAGTTCGCCTCCGTCGGTGAGCTCTTCGGCGGCTCCGTGCTGGCCGAGCAGGTCTTCACCTACCCCGGGCTGGGTGAGGCGACGACCACGGCGGCGCTGCGCCAGGACGTGCCTCTGCTCCTGGGCATCGCCCTGTTCACCGCGGTGCTGGTCTTCGCCGGCAACGCGCTCGGCGACCTCGCCCACCGGGCCGCCGTCCCCCGCACGAGGCAGGCGTGGGCATGACGGCCGGCGACGCCTCCGGACTCCTCGGGACCGCCAGCGCACGGGCCCCGCGCTGGGGCGACCGACGCACCCGCACCCTGGTCAGCCTCGGGGTCGCGCTGCTCGTCGTGGTCGCGGTGGTCGTGGCCGGCACCCTGGCCGCGGGACCCGCCCAGCTCACCGACCTGTCCGAGCGCAACCAGGGCCCCTCGCTGGACCACCTCTTCGGCACCGACCGGCACGGTCGGGACCTGCTGCTGCGGACCCTGGTCGGGCTGCGGCTGAGCCTGCTGGTCGGGACGCTCGCCGCCGCCCTCTCGGGCGTGATCGCCCTGGCGCTCACCCTGCTCGCCACGGCCGGCGGCCGGTACGCCGCCGCCGCGGTCACCTGGCTGGTCGACCTGTTCCTGGCGCTCCCGCACCTGGTGCTGCTGATCCTGCTCGCCTTCGCCCTCGGCGGCGGGACGGAGGCGGTGGTGCTGGCCGTGGGGCTGACCCACTGGCCGCGGCTCACCCGGGTGCTGATGTCGGTCGGCCGGGAGACGGTGACCGGGGACTTCGTGGCCGCCTCCCGGGCCCTGGGCCACGGCCCCTGGCACGTCGCCCGCCGGCACGTCGCGCCGCACCTGGTGCCGCACCTCAGCGTCGGGGTGGTCCTGATGTTCCCGCACGCGATCCTGCACGAGGCCGCCCTCTCCTTCCTGGGCCTCGGCGTGGATCCGGGTCTGCCCGCGGTCGGCGTGCTGCTCGCCGAGTCGATGCGCTCGCTGTCGGCGGGCCACTGGTGGCTGGCGCTCCTGCCCGGCGTGGGACTGCTGCTGGTGGTCAAGCTGGTCGACCGGATCGGCGAGGACCTGCGCCTGCTGCTCGACCCGAGGAGTGCACACCTGTGAGCGTCCCTGTGAGCGTCCCCGTGAGCGTCCCCGTGAGCGTTCCTGCGACCGCCGAGCGCCTGCCTGCCCACGACACGGCCCCCGACCCCTCACCCCGTCCCGGACCCGGCGAGGAACCCACCCGGGCCCCGCTGCTGGAGGTCGAGGACCTGGTGATCCGGTTCCAGCAGTACGAGCGAGGGCTGCGGCGCCGCGTCGTCACCGCCGTGGACGGGATGTCCCTGACCGTGCGCGAGGGGGAGGTCGTGGCGCTGGTGGGTGCCAGTGGCGCGGGCAAGAGCCTGCTCGGCCATGCCGTCCTGGGTCAGCTGCCCCCCAACGCCCACGAGCAGGGACGCATCAGCTGGCGCGGCGACGACGTCGACCTCCGGGCCCGGCGCCGGCTGGCCGGCCGCCACACCGCCCTGCTCCCCCAGTCGCTGACCCACCTGGACCCCACGGCGACGGTGGGTGCGCAGGCCCGGCGGAGCGCCCGGCTGGTCGGTGCGAGCCGCCGCGAGGCTCGCGTGCTGGCGCGCGAGGCGGTGCGTGAGCAGGGTCTGGCCGACAGCGTCCTGGACCTCTACCCCCACCAGCTCTCCGGCGGCATGGGTCGCCGCGTGCTCACCGCGCTGGCGCTGATGGGAGACCCGGCGCTGGTGATCGCCGACGAGCCCACCCCGGGGCTGGGGCCCGAGAGCGTCGCCGCGGTGCTGGACCGGCTGCGCCGGATCGCACGGGCCGGCAGCGGCGTCCTGCTGATCACCCACGAGCTCGGGCCGGCGCTCCGGGTCGCCGACCGGGTGGTGGTGGCCCGTCGTGGCCAGACCGTCGAGCACGCCCCGGCGTCGGCGTTCTGCGACGACGGCGGGCACCTCGTGCACCCGTACAGCCGGGCCCTGTGGCAGGCCCTGCCGCAGAACGACTTCGTGGTGGCACCCGAGGTGGCGTCGTGCTGAGCGGCGAGGACCTGTGGTTCCGTCACCGCCGGCGCGACGCCTGGGTGCTGGCCGGCGTGAGCCTGCACGTCGCCCCGGGTGAGGTCGTGGGCCTGTGGGGTGCGTCGGGCACCGGCAAGTCCACGCTCGCCTCGCTGCTGGCCCAGCACCGCAGCGCGGAGCGCGGCGTGGTGCGCGTGGACGGGGCCACGACACCACCCCGGGGCCGGCCGCGGCCGGTCCAGCTGGTGCTCCAGCACCCCGAGCGGGCGATGAACCCCCGGTGGCGGGTCCGGGACGTGCTCCGGGAGGCCCGCCCCGACGGTGACCTCCTCGCCTGCGCTCCCGACGGGCCGGCGGGCACGCTGGTGGAGTCGCACTGGCTGGACCGGCGCCCGCACGAGATCAGCGGCGGGGAGCTCCAGCGGGTCAACCTGGCCCGGGCGCTGCTCACGGAGCCGGCGTACGTGCTCGCGGACGAGATCTCCTCCAGCCTGGACCCGCTGACCCAGGCGCTGCTGTGGCAGCACCTGCTCGCCCAGGTCCGTGAGCGTCGGCTCGGGGTGCTGGCGATCTCGCACGACCAGCCCCTGCTGGACCGGGTCGCCGATCGCGTCGTCGCCCTCGCCGGAGCCGACCAGGCAGCCCGAGACGCAGCCGCAGACGCAGCAGCGGCCGGCTCCCAGAAGCCGACCGCCACCTCCCTGCACCGAATCACCTGAGGAAGGCGTACTTCCTCACCATCGGCAGGCGCTCCCAGGCGGCACCGAGGCCGAGGTAGCGTCCCGCGCCCATCAGGGCCAGGAGCACCAGGACGCCGGCGTAGACCAGGTGGTCGTCCATGAACGGGTTGTTGTCCAGGGGCAGCGCCGCCGCCCACATCAGCACCATCATCACGGAGCCGGAGGCCGCGGCCAGGCGGGTGAAGACCCCGAGCATCAGGGACAGACCGATGCCGAGCAGGCCCGCCATGAAGAGCCAGTCGGCCCAGGCGTGACCGGCCATCGAGTTGAAGAAGCCGGCGAAGGGGCCTTCGGTGCCGCTCAGGAAGCCGGTCGTCGGGCTGCCGCCTTCGAGCCAGGCCCGCTCGGCGGGGGTGGCGAAGCCGAGACCGATCAACTTGTCCAGGAAGGCCCAGAGGAAGACCCAGCCCAGGGAGAGCCGGAGGAGTCCTGCGGTGACCGCGACGCCGACCGGGTGGCGGCGGGCGTGGGCCTGGTCCGCGTCGTCGTGGCCGATCATGTGGGCGACGATCTCGCTGAAGGCGTGGTGGGTGTGGGCCTCTCGAATGCTGTGGCTGACGTTCATGACGTGCCTCCGGGCGGTGTGCGGCCGGCGTGTCGAAGGACCCTGTGTCCTCCACCGGAGCACTTTCTTTCACTCCCCACCCTGCTCCTGCGCAGGCTCCACGTCAGCAGTTCGGGGCCGTGTCCTGGTGTCTGTCGCGTCACGCAGGACAGCCTGGCCTGGGCCCCGGTCCCGGGACGGACGCCTGGTCGGACGGGGGTCGGGCGCGAGGTGAGGGCATGGGCCCTGGACCTCCGGGTACGGAACCCGAGGCCCCGGTCACCGTCCGGGGCCGCACGCACCTCCCGAGGAAAGGAACACTCGTGTCCGAGCTCCTGGACGAGAACGGCAAGAACCACAAGCGCGTCGCCTTCCTGACGGCGACCGAGGGCATCGAGCGGGTCGAGCTGGTCGAGCCCTGGGACGCGGTCAAGGACGCCGGCCACACGGCCGTGCTGATCTCCACCGAGAGTGGCGAGGTGCAGACCTTCGACCACCTCGACAAGGCCGAGACCCGTCCCGTGGACGAGGTCGTCGGCGACGCCGACGTGGACGCCTACGACGCCCTGGTGCTGCCCGGCGGGGTGGCCAACCCCGACGCGCTGCGGATGGACGAGCAGGCGGTCGCCTTCATCAAGGCGTTCGTGGCCTCCGGCAAGCCCGTCGCCGCCATCTGCCACGCCCCCTGGACGCTGGTGGAGGCGGACGTCCTCAAGGGCCGCACCCTCACCTCGTGGCCCAGCCTGCAGACCGACATCCGCAACGCGGGCGGCCAGTGGGTGGATGAGAAGAACGTGGTCGACGGCAACCTGATCACCAGCCGGAACCCCGACGACATCCCCGCCTTCATCAGCGCCCTGCTGGAGGCCCTCCAGCACGGGGTGGACTCCGCGGCACCCACCGCCTGAGGAAGAGGGAAGGCACGAGGACCTACGCTTGGCCCGTGCCTCTCCTCCCCCCGCCCGATCCGTCCGTCCGCCAGCTGGCCGCCGACCGCCTGGCCGCCCTGGCCACGCCCCCCGGGGCGCTGGGGCGCCTCGGGGACCTGGCCTGCTGGTTCTCCGCCACCCAGGGCTCGGTGCCGCCGCCGCCGCTGGAGCGGGTCCGCCTGGTGATCTTCGCCGGCGACCACGGCGTCGCCCACCACGGCGTCTCCGCGTTCGGCCCCGAGATCACCGCGGCCATGGTCCGCACCTTCCTCGCCGGCAAGGCGGGGGTGAACGCCCTGGGCCGCGCCCACGGGGTCGACATCCGCGTGCTGGACGTGGCGGTCGACGACGACCTCGAGGGCGTGCCCGCCGAGGTCACCGCGCGCAAGATCCGGCGCGGCAGCGGAGCCCTCCACCTCGAGGACGCGCTCTCCTCCTACGAGACCCAGCGCGCGCTCGCCCTCGGCCGCTCGGTCGCCATGGAGGAGGTGGGCGCCGGCGCGCAGCTCCTGCTCAGCGGAGACATGGGGATCGGCAACACCACCCCCGCCGCGGCCATGGTCGCCGCCGTCCTCGGCGTCCCCGCCTCCGAGGTCACCGGGCGCGGCACGGGGCTCGACGACGACGCCCTGGCCCACAAGGAGCGGGTGATCGCCCAAGCCCTGGAGCGGGCCGGCGGCCGCGTCCAGGACCCGGTGGAGATCCTCACCGCCCTGGGCAGCGCCGACCTGGCGGCCACCACGGGCTACCTCGTCACCGCCGCCGAGCTCGGGATCCCGGTCCTGCTCGACGGCCTCATGTCCGTGGCGTGTGCCCTGGTCGCGGAGGCGATGGCGCCGGGCGCGGCCACCTGGTTCCAGGCCGGCCACCGGTCGACCGAGCCCGCCCAGCAGCTCGCGCTGGCCAAGATGGGACTCGACCCCCTGCTCGACCTGGGCATGCGCCTGGGCGAGGGCAGCGGCGCGGTGACGGCGGTGCCCGTGCTGCGCAGCGCGGTGGCGCTGCTGCGCGACGTGGCGCTGCTCGCCGACCTCGCCCCCGATGCGTGACGGCTGGCTCCTCGCGGTCGGCACCCTGACCGTCCTGCCCGTCCCGCCGCCACGGACGGTGGACCGGGCGAGCGCCCGCACCGCGGTGCTCCTCGCCCCCGTCGCAGTGCTGCCGCTCGCGGGCCTCGCCCTCCTCGTGGCGTCACTCGGGCACCTGGCCGGGACCCCCAGCACCGTGGTGGCACTGCTCGTCGTGGCCTCGCTCGCCCTCGGCACCCGGATCCTGCACTGGGACGGGCTCTCCGACACCGTCGACGGCCTCACCGCCTCCTACGAGCGCGAACGGGCGCTGGCGGTGATGAGGTCCGGCACGTCGGGTCCTGCCGGAGTCCTGGCCACGGTGCTGGTCGCGGGCGTCCAGGTCGCGGCCCTCTCCACGCTCCTGGCCCACCCGCGCGGCGCCCTGGTCGCCGCGGTCCTGGTCTGCGTCTCGCGCGGCGCGCTGGCCCTGACCTGCCTGCGCGGCGTCCCGGCCGCCCGCTCCGACGGTCTCGGGAACCCCCTGGCCGGCGTGGTCCCGGTGGCCGGGGCCCTCGTCGTGTGGGGTGGGCTGCTGGCGGCCACCACCGCCGTCGTCGCCTGGTCCGGCGTGGACTGGTGGCGGGCTCCCCTGGCCCTGGGGATCGCGGCGACGGTGGTGCTGGTGCTGGTCCGCCGGGCCACCCGACGGCTCGGCGGCGTCACCGGGGACGTCTACGGCGCCGCGGTCGAGCTCGCGTTCGCGGCGCTGCTGGTCGCGCTGGTCTAGCCGGTCCCTGCGAGCCCGCCGCCGTCAGCACCGGCACCGGCACCGGCTCAGAGCACCAGCACCCGTCCCGCGACCACCAGGTGCACCTGGTCGCAGACCTCCGCCACTCGCTGGTTGGCCGTGCCCAGCAGGTCGCGGAAGACCCGCCCCGAGCGGTGCTCCGGCACCACCCCGAGCCCGACCTCGTTGGTCACCACCACCACCCGGCCCGGGTGGTCCCGGATCGCGGTGAGGACCGGCTCGAGGGCCCCGGTCAGCAGCGCACGCAGGACCTCGTCCGGCTCGTCCCAGGCCGCCGCGGAGTCGACGACGGCGGTGAGCCAGGTGCCCAGGCAGTCGAGGAGGACGGTCGCCGAGCCGGCGGCCGCGAGCGCGGCCGGCACGTCGTGCCCCTCCACGGTGCGCCAGGTGCCGGGGCGGCGTTCGCGATGGGCCTCGATCCTGGCGCGCCAGTCCGCGTCCTCGGCGTCCGGCACCGGGCCGGGGGCGACGTAGACGACCGGCTCGTGGGGGGCCGCCAGACGCTCCGCGTGACTGGACTTGCCCGAGCGGACCCCTCCGGTGACCAGCACGGTGCGCCAGGACGGCTGCGGCTCGCTCACGCCCGCTCGGCGGAGGAAGCGGCGGAGTCGGCGGACTCCTCCCCGTGGGTGCCGGGCCGCGGCGCCCACGGCAGCTCCTTGGCCGGCCGGACCACCACGAGCCTGTCCCCGCGGGCCAGCTGGGTGACCACGGGGTCGAAGTAGCGGTAGACCTTCTCGTCGCGGACCACCGCGATGACCTGGTCGGGCAGGCGCTGGGGCTGCTGGCCGACCTCGTTGACCAGCAGGTCGCGCTCGGCCACCTCGAGGCCCTCGCCGTAGGTGAGCAGGTCCTCCATCACCGAGCCCAGCAGCGGGGACAGCGAGGAGAGGCCGAGGAGCCGTCCCACGGCCTCGGAGGAGGTGATGACCGAGTCGGCGCCCGACTGGCGCATCAGCGGCACGTTCTCCTGCTCCCGCACCGCGACCACGATGAAGGCGTCCGGGTTGAGCTGGCGCACCGTCAGGGTGGCCAGCACGTTGGAGGCGTCCAGGTCGGTGGTGATGATCACCTGGCGTGCCTCGTGCACGTCGGCCTGGCGCAGCACCTGGCGACGGGTGGCGTCGCCGGTCACCACGGCCAGCCCGTCCTCGTGGGCGTCGGCCAGCGCCAGCGGGCTCGGGTCCACGACCACCACCGACCCCTTGTCGAGGCCGTTGCTCAGCAGGGTGTGCACCGCGCTTCGGCCCTTGGTGCCGTAGCCGATGACGACGACGTGATCTCCCATGCTCTTCCTCCACCGGGCGACCCGGAACATCTCGCGGCCCTGGGAGGCGAGGACCTCCAGGGTGGTGCCGATCAGCAGCACCAGGAAGGCGATGCGTGCCGGGGTGACGACCAGGGCGTTGATCAGCCTCGCCTGGTCGGTCACGGGGCTGATGTCGCCGTACCCGGTCGTGCTCAGCGTCACCGTGGTGTAGTAGATCGCGTCGAGCAGGCCGACCTTGCCGTCGTGGGAGTCCCGGTAGCCGTCGCGGTCCAGGTAGACCAGGAGGACGGTACCGAACAGGACGGCCAGGGCGGCCAGGATCCGGCGGCCGAGCTCCCACCACGGGGAGCGCTCCGGGTCGGGCAGCGCGACCCGACTCGCTGCGGGACCCGGCTGCGCCGACGGTTGGCTCACCGAGTCAGTCTTTCACGCCCATGCGCACCCGGAGGCGCTGCACGAGCTCGTGGCGTGCCCGCGTCGTGGCGCTCTGCGGGAAGACCGTGTCGAAGGCGGCGTTGACCGCCGCACCGATGAGCACCGCGATGGCGAGCACGTAGAGCCACAGCAGCACCGCGATCGGCGCGGCGAGCGGACCGAAGATCGACTTGGAGTCGGCGGCGGTCACGGTCAGGATCCAGCGCAGCACCCAGGAGCCGACGATCCAGCTCACCAGCGAGAACGTCGCACCCGGCAGGTTGAAGCTCCAGTTCGTCCGCACCGGCACCGACACGTGGTAGAGCGTGGCCAGGAAGCAGATGCAGACCACGATCACGGTCGGCCAGTAGAAGCCCATGAGGAACTGCAGGTCGCCCGGGAGCCACTCCCTCAGCTGACCGGGGCCCAGCACGATCAGCGGGATCGTGACGGATCCGGTGAGGAGCGCGAGCAGGTAGAGACCGAACGACAGGGCGCGGGTCCGCACGATCCCGCGCTCGCCTCCCAGCCCGTGCATGATCGTGATGGTGTCCACGAAGACGTTGAGCGCGCGGGAGCCGGACCACAGGGCGAGCACGAAGCCCACCGAGACCACGTCGAAGCGCCCGGGGCGCAGCACCTGGTCGATGGTGGGCGCGATGACCCCGTCGACCGCCCGCTCGGTGAGCGCCTGCGAGGCGAGCTCGATGATGGCGCGCCGTACGTCCTCCACCTGCGCGGCCGGGTACTGGTCGGAGACGAAGCCGATCGCACCGGTCAGCGCGAAGACCAGCGGTGGCACGGAGAGGATCGCGAAGAACGCCGCCTCGGCGGCCAGTCCGGTGACCCGGTAGCGCATGCACGCGCCGAAGGTGGTCACCACCAGCCGCCACACCACGTCGCGGAGGCCGGTCCACCGGACGGTGGTCCCCGCCCCCCTGGACGGTCGAGTGGGCGGCATGGCCACACGGTATCGACCGGACGCCGTCCATCACCGGACCGACGTGGCTGCGTCTTGGTTGAAAACGCCCCTACCGGGCCCCCTGCCGGTCCTACCCTGTCGGGACATCAGCCGCCGAACCAGACAGGCACCCATGGCCACGCAGGGCAGCACCATCTTCACCGTCGGCACGTTGCTCAACCGGGCCCAGGACCAGGGCACCCCGGTGCGCGTGCTGGTGGAAGGCGTCTGGCTCGAGGGCACCCCGGTCGCCTCCGACGGCCACGGCGTCATCCTGGACAACCCCGCGGACGGCCAGTACCTGGTGCGGACCAACTCGATCACGGTGGTGCTCTACCTCCGCGAGAGCGAGGACCCGGACTCGGAGCCGGCCCGCACCCACGCCCGGGCAGAGCACGAGCCCGCAGCCCGGGCGGGGGCGCCGACCGCGGCCCGTCCCGGCTACGCCCCCAGCGCGCGTCGCGCGGTGGAGGCCGGAGCCGGCACCCCCGACTGACCTCAGGCCAGGTCGAGACCCGGGTAGAGCGGGTACTTGTCCAACAGCTCCGCGCTGGCGTCACGCACGCGGCCAGCGACCCCGTCGGCCAGGGTGTAGGAGGCCTTGGACGCGCCGCCGGCCTTGGTCAGGCCGGCCTCGGTGTTGGCCAGCACCTCGACGATGAGCTCCGCGACCCGGTCGAACTCGGCGTGGCCGAACCCGCGGGTGGTCAGGGCGGGGGTGCCCAGCCGCACGCCGGAGGTGTACCAGGCGCCGTTCGGGTCCGCGGGCACCGAGTTGCGGTTGGTGACCACACCGGCGTCGAGCAGCGCCGACTCCGCCTGGCGTCCGGTCAGCCCGAACGAGGTGACGTCGAGCAGCACCAGGTGGTTGTCGGTGCCGCCGGTGACCAGCTTGGCCCCGCGTGTCGCGAAGCCCTCGGCCAGCGACTTGGCGTTGTCGGCGACCCGCTGGGCGTAGTCCTGGAACTCGGTGGTCCGCGCCTCCGCGAGGGCGACCGCCTTGGCGGCCATCACGTGGGAGAGCGGGCCGCCCAGCACCATCGGGCAGCCGCGGTCGACGTCGGCGGCGAACTCCTCCTGGGCCAGCACCATGCCGCCGCGCGGGCCGCGCAGCGACTTGTGCGTCGTGGTGGTCGTGACGTGGGCGTAGGGCACCGGGTTCTCCTCGCCGGTGAAGACCTTGCCGGCGACCAGGCCGGCGAAGTGCGCCATGTCGACCATCAGCACGGCGCCCACCTCGTCGGCGATCTCACGCATCTTGGCGAAGTTGACCCGGCGCGGGTAGGCGCTGTAGCCGGCGACCAGGATCAGCGGCTTGAACTCGCGGGCCTTGGCGGCCACCACGTCGTAGTCGAGCAGCCCGGTCTCCGGGTCGGTCCCGTACTGCTGCTGGTGGAACATCTTGCCGCTGATGTTGGGCCGGAAGCCGTGCGTGAGGTGGCCGCCGGCGTCCAGGCTCATCCCGAGCAGCCGCTGGTTGCCGAGGTCGTGGCGCAGCGACTCCCAGTCGGCCTCGGTGAGCTCGTTGACGTTCTTGGCGCCCAGGCGGGCCAGGGCGGGGGTCTCGACGCGGTTCGCCAGGATCGACCAGAAGGCCACCAGGTTGGCGTCGATGCCGGAGTGCGGCTGCACGTAGGCGTAGGGGGCGCCGAAGAGCTCGCGCGCGTGCTCGGCGGCCAGCGACTCCACGGTGTCGACGTTCTGGCAGCCGGCGTAGAACCGGTGCCCGACGGTGCCCTCGGCGTACTTGTCGCTGAGCCAGGTGCCCATGGTGAGGAGCACGGCGGGCGAGGCGTAGTTCTCGGAGGCGATGAGCTTGAGCGAACCTCGCTGGTCGGCCAGCTCCTGCCGGGTGGCGGCGGCGATCCGCGGCTCCACCGAGGCGATGACCTCGAGCGCGGAGTTGTAGGCGGTGCTGGTCAGCTCGGAGAGGGAGTCGGTCATGACCCCAGCCTAGTGAGCCCCGGGCCGCGGTTCGGCGGTGACGCCCCCGTGGGGCGCACGAGCTCGCGCTCCGGGTGTGACCTGCACCTCACCCCTCGCGGCGGCAGGCTCCGACCCGCCATCTGGATTCCATAATTTGAGACAGGCGTCCACATGTCGGACATAAACCTTGTGGAGTCCCTGTCCGGCCAATGAGACTCCTTGACATGATCAGCCGCGCCACCCACAAGTTCCTCGTGGTCCGTCGCCACGTGGACTACGGGCGCACCCGCAGCATGATCTGTTGGCCCCGCTGACGCCCACCACCCCTCCGCGCGGCGACGATGCGCGCGGCCCTCAGCGAACAAGGACCATCACGATGACTGCCACCCCTGCTCCCGCTCGCACCGCCCGCCCGCGTCCCAAGCGCGGCGAGGGCCAGTGGGCCCTCGGCTACTCCGAGCCGCTCAACAAGAACGAGCAGGCCAAGAAGGACGACAACCCGCTCAACGTCCGGGCTCGCATCCTCAACATCTACTCCAAGCGCGGGTTCGACTCCATCGACCCCGCCGACCTCCGCGGCCGCTTCCGGTGGATGGGGCTCTACACCCAGCGGGCCCCCGGCTTCGACGGCGGCAAGACCGCCCAGCTCGAGGAGGAGGAGCTCGACGACCGCTTCTTCATGATGCGGGTCCGCACCGACGGCGCCGTCCTGGACGCCGAGGCGCTCCGCGCCCTGGGCAGCGTCTCGCAGGAGTTCGCCCGCGGCACCGCCGACATCACCGACCGCAACAACATCCAGTACCACTGGATCGAGGTCGAGAGCGTGCCGGCGATCTGGGAGCGGCTCGAGGGCGCCGGCCTGACCACCCTCGAGGCCTGCGGCGACTCGCCCCGGCCGTTCCTCGGCTCGCCTGTCGCCGGGATCGCCCGGGACGAGATCATCGACGGCACCTGGGCGCTGGAGGAGATCAAGCGCCGGGCGCTGAACAACCCGGAGTTCTCCAACCTCCCCCGCAAGTTCAAGACCGCGCTGACCGGTCACCCCAGCCACGACGTGGCGCCCGAGGTCAACGACATCTCCTTCGTCGGCTCGGTCCACCCCGAGCACGGTCCCGGCTTCGACGTCTGGGTCGGTGGCGGTCTCTCCACCAACCCGATGCTCGCCCAGAAGCTCGGCGTCTGGGTGCCGCTGGCCGAGGTCCCCGACGTGTGGGAGGCCGTCTGCGGCATCTTCCGCGACTACGGCTACCGCCGGCTGCGCTCAAAGGCGCGGCTGAAGTTCCTGGTGGCCGACTGGGGCGTGGAGCGGTTCCGCGAGGTGCTGGAGCAGGAGTACCTCGGCCGCACCCTCATGGACCACGCCTCTCCCGTCTCCCCGCTGACCCAGGGCGACCACATCGGCGTGCACGAGCAGAAGGACGGCCGGTTCTACGTCGGTGCCGCGCCGGTGGTGGGTCGCGTCAACGGGCAGGTGCTGCTCGACCTGGCCGACCTCGTCGACAAGTACGGCGCCCGCGGCGTCCGCCTGACCGCCTACCAGAAGCTCGTGGTGCTCGGCGTCGACGGCGCCGACACCGACGCGTTCGTCGCCGACCTGCGCCGCATCGGCCTCGACGCGACCCCGTCCAACTGGCGCCGCAACACGATGGCGTGCACGGGCATCGAGTTCTGCAAGCTGGCGATCGTCGACACCAAGGACCGCGCCCGCGCACTGGTCGCCGAGCTCGAGCGGCGCTTCCCCGGCCTCGACGTGCCGATCACCGTCAACGTCAACGGCTGCCCCAACGCCTGCGCGCGCACCCAGGTCGCCGACATCGGCCTCAAGGGCCAGCTGGTCCTCGACGCCGACGGCAACCAGGTCGAGGGCTTCCAGGTCCACCTGGGCGGCGCGCTGGGGCTGGGCGCCAACTTCGGTCGCAAGCTGCGCGCCCACAAGGTCACCAGCGCCGAGCTCGACGACTACATCACCCGCGTCGTCTCCGCCTTCCTGGCCGAGCGTGCCCCCGACGAGCACTTCGCCGCCTGGGTCGCCCGCGCCGACGAGGCCCACCTGCGCGGCGAGCGCGCCCTGGAGGGGGTCTGAGATGAGCGAGCGTGCGGTGCCCTACCACTGCCCCTACTGCGGGGAGCAGGACCTGTTCCCCCAAGAAGGCCACGGGGCCTGGGAGTGCCGCGCCTGCCTGCGCGCCTTCAGCGTCAAGATGCTGGGCATGATCCGGCCCGGAGGTGGTGCCCGATGAGTCTCTCCACCCAGGCGGCCCGCGAGTTCCGCGGCACCCACACCGCCGACCGCTCCCCCGAGGAGCTCCGGGAGCTGGTCTCCCACGTGGGGGCCGAGCTGGAGCTCGCCCCGGCCGAGCACATCATCGAGTGGGCCGTCGCCACCTTCGGCGACCGGTTCTGCCTCACCAGCTCGATGGGCGACGCGGTGCTGGCCCACCTGGCCAGCAAGGTGGCCCCCGGCGTCGACGTCGTCTTCCTCGACACCGGCTACCACTTCGCCGAGACGATCGGCACCCGTGACGCCGTCGAGGCGACCCTGCCGGTCAACCTGCTGACCATCACCCCGGTCAGCAGCGTCGCCGAGCAGGACGCCGAGCACGGGCCCGAGCTCTTCCGCACCGATCCCGACCTGTGCTGCGCGCTGCGCAAGGTCAGGCCGCTCGCCGACGCCCTGTCCGGCTACGACGCCTGGGCCACCGGGCTGCGTCGCGCCGAGACCCACAACCGGGTCATCGCCCCGGTCGTCGGGTGGGACGCCCGCAAGGGCAAGGTCAAGGTCTCCCCCCTGGCCCGCTGGTCCGACGAGCAGGTCGACCGCTACATCGCCGAGAACGGCGTGCTGGTCAACCCGCTGGTCTACGACGGCTACCCCAGCATCGGCTGCTGGCCCTGCACCCGTCGGGTCGCCCCCGGCGACGACCCCCGCAGCGGCCGCTGGGCCGGTACCGGCAAGACCGAGTGCGGGATCCACTCATGAAGACCTCATCCCTCGTCACCACCCTCAACAAGATCGACAACGTCGTCGATGCACACCTCACCCGAGATGGGAGGCCATGCTGATGGCTGCTCCTGCATTGGTTGCACTCGCCCACGGAAGCCGGGACCCCAGGTCCGCGGCGACGATCAAGGCCCTCGTCGACGAGGCCCGCCGCATGCGTCCGGACCTCCGGATCGAGCAGGCGTTCCTCGAGCTGTCCCGGCCGTCCTTCCAGACGACCGTCGACCGGCTCGTCAAGGCCGGCCACGACGAGATCGTGGTGGTGCCGCTGCTGCTCACCGAGGCCTACCACGCCAAGGTCGACGTGCCCCAGGCCGTCGCCGAGGCGATGGCGAGCCACCCGGGGGTCAAGGTCTGCGCCACCGCGGTGCTCGGCCTCGAGCCGGCCTTCCTGGAGGTCCTCGACCTGCGGATGCGCGAGGCGCTCAAGGACGCGCGGGTGCGCGAGCTCGACGCCCTCGTGCTGGCTGCCGCCGGGTCCTCCGACGCCCTGGCCAACCAGTCCGTCGCCCGGCTGGCCCGGGTCTGGGGCAGCCGCCACAAGCTCCCGGTCACCGCCGCGTTCGCCTCGGCGGCGCCGCCGGCGACCGGCGAGGCGGTCCGCGCCTTCCGCAACCAGGGCAAGCGGCACATCGCGGTCGCCTCGCTCTTCCTCGCGCCCGGCTTCCTGCCGGACCGGGCCGCGGAGCTCGCCCTGGAGGCCGGGGCCGTCGCCGTCTCGGCGCCGTTGGGGGCCCACCCCGAGGTCGCGCGCACGATCCTGGCCCGGTACGCCGTCGGCGCCGTGGAGCTCGTCCCCGTCTGAGCGACGCCGCTGTCGGCCCGGTCGGGTGACCCGCGTCCGCGCCCGGGTCACCCGACCAGGCTGGCCAGCAGGTGCTCGAGCTGGCCGGCCGGGTCGCCGGTGATCCCGCCGTGCACCGGGCCGGGCTGCAGGACCGTCGACTTCGGCGCCTTCAGGAAGCCGAAGCGCGTCCCCCGCGGCTTGGTGCCGGCCGCGCCGCCGCGGGGGTCACCGGCACAGACGCCCTCGACGAAGGCCAGAGCCGCGCAGACCTGGTCGACGTCGAGTCCCGAGTCGAGCGCCCGCAGCCGCTCCGGGCTGGCCCGCCAGGCCACCTCGAGGAACTCCGCGCCCTGGCAGTGCAGCACCACGCCCACGTTGAGGAACTCCTCCCGCTCCGGTCGCGGGACGCACCTGAGCACCACGTACTCGTAGGGGTACCGGGTCATCACGCCTCCCCGGGCAGCCAGGCACGGCTCTCGAGCCGGGCGGTGAGGAAGTCGACGTACGCCGCCCGCAGCTCGGCGGGGGTGGCCCCCGGCACCGACCTCAGCCACTCGTCGGGCACCAGCTCGACCACCTCGGCGAAGACCTCGCGCGAGAGCACGGCACGCGCCTGCTCGTCGGCGGCCGCGACCTTGGGAGCGAAGGCCTCGAGCACGTGGTCGCTGACGTCCCACGGCTGGCGGGCGAAGCGCTGGGGGTCGGTGACCCCACCGCTCCAGGCGTGGTGGAAGTAGAGCGCGGCGCCGTGGTCGATCACCCAGACGTCGCCGTGCCACACCAGCAGGTTGGGGTTGCGCCAGCTCCGGTCGACGTTGGCGGTGAAGGCGTCGAGCCACAGGATCCGGGCGGCGGTCCCGGGGTCGATGGACTGCTCGCCGTCGTAGCCGAAGGCACCCGGCAGGAAGTCCACCCCGAGGTTGAGCCCGACACTGGCCACGAGCAGGTCCTGGACCTCCTCGTCGGCCTCGTAGCGCGCGATCTCCGCGCCCAGGTCGAGGCCCACCAGCCGCGGGGTCCGCAGCCCGAGGCGCCCGGCGAGCTCGCTGACCAGCACCTCGGCGACGAGGACCCGGACGCCCTGGCCGGCACCGAGGAACTTGCACACGTAGATGCCGAGGTCCTCGGCCTCGACCAGCCCCGGCAGGCTGCCGCCCTCCCGCAGGGGGGTGACGTACCGGGTGACCTGGACCCGGGGGATCACCTGTCCCCCATCGCCGCGAGCCGCGCCTTCTCCGCCTCGACGTCGAAGGCGGCGGGCGGCCACTCCAGCTCCAGGCCGCGCAGCGCCTCGAGCAGGAGCTGCGCCACCGCGAGGTTGCGGTACCACTTGAGGTCGGAGGCGACGACGTGCCAGGGGGCGTGCTCGGTGCTCGTCCGGGTGAGGGCGGTCTGGTAGGCCTCCCGGTAGGAGTCCCACAGCACGCGCTCGTCGAGGTCGCCCGGCTCGTACTTCCAGTGCTTGGCCGGGTTGTCCAGCCGGGCCTGGAGACGTTCGCGCTGCTGGGCCCGGGAGACGTGGAGCATGCACTTGACCAGCGTCACCCCGCTCGCCACCAGCTCGGACTCGAAGTCGTTGATCGCCTGGTAGCGACGCTCGATCTCCTCCGGCGGCGCCCAGCCGTGCACCTTCACCACCAGGACGTCCTCGTAGTGGCTGCGGTCGAAGACGCCGATGTGCCCCGGGGTGGGCACCGCCCGGCGGATCCGCCAGAGGAAGTCGTGCGCGAGCTCCTCGTCGGTGGGCCGCTTGAAGCTGGTGATCTGGAGCCCCTGAGGATCGACCAGGCCGAGCGCGCGCCGGATGACCCCGCCCTTCCCGCTGGTGTCCATCCCCTGAAGGACGAGCAGGACCCGGCGCTGGGAGCCCGTCGTCCGGTTGGCCCAGAGGCGCTCCTGGAGATCGGCGAGCTCGTCGGCCAGCCCGGCCAGCGCGGCGCCCCCGGCGCTCTTGCCGCCGTGGAAGCCCGGCGTGGCACCCGCCGAGGCCTCGTCGAGGGCGATCCGTCCCGGCACCGCCCGCAGCGGCGCGGTGTCCACGGAGTGGCCGGCGAGGTCGGGCATGGAGGAAGACTAGTCGGTCTCCCCCGCGGCCCCCAGCTCGTCGCGGACGACGGCGAACGCCAGGCCGCTGCCGTAGCCCTTGCGGGCCAGGAGCCCCACGAGCCGCCGGGTGGCGGTGTCGCGGTCGAGGCGCGCCATGCTGCGCAGCTTCTTGCGGACCAGCGCCCGCGCGGCCTGTTCCTCGTCGTCGGGGTCGATCTCGGCGATCGCCTCGCGGACCACCTCGTCCTCGATCCCCTTGCGGCGCAGCTCCTGGGCCAGGGCCCGACCGGCCAGACCCTTGCCCGGCTGGCGGCTGGCGATCCAGGCCCGGGCGAAGGCCTCGTCGTCGATCAGGCCGACTTCCTCGAACCGGTCGAGCAGCCTCGTGGCGATGTCGTCCGGCACGTTCTTGGCGGCGAGCTTGTCGGCGAGCTCCTTGCGGCTGCGCGCCCGGCCGGTCAGCTGGTCGAGCAGGATCTTCCGCGCGACCGCCTCGTGGTCGGCCGGGGGTCCGGCCTGGACCGGGTCCTCAGGAAGGTCCCCGGTCCAGGCCGCGACCCCGTGGTGGACGTCGCCGCGCCACGACGGGCCGGTGGAGCCGGCCACGTCAGAAGTCACTGACCCCGATGGGCTCGTCGGAGAGGTCGTCGGCCGGCGTGTCGACCTGCGGGCCCACGCCCAGCTTCTCCAGGATCCGCTTCTCGAGCTCGTTGGCCAGGTCGGGGTTGTCGCGCAGGAACGAGCGGGCGTTCTCCTTGCCCTGGCCGAGCTGGTCGCCCTCGTAGGTGTACCAGGCGCCGGCCTTGCGGACCAGTCCTGCCTCGACGCCCACGTCGATCAGGCCGCCCTCGCGGCTGATGCCCTTGCCGTACATGATGTCGAACTCGGCCTGCTTGAACGGCGGCGCGACCTTGTTCTTGACGACCTTGACCCGGGTCCGGTTGCCGACCATCTCCTGGCCGTCCTTGAGCGTCTCGATACGACGCACGTCGAGACGGACCGAGGAGTAGAACTTCAGGGCCCGACCACCGGTCGTGGTCTCCGGGGACCCGAACATGACGCCGATCTTCTCGCGGAGCTGGTTGATGAAGATCGCGGTGGTGCCCGAGTTGTTGAGGGCACCGGTCATCTTGCGCAGGGCCTGGCTCATCAGTCGCGCCTGGAGACCGACGTGACTGTCCCCCATCTCACCCTCGATCTCGGCCCGGGGCACCAGGGCCGCGACGGAGTCGATGACGATGAGGTCCAGGGCGCCCGAGCGGACCAGCATGTCGGCGATCTCGAGGGCCTGCTCGCCGGAGTCGGGCTGGGAGACCAGGAGCGCGTCGGTGTCGACGCCGAGGGCCTTGGCGTAGTCCGGGTCGAGCGCGTGCTCGGCGTCGATGAACGCCACGATGCCGCCGCCGGCCTGGGCGTTGGCCACGGCGTGCAGGGCGACGGTGGTCTTTCCGGAGGACTCCGGTCCGTAGATCTCCACGACCCTGCCCCGGGGCAGCCCACCGAGGCCGAGGGCCACGTCGAGGGCGATGGCGCCGGTCGGGATCACCTCCAGCGGGGCACGGGTCTCGTCGCCCAGTCGCATGACCGAGCCCTTGCCGAACGACTTCTCGATATTGGCGAGAGCAGCGTCCAGCGCCTTCTCACGGTCTCCACCAGCCATGTCATGCCCCATTCGTCTTGTCGGATGCCAGGTACGTCTTCGACGCTAGAGCGGACCACCGACAGGACCTGATCAGCCCGGTCTTCGCTGTGGACGACTCCGCTCCGCGTCGTACCTGTGGAGACAGCGTAGCCCGAACAGGTGTTCGATCACCTCACCCGGGCCGGGCGTGTCGCGGCACCCGCAGCGCCGCGCCCACCACGACCAGCGCCAGCCCGGCGCAGCAGGCCGCCAGCACCGGGTAGCCCCAGGCCCCGACCACCAGGCCGGCGAGCGCACTGAAGCCCGCCGCGGTCAGGCTCATGGTCATGTCGGCCGCCCCCTGCACGTCGGCCCGGACCTGCAGCGGCGCGTGGTCGGCCACCAGGGTGGAGGCGGCGATCGTGACGCACGACCAGCCCAGTCCCAGCAGGAAGAGGCCGGCGAAGATCTGCCACGAGGTGCCCTCCGGCGCCAGCGCGCACAGCAGCAGCGACGCGAGCAGGACCACTCCCCCGGCTCCCATCACCTGGGCCCGCCCGCACCGGTCGGCCGCCACCCCCACCAGCGGGGAGAAGGCGAACATCCCCAGGACGTGCACGGAGATGACGAACCCGATGACCTCGAGCCCCGCCTCGCCGTGCTCCATGTGCAGCGGTGTCATCACCATCACCGCCACCATCGTGGCGTGGGCGCCGGCGAGCCCCACGACGGCCACGCCCAGCACCGGACGCTCCCGCACCGTCGCCACCACCCGTCCCCAGGAGGTCGGGGCCACCGGGCGGGCTCCCTCGCGGACAGCGCCGCTCGCGTTCGCCTCCTCGCCGGCCAGCCGCCGGGCCAGCAGCAACGGGTCGGGTCGCAGGAGGAGCAAGGAGGCGAGCGCGGCCGCCGCCATCCCCACCGCGCCGAGCACGAACGGCCCGGTGAGTCGAGGGATCTCCAGCGTCGAGGCGAGCGAGGAGGCAGGGCCGGTGAGGTTGGGTCCGACCACCGCCCCGATGGTGGTGGCCCACACCACCACGGAGAGCGCGCGGGCCCGGCTCGCCGCCGGGGCGAGATCGGTGGCGGCGTACCGCGCGGCGTTGTTGGCCGCCGTGGCGGCACCGAGCAGGACCATGCCGCCGAGCAGGACCAGCAGGCTCCCCCACACGCCCGCCAGGACCGCGAGCCCGCCCCCGCACGCCGCGACGAGGTAGCCGGTGACCAGGCCGCGGCGACGACCGGCCCGCGACATGAGTCCGGCCAGCAACCAGGCTGCGGCCGCCGATCCCAGCACCTGGAAGGTCTGGGCCAGCCCGGCCAGCGCCTCGGAGCCGGAGAGGTCGCGGGCCAGCAGCGACGCGGTGGCGATGCCGATCGTCATGCCGAGCGCCCCGACCGCCTGGACGACGACGAGGGCGAGGACCGTGCGTCGCTGCACCTTGGCCACGGCGTGGGGTGACGTCACCGGTGCCGTCGACGGACCCGTCACCGCAGCGAGTCCGGGAGCTCCAGGTGCTGCCAGACGGCCGCCCAGACCTGCTTGGGCGCCATCTTGGCCTCGAAGGCCTCCTGGACGGTGCGCGAGCCCAGCTCGGGCATGACGAAGAGCTCGGCCCAGGACCTGGCCTGAGCGCCCTTGACCTCCTCCAGCCGAGCCCAGAACTCGGTGTGCCTCACAGCGGCCTGCCGAGGTCGTGGAGGTGATGGAGCACGTCGTGGAGGTGGTAGCGAGCGAGGGTGAGCACCGTGAAGCGGCTGCCGTTGCTGCGGATCCCGGTCCGCCCCTCCAGCGCCGGCGTCACGGTGGCGTAGAGGCCCCCGACCGTGCCGGCGGCCTCGATCAGCTCGAGCTCGACCGTGCGCGGCTCCTGCTCGGCGTAGCGCCCGGACACCGCAGCCGCGTCCTGGTCCCAGTCGGCGAAGCGCGCGCCGTCGTGGGCCAGCATCGCCTCCAGGCGCTCGGCGAAGACCCGGTGGACGTCGCGCACGTGGCACGCGTACTCCAGCGCCGACCAGCGTCCGGGCACCCAGGTCCAGTCCTTGGTGTCGGGGACGAGGTCGCACGGGTCGGGCACTCGCACATTGAACCAGCCCCACCTGAAAGAATGGGGCCCATGCCTTCCTTCTCCACCCGGTCCGCCACCGAGAGCGACCTGGCGGTGATCTCCGACATCTACAGCGACGCGGTGGAGCACTCCACGGCGACCTTCGACCTGGAGCCCCCTGACCTCGACTACTGGCGGGCCCGTCTCGACGGCCAGCACCCGGGCGACCACCTCCTGGTCGCCGTCGACGAGTCGGACCGGGCGGTCGGGTACGCCTACTCGTGGTCCTTCCGCCCACGTCCCGCCTACGCCCGGACCCGCGAGACCTCGATCTACCTCGACGCCAGCGTCCGGGGGCGTGGGGTCGGCCGGCTCCTCTACCCGGCCCTGCTCGAGACCATGGCCGTCTCCGGGGTGCACTCCGCCGTGGCGCTGGTCGCCCTGCCCAACCCGGCGAGCGAGGCGCTCCACGTGGCCGCGGGGTTCGAGAAGGTCGGGGAGATGAAGGAGATCGGCTTCAAGTTCGACCAGTGGATCGACATCGCGTGGTACCAGAAGATGCTGGTCACGCTGCCCTGACGACGACCCGTCAGGTCAGCAGCAGCGCCGCGAGCCGGCGCCGCACGACGACGAGCCCGAGCAGGCCCATGGCCAGCAGGTAGACCACGCTCACCGCCGAGGCCGCCGACAGGTGCCCGGTGGTCAGCTCCCGGCAGAGCACCACCCCGCGGTAGAGAGGGGTGACCTCGATCAGCCAGCGCAGCGCCCCGTCGCCGTAGGTGCTGATCGGGAAGAAGGTCGCGGAGAAGAGGAAGAGCGGCAGCTGGGCCAGGGTGATCTTGTCGAAGTCCTGGAACGACTTCATGTAGGTGGTCAGCGCCATGCAGACCGCCGAGAAGGCGAAGGCGATGAGGATCGCCGCGGGCAGCGCCAGCACCGCCCACCACGACTCGACCAGGCCCATCGCGGCCATCACCAGCAGGAACGCGGCCGAGTAGGTGGAGCCGCGGATCAGCCCCCAGGCGATCTCGCCCCTGGCCACGTCGCCCGGAGTGAGCGGGGTCGCCAGCATCTGGTCGTAGAGGCGGTCGTACTTGAGCTTGAAGAACACGTTGTAGGTGGAATCCATCAGGGCGCCGTTGAAGGCCGAGGCGGCGAGCATGCCGGGGGCCACGAAGGCGGCGTACGAGATCTCCTCGCCACCGAGCTCGAACCCGCTGACCAGGGCGCCGACCCCGATCCCGATCGAGAAGAGGTAGAAGACGGGCTCGAGGAAACCGGTCAGGAAGAGCTTCCAGGCCGAGCGGTAGGTGATGTAGTTGCGCAGCACCACCACGCCGGCGGCCTGGGCCGGCCCCCACGCGCGCTCGTCGGCGCCCCGGGCGTTCGGGTCGGTCGTCACCATCTCAGACCTCCAGCCGCTTCTCGAGCCCGGTCACGGCCCACCGCCAGCCCAGCACGCTGAGGACGCTCAGCACCAGCACGTGGACGACGGCGAGGGGCCAGTCGACCACGTCGAGGGAGAACATCCGCGACAGGCTCACCCCGTGCCACAGCGGGGTCAGCCGGGCCACCCACTCCAGCACCGGCCCCAGGTTGGCGATCGGGAAGAAGGCGCCCGAGAAGAGGGTCAGCGGGACCACGCCCAGGCGGTAGACGAGGCCGAACCCCTGCTCGTCGCGGAGCCGCACGCTGAAGGCCATCACCAGGCAGGCGAACGCCGTGCCGACCAGCACCTGGCCGCACCAGGCCAGGACCGGCCCCCACCACGACTCGAAGACACCGAAGGGGGCCAGCACCAGCATGAAGACGGCGCAGGCCGAGGCGACCCTGACCACGACGAAGGCGAGGTGGGCGTTGACGATGTCGCGCACCGACAGGGGCGTGGCCAGCTGCGCCCAGTAGGTCTTGTGCCACTTGATCCCGCCCATCACCGGGTAGGTGGTCTCCCCCACCGCGACCTGCATGGCGTGCGCCGCGACCAGGCCGGGCACCACGAAGGCCAGGTAGGAGGGGGCGCCCTCGAGCCGGTCGGGGTCGGCCTCGATGAAGCCCCCCAGCAGCACCCCCATGGCGACCACGTAGAAGAGGGGCGCCACGAAGCTGGAGATGAAGCCGCCGCGCCAGGTCCGCTTGTAGACGGTCCACCAGTAGTCGAGCTGACGGCTGAGGCCTTCGCGCGCGCTGAGACGTGAGGGAGTCATCAGTCCGCCAGGGAACGGCCGGTGAGCGCGAGGAAGACGTCCTCGAGGGTGGACCGGCGCACCAGGACCGCCAGCGGCTCGAGGCCGCGCTCGTGCACCTTGGCGATCACCTCCTCGCCGTCGTCGGAGTAGACCAGGAGCCGGTCGGGCAGCACCTCGATCCGGCTGCCGAGGTCGGCCACCACGTCGGCCGCGCGTTCGTTCTCGCCGATGCCGAACCTCAGCTCCGCCACCTCACGGGTGGAGTGGGCCGCGATCAGCTCGCGCGGGCTGCCCTCCGCGACCACCAGTCCCTTGTCCATGACCACGAGCCGGTCGCAGAGCTGCTCGGCCTCGTCCATGTAGTGGGTGGTCAGCACGAGGGTGACGCCGGCGTGCTTGAGCCGGAAGAGCTGGTCCCACAGGACGTGACGGGCCTGCGGGTCGAGGCCGGTGGTCGGCTCGTCGAGGAGCAGCAGCTCGGGCGAGCTGACAAGGCTCCGTGCGATGGTCAGCCGGCGCTTCATCCCGCCGGAGAGGTCCTCGACCCGGGCCTTGCGCTTCTCCGTCAGCTGCACGAACTCCAGCAGCTGCTCGGCGCGCTCCCGCACCTCGGCCCGCGGGATCCCGAAGTAGCGCCCGTAGATGTAGAGGTTGTCGAAGACGTTGAGCTCGTTGTCGAGGGTGTCCTCCTGGGGGCACACGCCGAGGCGGCCGCGGATGGCCGGGCCGTCGGTAGCGGGGTCCAGGCCGAGGATGCGCAGCTCGCCGCCGCTGATCGGGCTCACCGCCGCGATCATCCGCATGGTGCTGGACTTGCCGGCGCCGTTGGGGCCGAGGAAGCCGAACGCCTCTCCGCGCCGGACCTCGACGTCGATGCCACGCACCGCCTCGAAGTCGCCGAACGACTTGCGCAGGCCTCGGGCGGAGATCATCGACTCGGTCACCGGGCGAGACTACAAACCACCGCCGACACCCGCGACACTCCGGTGCCTCACGGCTGCGTCGCCTCGGCGTGGGCCTCGGCGTGGGCCTCGGCGTGGGGAGGCGGGTGTCAAGATGACTGGGTGCCGGTCCTCGACGCGTTCAGCGCACCCACCAGGGAGTGGTTCCGTGCCGCCTTCGCCGAGCCGACCGCGGCGCAGGAGGGCGCGTGGGAGGCGATCCGGCGCGGCCGGCACGCCCTCGTCGTCGCCCCCACCGGCTCCGGCAAGACCCTGAGCGCCTTCCTGGCCGGGATCGACCGGCTGCTCACCGAGGAGCCGCCCGAGGCCGCCCGGCGGTGCCGGGTCCTCTACATCTCGCCGCTCAAGGCGCTGGCCGTCGACGTGGAGCGCAACCTGCGGGCGCCCCTGACCGGGATCCGGCACACCGCGGCGCGCCTGGGCACCGAGCTCCCGGAGCTGCGGGTGGGGGTGCGCTCCGGGGACACCCCGGCCACCGAGCGACGGCGGCTGAGCACGTCTCCTCCCGACATCCTGATCACCACCCCCGAGTCGTTGTTCCTGATGCTCACCAGCCAGGCCCGCGAGGCGCTGCGCGGGGTGGAGACGGTCATCCTCGACGAGGTCCACGCGGTCGCCGGCAGCAAGCGGGGCGCCCACCTGGCGCTCAGCCTGGAGCGCCTCGACGCCCTGCTGGCGACCCCCGCGCAGCGGATCGGCCTGAGCGCCACCGTCCGCCCGCTGGAGGAGGTGGCCCGGTTCCTCGGCGGGGGCGCGCCGGTGGACATCGTCGCGCCGCCCAGCCAGAAGACCTGGGACCTGCGCGTCGTCGTCCCCGTCGAGGACATGACGGCGCCCGAGGAGTACGACGAGGAGTCCGGCGACCCCCGGCGCAGCCAGTCGCTGTGGCCCCACGTGGAGGAGCGGGTCGTCGACCTGGTCGAGCAGCACCGCTCGACGATCGTCTTCGCCAACTCCCGGCGGCTCGCCGAGCGTCTCACCGCCCGGCTCAACGAGATCGCTGCGGAGCGCGCGGGCCTGGCACCCGAGCCGGTGGGCGCCGCCGCGGGGGCGGCGGTGCCCGCGGCGCCGTCCGGGCCGCCCGCCGAGGTGATGGCGCAGGCCGGCAGCACGGGCGGGGCACCGCCGGTGCTGGCCCGCGCCCACCACGGGTCGGTCTCCAAGGAGCAGCGTGCCCTCATCGAGGACGACCTCAAGCAGGGGCGCCTGCCGTGCGTGGTGGCCACCAGCAGCCTGGAGCTGGGCATCGACATGGGGGCCGTCGACCTGGTGATCCAGATCGAGTCGCCGCCCAGCGTGGCCAGCGCGCTGCAACGGGTGGGGCGCGCCGGTCACCAGGTGGGCGAGACCAGCCGCGGGGTGCTCTTCCCCAAGCACCGGGGCGACCTCGCGCAGACCGCCGTCGCGGTGCAGCGCATGCGGTCCGGCCAGATCGAGAGCCTGCGCGTCCCCGCCAACCCGCTGGACGTGCTGGCCCAGCAGGTGGTGGCCGCCACCGCGGTCGACGAGTGGGAGGTCGAGGAGCTCTACACCCTGGTGCGCCGCTCGGCGCCGTTCGCCGCCCTGCCGCGCAGCGCCTTCGAGGCCACCCTCGACCTGCTCAGCGGGCGCTACCCCAGCGAGGAGTTCGCCGAGCTGCGGCCGCGCGTGGTCTGGGACAGGGTCACCGGGCGGCTCACCGCCCGTCCCGGAGCGCAGCGCCTGGCCGTCACCAGCGGCGGCACCATCCCCGACCGCGGCCTCTTCGGGGTCTACCTGGTCGGCGAGGGGACCGGCCGCCGGGTCGGGGAGCTCGACGAGGAGATGGTCTACGAGTCCCGGGTCGGCGACGTCTTCGCGCTCGGCGCCAGCAGCTGGCGGATCGAGGACATCACCCACGACCGGGTCCTGGTGACCCCGGCGCCGGGGGTGCCCGGCCGGCTCCCCTTCTGGAAGGGCGACGGGCTGGGCCGGCCGGCCGAGCTGGGGGCGGCGATCGGCGAGTTCTGCCGCGAGCTCGCCGCGCTGCCGAAGGCCGAGGCGGTGACGGAGGCCCAGAGCCACGGTCTCGACGCCTACGCGGCCACCAACCTGGTGCACTACCTCGCCGAGCAGCGCGAGGCGACCAACCTCGTCCCCCACGACCGGCAGCTGGTGGTGGAGCGTTTCCGCGACGAGCTGGGCGACTGGCGGCTGGTGCTGCACTCGCCCTACGGGATGCCGGTGCACGCCCCCTGGGCCCTGGCCATCAACGCCCGGCTGCGCGAGCAGTACGGCGTCGACGGCCAGGCGATGGCCTCCGACGACGGCATCGTGATCCGGGTGCCCGACAGCGACCAGGAGCCGCCCGGCGCCGACCTGGTGGTCTTCGAGCCGGACGAGATCGACCAGCTGGTCACCGACGAGGTCGGCGGCTCCGCCCTCTTCGCCAGCCGGTTCCGCGAGTGCGCGGCCCGCGCGCTGCTCCTGCCGCGCCGCGACCCCGGACGCCGCAGCCCGCTGTGGCAGCAGCGTCAGCGCAGCGCGCAGCTGCTCGAGGTCGCGGTGAAGTACCCCTCCTTCCCCATCGTCCTCGAGGCGGTACGCGAGTGCCTCCAGGACGCCTACGACCTGCCGTCGCTGCTGGCGCTGCTGCGGGCGGTGCAGCGCCGCGAGGTCGCGGTGGTCGACGTCTCCACGACCCAGCCCTCCCCCTTCGCCCGCACGCTGCTCTTCGGCTACGTCGCCCAGTTCCTCTACGAGGGCGACTCCCCGATCGCCGAGCGCCGCGCGGCGGCGCTGTCACTGGACCAGTCGCTCCTGGCCGAGCTGCTGGGACGCGCTGAGCTCCGCGAGCTGCTGGACCCCGACGTGCTGGCCGAGGTCGAGGCCGAGCTGCAGTGGCTCACCGAAGACCGCCGTGCCCGCGACGCCGAGGGGGTCGCCGACATGCTGCGCCTGCTGGGTCCGCTCAGCCGGGAGGAGGTGGAGGCACGCAGCCGCCCTGGCTCGCCCGTGGCCGGGTGGCTCGCCGAGCTCGCCGCCGCCCGCCGGGTCGTCGAGGTCCGGATGGGCGGAGAGCCGGTCTGGTGCACGGTGGAGGAGGTGGCCCGGCTGCGCGACGGCCTGGGCGTGCCGGTGCCGCCCGGCACCCCCGTCGCCTTCACCGAGGTCCAGGAGGACCCGATCGGCGACCTGGTGGCCAGGTACGCCCGGACCCACGGCCCCTTCACCACCGAGGCGGTCGCCGCCCGCTTCAACCTCGGGGAGGCGGTGGCCCGACAGGCGCTCCAGCGGCTGGCCGCACGGGGCCGGGTGCTGGACGGCGAGTTCCGGCCCAGCGGTAGCGGGCTGGAGTGGTGCGACGCGCAGGTGCTGCGGCGACTGCGCCGGCGCTCGCTGGCCAAGCTGCGCCAGGAGGTCGAACCGGTCACCCCCGACACCCTGGCGCGCTTCCTGCCCGCCTGGCAGAAGGTGACCGCCGCCCGCGGCGGCCTGCGCGGGGTCGACGGCGTGGTCGCCGCCCTGGACCAGCTCGCCGGCTGCGCCGTGCCCGCCAGCGCCCTGGAGCCGCTGGTGCTGGCCGCGCGGGTGCGCGACTACCAGCCCGCCTTCCTGGACGAGCTGACCGCCTCGGGCGAGGTCCTGTGGTGCGGCCACGCCCCGCTGCCCGGCAGCGACGGCTGGGTGAGCCTCCACCTGGCCGACCAGGCCGCCCTGACCCTGCCGGACCCGCTCGAGGAGGAGCTCGACGAGCTCCAGCACCGGGTGCTCGAGGCGTTGGCGCCCGGCGGCGCGTGGTTCTTCCGTCAGCTCTCGGACCAGGTGGGCTCCACCTCCGACACCACGCTCTCCGCGGCCCTGTGGCAGCTGGTCTGGTCGGGGCACGTCACCAACGACACCGTGCTGCCGCTGCGCGCCCTGGTCGGTTCGGGCACCGCCTCCCACCGCACCCCCCGTCGGCCGCCCCGCACGGGCCGGATGCCGACCCGCGGCGGTCCCCCCGAGACAGCCGGACGCTGGTCCCTGCTGCCGCGGCGCGACGCCGACCCGACCAGGCGCGCCCACGCGGTCGCCGAGCACCTCCTGGAGCGCCACGGGGTCGTCACCCGGGGCGCGGTGGCCGGCGAGCGGATCCCCGGCGGCTTCGCGGGCGTCTACAAGGTGCTGGCCGCCTTCGAGGACGCCGGGCGCTGCCGCCGGGGCTACTTCGTGGAGGGCCTGGGCGCGGCCCAGTTCGGCACCGTCGGCGCGGTGGACCGCCTGAGGACCTTCAGCGAGACCGACCGACCGGCCGAGGCTCCCGTCGCGGTCACCCTGGCCGCGACCGACCCGGCGAACCCCTTCGGCGCCGCCCTCCCCTGGCCCGAGACCAGCTCCGCGGGAACAGGACACCGCCCGGGCCGCAAGGCGGGCGCCCTGGTGGTGCTGGTGGAGGGCCGCCTCACGCTCTACGTCGAGCGCGGGGGCCGCACCCTGCTGACCTGGTCCGAGGAGCCCGAGCGGCTCGGGCCCGCCGCGCGGGCGCTCGCGGAGTCGGTGCGCCGCGGCGCCCTGGGTCGGCTGACCGTGGAACGGGCTGACGGGTCCCAGCTGCTGGGGTCCGGGGAGACGCCGCTGCGCGCGGCGCTGAGGGAGGCGGGCTTCGTCGCCACGCCGAAGGGGTTGAGGATCCGTGCCTGAAGGCGACACCGTGTGGCGCGCCGCCCGCCTGCTGGACCGCACCCTGGCGGGTCGCCGGCTGAGCCGGAGCGACTTCCGCGTCCCCCAGCTGGCCACCCAGGACCTGGCCGGCGGGCTGGTCCGCAACACCACCAGCCGGGGCAAGCACCTGCTCACCCGTATCGACGCCGATCGTCCCTGGACGTTGCACACCCACCTGAAGATGGAGGGGGCCTGGCAG
This sequence comes from Nocardioides sp. Z40_12, assembly GCF_058215795.1. Classification (NCBI taxonomy): domain Bacteria; kingdom Bacillati; phylum Actinomycetota; class Actinomycetes; order Propionibacteriales; family Nocardioidaceae; genus Nocardioides; species Nocardioides sp. Z40_12. The sequence goes on from NZ_JBZAJA010000006.1 coordinate 231,888, forward strand.
GCCTACGCCCCCGGCCAGCGGTGGCGCCGGCCGGTGCACACCGCCCGCGTGGTGCTGGAGACCGCCGACCGCCTCGCGGTGGGCTTCTCCCTCGGCCTCGTCGAGCTCCTCCACCGCGAGGACGAGCACCTGGCCGTGGGGCACCTCGGCCCCGACCTGCTCGGCTCCGACTGGGACGAGCAGGAGGCGCTTCGCCGGCTCACCCAGGACCCGACCCGGCCGCTGGTGCACGCCCTGCTCGACCAGACCCGGCTCGCGGGCATCGGCAACATGTACGCCGCCGAGCTCTGCTTCACCAGCGGGGTGAGGCCCACCACCCCGGTCGGTGAGGTCCCCGACCTGGAGCGGCTGGTGCGCCGCGCCAAGCTCATCCTGGAGCAGAACAAGCAGCGGGCCGAGCAGACCACCACCGGCGACCTGAGACGGGGCCGGCGGACCTGGGTCTACCGCCAGCAGGAGTGCCTGCGGTGCGCGACGCCGGTCAGCGTCGAGCAGACCGGCCCGCCCGGGCGGGAGCGGGCCACCTACTGGTGCCCGAGCTGCCAGCCCGACCGCTGAGCCGGGACGGAACCCGCCCGGCAGCATCCGTGCGGCGTGCGCTCAGGCGCTCAGGGGCTCGTGCACTCAGGCAGCGGAGGCGACCACGTCGCCAGGGCCGGCCGTCCGGGCCGTCTCGAGCGAGGTGGGTGCGGCCATCGACTCCTCGTGGGCGACGGCGACGCTCGCCTCGCGCAGGACCGAGGAGAGCGGCACGTCGAGGGCGGCGCACAACGAGGCCAGGAGCTCCGAGGACGCCTCCTTCTGGCCGCGCTCGATCTCGGAGATGTAGCCCAGGCTGACCCGCGCCTCGGCCGAGACCTCGCGCAGGGTCATGCCCAGCTCCATCCGCTTGTGGCGGAGGACTTCGCCGAGAGACCGACGAAACAGCACCATGCGCGCGTCCCTTCCTCGTTCGACCCGTGGGGCCACGCTACCGGAAGCCCGCAACCGGCCCCCGTCACCCCACGGCATCGGCGAGGAGCGCCAGCGCCCGGCGGCAGGTCTCGTCCTGGATCTCGGTCCGTGAGCCGGTCAGTCCCAACGGGCGGGCTGCCGCGCCGTTCGGGCCCGCCAGCCCGACGAAGACGGTGCCCACCGGCTTCCCCTCCTGCGGGTCGGGGCCGGCGACGCCGGTGGTGGCGAGCGCCCAGGTGCTGCCGGTCAGGCGGCGGACACCCTGCGCCATCTGCTCCGCACAGGCGGCGGAGACCACCCCGTGCCGGACGACCAGCTCCTCGCTGACGCCCAGCACCGCGACCTTGACCGCCGTCGCGTAGGAGACGACACCGCCCAGGAAGACCGCGGAGGCGCCGGGCACGGAGGTGAGCGACGCGGCCAGCCGGCCACCGGTGAGCGACTCCGCGACGGCGAGCGTCTGGCCGCGGGCCGCGAGCAGCCGCAGGAGTGGGGCCGGGCCCGTCTCGGCGTGAGTCGTCATGGGCCGATCGTAGGAGGACGGCACGAGGGGCCCGGGTGCGTGCACCCGAGCCCCTCGCCCTCCGTCCGGGCCGGACGTCTCCGGGCGAGACGTCCGGCACGGGTCAGCGCCGCTGAACCCGGAGGTTGTAGCTCTTCTTCTGGGCGTTGTACTTGTTGTTGCCGAGGTACTTCGCACGCACCGTGTAGGCGCCGGTGCGCGGCAGCTTGGGCAGCCGCACGTTGACCTTGCTGCGCGGCTTGCCCTGCACCTTCTTCAGCTCGCCGAAGACCTTGCGCTTGAAGCCCTTGCCCTGGATGACGACCTTGACGCGGCCGGTGACCTTGCCGTCGTTGTTGGCCTTGACCACGACCTTGACCCGCGGACGGGTCTTGTTGGCCTTGACCACCTTGGGGAAGACCCGCACCTGCTTGATCTGGGGCCGGGTCTTGCGGAGCTGACGGGTGATCGTGGTGCCCGACGGCTTGGCCACCAGCTCGATGGATGCACCCGCGGGGGCTTCGAAGTTCACCTTCGCGCTCCCGTTGGTGACCGGCACCGACTTCACGACCTTGCGCTTGCCGTCCTTGCTGACCCGCACCACCTCGACGGCGGTGTTCTTCGGCGAGCCTGCCGACGTCAGGTCGAGGCCCGACACCCGGGCGCGAACCCGCTCACCCATGGTGATCTGGCGGTTCTTGACGTTGGTCACCTCCACCTGCTGGCGGGCGAAGTCAGGACTCACCGGGTGGTCGCGCAGGTACTGGATCCACACGTCGCGGTCGACCAGGCCGGTGTCCTTGGCCTGCCCGTCCTTGAAGGCGGTGAAGTTGTCGCCGCCACCCGCGAGGAAGGAGAAGGTCGAGACCTTGTAGACCTTCTTGTTGTCCAGCCACTGGTCGTCGATCCGCACCGAGGTGATCCGGGACCCGGCGGCCTGCGAGGCGTCGTAGGTCACCTCGACGTTGTCGGAGAGGCCGAGGTTGAGGACGGGACGGCCGGACCCGGCCGGCTGCCACTGCTGCTCCAGCACCCGCCGCAGCTGGGCGCCGGTGAGCTCCACGGTCCAGACGTTGTTGACGAACGGGAGCACGTCGTTGGCCTCGCCGTAGGTGATGACACCGTCGGTGTTGAGCGGGTTGCTCGCCGGGTTGCCCGCGAAGAGCAGGTCGGCCCGGAGGCCGCCGGCGTTGACGATGCCGATGTCCGGGTCGGCGATCTCGGCGGGCACGCCGTCGCGCAGCGCGTTGGCGACCAGGCCGCCGAGCGTCGACTCGGCACCGCGGTTCTCGATCGCCTTGCCGGAGGCGTCGACCCCGTCGTAGGCGCGTGTCACGTCGGCGGTGATCTGGCCGACGGGCTGGTTGCCCACCTCGGCGGCCTTGGCCTGGGCGGCCTTGACCACCTCGTCCACCTTGGCGACGACGGGGTTCGTCAGGTCGGCGTCGGCGACCCGGGCGTGGTTCTTGGCGGTGTAGGCCTTGACCTCGCCGGTCGCGGCGTCCAGCGTCAGCTGGACCTGACCGACGTTGGCGCCGTACTCACCGGTCTGCACGATGGGACGGGTGCCCCCACCGGGCTTCGGGGCGTCCCAGGCGTAGACCTGGTGGGTGTGCCCGTTGAAGATCGCGTCCACGCTGTCGGGCAGCGAGGCCATCCGCGCGAACTCGCCGGCGCTGGCGGCCTCCTTGGCGTAGTCGGAGTTGGCGCCGTGTGCGGCACCGGAGTGGAACGAGGCGACGATGACGTCGGCCTCCCCGTTCTCGGCCACTCCGTCGCTGAGCTGCTTGGCGACCCGGTCGACGGCGGCCACGGGGTCACCGAAGTCGAGGTCGGCCACCCGGCCCGGGGCCACCAGGGAGGGGGTCTCCTCGGTGACCGCGCCGATGACCGCGACCTTGAGGTCACCGGCGGTGAACTCCGCGTACTCAGGAAGGACGGGGTTCTGGGTGCCCTTCTGGTAGACGTTGGCGCCCAGGTACTTCCACTGGGCGTTGGTGGAGTTGATCACCCGGTCGCGCAGGTCGGGCCAGCCACGGTCGAACTCGTGGTTGCCGACGGCCGAGGCGTTGAGGCCGATCGCGTTGAGCACGTCGATGGTCGGCTGCTCGTCGGAGACCGCGGAGGTGAACTCCGAGGCGCCCATCAGGTCGCCGGCGCCGACGAGGAGGTCGGTGTCGGTCGTGGAGGCGTTGCGCAGGCCCTCCACCGTGGTCGCCCACTTGACGGTGTTGGAGTTGATGCGGCCGTGGAAGTCGTTGACCCCGATGAGGTTGACGACCACGTCGTCGGCCGCCGAGGCCGGCGCCGTGGTGATCGCCATGAGCGTGAGCGGCGCTGCTACGAGCCCCGCGATGGATGCCGCCGCCGTGAGGCGCCGGCCTGAGCTTCTGATGGCTGACACAGTGCTGTTCCCTTGTTTGGTGGACAAGTGATCCCTGCCACCATAACCAGTGTGGCTGGTGTGACGCCGATCAGCGTTCGTTGTGCGTGGCCTCGGCGGCCCTCTTCGTGCGGGTGGCGCGCACGTCGCGGACGAACTCGTAGCCCGACCACAGCGTCATCGCCACGGCTCCCGCGAGCAGCACCTGGCCGGTGTAGAAGAGCACCTCCCCTGGCATCCCCCAGCCGTCGAAGGCTCCGCCGTGGGCCTCGCCGTGCGGCAGCGGCCACAGCAGCACCCCGAGGGCCAGGGCCTGCAGGGTCGTCTTGACCTTGCCGCTCCACGATGCGGCCATCACCACGTCGGAGAGGATCGAGAGCCGCAGCAGCGTGACGCTCCACTCGCGCACCAGGACGACGATGGTGACCCACCACCACACGTCGCCCACCACCGAGAGGCCGATCAGCGCCATGCCGGTGATCGCCTTGTCGGCGATCGGGTCGGCGATCTTGCCGAAGTCGGTGACGATGTCGTACTTGCGCGCCAGGTCGCCGTCGACCTTGTCGGTGATCATCGCCACCGCGAAGAGGGCGAAGGCGATCCAGCGCCAGGTCGCCGAGTCGCCGCCGTCGTGGAGCAGCGCCCACCCGAAGAAGGGGACGATCAGGATGCGCAGGGTGGTCAGCGCGTTGGGCAGGTTGACGTTGCTGGTCTTCGCGGGCGCGTTCACGGCTGCCCCGCCAGCACCCGGGCGAAGAGGTCCACCCCGACGGAGTCGACGACCTCGGCCCGCACCAGGTCGCCGACGCGCACGCCGGCCGGGGCCTGGGTCAGGGTGGTCGTCCCGTCGACCTCGGGACCCTGGTGACGCGCGCGTCCCTCCACGGTGCCGTCCTGCAGGGACTCCACCAGCACCTCGACCTGCTCGCCGATGCGCTCCTCGGCACGCTGGGCGGTGAGCTCCTCCACCAGCCCGGTGACGTGCGCGACCCGCTCGGCGACCTCGTCGGGGTCGATCTTGCCGTCGTAGGACTCGGCCTCGGTGCCGTCCTCGTCGGAGTAGCCGAAGACACCGGTGACGTCGAGACGCGCCGCCTCGAGGAAGTCGCACAGGACCTGGAGGTCGTGCTCGGTCTCCCCCGGGAACCCCACGATCACATTCGACCGGACGCCGGCCAACGGCGCTTCCTCCCGGACCCGGGCCAGCAGGTCCAGGAAGCTGTCCGGGTCGCCGAAGCGGCGCATCCGTCGCAGCAGCGGAGCGCTGGCGTGCTGGAAGGAGAGGTCGAAGTAGGGAACCACCCCGGGCGTCCGCGCGATCGCCTCGATCAGGCCGGGACGCGTCTCGGCCGGCTGGAGGTAGGAGACACGCACCCAGTCGATGCCGTCGATGCCGGTCAGCTCCGGCAGCAGCGTCTCCAGCAGCCGGAGGTCACCGAGGTCCTTGCCGTAGGACGTGGAGTTCTCGCTGACCAGGAAGAGCTCGCGCACCCCCTGCTCGGCCAGCCAGCGCGCCTCGGCGACGACGTCGGAGGGCCGCCTGCTCACGAAGGAGCCGCGGAAGGCCGGGATGGCGCAGAAGGCGCAGCGCCGGTCGCAGCCGCTCGCCAGCTTGAGGGGGGCCATCGGTCCCCCGTCGAGGCGGCGTCGCAGCACCCGGGGGCCCGTGGGCGGCGCCTGGCCGGGCTCGAGGTCGGGCACGGCGACAGCGTGGCCCGGCACCGTCACGTCGACGGCGGCGGCCCGCTCCACCGGTGAGATCGGCAGCAGCCGGCGCCGGTCCGAGGGCACGTGGGAGACGTGCCTGTCCCCCGCCACGATGGAGCGCAGCCGGGCGGCGATGTCGGGGTAGTCGTCGAATCCCAGCACCGCGTCGGCCTCTGGCAGCGACTCGGCCAGGTCCTTGCCGTATCGCTCGGCCATGCAGCCGACCGCCACCACCGCCTGGGTCCGGCCGTGGGTCTTCAGGTCGGCCGCCTCCAGCAGCGTGTCGACCGAGTCCTTCTTGGCTGCCTCGACGAACCCGCAGGTGTTGACCACCACCGTGTCGGCGTCCTCGGGGTCGGAGACGAGCTGGAATCCATCGGCTTCCAGACGGCCGGCCAGCTCCTCGGAGTCGACCTCGTTGCGGGAGCACCCGAGGGTCACCACCGCCACGCTCAGGGGAGCCGTCGTGGGGTCAGGCTTGTACGTCGTCATAGGTAGTCGATTATGACGCCACAGGCCACGCCACGCTGATTCCCGGCGCGCTGCCGCGCCGGACGGGTGACCCACGCCACGTCAGTCGGCGGCGTAGGTGCCCTGCGAGGCCGTCCCGGCCTCGCCCACGGGACCGCGCTCGACCCCGTTGATGCCGACCGTCACGGCGCCGTCGCTGGTCTGTACCCGCACCGGCGGGGAGGCGTCGACCGTGCGGCTCTCGCCGATGGCGAGGTTGCCCTTGAAGACCACGGCGCCCGAGCTGTCGCGCACCACGACCTTGGCACCCCCGGCCGGGGCGGAGACCACGACCGGCACCGGGTCGGCCGCCACCGCGCTGCCCGCGTGCGGGCCGCCGGAGCCGTTGAGGACGGGCGTGCCGCCCAGGTCGGACGGGGTGTCCATCACCAGGCGCGCGACCGACCAGACGAGCACCATCGCCATCACCGCGGCCACCAGGATCGACCAGTTCGCTCCGCCGCGGGTGCCACGAATGGGACCGTGGGCGCCCGTGGCCAGCTCGGCCTCGAAGACCCGCCGCGGATCGATGGGCGCGTGCGCGTAGCGGTCCTCGTAGGTCTCCAGGAGCGGCGCCACGTCGATCCCGAGGACCCGGGCCAGGGTGCGCAGGTGCCCGCGGGCGTAGAAGTCGCCGCCGCACGGGACGAAGTCGTCCACCTCGATGGCCTCGATCACGTGCGGACGGATCCGGGTGCGCTCCGCCAGCTGGTCGACCGAGAGGCGCAGCCTGGTCCGCGCCGCCCGCAGCTCGGGGCCGATCACGGGGTCCGAGGCCGGCTCCACCATGAAGTCGTCGAAGACCACCGGGGCCACGGGGTGGCCCGCCCGGGCGATGGGACGGACCCTGTCCCCCCAGGCCTGGGTGTCCTCGACGAGCTCAACGGCCGTCGGCAGCACCTGGGTCCGGTCGTCGTCCTGCTCGTGCAGCACGTCGGCGCGGGCGGGCAGCGGCGTCTCGCGGGCGGGCTCGGGTGCCGGGCTCAGCACGACCGCGGTGCCGCGCGGCTCGACGTCGTCCCGCCCCTCGTCCCGGCCCTCGTCCCGGTCCTCGTCCTCTGCCTGGCCCCGCGCCGCCCCCATGGAGGCGCGGTCGTCCAGCTCGTCCACGTCGTCGACCTCGTCGACCTCGTCGCGCCGGGTCTTGCGGGTCAGCGGCGCGGAGACCCTGGTCAGGGCGCCGGCGATCAGCGGCCGCGGGTCACGCAGGCGGCGCCGCGCGGGAGCGTCGTCCTCGGGCTCCCGCTCCGCGGCCGACCCGGAGGGCACCACGACGACCTCCGCGCCCCGGTCGGCCAGCCGACCGAGCGCCTCGGTGGGGTCGCCGTCCTCGCTGGAGAGCCGGGTGGTCAGCCCCAGGGGCAGGGCCAGCGGCCCGCCGTAGAGGCGGGTGGCGAGGCGGGCCTGGCGCGCGCCGGCGCGGTCCAGGTCGGCCATCAGCAGCTCGCTGTTGCGCGGCACCACGGTGAGCCGGCCGTCGCGCAGCAGACCGCGACGGGGCGTGTGCTCCACCCGGTCGACGGCCGACCAGGTCAGGCCCCGCCAGGTCCGGCCCAGCCGCACCCGCACGCCCTGGGCGTCGGCCACCAGGAGCGGCGTGCGCGCGTCGAGGAAGGAGGCGAGCCAGGCGACGGCGAGCAGGCCCATCACCGCGACCAGGGCCCAGTCCAGGACCGCGCCGGTGCTGGTGGCGCGCCACAGGTAGGCGATGGCGACGGCGGAGGAGAGACCGCCGACCGCCGCGGCGAGACCCGCGTTGCGGCGGACCTCGACCAGGCCGGCCGCCAGGCTCAGCGAAGGGCCGTCGGTCCCCTCGTGCGACTCGGTGTCGTGGCCAACCCGCTCCTCGGCAGCGCTCATCGCTCCCCCTCCAGTGTCGCGATCACGGAATCGATCTCGTCCGGCTTGACCAGCACGTCACGGGCCTTGGAGCCCTCGCTGGGGCCCACCACGCCCCGGCTCTCCAGGATGTCCATCAGGCGTCCGGCCTTGGCGAACCCGACGCGCAGCTTGCGCTGCAGCATGGAGGTGGAGCCGAACTGGGTGGAGACCACGAGCTCGATGGCCTGGATGACCAGGTCCATGTCGTCGCCGATGTCGTCGTCGAGGTCACGCTTGGCGGCCGCCGGAGCGGTCACCTCCTCGATGTAGGTCGGCTCCAGCTGGTTCTTGCAGGCGGCCACCACCTGGTGCACCTCGGCCTCGGTGACCCAGGAGCCCTGGACGCGCACCGGCTTGGAGGAGCCCATCGGCAGGAAGAGACCGTCACCCTGCCCCACCAGCTTCTCGGCCCCGGGCTGGTCGAGGATGACCCGGCTGTCGCCGAGGCTGGAGGTGGCGAAGGCCAGCCGCGAGGGCACGTTGGCCTTGATCAGGCCGGTGACCACGTCGACGGAGGGCCGCTGGGTGGCCAGCACGAGGTGGATGCCCGCGGCCCGGGCGAGCTGGGTGATGCGGACGATCGCGTCCTCGACGTCGCGCGGGGCGACCATCATCAGGTCGGCGAGCTCGTCGACGATCACCAGCAGGTAGGGGTAGGGCGAGAGCTGGCGCTCGCTGCCCGCCGGGACCTCCACCTTGCCGGCGCGGACCGCCTTGTTGAAGTCGTCGACGTGGCGGAACCCGAAGTTGGCCAGGTCGTCGTAGCGCATGTCCATCTCGCGCACCACCCACTGCAAGGCCTCCGCGGCCTTCTTCGGGCTGGTGATGATGGGCGTGATCAGGTGCGGGATGCCCTCGTAGGCGTTGAGCTCGACCCGCTTGGGGTCGACCATGATCATCCGGACCTCGTCGGGCGTGGAGCGCATCAGGATCGAGGTGATCATCGAGTTGATGAACGACGACTTCCCCGAGCCCGTGGCGCCGGCCACCAGCAGGTGCGGCATCTTGGCCAGGTTGGCGATCACGAACCCGCCCTCGACGTCCTTGCCGAGCCCGGTGACCATCGGGTGGTGGTTGGAGCGCGCGGTCTCCGAGCGGAGCACGTCTCCCAGCGACACGATCTCCTTGTCGCTGTTGGGGATCTCGATGCCGATCGCGGACTTGCCGGGGATCGGGCTGAGGATGCGCACGTCGGCGGAGGCCACGGCGTAGGCGATGTTCTTGGAGAGGGCGGTGACCTTCTCCACCTTGACCGCGGAGCCGAGCTCGACGATGTAGCGGGTGACGGTGGGGCCGCGGGTGTAGCCGGTGACGTGGGCGTCGATGCCGAACTCCTCCAGCACCTGCTGGAGGCGGTCCACGACGGCGTCGCTGGCCTTGGACCGGGCCTTGTGCACCGACCCGGGCTTGAGCATGTCGCTGGCGGGCAGCGTGTAGGTGATGTCGCCGGAGAGCGCCAGCTGCTCTACCCGCGGCGGCAGCGGGGTGTGCGGGGGCGGCTGGACCTCGGCGGCGGCCTGGTCGGAGCCGGGAGCCTCGACCGAGGGGTCCAGGATGCCGAGCCCCTCGTCGGCGCCCTCCTCGAGGGCGACGTCGACGGGGTCGGCGCGACGGCGGCGACGGCGGACCTCGCGCTCCTCCAGGACCGGGGAGTCGTAGGCGGGGTCGCCCATCTCCTCGTCGATGGGCACGCTGCGCCGCCGCTGGCGGACCGGGCGGGTCTGCTCGGCGTCGTCGGCACCCTCGGCCGCCGGGGCGCGCCCCAAGGCGTGGTCGCGCAGCGCCGCGAGGCGGGCCGGGACCTGGTAGAGGGGTGTCGCGGTGATCACCAGCACGCCGAAGAGCGCGAGCAGGCTCAGCAGCGGCACCACCACCCAGGGGGTGCGCAGCAGGTCGAGGAGGAGACTGGAGACGACGAAGCCCACGGCGCCGCCGGCCTGCTGGAGGTCCCCGGCGTCGCCGACGCTGGGCTGCGGGTTGCCGTTGGCGATGTGCACGAGGCCCAGGACGCCGAGCACGAAGGCCGACCAGCCGATCACCTGGCGGCCGGCGGGGCCGTTGTGCTCGGGGTCGCGCAGGGTGCGCCAGCCCAGGTAGGCCAGCCAGAGCGGGACGGCCCAGGCGACCTTGCCCACGGTGCCGGCGGTGACCGACCGGACGAGGTCCATCGCACCACCGGGCGGCTGCCACCACACGGCGCCGGCCACGACGAGCGAGAGGCCCAGCAGGGCCATGCCCACCCCGTCGCGACGGTGGGCCGGGTCGAGGTCGCGGGCTCCGTGGCCGATGCTGCGGGCGGTGCTGCCGACGGCGTGGGCCACACCCAGCCAGGCGCTCGCGACGCCGCGGCCGAGAGCGCCGAACCCACGGGCCACCGGCCCGGGTCCGTTGCGGACGGCCCGGGGGGCGGGGCGACGGGCAGCCGACTTCTGGGGTCGCTTGGAGCTCTTGCCGGCTCGGGTGGAGCCAGTACTCCGTGATCGGGGGCTCGAGGGCTTCTTGGACACGCTCGAGCTCCGCGACCCCGGCGGGGAAGACGTACGGGTCGCCATGCTCAGGACAGTAGTCCAACCGCCACACCAGTCACACGAACCACAGGGTGCGTGTCGCAGCCGGCTCGTGACCCCGGGAGACCCGCGCAACTCGTTACACAAAGTTTGCAAACCGCTCTTTACCTGTGCCAAGCCCGTCCTTAGGGTGACCGCACCACCGTCTCTCGGGTGGGCTGAATCACTTCTTCGAAGGGAAGTCGCACGTGAAGCTCCTCAAGCAGGGGCTTGCGCTGGCGGTGGTGGGGGCCGGTCTCGTGACCGCTCCCCTCCTGCCGGCCCAAGCAGCACCGACGGGGCCTGAGGGCCTGGTCGCCAAGATCAAGCAGGAAGCCCAGGGCACCGTCGCCGCCACCCGCTCCGACGCCACCGGGAAGATCGCGTTCCTGACCGTGAAGGGCGGTGGCGACCTCCTCCCCTCGGTCGACGCCGACTCGCGCCGCAGCGCCGTCGCCAAGGCCGAGTCCTACCTCGACAAGTACGGCGCCGCCTTCGGCGCTCGCCCGGCCGAGCTGGCGCAGCAGAGTGTCACCTCCGGCGCCCACGGCACCACCGTGACCTACACCCAGAGCTACCGCGGGGTCGAGGTCTTCGGCGCGGCCCTCAAGGTCAACCTCGACGCCGAGGGCGACCTGACCGCCGTCAGCGGCCACGCGGCACCGGACCTCGACCTCGACGTGGAGCCCGGCGCCTCGCCGGCCGACGCCGCACGGATCGCCGAGGAGTGGGTGCGCTCCGATCCCCCCGCCAAGTCCGAGGGCAAGGGCCGGGCTGACACCAGTGGCGTGCGCGCGTCCGACCCCCGGCTCTTCGTCTACCGCAAGGGCCTCACCAAGGGCGAGCCGGGCGAGAGCGTCCTGGCCTACCAGGTGGAGGTCTCCAACGGCTCCAGCATCCGCGACGTCGTCTTCCTCGACGCCGACCACCTCAAGATCCTCAACCGCTGGTCGATGGTCCACGACGCGCTGGACCGCGAGCTCTACGAGCTCAACCCCGGCACCACTCCCGTCTGGGAGGAGGGCGACGAGTTCCCCGGCGGCCTCAACGTCGACCAGCAGAACCTGGTGACCTCCGCCGGCGAGTCCTACTGGCTCTTCGCCAACGCCTTCGGCCGCGACTCCTACGACGGGGCCGGGGCGACGATGAAGACCGTCAACAACGACCCCCGGATCCGGTGCCCCAACGCCAACTGGAACGGCACCACCACCAACTACTGCAACGGCGTCACCTCCGACGACGTGGTCTCGCACGAGTGGGGCCACGCCTACACCGAGTACACCTCCGGGCTGATCTACCAGTACCAGTCGGGCGCGCTCAACGAGTCCTACTCCGACGTCTGGGGCGAGACGCTGGACATCATCAACGGGCGCGAGGACGAGGACGAGGACTTCACCACCCGTCGTGCCGACGGCTGCGAGACGACCGCCCCTGCCGGCATCGAGATGGCGATCACCGCGCCCGCCTCGGTCGCCGGTGAGTGCAACGCCGTCGAGGCGGCGTTCGGCGACGGCTTCTCCACCACCCCGCTGACCACCGACGTGGTGGTGGCCCGGGACGCCGCCGACCCCGCTGGCCCCTCCCCCACCGACGGCTGCTCGGCCTACACCAACGCGGCCGCGGTCGCCGGCAAGTTCGCCTACGTCGACCGCGGGACCTGCACCTTCCAGGAGAAGGTGACCCTCGCGGAGGCCGCTGGTGCGACCGGGCTGGTGATCGGCAACAACAACGTCGACTTCCCGACGGTCGCCTCCGGCGAGGCGGGGATCCCCGGCGTCATGGTCACCCAGGCCGACGGCGTCCGCTTCAAGCAGGCCGGCACGGCCACCGTCACCATCGCGGCGGAGGACACCACCGAGCGCGCCATCAGCACCCGGTGGCTCATGGGTGAGAAGTCGACCGCCTTCGGCGGCGCGATCCGCGACATGTGGTCGCCCACCTGCTACGGCGACCCGGGCAAGGTCACGGACGCTGAGTACAAGTGCGACCCGGCGTTCACCGACGCCGGCGGCGTCCACAGCAACTCGGGCGTGCCCAACCACGCCTACGCGCTGGTCGTCGACGGCGGGGACTACAACGGCCGGACCATCGACGGCATCGGCCTCGACAAGGCAGCCAACGTGTGGTGGCGCGCCCAGTCGGCGTACCTCACCCCGGCGTCGAACTTCGTCGACATGGCCGACGCGCTCGAGAGGTCCTGCGCGGACCTCGTCGGGAGGCCGATCAACCGGCTGACCACCGAGCCGGGGGCCGGAGCGTTGGCGACCGCCCCCCTCACGACGGCCGACTGCGCCTCGATCCAGGCAGCGGTGGCGGCGGTGGAGATGCGCACCGACCCGGTGCGCTGCGACTTCCAGCCGCTCCTCGACCCGAACGCCCCGTCCCTGTGCGGGGAGGGCTTCGTGACCGAGGCGCTGTGGAGCGAGGACTTCGAGGACGGGCTCCAGGGCTGGGGCACCGGCGAGGAGCTCGCCGCCTGGGAGGCCGACGGCTACTACGGCAGCTACGGCAGGCCGTGGGTGTCGCGCGCGGGCGTGGACGGCAACACCTCCAAGGTGGCCTACGGCCCGACGCCGGACCTCGGCGACTGCTCGGGCGAGGGAGCGGGCGGCAACGACTTCTCCAGCCGCAACTCGATCGTCTCCCCGATCGTCGAGATGCCCGGGCGGCTTCGGACCCCGCGACTCGCGTTCGACCACAACGTGGCGACCGAGGCCGGCTACGACGGCGGCAACGTGAAGATCAGCATCGACGGGGGACCCTTCGAGGTCATCCCGGCCGACGCCTACGTCTTCAACGCACCCGGCACGCTCAGCACCGTCGGGCAGGGCAACACCAACCCGCTGGCCGGCGAGGAGGGCTTCTCCGGCACGGACGGTGGCGAGGTGAAGGGCTCCTGGGCACAGTCCCAGGTCGACCTCGCAGCCGCCGGTGTGGAGCCGGGCGACACGGTCCAGCTCCGGTTCGACATCGGTCGTGACGGGTGCGGTGGCATCGACGGCTGGTACGTCGACGACATCGAGATCCTCGACTGCAAGCTGCCGGTCTCGGTCGTCGCGACCCACCAGCCCACCGTCTTCGGCCAGCCCTCCGCGGTGGCCGTCACGGTGGAGCGCAACGGCAGCGTCGGCTCCGCCCCCACCGGTGACGTCGTGCTGACCGACGAGGGCGGCCGGACCGTCGGCGAGGCCGAGCTGGACCGCGGTGCTGCCACGATCGCTCTGCCGGCCGACCTGCCGGTGGGCACTCGCACGATGCGGGTGACCTACTCGGGCGACGCGGCCCAGGCCAAGGGCTCGGCGGACGTCGTCGTCACCGTCGTCGCGCCCGGCGAGCCGGTGCCGACTCCCTCGCCCGGGCCGACCACGCCCCCGGCCCCGACCCCGGGCCCGACCCCGGGCCCGGGCGTCCCGCCGGAGCAGGGCCGGAGCGACTCCGAGACCACGGCCAAGGTCCGCCCGAAGGCCCCGCGGGCCCGCCAGGGGTTCCGGGTCGTCGTCCGGGTCAAGGCCGAGACCGGCACGGCCACCGGACGGGTCGTCGTCAAGATCGACGGCAAGAAGGTGGGCACCGCCAAGCTGAGGAAGGGCAGGCTCGTCCTCAAGGTCTCCACCCGCCTGCGACCGGGCAAGCACCGCCTGGTGGCCAGGTACGTCGGCTCCGACGAGGTCGACGGCAGTCGGGACAGGCTGACCTTCCGGGTCAGGCGCTGACCGGAACAGCGACACCAGGGCGGGCCCCGTCGGAGCAGGTCTCCGACGGGGCCCGTCCTGCGTCGGGACCTTCACCCGAGGAGAGCTGACCCCTGGGCCTCAGCCCTGGGAACCTGACCCCTGGCCTCCTCAGCCGTGCAGGCCCAGCAGCCACGGAGCCACGACGAGCGCGGTCGGCAGCACCAGGACCGCCCAGGAGGCGAGGACCAGGGAGGCGCCCTGCACCGGGCGGCGCCTGGGGTCCGCGAGCACCCGGACCCGCTCGACCAGGTCCGAGCCCGCCGCGCCCATGGAGCCGGCGGGGACCCGGCCGTGGGCCATCGACAGCAGAGCGGCGCCCAGGTCGTGGGGGCGGCCCACCTTGAGGGCCGCCCGGTCGGCGAGCAGCTCGACGAGCAGCTGCACCTCACGCAGCGCCGCGTCGCTGGAGACCCAGCGGGGGAACGCCCGGTGCAGGACGGTGAACGCCTCAAGGACGAGGTCGTGGCGAGCGGCCAGGTGCGCCCGCTCGTGAGCGAGGACGGTGGCCAGCTGGGCCGTCTCCAGGCTCTTCATGGCGGCGGCCGAGATGACCACGCGGGAGCGTGCCACCCCCGGCAGGCAGTAGGCGACCGGGACGTCGTGCTCGAGCACGTGCAGGTCCTCGTGGCGGCCCGCGACCAGGTCGACCTGCTCACGGTGGTCGCGGCGCAACGACCGCAGCGTGGTGCCGACCCGGTGACCGGAGAGGAGCAGTCGCGCGGTCACCACCAGGGTCACGCTCAACGCCACGACGGCGACACCGAGACGGACGGGCCCGGGCTCGTCCCGCAGGGTCTGCCCGGTGGCCAGCGAGAGGCCGGCGCCCAGGGCGGCCAGCACGGAGGCGAGGGCGACGGCCTGCCAGAGCACCATGGCTGCGAAGGGGGTCAGGTGCAGTCGGGAGGACCGGGCCATCAGGGCAGGGACGGGCCCCGCCAGGGCGACCGAAAGCAGCCCCAGCACCAGGGGCGTGAACTCCATGGAGGTCAGTCTCCCAGGGCGTCCAATGCCTTCCGCAACGCGGCCAGGTCTTCGGCGGAAGCATCCTCCACGAATGCCACCAGTGCGGGAGCCCGCTCACTGCTGCCGAGGTCGGCCAGGGTGTCGCGCATCAGGTCGGCGGTCATCTCCGCGCGGGTCGCGCGGGCCCGGTAGCGGTAGGCGCGCCCGTCCTTCTGCTGCACCACCAGCTCCTTGCGCGCCAGCCGGTCCATCACCGTCATCACGGTGGTGTAGGCGACGTCGCGGCTCTCGGAGATCCGGGCGTGCACCTCGCGCACCGTGGTGTCCTCCCCGGCATCGAGGTCCCACAGCACGTCCATGACGGCCCGCTCGAGGTCGCCGAGTCCGGTCTTGCCCCCTGTCGAGGCTCTCTTTGTCTTCCGCACCCCCCCAGCATACCTACGCACACAAGTAGTACTACTGTTTACGTACTACACGAGACGTACTACGCATGCAGTACTACGTGTCGTAGGATTCGTTCGCCGTCGCAATCCACGACGGCACCAGCTCCCACAGCCTGGAGGCAAGGTGGACGTCCTCGAGATCGCACGGTGGCAGTTCGGCATCATCACCGTGTATCACTTCCTCTTCGTACCGCTCACGATCGGCCTCACGGCGCTGATCGCCGGCTTGGAGACCGCCTGGGTGCGGACCCGCAAGGAGGAGTACCTGCGGCTGACGAAGTTCTTCGGGAAGCTCTTCCTGATCAACTTCGCCCTCGGCGTGGTGACCGGGATCGTGCAGGAGTTCCAGTTCGGGATGAACTGGTCGGACTACTCGCGGTTCGTCGGCGACGTCTTCGGGGCGCCCCTGGCCATCGAGGGCCTCCTCGCCTTCTTCCTGGAGTCGACCTTCCTGGGCCTGTGGATCTTCGGCTGGGACAAGCTGCCGCGCGCCCTGCACGCCGCGTGCATGTGGCTGGTCCACCTGGGCACCCTCGCCTCGGCCTACTTCATCCTGGCCGCCAACAGCTGGATGCAGAACCCGGTGGGCTACACCTACAACGCCGAGAACGGACGAGCCGAGCTCGTCGACTTCTGGGCCGTGATGTTCAACAAGGTCCAGCTCGTCACCTTCCCGCACGTGGTGCTGGCCGCCTACATGACCGCAGGTGCGTTCATGGCCGGCGTCGGCGCCTACCTCTACGTCAGCAGGCGTCACCGCGACGACCAGCCGCTCTACCGCAAGGCGATCCGGATCGGCGCGGTCACCGCCCTGGTGGCCGGTCTGGGCGTCACCGTCTCCGGCGACATCCAGGGCAAGATCATGACCGAGGTCCAGCCCATGAAGATGGCGGCGGCCGAGGCCCTCTACGACACCACCAGCAAGGCCCCCTTCTCGGTGCTCACCCTCGGCAGGCTCGACGGCTCCGACCCCAAGCACATCATCGAGGTCCCCGGGCTCCTCTCGTTCCTGGGCACCGGCACCTTCGACGGCGAGGTCCAGGGGATCAACCAGCTGCGCGAGCAGTACGCCGAGGAGTTCGGCCAGGACCCGGGCGCGGCGTACTACCACGCGGGTGACTACGTGCCGGTGATCCCGGTGACCTACTGGTCCTTCCGGTTCATGATGGGTCTGGGCTTCGCGGTGGCCGCGGGCGCGGCGGTCCTGCTGTGGGCGACCCGCCGGGGCCGCACCCCCACGGGCCGGTGGCTCGGGCTGCTCGGGCTCGCCCTGCCGATCGGTGCCGTCGCGGCCAACTCGTTCGGCTGGATCTTCACCGAGATGGGCCGCCAGCCGTGGGTCGTCTTCGGCCTGATGACCACTGAGTCCGGCGTCTCCCCCGGCGTCAGCGTCTTCGAGGCGGCGACCTCGCTGATCGTCCTGACCCTGCTCTACGCCCTGCTCGCCGTCGTCGAGCTCGGGCTGCTCGTGAAGTACACCAAGCGCGGCGCGGACCCCTTCTCCGAGCCCCCGGAGGTGCCCATCGGGGGCTCCGACGACGACCGTCCCATGGCATTCGCCTACTGAGGGAGAGACACAGCATGGAACTCACCACCGTCTGGTTCGCCCTCATCGCGATCCTGTGGATCGGCTACTTCACCCTCGAGGGCTTCGACTTCGGGGTCGGCATGCTCCTGCCGGTCCTGGCGCGCGACGAGCGCGAGCGCCGCGTCATGTACAACAGCATCGGGCCCGTGTGGGACGGCAACGAGGTCTGGGTCCTGGTGGCCGGCGGCGCCACGTTCGCCGCCTTCCCCGAGTGGTACGCGACGCTCTTCAGCGGGTTCTACCTCCCGCTGCTCCTCATCCTGGTCGCCCTGATCATCCGCAACCTGGCCTTCGAGTACCGCGGCAAGCGGGACGACGACCGGTGGCGCGCACGCTGGGACCTCGCCGCCATCGTCGGCTCCTGGCTGCCGGCCGTGCTCTGGGGCGTGGCGTTCGCCAACATCGTGGCGGGGGTGCCGATCGACGCCGAGAAGGAGTTCACCGGCACGCTCTTCACCCTGCTCAACCCGCTGGGCCTGCTCGGCGGGGCGGTCACCGCCGCCCTCTTCGCCACCCACGGCGCCCTCTTCATCGCCCTCAAGACCGACGGCGAGATCCGGCACCGTGCCCGGGACCTGGCCGAGCGTCTCGGCCTGCTCGCCGCGGGCCTGGCGGTCGTCTTCATGCTCTGGATCCAGCTGCGCACCGGCGACGCGTTCTCGGCCGTGGCCTTCGCCCTGGCCGCGCTCGCCCTGATCGGCGCGCTGGTGATGAACCGGGCCGCCCGCGAGGGATGGGCCTTCATCGGCACCTTCGTCACCATCGCGCTGGCGGTGGCCGGGCTCTTCCTGGCGCTCTTCCCCGACGTCATGCCCTCCACCACCGACGCGGCCTTCTCGCTCACCACCACCAACGCGGCCGCGACGAGCTACACGCTGACGGTGATGACCTGGGTGGCCGTCATCTTCACCCCGATCGTCCTGGGCTACCAGGCCTGGACCTACTGGGTGTTCCGCAAGCGGATCAGCACCGCCAGCATCCCCGAGGCCGCCTCCGTGGGTCGCTGACCGTGGCCAAGCCGCTCGACCCGGCCCTGCTGCCACACCTGCTGCCGGCCCGGCGCCACCTGGCGTCGGGCCTGGTGGCGGGGGTGCTCGGCGGCCTGCTCGCGGTCGCCCAGGCGTTCGCCGTCGGGTACCTCATCGTGCGGCTCGTCGACGACCCCGGCGGCGCCGGGTGGGCGGCCGGGCTCCGGGACCCCGCCCTGGCCGTGGCGCTGGTCGTCCTGGGCCGGGCACTGTGCTCCTACGTCGTCGACGTCAGCGGCGCCCGGGCCGCGGCGGCGGTCTCCACCACGCTGCGCCGCCGGCTGCTCGAGGCGGCGGCCCGGATGGAGCCGATCACCCTCTCGCGCCACCGCACCGGCGAGCTGGCCACCCTGGCCACCCGCGGGATGAGCGCGGTGGAGCCCTACCTCACCCGCTACCTCCCCTCGCTGGTCCTGGCCGCGGTGCTGCCGGCCGCCACCGTGGCCGCGATCTTCTGGCTCGACTGGATCTCCGGGCTCATCGTGCTGGCCACCCTGCCGCTGGTGCCGGCCTTCGCCATCCTGATCGGGCTCAACACCCAGGACCGCGCCGCCCGGCAGTGGCGCCAGCTCGCCACCCTGTCGGGCCACTTCCTCGACGTCGTCCGCGGTCTCCCCACCCTGGTGGCCCACCGCCGGGCGGACGCGCAGGCCGAGTCGATCAGGGCCATCACCGGCCGCTACCGCCGCGCCACCATGGACACGCTGCGGATCGCCTTCGTCTCCTCCGCGGCGCTCGAGCTGATCGCCACGCTCTCGGTCGCCCTGGTCGCGGTCTGCGTGGGCCTGCGCCTGGCCGCCTCCGGGATCGACTTCCAGACCGCCCTGATCGTCCTGCTCCTCGCCCCCGAGGCCTACTGGCCCTGGCGTCGGGTCGGGGCGGAGTTCCACTCCGCCGCCGAGGGCACCGCCACCTTCGAGGCGGCCACCCGGCTGCTCGACCAGGCGCCCACCGAGGACGAGAGTGACGCGGCCCCCCTGACCGGCCCGGTCTCGCTCGCCGCCTCCGGCGTGAGCCTCACCTATCCCGGGCGCGCCCACCCGGCGCTCGCCCCGCACACCGTCCACTTCCCCGACACCGGGCTGGTCGCGATCGCCGGCCCGTCCGGGGCCGGCAAGTCCACCCTGCTGGCACTGCTGGCCGGCGAGCTCGAGACCTCCACCGGCGCGGTGCTGGTGCAGGGGGCTCCGCTGCGGCGGGACCGCCTCGCCGCGTGGCGCGCCACCGTCGCCACCGCGCCCCAGCGGCCGTGGCTGACCGCGGCCAGCATCGCTGAGAACCTGCGCGTGGGCCGTCCCGGGGCCGACGAGGCGTCGCTGTGGCGGGCCCTGGCCGCGCTCGACCTCGAGGACACGGTGCGTGCCCTCCCCCTCGGTCTCCAGACCCGCTTGGGCGACGACGGCGCCGGGCTCTCGGCCGGCCAGCGTGCCCGCCTGGGCCTGGCCCGGGTGGTACTGGCCGACCGCAAGGTGGTGCTGCTCGACGAGCCCAGCGCCCACCTCGACGACCTCACCGAGGCGGTCCTGCTGCGCACCCTCCGCCAGCTCGCCCGCGACGCCCTGGTGGTGGTGGTGGCCCACCGGCCCGCCGTCCTGGAGGTCGCCGACCAGGTCGTCGAGCTGACCCCGCCCGAGACCCTCCCCCTCGAGGGCAGCCGGCAGCACGACGTCGAGCCGGGCCCGGACTCCGACCCGAGCGGTGCCGGCCCCCTGCCCCTCCCCGCCGGTCCCGCGGGCCGGCTCCCCGAGACGGCCACGGCCCCCGACGCGCCCGGCCGGTTCGGGCTGCGCACCGGGACCGCGCTGGGCGCGCTCTCCGTGGCCTCCGGAGTGGCCCTGACGGCCACCGCCGCCTGGCTGATCACCCGGGCCGCGGAGCACCCGCCGGTCCTGATGCTGATGATGGCCATCGTGGCGGTCCGGACCTTCGGCATCGCCCGCCCCGTGCTGCGCTACGCCGAGCGTCTGGTCAGCCACGACGCCGCGCTGCGGCTGCTGGCCGAGCGCCGCGCCCAGGTCTACGACGCGCTCCTGCCCCTGGTGCCGGGACGCCTCGGCACCCGCCGCGGCGACCTGCTCACCCAGGTCGTCGACGACGTGGACGCCCTGGTCGACGAGCAGCTCCGGGTCCGTCAGCCCCGGCTGACCTCCCTGGCGGTGGGCGTGGGCGCCACGCTCCTGGCCGCGCTCGCCCACCCGGTGGCCGGTCTGGTCGTCGCCGGGACGTGCCTGCTGGCCGCGGCGGGCCACCTGGTCGCGCTGGTCGGGGTGCGGCGGGCCGAGCCCGCCTTCGTCCGGGCCCGCGCGGACCTCTCGGCCCGGGTGGAGTCGGTGCTCCACAGCCTGCGCCAGCTGGAGCTTTGGCAGGCGACCGGCCGCGCACTCGACGACCTCGACGCGGCCGGCGACGAGGTCGGTGCGGCGGCCGTGAGCTCGGTGCGGACCACCGCCGGGGCCCGCACCCTGGCCGGCGTCGCCTGCGGCGCCGGGGTGCTGGTGATGGCGTGGAGCCTGACCGGTCCGCTGTCCGCCGGCGAGCTCTCCGCCGCGATGACCGCCCTGCTGGTGATGCTGCCGCTGGCCCTCCAGGACGTCTTCCTCCCGCTGGCGGACGCGGGGGCCGTCGCGGTGCGCACCCGCGCCGCGGCCGAGCGCCTCGACCACCTCACCGCACAGCCCCCCGCCGTGCTGGTCGACCCGGACCCGCTGAAGGACGTGCTGAGCGCCCACCCGGCCGGCTCGCTGCACGAGGTCAGCGCCGGCTGGGGCGACCACCCGGTCCTCTCGGACCTCTCCCTCGACCTGCCCGCCGGCGCCCGCGTGGGCCTGGTCGGCCCCAGCGGGTCGGGCAAGTCCACCGTCGCCGCCCTGCTGATGCGCTTCCTCGACCCGCACCGGGGCGAGGTGAGCTGGGACGGCGTCGCCGCACGACGGCTCGACCCGGGGCAGCTGCGCGCCCGCGTGGGGCTCGTCGACGACGACCCCTACGTCTTCACCACCACCCTGGCCGAGAACGTGCGGCTCGCCCGCCCCGACGCGGACGACGAGGCGGTGCGACGGGCGCTGGCGGAGGCCCGCCTGGGCGACTGGGTCGACTCCCTGCCGCACGGCCTGGCCACCATGCTCGGCGAGGGGCACGCCCACGTCTCCGGCGGCGAGCGCGCCAGGCTGGCCCTGGCCCGGGCGGTGCTGGCCGACCAGCCGGTGCTGGTCCTGGACGAGCCCACCGCCCACCTGGACTCCGCGACCGCCCGCGCGGTCACCGAGTCGCTGCTGGACCGCACCGGGCGCTCGGTGCTGTGGATCACCCACGGCCGGATCGGGCTGGAGTCGATGGACGAGGTCGTCAGCCTGGGGGGACAGGCACGGCACCGGAGCGCGCGTCCGCGGGAGGGTGCAGCGGCAGTCGCAGGGTGAAGGTGCTCCCCTCGCCGAGCGCGGAGACGACCTCGATCCTGCCGTCGTGGAGCTCCGCGATGCGGCGTGAGATCGCCAGCCCCAGCCCGGTGCCGGGCACCGACAGCGCCTCGGGGTTGGAGGAGCGGTGGAAGGGCGAGAAGAGGTGCGCCTGGTCCTGCCGGGAGATCCCCAGCCCACGGTCGGTGACCGCCACCCGGGCGAACCGGCCGTCGCGGTCGACCCGGACGCTGACCCGTCCCCCGGGTCGGGAGTACTTCACGGCGTTGGTGCAGAGGTTCTCCAGCACCCGCCTCAGCTCCTCCGGGTCTCCCAGCACGGTGACGGGGTGCTCGGGTCGGTACAGCTCCCAGGAGAGGCCGCCACGCTCGATCTGCAGCCCGAGCGGCTCGACGACCGCCTCGACCACCTCGGTCAGGTCGACGACGCGACGGGCGGCCTCGCGCTGCTCCTGCACCCGGGAGTAGCTGAGCAGGTTGTCGATGAGCCCTTGCAGGCGCTGGGCGTTGCGGGTGATGGCCGACAGGGACCGGGCGGGGGCGCCGCCGTCCTCGAGGAGCTCGGTGTGGCCGATGATCGAGGTCAGCGGGGTCTTGAGCTCGTGGGAGATCGTGGCGATCAGCTCACCCTTGTAGCGGTCGAGCTCCTGGAGCTCGGCGACCAGCATCTGCTCGGTGCTGCGCAGCCTCGCGTTGAGCACCAGCTGCCCCAGGGCGCGCCCGACCTCCGCCAGCGCGTCGCGCTGGACGGTGGTGAGGCGCGGCTGGTCGGAGCCCTGCATCACCACCACGTAGCCCAGCAGGTCGGCGCCCACGTGCATCGGGGTGACGACCGCCCGGGTGGCCCGGACCAGGCTCAGCCTGTCCTGGAGCACCGCGAAGCTGTTCGGCAGCGACTCGCTCGCCTCGTCGTCGACGTGCACGTCGACCGTCACCTCGTCGCCGGACTCCAGCAGCTTGGCCATGTCGCCGCGCAGCCCGTGGACGGCCGCGGAGCGCGGGTTCGGGAGCGGGTGCCCGGCCGCGTGCTCCCCCACCCCGCCGGGGCTCTCGGGGAAGCAGCGCAGGAACGTCTGGGCCACGCCGAGGCCGTGCGTGATCGCCCTGGCCGCCTGCTGGATCACCATGTCCAGGTCGCCGAGGTTGCCGGCCAGGGCCACCTGCTTGAGCATCTCCCCCACCGCCACCCGCTCCGCCATCCGCCCGCGGTGCTGGGCGTTGGCGAGGGCGATACCGGCCTGGATCACGAACATCTCCAGCAGCTCGCGCTGCTCCCGGTCGGGGATCCGGCCACCGGGGGGCAGGTCGACCGCCATGATGCCGAGCATCTCGCCGGTCGCGGCGTAGAAGGGCGCGTAGAGGGCGTCCTCGGGGTGCCAGGCGTCGGGGGCGTCCACCGGCTCGTAGTCCGGGATCCACATCCCCTCCAGGGCCTCCTGGGAGACGCGGCCCCGAGGCACGTAGCGCAGGATCCCCCACTCGTCCCCGACCACGAACTCCTCGAGGATCAGCCGGACCGGACGGCGTCGGCCGATGATGAAGGGCCGCTGCTCCTCGGGCCCGGCGAAGGTGGTGGTGACCAGCTCGTCGCCGTCCAGGCGGGAGATGGCCGCGATGCCGAACCCCAGGCCCTCGGTCACCCCCCGGGCGATCTCGTCGAGCACCTGCGCGGTGTCGGCGGAGGAGTGGACGCGACGCATCAGGTCGTAGAGGCGCGCCATGCCCTGGGTGCGGCTGCCACCGTCGAGCACGTCGAAGCACCTCCTGGGCAGCGTCCCTCGCACGTCCCGCCGGGAGTCTAGGGGGACGAGCGCCCCCGGAGGGCGCATCGACGCACCCGGTGCGGCTCAGGCTTCCAGGACCACCGGGATGATCATCGGGCGCCGGCGGTGGGTCTTGCTCACCCAGCGACCCACAACGCGGCGCACGGTCTGCTGGAGCTGGTAGGAGTCGGTGACCCCGTCGGCCACCGCCCGGTCGAGCGCGTCGACGATCGCCGGCTTGACCTCGTCGAAGGTGGCCTCGTCCTCGGCGAACCCGCGGGCCTGGATCTCCGGCCCGCCGGAGACCTTCCCGGTGACGGAGTCGACGACCACGATGACCGAGATGAACCCCTCCTCGCCGAGGATGCGCCGGTCCTTGAGCGAGGTCTCGGTGACGTCGCCGACCGAGGTCCCGTCGACGAAGACGTAGCCGCACTCGACCTTGCCCGCGACGGCGACCTCGCCGTCGACCAGGTCCACCACGACCCCGTCCTCGACCACGACCACGTGCTCGGGGGGGACGCCCGTGGCCCGGGCCAGGGCCGCATTGGCGTGCATGTGGCGGATCTCGCCGTGCACCGGCATCACGTTGCGAGGCTTGACGATGTTGTAGCAGTAGAGGAGCTCCCCGGCGCTGGCGTGACCGGAGACGTGGACGAGCGCGTTGCCCTTGTGCACCACGTGCGCGCCCCAGCGGGCCAGTCCGTTGATCACCCGGAAGACGGCGTTCTCGTTGCCGGGGATGAGCGAGCTGGCCAGGACCACCGTGTCGCCCTCCTCGATGTGCACGAAGCTGTGGCTGCGCTGGGCGATCCGGCTCAGCGCCGAGAGCGGCTCGCCCTGGGAGCCGGTGGAGATGAGCACCTGCCGCTCCGGTGGCAGCTCCGCGAGCTCCTTGGCGTCGACCAGCACCCCCGGCGGGACGGTGAGGTAGCCCAGGTCCTTGGCGATCTGCATGTTGCGCACCATCGACCGCCCCACGTAGGCGACCTTGCGGTCGTGCGCGACCGCCGCGTCGAGCGCCTGCTGGACGCGGTGCACGTGCGAGGCGAAGCAGGCCACGATGATCCGCTTGCTGCTCTGGTGGAAGACCCGGTCCAGGACGGGGCCGATCTCGCGCTCCTGGGTGGTGAACCCGGGCACCTCCGCGTTGGTGGAGTCGGTGAGGAAGAGGTCGACCCCCTCCTCCCCCAGCCGGGAGAAGGCCCGCAGGTCGGTGATCCGGCCGTCGAGCGGGAGCTGGTCCATCTTGAAGTCACCGGTGTGCAGGACCATGCCGGCGCCCGTGCGGATGGCCACGGCGAGCGCGTCGGGGATGGAGTGGTTGACCGCGACGAACTCGAGGTCGAAGGGGCCGAAGGAGATGCGGTCGCCCTCGCGGACCTGGTGGTGCACGGTCTCCTTGAGCCGGTGCTCGCGCAGCTTGGAGCCCAGCAGCGCGAGGGTGAGCTCGGAGCCGACGAGCGGGATGTCACCGCGCTCGCGCAGCAGGTAGGGCGTGGCGCCGATGTGGTCCTCGTGGCCGTGGGTGAGGACCAGGGCCTCCACCCGGTCGAGCCGGTCCCGGATGGGCTCGAAGTCGGGCAGGATCAGGTCGACGCCCGGGTGGTGCTCCTCGGGGAAGAGCACCCCGCAGTCGACGATCAGCAGGCGGTCGGCGTACTCGAAGACCGTCATGTTGCGCCCGACCTCGCCCAGGCCCCCCAGGGGGATGACCCGGAGCCCGCCCTCGGCGAGGGGGGCCGGAGCGGTGAGCTCAGGATGGGGGTGGGACATGAAGCTCCCCTCAGATCAGGCCGGCGGCGACGAGCCCGTCGCGCAGGGCGGCGTACTCGGCGTCGTCGAGCGGCACCAGCGGGCCGCGCACGTGACGGTTGTCCAGCACCCCCAGCAGCTGCAGCGCGGCCTTGGCCGTGGTGGCCCCGTAGTTGGGCACGCCCATGACCGCCTGGAAGGCCGGGATGAGCCGGTTGAAGGTCTCCAGGGCAGCGGCGTGGTCGCCGGCCAGGAAGGTGTCCATCATCTCCGCCAGCTCGCGGCCGGCGGCGTGGCCGACCACCGAGACGAGCCCGCAGGCCCCGTGCGCCAGGAAGCCCAGGGTCGCCACGTCGTCGCCGGAGTAGACCGCGTAGCCCATCTGCACGAGCTGGCTGGCGCGCACCAGGTCGCCCATCGCGTCCTTGATCGCCACCACGGTGGGCCAGCTGATCGCCTCGGCCAGGACCTCGGTCGCGATGCCGATGCCGACCCGCCCCGGCACGTCGTAGAGCATCACCGGAAGGTCGCTGGCCTCGGCGACGGTGCGGAAGTGGTGGAGCACCCCCGCCGGCGACGGCTTGTTGTAGTAGGGGGTGACGACCAGGACGCCGTCGACGCCGATCTTGGCCGCGTTGCGGGTCAGCTCGACCGAGTGGGCGGTGGCGTTGGTGCCGACCCCGGCGATCACGGTGGCGCGGTCGCCGACCGCGTCCTTGACCGCCCGCAGGATGTCGGCGTCCTCCTCGACCGTGGTGGTCGGCGACTCGCCCGTGGTGCCGGAGACGACCACTCCGTCGCTGCCGTTCTCCACCAGGTGGGTGGCGATCCGGGCGGTCGCCTCCAGGTCGACCTGGCCGTCGGCCTGGAACGCGGTCGCCATCGCGGTGAGCATGCGGCCGAAGGGTGCGGCGGGGGCGGTCGTCATGACGGAAAGGCTACTGCCCCGCCGCCGACGGCCGTGCGAAGGATCCCGCCGGGCTCAGACGTGCGGGGCCACCTGCTCGGCCACCAGCCCGAGGTGGTCGAGGTCGGCGAGGTCGAGCACCTGCAGGTAGAGACGCTGCGCGCCGAGCTCCGCGTACTGCCCGATCTTGGCCACCACCTCCTCGGGCGTGCCGGCCAGGCCGTTCTCCCGCAGCTCCGCGGGCTCGCGGCCGATGGCCGCGGCGCGCCGCTCCACCTCGGCCTCGTCGGCGCCGACGCAGAGCACCAGCGCGTTGGACCACGTCAGGGTGGCGGGATCGCGCTCGATCGCCTCGCAGGCCGCGCGGACCCGGGCGAACTGCTCCTGGGTCTGCTCCAGGCCCACGAAGGGGAGGTTGAACTCGTCGGCGTAGCGGGCGGCCAGGGCGGGGGTACGCCGCTTGCCGAGGCCGCCGATCAGGATCGGCGGGCCGGGCTGCTGCGTCGGCTTGGGCAGCGCCGGGCTGTCGGTCAGCGTGTAGTGGGCACCCTCGTGGGTGAACCTCTCCCCCTCCGGGGTGCGCCAGAGCCCGGTGACGATCGCCAGCTGCTCCTCGTAGCGGTCGAACCGCTCGCGGGTGTCGGGGAAGGGGATGCCGTAGGCGGTGTGCTCGGCCTCGAACCAGCCGGCCCCCAGGCCGAGCTCGACCCGACCGCCGCTCATCTGGTCGACACCGGCGACCTGGATCGCCAGCACGCCCGGGTGGCGGAAGGTGGCCGAGGTCATCAGGGTGCCGAGCCGGATGGTGCTGGTGTCGCGGGCCAGGCCGGCCAGGGTCGTCCACGCGTCGGTGGGACCGGGCAGCCCCTCGGTGCCCATGCCGAGGTAGTGGTCGGAGCGGAAGAACGCTCCGTAGCCGAGGCGCTCGGCCTCGAGCGCCACCGCGAGCAGGTCGTCGTAGGTCGCCCCCTGCTGGGGCTCGGTGAAGATGCGAAGCTCCATGCCACCACCATCTCAGACGGCGGAGGGGCCCTCGCTGTCGCCTCCGGCCCGGAGCGCGGGGATGACGTGCTGCTCGAGCATCGGGGCGAGGTCGTCGTAGTCGCCGTCGAGGCGGGTCCAGCGCAGCTCGGCGATCTCGCCGCCGACCACCGGCTCCCCGGGCAGGGCGGCGCGGAAGACGGAGGAGTGCAGGGTGTGCCCCGGCTCGTTGGCTGCCTCCGAGACGAACTCGCCCAGCAGGTGCAGGTCGCTGACCGCCAGGCCCACCTCCTCCGCGGTCTCGCGGACGGCACACTGCTCCGCGCTCTCGCCGGGCTCCGGCTTGCCGCCGACCAGCATGAACCGGGACGTGCCTGCCTTGCGCACCGTCAGCACGGCGCCGTCGCGCACGAACGCGACCGCCGAGACGACGATCGTGCTCATCGCCGCTCCCACCACACCCAGTCGAGGTCGTCGCGGGCCACCCGGCGGACCTCCCGCCAGGCGGAGAGGTCGATCTCGGGGAAGAACGCGTCGCCCGCCGGCTCGTCGTGCACCTCGGTGAGCACCAGGTGCGTGGCCAGCGGGATGGTCTGCGCGTAGAGCTCGCCGCCGCCGGCGACCACCGTGTCGCCGGGCAGGCCGCGGGCGACCTCGAGGGCCTGCTCGACGCTGTGCGCCACGTGCACCGCGTCGCGCTGCTCCTCCGGCAGCTCGCCCGGGGTCCAGGCGGGATCGCGGGTGAGCACCACGGTGGTCCGTCCGGGCAGCGGCCGGCCGATGGAGTCCCAGGTCGCCCGGCCCATCACCAGGGTGTGCCCAAGGGTCTCGGCCTTGAAGTGCCGGAAGTCGTCGGGGAGGTGCCAGGGGATGCGGCCGCTGTCCCCGATCACCCGGTTGCGGCCGTACGCGGCCACCACCACCACGCGCCCACTCGGCTCGACCCGCTGCTCGACCCGCTGCTCAGCCACGGCCGCGACCCTACCCGGCGCCCTCGGTCAGCAGGGCGGCCAGCAGCGCCGCGACGGCGGGCACCCGCTCGATGCCGCTGCGGTGCACCACGTGGATGCTGCGCGAGCCCAGCTCGGGCAGGTCGAGCACCCGGACCCGCGGGTGCCGGAAGGCCTCGAGCGCGGTCTCCGGGAGCACGGCCACCGCCAGGCTCCGCGCCACCAGCGACTGGACCACCACGTAGTCGTCGCTCACGTGCCGGATCCGCGGCTCGAAGCCTGCTCGAGCGGCGCAGGCGACCAGGTGCCCGCGGCAGCGCTCGCAGCCGGCGACCCAGGCCCGGTCGGCCAGGTCGCGCAGGCCCTCGGGCGCCGGGTCGTGCCCGGCGGGCAGCACCAGGCGGATCGGGTCCTCGGTGAGCGGCACCGCGACCAGCGCCTCCTCGGTCGGGTCCTCCTGGTAGCCGAACACCAGGGCGAGGTCCACGGCGCCGCTGCGCACCAGCTCGGTGGCCTCCGGCGGCTCGGCCTCCACCAGCCCGACCTCGACCTCCGGGGCGCGGGCGGCCAGCGCGGCCAGGGCACGCGGCACGATCACCGCCGACCCCGAGGGGAACGAGGCCAGCCTGGCCGAGCCGGTGCGCAGCTGGGCCAGGTCCTCGAGCTCGGCGCCGGCGGCTTGGAGGTGCGCCGCGACCGCGTCCGCGTGGGCCAGCAGCCGGCGGCCCGCCTCGGTCAGGTCGACCCCCGCGGAGCCGCGCACCAGCAGCGCTCCCCCGACCTCGCGCTCGAGCGTGCGCAGGTGCTGGCTCACCGCGGGCTGGGTCCAGCCGAGCTCCCGGGCGCCGGCACTGATCGACCCCGCCCGGGCGACCGTGCGGAAGATGAGCACACGACGCGGATCCACCCCCCAAGCATGGCTTATGGGTGCCCGAAGAAGAACGGGTGTTCCCGATGGCCCCGACCCGGCGCACGATGGCCGTATGACGATCCCTCTCGGCATCCTCGGCGGCATGAGCTGGCACTCGACCGTGGACTACTACACCCACCTCAACGAGGCGGTCGCCCGCCAGCTCGGCGGGCACCACAGCGCCGACCTGCTGCTGGCCTCGGTCGACTTCGGCACGGTCCGGGCGATGCAGGTGGCCGGGGACTGGGAGGGCGCCGGCCGGCTGCTCGCCGACGCGGCGCGCCGGCTCGAGGGCGCGGGCGCGGAGGCCGTGCTGATCGCCACCAACCTGATGCACAAGGTCGCGCCCGCGGTCGAGGCGGCGGTGGACGTGCCGCTGCTGCACATCGGGGACGCCGTCGCCCGGGTCGCCAGCCGGGACGGTCTCGGCACCCTGGGCGTGGTCGGCACCCGCTGGGTGATGGAGGAGAGCTTCTACGCCGACCGGCTCGCCCGGCACGGACTGAGCTGCGTGGTGCCGCCCGCCGAGGCCCGGGCCCGGATCGACGAGGTGATCTTCTCCGAGCTGACCCTGGGCGTGGTGCGCGAGGAGTCCCGCGCCGCCTACGCCGACGTCTTCGCCGAGCTGGCCGAGCAGGGGGCGGAGGCGATCGTGCTGGCCTGCACCGAGATCCAGCTCCTGGTCGGCCCGGAGGACAGCCCGGTCCCGCTGATCGACTCGATGGCCGCGCACGCGGCGTACGCCGCCGACGTCGCGCTCGGCGCCGCCGTCACCCGCTGAGCCGGCCGGGGACTCACCGGGTGTCTCCTCGTTGAGGTCCCCTTCGGCTCAGCGGGGCCCGGGCGCAGCAGTCCCGAGACGATCGGCGATGATCGCCCAGACGTCCGGGTCGACCCCCATGCCGAGGTGGGTCGAGGAGACCTCGATGTGCTCCACGTACGGCGACGAGTCGTCGAGACAGGCCTGCCAAGCCACGATCCCGTCACGCTTGGAGAACATCACCGTCAGCGGCACCTGGATCGGTCTCTCTGCGTGGATTCGTCGAGCAACCCTCTCGGCACCCGCGTCGGCGCGGTGGCCGTAGGCGCGACCGATCGAGGTGTGCGCCGCTCCGCCGGTCACCGGCGTACCGAACGTGATCACCCTGCGCACAGCCTCGGGATGGCGGCGTGCCACCTCGCGGGCGATCACGCCGCCGAGGCTCCACCCGATCAGCGAGGCCGGTGAGCCCTTCTCCTGCGTCAGGTCTTGAACTCGCCGTACCAAGCGTGTGACGTCGCGGCGCGGGTCGCCGGTGTTGGTTCCGAAGCCCCAGCCGCGAGCGTCGTACCCCAGCCGGTTCAGGTAGCGCCGCAACGGCGCTCCGGACAGCTCCGGAGCCCGCCACCCCGGGATGTCCACCACGAGATGACCATCGCCCCGCGCAGCCTGCGAGAGGCGCGGCAACGCTCCCACCAGGCGGACGGCGCCGAGGGCGGACCCGAGCTCGCCCAGGGTCGTCCACGTCGAGGGTGGCCCGGCCGGCCGAGCCAGTGACTCGGCGTCCGCGCACCGTCGGGCACGGGAGCGCACTCCGGCAGTGGCCATGAGGATGTCACCCGAGTGCTGGAGCCGTCGCAACATGGCACGAACCTACGTTCCTGGGCAGCCGCGCGCGATGCCCGACTTCTCCGAACCCGTCAGCTCGTCATGGCAGTCGCCGACACGGACACACCCGATCAGACCGCGATCGGCGCCTTGATCGCCGGGTGCGGGTCGTAGCCCTCGACCCGGACGTGCTCGAGGTCGAACGCGTCCAGCTCCCTCACCTCGGGGTCGAGCCACAGGCTCGGCAGCGGACGGGGCTCGCGGGTCAGCTGCAGCCGCGCCTGGTCGAGGTGGTTGAGGTAGAGGTGCGCGTCGCCGAGCGTGTGCACGAAGTGCCCCACCCGCAGGCCGGTCACCTGGGCGACCATGTGGGTCAGCAGCGCGTAGGAGGCGATGTTGAACGGGACGCCGAGGAAGACGTCGCCGCTGCGCTGGTAGAGCTGGCACGAGAGCAGGCCGGGGCCGCCGT
Organism: Nocardioides sp. Z40_12; assembly: GCF_058215795.1. Classification (NCBI taxonomy): domain Bacteria; kingdom Bacillati; phylum Actinomycetota; class Actinomycetes; order Propionibacteriales; family Nocardioidaceae; genus Nocardioides; species Nocardioides sp. Z40_12. The sequence goes on from NZ_JBZAJA010000006.1 coordinate 262,865, forward strand.
CGGCGGCGGGGGCGACGTAGAACTGGAACATGGTGTGGCACGGGGCCAGCGCCATCTCGGGGATGTCGGCGACGTTCCAGGCGCTGACCACGTGCCGCCGGCTGTCCGGGTCCCGCCGGATCTGCTCGACCACCTGGGCGAGCTGGTCGACGTGGCGGCCGTCGGGCGTGGGCCAGGAGCGCCACTGGTAGCCGTAGACCGGGCCGAGGTCGCCGTTCTCGTCGGCCCACTCGTCCCAGATGGTGATGGCGCGGTCCTGGAGCCACTTCACGTTGGTGTCGCCGCGCAGGAACCAGAGCAGCTCGCCGAAGACGCTGCGCGTGTGCACCTTCTTGGTGGTCACCAGCGGGAAGCCCTCGGCGAGGTCGAAGCGCATCTGGTGGCCGAAGACGCTCAGGGTGCCGGTCCCGGTCCGGTCGCCCTTCTCGACCCCCTCGTCGAGGATCCGCTGGAGGAGATCGAGGTAGGCCCGCATGCGCGTCAGACTAGCGCGGCCCGAGCGCCACGCGGCCCTCGATGACCGTGGCCGTCTCCCCACCCACCCAGGTCCGCGGACCCTCCGAGGTCAGGTGGACCCGGCCGCTGCGCCCCCGCGTCGTGCCCTGGGCGGCCACGTAGCTGCCGGGGAGCCGCCCGGACCCCACCAGCCACTGCGCCAGGCCGGCGTTGAGACTGCCGGTGACGGGGTCCTCGAACCGGTCGAAGAACGCCCGGACCTCCACCCGGACGCCCGTGCTCGCGGCCGCCTCGTCGGAGTAGGGCCCGACGACGCCGATCTTGCGGCCGGCGAGCGCGGCCCAGTCCGGGGCGAGCCCGAGGACCGTCTCGGCCGAGTCGAGGAGGACCCCCACCCAGCCGGGCCCGTTGTCCACCCAGGCGAGGTCCACCACCCGGTCGGGGGCCACCGCCAGGGCGGCCACGACCAGACGGGCCTCCGCCTCGGCCACCGGGCCCGAGCGCAGCAGCGGCGGCGCCTCGAACTCCAGGCGCGTCCCGCGGCGCACCCGGACCAGGCCGGCCGCACACTCCTGGACGACGTGGTCGTCGTGGGCCGGGACCCCGCCGGCCGCCAGCCAGGCGTGGGCGCTGCCCAGGGTGGGGTGGCCGGCGAAGGGCAGCTCACCGCTGCCGGTGAAGATGCGCACCCGGTAGTCGGCGCCGGGCCGGGTGGGCTCGAGCAGGAACGTCGTCTCCGACAGGTTGGTCCACCGCGCGAAGGCCGCCATCTGCTCGTCGTCCAGCTCGTCGGCCCCGTGGACCACGGCCACCGGGTTCCCACCGCAGGACCGGTCGGAGAAGACGTCGACCTGACGGAACTCGAGCATGCTCAGGGGTGCAGGGACATCGGCCCGTAGACGGCCCGGTCGTTCTCGTAGAGCGTCACCTCGTCGACGCCCTGCTCGGCCAGCTCGGCCCAGAACTCCCCCACCCACGACTCCGCGTCGGCCTGGCTGCCGAAGCGCTGGTCGGCGTACTCCCCGGTCACGCTCACCTCGTCGCCGGAGGAGGCTAGGAGAGCCCAGTGCCAGGGACGTGAGACGTCCGAGGGGGTGCGGAAGTGGGGCGGCTGGTCGGGCAGCATCTCAGTCCTCCCGGACGGCAGATCGGACGAACGGCGGTCGGACGAGCTGGAAGATCTCACGACGACCCCGTACGTCGACGCCCACCTCGGCGTCGGCGGCCACCAGGGTCGGCACCAGGGCCAGGCCGATGCCCTTGCGCAGGGTCGGGCTGAACGTGCCCGAGGTGATCTCGCACAACGGCACGTCGGGCAGCAGGCTCACCGACATCCCGGGGCGCGGGATCCCCCGACCGGTCGCCACCAGCCCGCGCAGCAGCCGCTGCGGCCCCTCGGCCCGCTGGGCCAGCAGCACGTCGCGACCCCAGAACCGCTCCTTGTCCCAGCCGACGGCCCAGCCCAGCCTGGCCTCCAGGGGCGTCACGTCGGGGCCGATGTCCTGGCCGTGCAGGGGGTAGCCCATCTCGGTGCGCAGCGTGTCGCGCGACCCCAGGCCGCACGCCGTGACGCCGAGGTCGGCCCCCGCGGCCATCAGCGCGTCCCACACCGAGACGGCCAGGTCGTTGCGGACGATCAGCTCGTAGCCCCGCTCCCCGGTGTAGCCGGTGCGGCAGACCACCACGGCGTCGCCGCCGTCGCCACCGGCGGGCCAGGGAGCCTCCAGGAAGGACATGTAGGCGTGCCCCGAGGGCAGGCCGACCGCGGCGAGCAGCTCGTCGGAGGAGGGGCCCTGCACCGCGAGCACGGCGTAGTCCCGGTGGTGATCGGCGATCCGCACGCCGTCGGGGGCCGCGGCCTGGAGCCGGCGCGCCACCTCGGCGGTGTTGGCCGCGTTGGGCACCAGCAGCACGTGCTCGTCGTCCTGGAGGTAGGCGATCAGGTCGTCGACGATGCCGCCGGTCGCCTCGTCGCAGCACAGCGTGTACTGCGCCTGCCCGGCGCTGACCCGGCCGAGGTCGTTGGTCAGGGCGTCGTTGACGAACGCCGCGGCGCCCGGCCCGCTGACCAGCAGCTTGCCCAGGTGGGAGACGTCGAAGAGGCCCACCGCCTCGCGCACGGCCGTGTGCTCCCTGACCACGCCGGTGGGGTACTCCAGGGGCATCTCCCAGCCGCCGAACGCCGAGAACTTGGCGCCGAGCTCCTCGTGTCGAGGGCGCAGGGGGGACTGGGTGAGGTCCTGCGTGCCGGCCATACGGCGAACCTACCCCAGTCCCGGCCCCGTGGGTCCGTGGGCGCCCGCGGTTATCCTGCCGGGGTGACGACGACCTACACGCTGCGCAAGGCCAGCCCCGCCAAGACCAGGGCCGACGCCGTGGTCGTCGGCGTCCTGCAGGCTCCCAAGGGACCGATCCTCGCCGAGGGTGGCGAGGAGGTCGCCGCGGCCTTCGGTCGCCGGCTCCGCCCGATGCTCTCCTCGCTGGGAGTCACCGGCAAGGCCGGGGAAGCGGTCCGGATCCCCACCGCGGGGACCCTGAACGCCCCCGTGCTCGTGCTCGTCGGCCTCGGGCCGGAGGCCGACCAGGTCTCCGTGCGCCGGGCCGCCGGCGTGGCGGCCCGTAACGTCCGCAACGCCGCCTCCGTGGCGCTCGCCCTGCCGGCCGGCGAGGCCTCCCTGGTCACGGCCGTGACCGCGGGCTTCCGCCTCGGCGGCTACACCTTCACCCGCTACCGCCGCGACGCCGACACCGGCACCGACCAGCCCGGCGACGTGGTCGTCCTCTCCCCGCTGGCCCGCGACGAGTCCGCCCGTACCGCCTTCGAGGAGGCCCAGGTGGTGGCCGGCGCCGTGGCCACCACCCGCGACTGGGTCAACGAGCCGCCCGGGCGCTTCACCCCCGCCCACTTCGCCGACGCGGTGTCCGCCGCGCATCGCGAGACCACGAAGGGCCGCGGCGCCCCCAAGGTCGCCCTCGAGGTGTTCGAGGAGGACGCCCTGGCCGAGCTGGGCTGCGGCGGCATCCTGGGCGTCGGCGCCGGCTCGGACGCCCCGCCGCGCCTGGTCAAGCTCAGCTACCGGCCGAAGGGCGCCCGCACCCACCTGGCCCTGGTCGGCAAGGGGATCACCTTCGACTCCGGCGGCCTGACCATCAAGCCGTCGAGCAGCATGGGCACGATGAAGTCCGACATGGCGGGCGCCGCCGCGGTCCTCCAGGCCACCCTGGCGATCGCCCGGCTCGGCCTGCCCGTGCGGGTCACCGCCTGGGCCCCGATGGCGGAGAACATGGTCTCGGGGTCCGCCACCCGTCCCGGAGACGTGCTCACCATCCGCGGGGGGCGGACGGTCGAGGTGCTCAACACCGACGCCGAGGGTCGGCTCGTCCTGGCCGACGCCCTGGTCCTGGCCGGCGAGGAGGAGCCCGACGTCGTGGTCGACGTCGCCACGCTCACCGGGCACATGGTCCTGGCGCTGGGTGACAAGGTGTGCGGCGTCCTGGGCAGCGACGAGACGGTCGCCCAGGTGCTGGCCGCCGGGGAGCGGTCGGGCGAGGCGATGTGGCCGATGCCGATCCCCGAGGAGATGTCGGAGCGGATCCGCAGCAGCAAGGTGGCCGACCTGGCCCAGCACGACTGGGTGCGCTGGGGTGGCGGGCTCTACGCCGCCGCGTTCCTGCGCGAGTTCACCGAGGGCCGGCCCTGGGCGCACCTCGACATCGCGGGGCCCTCCTTCAACTCCGGGGGCCCGTTCGGCGAGTGGACCTCCGGCGGCACCGGCTTCGGGGTCGCCACGCTGGTCGAGCTCGCCCGAGAGCTGGCCGCCCCCGACGAGGCCTGAGCGACGCCGGGAGCGCCCGCGCGCCGCGGGTCAGGACCAGGGCTGGCGGCCCTCCGCCTTGAGCCGGGCGTTGTAGTCGCGCATCCGCTGGGGCACGCCCACCACCGCCGCGTCGTAGGACGGCACCCGGTGGTGGTTGCAGAACGAGTGCGCCCATTGCACCGAGGGCACCCGGCGCCGGGTCCACTCCCCGTCGTGGGCCACCAGCAGCAGCGTCACGTCGCTGACCGCGGTGCGCGGCTCGACGAACCCCTCCACCCCGCGCCGGGCGGCCACCCACGCATTGAGGTGGTCGGTGTCGGCCGCGTTGGCGGCCCGCACGGAGGTGGAGCCGGTGCGCGCGGCGTCCTTCGCCGGGCGGCGCATGCGTGCCGAGCGGTCACGGCGGAAGCGGTCGAACAGTCCCATGCCTGACAGTGTGACGGGTCGAACCCCGTCGAGGCGGTGCTGGACACCATTGCCAGGGGTGCGAAGATGGGCGGAATCGCACGCGCTGCCCTCGTCGCGCGTGCCCGAATGACTCGTGTGGGAGGGAACCGACAGCGTGGCCGCGGCCGAATACGACGTACTCATCCTCGGGGCCGGCTCCGGCGGCTACGCCTGCGCGTTGCGCGCCGCCCAGCTGGGTCTCAGCGTCGGGCTCGTCGAGCGGCAGAAGGTCGGCGGCACCTGCCTCCACGTCGGCTGCATCCCCACCAAGGCCCTCCTGCACGCAGCCGAGGTCGCCGACTCCGCGCGGGACGGCGCGCAGTTCGGCGTCCGGTCCTCGCTGGACGGGATCGACATGGCGGGGGTCAACGCCTACAAGGACGGCGTGGTCGCGCGCCTCTTCAAGGGCCTGACCGGACTCGTCAGCGGCCGCGGCGTCACCCTCATCGAGGGCGAGGGCAGGCTCACCGGCCCGCGCGAGGTCACCGTGGCGGGTCGCGTCCACCGCGGGCGACACGTCGTCCTGGCCACCGGGTCCCACCCCCGGTCCCTGCCGGGCATCGAGCCAGACGGCACCCACGTCCTCACCTCCGAGCACGCCCTGGAGCTCGACCGCGTGCCGGCCTCGGTGGTCGTCCTCGGCGGCGGCGTGATCGGCTGCGAGTTCGCCAGCATCTGGCGCAGCTTCGGCGCCGAGGTCACCATCCTCGAGGCCCTCCCCCGGCTGCTGGCCGGCGAGGACGCGGCCTCCTCCAAGGCGCTCGAGCGCGCCTTCCGCAAGCGTGGCATCACCGTGCGCACCGGCACCCGCGTCGAGGGCGTGTCACGCACCGACTCCGGCGTCTCGGTGGCCGTCGAGGACGGCGACCCGCTGGAGGCCGAGATCGTGCTGGTGGCCGCCGGGCGCGGCCCGAGCACCGAGGCGATGGGCTTCGAGGAGCAGGGCATCGCCATGGAGCGCGGCTTCGTGCTGACCGACGACCGGTGCCGCACCAACGTCGAGGGCGTCTTCGCCGTCGGCGACATCGTGCCGGGGCTCCAGCTCGCCCACCGCGGCTTCGCGCAGGGGATCCTGGTGGCCGAGGAGATCGCCGGCCTCTCCCCCGCGCCGATCGACGAGGCGGGCATCCCCCGGGTCACCTACAGCCAGCCCGAGGTCGCCTCCTGCGGGCTCGACGAGGAGACGGCGCGCCGCCTGCACGGCGAGGACCGCATCACCTGCGTGACCTACGACCTCGGCGGCAACGGCAAGAGCCAGATCCTGCGCACCCAGGGCTTCGTCAAGCTCGTCGCCCTCACCGACGGGCCGGTCGTCGGCGTCCACCTGGTCGGCGACCGGGTCGGCGAGCTGATCGGCGAGGCGCAGCTGATCTACAACTGGGAGGGTCACGCCGAGGACGTCGCCCCCCTGGTCCACGCGCACCCCACCCAGAACGAAGCTCTCGGCGAGGCCCACCTGGTCCTGGCCGGCAAACCCCTCCACGCACACGCCTGACCAACCACCCACGAGACGACAGGAATCCCATGGCCTCCGAAGTCACCCTCCCCGCACTCGGCGAATCCGTCACCGAAGGCACCGTCACACGCTGGCTCAAGCAGGTCGGTGACGAGGTGGCCGTCGACGAACCCCTGCTCGAGGTCTCCACCGACAAGGTGGACACCGAGATCCCGTCCCCCGTCGCCGGCACCCTGCTCGAGATCCGGGCCGAGGAGGACGACACCGTCGAGGTGGGCGCCGTCCTGGCCGTGGTGGGCGACCAGTCGGAGTCCTCCGGGGAGTCCGGGTCCGCCGGCGACGCCGAGGCCCAGGAGCCGCAGCAGCAGGAGGCCGCTCCCGAGGAGCCGGCCCAGGAGGAGGCTCCCCAGGAGGCCCCCGCCGCCGAGGAGACCCAGGAGCAGCCCGCCCCCGAGCAGGAGCAGCCCGCGGCCCAGGACTCGGCACAGGAGTCGGGACAGGGCTCGGAGGGCGGCTCGTCCACCCCGGTGACCCTGCCCGCCCTGGGTGAGTCCGTCACCGAGGGAACCGTCACCCGCTGGCTCAAGCAGGTCGGCGACGAGGTGGCCGTCGACGAGCCACTGCTCGAGGTCTCCACCGACAAGGTCGACACCGAGATCCCCAGCCCGGTCGCCGGCACCCTGCTGGAGCAGAAGGTGGCCGAGGACGAGACCGTCGAGGTGGGCGCCGAGCTGGCCCTCATCGGCTCCGGCTCCCCGTCGGGCCAGCCGGCCCAGCAGGAGGCACCCGCCCAGGAGCCCGCCGCCGAGCCCGCCGCCGAGGAGGCCCCGCAGCAGGAGCCGGAGCCGGAGGCCCCGAAGCAGCAGGAGCCCGAGCAGGAAGCGCCGAAGCAGGCGGCCCCCCAGCAGCCCGAGCCCCAGCAGGAAGCCCCGAAGCAGCCCGAGCCCCAGCAGGAGGCGCCGAAGCAGGACGCCACGCAGGCGCCGGCCCGCGGTGACGACCAGAGCACCTACGTGACGCCCCTGGTGCGCAAGATGGCGGCCGAGCACGGCGTCGACCTCGCCAGCCTGACCGGCACCGGCGTCGGCGGGCGGATCCGCAAGCAGGACGTCCTCGACGCGGCCGCCGCGAAGTCGGCGCCCGCCGAGGCACCCGCGGCCGCCCCCGCCGCTGCCGCCTCCGCCGCCCCGGCGCCCGCCGAGGCGTCGCCGCTGCGTGGCCGCACCGAGCCGATGTCCAGGCTCCGCAAGGTGATCGCCTCGCGGATGGTGGAGTCGCTGCAGACCAGCGCCCAGCTCACCACCGTGGTCGAGGTCGACGTCACGGCCATCTCGCGGCAGCGGGACGCCGTGAAGGCCGAGTTCCTGGCCCGCGAGGGTGTGAAGCTCTCCTTCATGCCGTTCTTCGCCAAGGCCGCGATCGACGCGCTCAAGGCCCACCCGATGGTCAACGCCACCATCGACACCGAGAAGGGCGAGGTCACCTACTTCGACCGGGAGAACCTGGCCATCGCGGTGGACACCGAGCGCGGTCTGCTGACCCCCGTCATCAAGGACGCCGGGGACCTCTCCATCGCCGGCCTGGCCCGCAAGATCGCCGACGTGGCCGACCGGACCCGCAACAACAAGATCACCCCGGACGAGCTCTCCGGGGGCACCTTCACGGTGACCAACACCGGCAGCCGGGGCGCGCTGTTCGACACCCCGATCATCAACCAGCCGCAGGTGGCGATCCTGGGCACCGGCGCGGTGGTCAAGCGGCCCGTGGTGATCGACGACGCCAACCTGGGCGAGACGATCGCCGTGCGCCAGATGGTCTTCCTCGCGCTGACCTACGACCACCGACTGGTCGACGGTGCCGACGCGGCGCGCTTCCTGAGTGACGTCAAGGCTCGCCTCGAGGCCGGCGGCTTCGACGTCTGAGACAGAGCGGGCCGAGGGGGGCCGTCAGTCGAGGAGACCGGCGGCCCTCCCCAGCACGGTCGAGAGGTAGTTCGCGTAGCGGCGGCCCACCGTGAAGCCGTCGCGGTAGACGATCAGGTCGCTGATCACCGGGGGGCAGGTCCGCCGGGTGCAGAACCACGGGACCGGGTCGACGAAGGCCGCGTCGTGTGCGTCAGCCGTCCTGCGCAGGGCCCGGGCATGGGTCTCGTGCACGGCGGCACCGCGCGGCGCCGCGCAGGCCCGCAGGCTCTCGGGGTGACGGGTGAGGCACGTCTTCGCGTCGAGCCCGGGATAGGGGGTGTCCCCGAGGACGAACGCACGGGTCGACCCGGCGACCCCCTCCAGGGTCGCGGCCAGGCCCTCCTGCCACCGGGCGTCCCGCTCGGGGTCCGGGCGCCAGTGGTTGCCCGGCACGGGGGTGCCGAGCGGCAGCGGGCTCCCGTCGACGACCAGCGCGCTGCCCTGCACCGCCCCCGCCAGCAGCACCACCTCGGGCTGCGACTCCTCGACGGCGCGCAGCGTGTCGGCGTTGAAGGCCACGCACTCGGCGAACGCCCGGTCCTCGGCCGGTAGCCAGGGGGTCACGTCCGTCAGTGGCGGGCAGCCGTACTTGACCCTCACGTCGACCCGCCACCCGGCGTCCGCCCCGACGAGCTCGAGGGCGGGGATCCACTGGGCCGCATGGGTGTCGCCCCACAGGACGACCGCACGGGCGGCCTCCGGGTCGCCGAGGATGCATGGCCGGTCGGGCACCGAGGCGAGGTAGCCGAGCACGCAGGACTGCTCGGTGGGGGTCAACGCGTTGTCCCGCGGCATGCTGGCCAGCGGCGGCTGTGGGTCCTTGGGCAGGACGTCGAGGCCGACGGCCTCCCGCACCGCCTCACGCACCACCTTCGCGTCGGTGGCCGGCGGCTCCGCCGGGGCGGCCTGCGGCGTCTCGGCGGGGGTGTCGTCCGGGCTCTGCGGCGACTCGTCCTCGGTGCACCCGGCGCCGAGGGCGAGGAGCACGAGGACCAGCAGGGCGGCCGGGATCCGCGAGGACATGTTCGGACACTAGAGGACAACCAGCGACCTGCCACCCTTGTGCCATGCGCATTCTCCTGGCCGGCGCCTCGGGCTTCCTCGGCACGCACCTGGCGGAGAGCCTGAGGGGCTGCGGGCACCGTGTCACCCGCCTGGTGCGTCACGACGCCGGCGCCGACGAGGTGCGGTGGGACCCCTACGGTGACGGGCTGCCTCCGGGGGCGCTGGAGGGCGTCGACGTGGTCATCAACCTGGCCGGCTCCCCGACCCTGGGCAACCCCTACTCGCGGCGGTGGGCGCGCGAGCTGCTGGAGAGCCGGGTGACCACCACCCTGGTCATCGCCGAGGAGGTCGCGCGGTGTGACGACCCGCCGGCCCTCCTGGCCGGCAACGGCATCTCCTTCTACGGCGACCACGGGTCCGACGTCGTCGACGAGAGCAGTGACTCGCGGGGCGACGCGCTCCTCACCCGGGTGGCGCGGGAGTGGGAGGCAGCCGCCCGTCCGGCCGTCGAGGCGGGTGCGCGCGTCTGCGTCCTGCGGACCGCGCCGGTGATGGACCGCGAGGCCGCTCCCCTGCGCCAGCTCAGCAGCCTCTTCCGGCTGGGGATGGGCGGCCGCCTGGGTGGCGGCTCCCAGTACTTCCCGATGATCTCGCTGCGGGACTGGGTGGGGGCGGTCGCCTACCTCGTCGGGTCCCACGACGTGTCCGGACCCTTCAACCTGTGCTGCCCGACGACGCCCACCAACCGGGAGTGGACCAGCACCCTGGCGGGCGCGCTGGGGCGTCCCGCGGTCGCGGCCGTGCCCGGGCCCGTGCTGCGGCTGGCCACCGGGCCGATGGCCCCGGAGCTCCTGGGCTCGGTCAACGCCAGGCCGCTGGCGCTGGAGCGCGCCGGGTTCGACTTCCACGACATCGACGTGGCCGCCGTGGTGGCGGCCGGCCTGGCCGGCTCACGCTGAGCCCGCCACCACCTCGGCGACCAGCCAGCTCCCGGCCACCCGGCGCAGCTCCACCTGTCGACGGCTAGGCCGGTCGACGGGCAGCCGGTGACCACCGTCCTGCCCGACCACCTCGGCGGCGCTGACCCGGTCCAGGACGTCGAGCACGAGCCTCCCCGGCTCGGAGGTCACCACCCTGACCTCGAGCAGCTGGGTCTCGAGCCCGACCACCCGCAGGCCGCGGGCCGCGTAGCGGTCGAGCATCCGGACGTCGCGGGCTCCGGTGCGCGACCCGGCGACGTACAGGGCCTCGAGGTCCGCGGCCCCGCCCTCGGCCCAGGCACGGGCCCGCCGCCGGTCCCAGTCCCGGAGGAGCTCGATGTGCGCCGGCGCTCCGGCGGCCGCCTCCGGCGCGGCAACCTCGCCTCGGGCCGTCACCAGCCAGGTCACCGCGAGGGCCAGGACGCTGAGCGCGGCCACGACGCTGCTGGCCGCGGCGGCTCGGTGCAGGGACACAGCGACCACTGTGCCGGGTACGGCGTCCCCGTGCCGCTCGTCGTCCACAGGGGCGCCGCGGGCCGGGCGGCCACCCTTCCCGGGCCGGAGGACCCGTTCGAGGTCCCGGATAGGCTTCCGCCATGAGCCTCGACTTCCGGGTGGCCGGCTTCGGCGACGACGCCGTGGACTACCAGGCCGCCTGGCATCTCCAGCGCGACGTGCACGCCCAGGTCGTCGCCGGCTCCGTGCCCGACCAGGTGCTCCTCCTGGAGCACCCGCCCGTCTTCACCGCAGGCAAGCGCACGGAGCCCCACGAGCGCCCCGCCGATCCCGGCGGGGCCGAGGTCGTCGACGTCGACCGCGGGGGGAAGATCACCTTCCACGGACCGGGCCAGCTCGTCGGCTACCCGATCGTCCGTCTCCCCGACCACGTCAAGGTCGTCGACTACGTGCGCCGGGTCGAGGAGGCGCTGATCGCGACCTGCGCCGACCTCGGCGTGCGGACCGCCCGTGTCCCGGGGCGCAGCGGAGTCTGGTTGCGCGACGACGAGCGCGGCCCGGAGCGCAAGGTGGCGGCCATCGGCATCCGGGTCAGCCGCGGCGTCACGATGCACGGGTTCTCGCTCAACTGCGACGTCGACCTCGACTGGTACGCCCGGTTCGTGCCGTGCGGCATCTCCGACGCCGGGGTGACCTCCCTGAGCCGCGAGCTGGGGCGGGAGGTGGGTGTCGAGGAGGTGCTCCCGAGCGTGCGCCGGCACCTGGTCACCTACCTGGCCTGGGACCCCTACACCCCCACCCCGGACTACGACGCCCGGCCCGAGCCGGGACGCGCACCACGCATCGAGCTGGTGCGGCCGGGGGCCTGATCACGCCCTGCTGGGTCGGCTGCCACGCCCGGCGTAGAGTCGTGTTCCGTGACGTCCTCCACAGCACCGCAGTCCGACGGCCGCAGGCTCCTCCGCCTCGAGGTCCGCAACGCCGAGACCCCGATCGAGCGCAAGCCCTCCTGGATCAAGACCCGCGCCAAGATGGGTCCGGAGTACACGGCCCTGCAGGGGCTGGTGAAGTCCGAGGGCTTGCACACCGTGTGCCAGGAAGCGGGCTGTCCCAACATCTTCGAGTGCTGGGAGGACCGCGAGGCGACCTTCCTCATCGGCGGCGACCAGTGCACCCGGCGCTGCGACTTCTGCCAGATCGACACCGGCAAGCCGCAGCCGCTCGACCGTGACGAGCCCCGCCGGGTGGCCGAGTCCGTGCAGAAGATGGAGCTGCGCTACGCCACCATCACCGGCGTCGCCCGCGACGACCTGGCCGACGGGGGCGCGTGGCTCTACGCCGAGACCGTCCGCGCCATCCACGCGCTCAACCCGGGGACCGGCGTGGAGAACCTCGTTCCCGACTTCAACGGCAAGCCCGACCTGCTGGCCGAGGTCTTCGACTCCCGGCCCGAGGTGCTGGCCCACAACGTGGAGACCGTGCCCCGGATCTTCAAGCGGATCCGGCCGGCCTTCCGCTACGACCGCTCCCTGGGCGTGCTCACCGCCGCCCGCGAGTTCGGCCTGGTCACCAAGTCCAACCTGATCCTGGGCATGGGCGAGACGCGCGAAGAGGTCTCCCAGGCCCTGCGGGACCTCCACGAGGCCGGCTGCGAGCTGGTCACCATCACCCAGTACCTGCGGCCGTCGGTGCGGCACCACCCGGTCGAGCGCTGGGTCAAGCCCGAGGAGTTCGTCGAGCTCCAGGCCGAGGCCGAGGAGATCGGCTTCTCGGGGGTCCTGTCCGGCCCGCTGGTCCGTTCGTCCTACCGGGCCGGCCGGTTGTACCGTCAGGCCATGGAGGCGCGCTCCACGGTCCAGACGGCCTGAGCGCAGCTCCCCCTCCCCCACGACCAGTGGCCGACACCGGCCCCGGCAGCAAAGGCACGAGAATGTCCACCCCCGCCCCCGAGAACCTCAGTCGCCGCCAGCAGTTCGTGCGGTCCTACAAGATGGCCAAGCGGAGCGACCCGCGGCTCGGGCTGTGGATCCTCGGGGCCGCCCTGCTGGGTACCGCCGTCGGCTTCGTTGTCATCTGGCTGCTTCCCGGCAGCGGCGTGCTCTCGACGGTCTTCGCCGTCCTGGGCGCGATCCTGCTCGGCCTCCTGGCCGGCCTCATCGTCTTCGGCCGCCGCGCCCAGCGGGCGGCGTACTCCCAGATGGACGGCCAGCCGGGAGCCGCGGCTGCTGCCCTGGGGATGCTGCGCCGGGGCTGGAAGGTGGACCCGGTGATCGCCTTTACCAAGCAGCAGGACGTCGTCCACCGCGTGGTGGGCCCGCCCGGGATCGTGCTGGTCGGCGAGGGCACCAGCGCCTCGCGGGTGAAGACGCTGCTGGCCAGCGAGCGCCGCAAGCACGAGCGGGTCGCCGCCGAGACTCCGATCCACGAGGTCGTGTGCGGCAACGGCGAGGGACAGGTCCCGCTCACCCGGCTGGTGAAGCACGTGACCAAGCTGGGCCGCAACGTCAAGCCGGCCCAGATGACCGACGTCCTCAACCGGCTCAAGGCCCTCGACGCGAACCGTTCCAACATCCCGCTGCCCAAGGGCCCGGTGCCCACCAGCATGAAGGGCATGCGCGGCAACCTGCGGGGCCGCTGAGCCTCCTGCGGGACGACTAAGGGGCGGGTGCGGCGTGAGCCGCACCCGCCCCTTGTCGTCGTACGGGGCTCTAGGATCAGCCGCCCGCGGTGGGCGGAGCCGACGGCATGTCGGGCACCTCGGGCATCTCGGTGACCTGGTCGGCCGGGGGCTCCTCGATCGAGACGTCCTTGCCCCAGTCGTCCAGGCTCATGGTCAGCTTGCCGGCCATCTCCCCCATGTCGGCCTCGACCCGGCGGTGCATGCCGTCCTCGTCGAACCAGATGTCGTAGTCCATCTGCTCGGGAGCCTTGGAGAGGGAGGCGAGCTCCTCGCCCAGCAGCTTCGCGGTGTCGAGGGCCAGCGTGTAGCGCGCCATGTTCTCGCCGTCGATCTCCTCCTCACCCTGGTAGGTGACCGAGCTGAGGCTCTTCTTGATCTGCTCGGCCGCGGCAGCGGGGTCCATGCTCATGCCGCCGCCACCCACGGCGTCCATCAGGCCGCTCATGTCGAGCTTCACGTACTTGTCACCCGAGTCGGGCGACTTGATGTAGCTGACCGTGCCCACGGTGATGACCTCGGTCTCGCCGCCCTCCTCCTGGACCGTCATCCTCGTCGAGGGCGGCGAGGTGGAGTAGTCGACGTCCCCCTCGCTCTCCATCGCGGCCATGCCCTCGGTGCTCATCGTCATCCGGGCGGTGGTGGCGGCGTCGAGGGCGGCCTCGAAGATCTCCTGGAAGTCCTCGGGCGACATCTCCTCACCGGCCTCCAGGCCCGGGTCGGCGGCGGCGCTGGAGCCGGTCGGTTCGTCCGCCGATTCCGAGCCACAGGCGGCGAGGGTGGAGAGGGCGAAGGGGACCAGCAGCGCAGCCGCTGTCCGCCTCATGAGCAGGGGTCGACGCATTGGGCACTGCCTTTCGGTGGACGGAATTCCACCGGGAGTCTACGGGGCGGGCGGGCGCAGCGTGTCCAGTCGAACGACGGCCGAGCCGACGGCCAGGTCGTGCAGCCCGCGGCCGTCGGGACGGAAGACCAGCGGGGGGATCACCAGGATCACCAGGAGCTGGCGCAGCACGGCGGGCAGCAGCTCAAGGGGGCGGGGGCTCTCACCGACCCGGACCACCCGGAGCCGGGTGACCAGCTGCCCGAAGGAGCCGCCGGCCACGGCGGTGAGGAAGGCCGACTCGAGGACGAAGACGCCGGTGGTGACGAAACCGGAGTAGGGGTTGTCGAGCCAGCCGCCGATGCCGAGAACGAGCCAGACGACGGCCTGGGAGGCCAGCCAGTCGATCAGCAGTGCCAGGAGGCGGTGCCCCCAGGACGCGGTCTCGATCACCTACGCAGGATATCCGGCCGGGTCGGGGGTCCACTCCGGGGGGATCTGTTACACGCCAGAAACAATCGGGATACGGTCAAGAAACTGCGCGTGCGTAGTTTCCACCACAGTCCGGTGCAGTGCCGCACCGATCTACACCTTGACTTGACGGCCGTGACCCGAGCGCGGCCAAGGAGGACGAATGTTCGCAAACAGCGACGAGCTGCTCAAGTACATCAAGGACGAGCGCGTCGAGATGGTCGACGTGCGCTTCTGCGACCTGCCCGGTGTCATGCAGCACTTCACGGTCCCGGTCTCGTCGTTCGACCAGTCGGTCTTCGAGGACGGCCTCAGCTTCGACGGCTCCTCGATCCGCGGCTTCCAGGCCATCCACGAGTCCGACATGTCGCTGTTCCCGGACCCGACCACGGCGTACATCGACCCCTTCCGCGTCGCCAAGACGCTGGTGGTCAACTTCTTCATCCACGACCCGCTCACCGGTGAGGCCTACTCGCGCGACCCGCGCAACATCGCCCGCAAGGCGATGACCTACCTGGCCAGCACCGGCATCGGCGACAAGGCCTACTTCGCTCCCGAGGCCGAGTTCTACGTCTTCGACAACGTCCGCTTCGAGACCAAGGCCAACGCGGGCTACTACCACATCGACTCCGAGGCCGGCGCCTGGAACTCGGGCTCCGAGGACAACAACCGCGGCTACAAGGTCAAGTACAAGGGCGGCTACTTCCCCGTCGCGCCCTACGACCACTTCGGTGAGCTGCGCGACGAGATGGTCATCGAGATGGAGCGCTCGGGCCTCCACGTCGAGCGGGCCCACCACGAGGTCGGCACCGCCGGCCAGGCCGAGATCAACTACAAGTTCGACGAGCTGCTCAAGGCCGCCGACGACGTGATGAAGTTCAAGTACATCGTCAAGAACGTCGCCTGGCGCAACGGCAAGACCGCGACCTTCATGCCCAAGCCGATCTTCGGCGACAACGGCTCCGGCATGCACTGCCACCAGTCCATCTGGAACGAGGGCGAGCCGCTCTTCTACGACGAGACCGGGTACGCCGGCCTCTCCGACATGGCCCGCTACTACATCGGCGGCATCCTGAAGCACGCCCCGTCGCTGCTGGCCTTCACCAACCCGACGGTGAACTCCTACCACCGCCTGGTGCCGGGCTTCGAGGCGCCGATCAGCCTGGTCTACTCCCAGCGCAACCGCTCGGCCTGCGTGCGGATCCCGATCACCGGGTCCAACCCGAAGGCGAAGCGCATCGAGTTCCGCTGCCCCGACCCGTCGGCCAACCCCTACCTGGCGTTCTCCGCGCTGCTGCTGGCCGGCATCGACGGCATCAAGAACAAGATCGAGCCCGCCGCTCCGATCGACAAGGACATCTACGAGCTGCCGCCGGACGAGATGGCCGAGATCAACCAGGTCCCGACGTCGCTCAACGCCGTGCTCGACAACCTCGAGCGCGACCACGACTTCCTCACCGTGGGCAACGTCTTCACTCCGGACCTGATCGACACCTGGATCGACTACAAGCGCCAGAACGAGATCGCGCCGATCCAGCTGCGGCCGCACCCGCACGAGTTCGAGCTGTACTACGACATCTAGACCCGACACCCCCGCTGACCTGCGAAGTTAGGCAACACCTCCCTTCTCAGTCCGCAAGGAGTCCGCACGAGCCGCCATCACACTGTCGATGGCGGCTCGTGTGCTTTCGTCAGCGTCCGGCCACAGGTGCGCGTGTCTGACCTCGCGTCCTTCCTCGCCAGCGACAGACAGCTCGCGCGGCACCCCCGAGAAGGCGTCCGTCGTAGGACGCATTCGCATCGGCGGTCGAGTCCAGCATCGGGTCCCGGTTCTCAAGCCCAGTCCTGGCTACCAGCGCTCTCAGTACGCGCAGATCGTCGGGCCGCTCTATGTCAGCTCGATCGCGCGGTACGAAGTCGGGCGACTGCGATTGGCCTACGGCCCCGATGTAGAGGTCATCGGCCCAGACCTGATCCAAGGGACGGGCGGACAACAGGACTGGATCGAGAGGCTGGCCGATCATGTGAGCGGTCTCGAGCGAACTGAGGTGGTCGCATGAGTTCGGAGGCGTGGCGCCCGATTCCCGGGGTCGAGGGCTATGAAGCAAGTAGCGAGGGACGTTTCCGCTCGCCCAGGCGCTCTCGGCCGCGCATCCTGGCGAATAACGTCGGGCCCTGTGGCTTCCGCACGGTTGCGGTCTCGTTCCCCAGAGGCCGCATCCGCTGTCGTCGAGTGGGGACGCTGGTCGGCCGCAGGAGCTCCCACGCACTGCCCGGAGGGTCACCCGTACGCGGATGCAGGGCTCGGAGAGTGGGGCGAGCGTCTTTGCCCTGAGTGCCGGCGCGACCTCCACAGAAGCTACGAGAGGAGAGCCGTTCGAGCCCTCGCGCCAAGAAGCGCACCAAGCCGGCGAAGGGGCCGCCCCCGTGGGACGAGAGGGAGAGGGAGACCGTCCGAACCGCGGCCTGCCTCGACTGCGGAACGTCGGTGACGCGAACGGGTCCCGGGCCGGACCCTAAGCGGTGCCCCGAGTGCCGTGTGCTCGCTCAGGGGGCTGCGAGCCGGGCTTGGGAGGCTCGGGAGAAGGGAGTGGGGACCCATCCAGACCGTCCGAACAACAGCCTGTGATGACTGCGGAACCTCTATCAGGCACGCGGGTCCCGGGTCCCTCCCCAAACGCTGCCAGGACTGCCGAGTCGCCGCCGCGCCAGCGTCGGACCGGGCGCGGTACGCCCGACGGCGAGCCGAGCAGCAGGCGCCGTACTTCTCCTACACGGAGCCACGAGCGTGCCGCGACTGTGGCGGCCCCGCAGCGCTCGGACCTTCCGACCGACCACGCCACCGCTGCGATGCTTGCAGCGCCGAGGCGCACCGCAGAAGCGCACGCGAGAGCAACAGACGCAGCAGACGACGTGAGGACGAGTACAAGATCCAGGCGGCGCCAAGACCCACACACGGGGAAGGCGACAGTCAAGGATTTCGTTAAGGCGACCAGGACCTTTATGTTACGTTCTCAGAGTCGAGTCAAGAGGGGTTGAAAACGATGTCGACCGATGCGTTCTGGCAGGACATGCAGGAGGAGCTCCAGGATGACCCGGAGTACGCCCAGATGCACCTCCTCGAGTGGGTGCGGGTGACGACCGTCGACAAGCTTGTGAACCAGTTGGAGTCCAAGCGAGCGGCCCTGGGGATCAGCAAGAAGGACCTGGCACGAGCAGTCCGCCGCGATCCCGCAGCGATTCGACGCCTGCTCACGGACACCGCAGGGAACCCAACGGTCCAGTCTGTCTCCTCGGTGGCGGCCGCCGTTGGCTTGAAGCTCGAACTCGTCCCTATGACCGACGAGGAGCGAGGGGCCGTGGCGGCGCCCCTACAAGAACTCGCTACTTGCTGAAGAGGGAGCGGGGGTTTCGAGACAAGTATTCATCGCCGAGTGCTCGCACTTTCGCGTACTCCTGATCAGTGAAGACCGTTCGGTCCATCTTGGTCCTACCGGTGATGATGACCAAGAGGGGTCCCGTCCCCTGACTCTCGGTATCCAGGCGGCAGAAGAGCCGATACTGCTGGCCCTCGTACTTCTTGCGCACCTCGAAGTACCCCGTCATGTCGCCGTGCATCGCCTCCCAGGCTCCGCCCCCGGCGAAACTAGTAGGGGGCGCCTTTGCTACTGCGATAAGGACGTTTCGCATGTGGGCGCGGACTGCCTTCGGACAGGCTTGCAGGTAGTCGCGCCCTGGCGACGGTCGGGCCCGGTCGTCCTTCCGGTGCCGGCGGAAGTAGGCCAATTCCCACGCATCGGTCGGCGAAGGAGTGATCTTCGCCTGAGCGGCGATAGTCGCGAACGTGGGCGACCTCTTCCGTCCCCTAGTCATACCAACATTCCCCCGGACTGGATCGGCACAGATGGAGGCAGGCTACCGCCCGTCCTGAGCCCTAGAGGTCAAGGTGCGACAACTGCCTCTTGTCTTGTCTGCGAGTCCCCGACACGCCGCGTGTTGGCCAGCCTGCCGGCGCTACGGAAGGCATTAGTCTCCGAGGATGGACGATGTGGAAGGCTCCTGGGGACGCCAGATCACGGGCCGCGAGGTGGGCGTTTGGTGCGTTGATCTCGTCGAGGAAGTGAGCAAGAGTCCAGGCGAGATCACGGACCGCGGAGCCGCCCTCATTGCCCGCTTGAATTCGCTGGGGCAACCGGAGCAAGTGTTTCATCAGCTCGCCCAGGCTGCTGCCTTGATCGCCCTTGAGCTGAAGTTCTACATCGACGCCGATGAGATCTTCCCCTTTAAGGGCAGCGGCGACGAGAAGTACAAGCGCGCGCTCCTAAAGGCTCGCGGGGACTTCCGTGGCGACCCGCCGCGGCTGCCCAGCACACCCTCGGACGAGGGTTAGGACCCAACAGCGCCGCCCCCGACCGTCAATGGGCTCGGGGGGCGACGCCTGGGACAGTCGTCAGTGCAGCTTCCGGATGCCCGCTTCCTTGCCGACCTCGTAAGCGGCGTGCCAGTTACTCATGTGCCGCTCGAGCGTGGGGGACTGGCCCCGCTTTGGTTGACGCGTAGCGGTTGCGGTGTTCAGGCCGCGTAGATCATCTCAAACTCGACGGGCGTAAGCCTGCCAAGTCCTCGCTGTCGTCGGCGGCGGTTGTACTTCGTTTCGATCCAGCGGACCATCTCGAGCCGCAGCTCGTCGCGGGTGTCCCACCGGCGGCTGTTGAGCACGTTCTTCTGCAGGAGCGCGAAGAAGCTCTCCATGCTGGCGTTGTCCCCGGCCCCGTAGGAGCGGCCCATCGACCCGACCAGGCCGTTGTTCTCCAAGAGCTGCTGGGTGCGCTTGGCACGAAATTGACCGCCCCTGTCGAAATGACAAACGGTCCCGACGGGCGAACGGAGCGCGATCGCGTTCCGCATCGCTGCCTGTGCCAGCGACGACTTCATCCTCGAGTCGATGGAGTACCCGACGATCTTGTTGGAGAA
>NZ_JBZAJA010000007.1:0-275924 GCF_058215795.1 Nocardioides sp. Z40_12
TCATCCCTGGGCTACGTCCCACCCCGTTCCTACGCAGCATCATCAAGTAACTGTCCGTGAAACCCGGGCAAGACCAAAGCCCATCACCAGAACGAACCCTGGGCGATCAGCAGGCAGACCGATCTGCGCGACCTGCTCTTCCTCTGCCCCTTCCACCACCATCGGGCCCACGACCCGGGACACGCCACCCACAGGCTTCCCGACGGCGGCGTCCGTTTCAGCCGACGCGTCTGACCGGCTTCACCCGCGCGCCGGCGCGGAGACGGCCGGGCGTGCTGAGAGGTGGAAGAGCCAGGCGGCGGCGATCAAGAGCGCCACGAACATGGCGTTGACGCCGAGGAGGTCGCCGACCTCCCCTCCGACGTCCTCGTGCACCCCGGCGAGGAGCACGGTCGCCGTCACCACCGCCTGGGTCAGGGCGCTGGCCAGCATGACCAGCACCATGGCGGGGGCGCGCAGCCTGGCCAGGGCTGAGCCCAGCAGGACGACGGCCAGGACCACGACGTAGACCCGATCCTGCCTGCCCCCGGACCCGATGATGCCGAGGGCGCCGGCGGTGAGCAGCAGCACCAGGGGAGTGGCGACGGCCAGGGCGAGTCCGAGGCGGTAGGCGCTCTTCGGTGACATGTCACCACCGTAGGAGCGGTGGCGGTCGCGAGTGGTGGCGAAGCCGTGAAGGTCCTGTGCAGGTCCCGGCGAGGCACGTCCCGGCGAGGCAAGTCCGGCGACGGGTGGCTCAGCCCGGCTCGACCGGCAGCCAGAGCTCGCAGGTGGCGGTCGAGAAGTCCTCGGCACGTTCCAGGATCGCCACGATCGAGGGGCCGGGCACCAGTCGCCACGGGTTGGAGGGGAACCACTCGGTGGCCGTGGCCGCCCAGGTCTCCTGCAGCACCGAGGGATGGCTGCCGCTGGTCCGGAAGACGGCCCAGGTCAGCGCGGGCACCTCGAGGACGTCGAGGTCCGGGGCGTGCCGACTGCTCACCACCCCGTGCAGGTAGGTCAGCTCGGTGTCCTCCCGGCCGTCCGGATCCAGGTCCGCCATGACCTGGAGGAGGCCCGCCGGTTCGCCGTCGGACATCTCCTTCAGGCGCCGGTGCTCCTGCGCCGGGAGCGAGGTGACGTGCCGCTGGATGTGCGGGTTGATCCCGCGGTGGAGGAGCGGGACGCGGGCGGCATGGCCCACGAGCCGGAAGGCAGGGCGCTGGACGAGGCGGGTCTCCATCGGAGACCTCCCTTCGACAGAGAGGCGGAAGCGGAGCGGGGTCTGGGCGCGCAGCGGCCCACCGTCACGTCGTACGGCGCCGGGGGTGGCGCCGTGGACGCTGCGGAAGGCGCGACCGAACGCCTCGGCCGAGCCGTAGCCGTAGCGGACGGCCACGGTGAGCAGGTCGTCGTTCCCCGCCAGCAGGTCGTGCGCCGCTGCCGTCATCCGACGCCGGCGCACGTAGTCCGACAACGGCATCCCGGCGAGGGCGGAGAACATCCGCCGCAGGTGGTACTCGGTGGTGGCGAGCCGCCGGGCGAGGGCGGGGACGTCGAGCTCGCGGTCGAGGTGCTCCTCGACCGCGTCGACGACCTGGTTGAGCGCGGTGATCATGTCGGCCACGCTAGGCGGGTCGCCGCCCCGCGTGTCCGACCTTCGGTGCCCGTTGCGGTCAGGCCGAGGTCACGGCGTAGAGCACCGTGCTGGCGTCGCCGGTCTCGGCGACCGTCAGCGTGACGTCGTACCCGGCGCCGGTGGCCGTGAGCATCACGCTGCTCTCCCCGGCCTCGCTGCGGGTCTCCTCGGTGAAGCCCGCGCCCAGCAGCTGGTCGATCGCGCTGTCGCGGACCTCCTCGTACGGCGCCTCGACCTCCACCTGCACCAGCCAGGTCCCGGCCTCCTTGCCGGCGACGGAGACGAGGCCGTCAGCCAGGGGCACCTCCGCCGGGAAGTCCGCGGGCAGCTTCTGGGCCTTCGGCTTCTTGCCGCCCTTGCCGCCCTTGCCGCCCTTGCCGCCCTTGTCGGTCTTGCCGGCGTCCGCGTCGGCCGGCGTCGGGTCGCCCGCGGCGCCGGAGCCCGCCTGCTCCGCCGGCTCGTCCTCGCCACCGCACCCGGTCAGGGTCAGGGCGGTGAGCAGTGCGCACACGGTCAGGGGTCGCACAAGAGCCTTCATCGGTAACCCTCCCAGGTCCGGCCCGCTCCCCACGGGCCGCTGGCAAGGATGGCAGGCCCCACGCCATCTGTCAGGTGGGTCTCACCGCGTCCCGGCCGGGGCCGGGTGCTGTGGTCTGCGTCACCAGCGCACAATGGGGGACATGACCGACACCACCCCGGAGCAGACCACCGCCGGCCAGAGCAACGCCGCGCGCATCAACGAGCTCAACGACTCGATCCGCTACACGATGTGGTCGGTCTTCAAGCTGCGGGACCTGCTCGGCGACGCCGACCGGGCCGCCGAGGCGGCCGAGGTCGAGGAGCTGTTCGCCAAGCTGGCGGCCGACGGGGTGGTGGTCCGCGGCACCTACGACGTGAGCGGGCTGCGGGCCGACGCCGACCTGATGGTCTGGTGGCACGCCGCGGACAGCGAGCCGCTGCAGGCGGCGTACAACGCCCTGCGCCGCACCGCCTTCGGCCGGCGCCTCGAGCCGGTCTGGTCGCAGATGGCGCTGCACCGGCCGGCGGAGTTCAACCGCAGCCACATCCCCGCGTTCCTCGCCGACGAGGATCCCCGCGCCCACATCTGCGTCTACCCGTTCGTCCGCTCCTACGAGTGGTACCTGCTCGAGGACTCCGAGCGCCGCCGGATGCTCTCCGAGCACGGCCAGATGGCCCGCGGCTTCGCCGACGTCCGCGCCAACACCGTGGCCAGCTTCGCCCTCGGCGACTACGAGTGGATGCTCGCCTTCGAGGCCGACGAGCTGCACCGCATCGTCGACCTGATGCGCCACCTGCGGGCCTCCGACGCTCGGCGGCACGTCCGCGAGGAGGTGCCGTTCTACACCGGCGCCCGTGCCTCGGTGGCCGAGCTCCTCGCTCGGCTGCCCTGACGCCTCTCCCCGGTCACGTCGCCGGGCCCCCTCGGGGAGCGGAGGATGCCATGATCAGGGCATGCCCCTGCGCCCCCGCCTGCTGCTGCCCGTCCTCGCCCTGGTCCTCGCCGGGCTGACCGGATGCGGGACGGAGGCCGAGACCCCGGACGACGCGGAGGAGGCGGTCGCCTCCGCCCCCACCCAGGTGCCCGAGGCCGAGGGTCAGGTGACCACCCGGGGACCGGTCCTGGTGCTCGACCAGGGTGACCTGCCGGTCGTCTGCCTGGGCGCGGTCGCGGCCTCGGAGCCCCCGCAGTGCGACGGGCAGCGGCTCTCCGACTGGAGCTGGGAGGACCATCCCGAGCACGAGACCAGCGGCAGTGTGCGGTACGGCCAGTTCGCGCTCACCGGCACCTGGGACGGCAAGACGCTGAAGGTCACCGAGGCGGTGCCGGTGGCGCTGTACGACGGGCCCGTCACGGTCGAGGAGACCCCGGGCACCGCGTGTCCCGAGCCGGCCGGTGGCTGGCGGGTCGAGGACCCGGCGAAGACCTCGTCCGCGGCGCTCGACGAGACGCTGCGGCGAGCCGGTCAGCTGCCCGGCTACGCGGAGGCGTGGCTGGACGGCGACCCCACCATGCCCAAGCGGCAGATCGTCAACGTACGGGTCACCAAGGACCCCGCAGGCGCGGAGGCGACGCTGCGCAAGAGCTGGGGCGGCGCGCTCTGCGTCCAGCAGGCGCGCTACGACGAGGACGAGCTCGTCGCGCTGACCACCCAGCTCCAGGACCTCCCCGGCGTCCTCAGCTCCTCGGCCTGGGGCGACCGGGTGCTGCTGACCGTGGTCCACGACGACGGCACGCTGCAGGAGTGGGTCGACGCGGCCCACGGGGAGGGCCTGGTCGAGGTCCGCTCCGCGCTCGTGCCGGCCGACGACTGAGCGGCACAACTTTCCGGGCGCGCGGGGCGTCACACCAGCAACGACGACCCGGGAGGAACCATGAGCAGGACCGAGCACCCCGCGCACCCCAGTGAACGCGGCCGGATGGCCCGTCGCACCACCGCCCCCGCGGTGGCCGTCCTGGCCGCCTTCGCCGCCTGCTGGCTCCCCGTGCCGGCGGGCGGGGCGGGCCCGGCGACCTGCCGGGGGCTGCCCGTCACCCAGGTGGGCGGCACCGGCACCCCCGGCGACGACGTGCTCCTCACCGCGGGCGACCAGGAGGTCGAGACCGGCGCGGGGAACGACGTCATCTGCGTGACCGACACCCCCCGCTACAGCTCGGTGACGATCGACGCCGGCCCGGGCGACGACGTCGTGGACGCCAGCGCGTCGCGGGGCTACTCCGACGTGGTCCTGGGCGCCGGGGCGGACGAGTTCCTCGGGGGGCCCGAGGAGGACCGGGTCGAAGCCGGCGCGCGAGGTCCGGAGTTCGAGCACCTCGACACCGACCTGGACCGCATCTCCACCGGCGCGGGCGGCGACCACGTCGTCAGCGGTCAGCGGGGGGCGGCGGTCAACGAGGACGTGGTCGAGCTCGGTGCCGGGCCCGACAGCCTGAACTGGGCGGGACTCTCGGCCACCGCGCGACCCGACGCGGGGCCGGGGAGCGGTCACCGGGCCTACGACGTCCTCTACCTGGTCGGAGACGGCGGCGACTACGTGCTGGACGCCGCCGCCCGGACGGCCACCGACGACGGCGCCCGGTGGCTCGACTGGGCCGGGTTCGACGAGGTGACCCTGTACGGGCCGGCGCCGGAGTCGTTCACCTACCGCGGTCACGGCGGCGGCGACGTCCTCTACCTGGCCACCGACCCCGGCGGCCACACGGCTTACGACGTCGAGCTGGGCGGCGGCGACGACCGGATGGCGATCATGGAGGTCACCCGACCCACCGGACGCCTCGCCGGCGGCTCCGGCCGCAACGACCTGCAGATCGGCAGCGACTCCCGCCGGATGGCGGTCGACCTCGGCCGGGGCCGGGTCGACGTGGGCCGCCCGGGCGCCGACGTGCAGATCGACGGGTTCGCCGGGATCTACGCTCTGGCGCGCGACGTGACGGTCCGCGGCAGCTCGCGGGCCGACCGGATCTACGTGGAGGGCTGCCGGATGAAGGTCCGGGCCCTCGCGGGTCGCGACCGGGTCCGGGTGTTCCCGGACATCTTCTACGAGTACTTCGACTTCTCCGAGACCTGCCGCAACAAGCGGGCGGACTTCGCGGGCGGCCGGGGCCGCGACAGCCTCGGCGGCGCATGGGGCGACGACCGCCTGATCGGTGGCCCGGGCCGCGACTGGGCGCACGGCTTCCGCGGCACGGACAGCTGCCGGGCCGAGGTGAGGAAGGGCTGCGAGCGCTGAGGGAGTCACCTGTCCCGGCACCCGATCCGGCCTCTATAGCCTTCTCGCGTGTCCCACCCCCTCACGTCAGCGCGCGTCATGCTGGTCGCGTCGCTGACCACGGCACTCGCGGCCGGAGGCATCGCAGCGGCGTGGGCCTTCATCGGCCCGACCGGGTTCGCCTTCGCCTGGGTCACTCATTTCATCCTGATGGCGTGGGTGTCCTCGGTCGTCGGCCCGCGGGTACGGATCCCGGACCACGGGTGGCTCCGGGTCAGGCCCTGGGAGGTGCGGCTCTACCCGGCACTGGGGGTCCGACTGTTCGGGAAGCTGCTCGACGTCATCGGATGGAACCGGGTCATCGCGAGGGAACGGGGGTTCGACGGCACGCGGGAGGGCCTGGATGAGCTCGAGCAGCACACACGTCGCTCCGAGGTCGGCCACAGCATCTGCCTTCTCGTTGCGGCGGCCGTGGCTCTCGGCGTCCTCTCGGCAGGGCAATGGCGCGGCGCGGTGTGGCTGGCGGCCCTCGGGCTGCCCCTGCACCTGTACCCGGCGCTGCTGCAGCGGCTCTTGCGTGCCCGCCTTCACTCCCTAGCGGTCAGGCTCGCCAGGAAGACCTAGTCACCCCGAGCTGTGGAGCCGGAGGATCAGGCGAGGCATCTCGACGCGGCGGCGGTCGACGGCCGCCGGATCGGGCTCACTGCGAGGGCGAGGCGTCCTGCGCCGGCTTCAGGGTGAGGCTGAGCGAGTTGATGCAGTAGCGGTCGCCGGTGGGCGTGCCGTAGCCGTCCGGGAAGACGTGGCCCAGGTGGGAGCCGCAGCTGGCGCAGCGCACCTCCACCCGCTTCATGCCGTGGGAGGTGTCCTCGATGTACTCGATGGTGTCGGTCAGCGGCTCGTAGAAGCTGGGCCAGCCGCACCCGGAGTGGAACTTGGTCTGGGCCTCGAAGAGCTCGTGCCCGCAGGCGCGGCAGGAGTAGGTGCCGGGGGTGTCGGTGTCGTTGTACTCACCGGTGAAGGCGCGCTCGGTGCCCGCCTGGCGGAGCACGGCGTACTCCTCGGGGGTCAGCTCTGCGCGCCACTGCTCGTCGGTCTTCTCCACCTGGTAGCCCATGGGCAGAGGGTATCCATCGCGTGGTGGCCCCTGTCGCCGCCGGAGGCCATGATGGGCCCATGGCGAAGGCGGCGGAGGCGTTTGTGCAGGCGGGGGAGCGGGAGGTCCGGGTCTCCTCCCCCGAGCGGGTGATCTACGAGGCGACCGAGGGGACGCCCGCGATCACCAAGGTCGAGGTCGCTCAGTACTTCGCCGACGTCGGGGAGGGCCTGATGCGGGCCCTGCGCGACCGGCCCACCGCGCTGGAGCGGTGGCCCTCGGGCGTGCGTGAGGGCTTCCAGCTGGCGACCGGGCCGCAGGACAAGGACGCCGAGGCGTTCTACCAGAAGCGGATCGCCAAGGGGGCGCCCGACTGGATCGAGTCGGTGGAGATCACCTTCCCCTCCGGGCGCACGGCGCGGGAGATCTGCCCGACCGAGGTCGCGGTGGCCGTGTGGTGCGCCCACATGGGCACCCTCACCTTCCACCCGTGGCCGGTGCGGAGCGCCGACGTGGACCGTCCCGACGAGCTGCGCATCGACCTCGATCCGCAGCCCGGCACCTCGTTCGGCGACGTGGTGCGGGTGGCGCAGGTCGCCCGCGAGCTGCTCACCGGTCTCGGCATCCGGCCGTTCGTCAAGACCAGCGGCAACCGGGGGCTCCACGTCTTCGCCCGCATCCGTCCCGAGTGGGAGTTCCCCGACGTCCGGCACGCCGCCATCGCCCTCGGCCGCGAGCTGGAGAAGCACGACGACGGCGTGACCACCGCCTGGTGGAAGGAGGAGCGGGGCGAGCGGATCTTCGTCGACTACAACCAGAACACCCGCGACCGCACCATCGCCTCGGCATACTCCCTGCGGCCGCTGCCCGGGGCTCCGGTCTCCACCCCGGTCGCCTGGGAGGAGCTGGACGACGTCAAGGACCCGCGGGCCTTCAACCTCCTCACCGTGCCGGAGCGGCTGGCCTCCTCCGGCGACCCGTGGCGCGAGATCGACGACGTCGCCCACGACCTCGCTCCGCTGCTCGAGCTGTGGGAGGCCGACCCGCGCGAGCTCAACTACCCGCCCGACCACCCCAAGATGCCGGGCGAGCCGCCCCGGGTGCAGCCGAGCAAGAAGGTCGCCGAGCACTGGGACGACGACGGCAACCGGGTCGAGCCGTGAGCGGGGAGGGCCGGGCGCCCGGCGGCCGGCACGAGCCGGGCCGGTTCGGGGCCGCCGGTGCGGAGCGGTGGAGCGACTACCTCGACTGGCTCCGCGCCGACGTCGTGACGACGGTCCTGGAGATGCACGCCGGCGAGCGGCGCCGGGTCCTCGTGCCGTCGGGCTGGTCGCCCCTCGAGCTGCTCTCGCACCTGATGCACGTGGAGCAGCGCTGGTTCGTCTGGGGCTTCCTCGCCGAGCCGGTCCGCGACCCGTGGGGCGACTGGAACACCGAGGACCCGCAGCGACCCGACGACCCCCACGAGGTGCGCGGGGACGCGCGCTGGGAGGTCCCGGACGCCGTCACGGCCGAACGGCTCGCGGAACGCATCGAGGCCGTGGCCGAGCAAACCCGGCAGATCCTCCGCGAGCATCCCCTGACGGCCCGCGCGGCGGTCGGGGGGCGGTTCACCGAGCACCCCCCGACCCTGGAGTGGATCTGCTTCCACGTGCTGACCGAGTACGCCCGCCACGCCGGCCACCTGGACGTGGTCGCCGAGCTCGGCCGCGGCGCCGGTGCGACCCCGGGCACCGACTAGCCTGCACCCCGTGACTCCTCCCAACCGCCCCAAGCTCGTCCTGGTCACCGGCTCGGGCCGCAGCGGGACCAGCAGCGTCGCCGGCACCCTCAAGCGGCTCGGGCTCCACATCCCCCAGCCCGAGGTGCCCGCGGACGACGCCAACCCGCGCGGCTACTACGAGCCGCTGTGGGTCACCGAGTTCCACAAGGACGTCCTCAACCCCGTCCCGGTGCGCACCATCGACACCCGCCCGGACGCCGCCGAGATCGCGATCGCGGCCGGCTCCGCCCCCGAGGTGGAGGCCCGCCTGCGCGAGTGGCTCGGCGAGCAGCTCGACCCCGCGCTGCACCAGGGCCAGATCCTGGTCAAGGACCCGCGCGCCTTCTGGATCCTCCCGGTCTGGACCGAGGTGGCCGCCGGTCTGGGGGCCGACGTGGTCACGCTCACCATGCTGCGCCACCCCACCGAGGTGGTGCGCTCGCGCGACACCGCCTACCTGACCGAGCAGACGCCGAAGTTCCGGCGCCAGCGCGAGACGGCCAACGTGGCCGCCTGGGTCAACGCCGCCCACCTGACCGAGCTCGCCACCCGGGAGCAGGCGCGGGCCTTCGTCCGCTACCCGGAGCTGATCGAGGACTGGCGCACGGCGATGGCGCGGGCCGGCGAGCAGCTGGGGCTGGTCTACTCCGCCGACCTGTCCGACCGCGCCCACCACGAGGTCGACGACTTCATCGACGCCCGGCTCAACCGGTCGGCGATCACCTGGGACGACCTCGCCGTGCCGGCCGCCCTGCGCGACCTCGCCGAGCGCACCTGGCAGGCGATGAACACGCTGGTCGAGACCCCGCACGACGACCGCGCCCTCGCCGAGCTCGGCGAGCTGCGGGAGAAGTACGCCGAGATGTTCGAGCACGCCGAGGCGATGGCGATGGACGCCACCACGGCGCGGGTCACCGCGGGTCGCCGCGAGGTGCGACGCAACAAGGAGGCCGAGCTGGCGCAGGTGCGCCGCGAGGTTGAGGAGCTCCGCGCGGAGAACGCCGCGCTGCGCCGCTCGCTGCCCAACCGGCTGGTCGCCCGGCTCCGCGGTCGCTGACCCCGGCCCCAACCTCGCGGAGCCTCTCCGCTGCGGCGCTCAGCGCTCCCAGGGGGCGGGGACCGGGAAGTAGTGCTCCAGGAACTCCCCGAGCACCCGGTCGACCTCCTCGGCGTCGAGCGCGAAGTCGTGGTGGTCGCCGACGCAGAAGAAGTCCTTGTCCCGGGCACGCAGCTGACGCAGCTGCCGCTCCACCCGGGCGTTGCTCAGGTCGATGAAGGCGTGCTCGGCCCGACCGGCGTAGGCGGTGCCGGTGGCCAGCCCGTGGTGCTGGGCCAGGGAGCTGAGCATCGAGACGTCGGTCGGTGAGCGGAAGGGGGCGTGCGCGGTGGCGTCCACCGCGGCGGCGTAGCGCTCGGCGACCTCGGTGAGCACCGAGACGCGGTGCGGGTGCGGGGAGTGCGCCATCACCCGGGTGATGGTCACCCCCAGCTCCGCCTGCAGCAGCCGGCGGTTGTTGGCCGCGGCCTGGAGGAAGGGCCGCAGCTGCTCGGGGTCGTCGGTCGGCAGCCCGATCAGGCCGTCGGCGACGAACGCCGCGAAGTCGCCGCCGGGGGAGAAGAACGCCTCGGGCCCGAGCGGCCGGCCGAGGAAGACGTCGTCGTTGAGGTAGACGAAGTGCTCGGCCAGGCCGGGCACCCGGTGCAGCCCGGTCTCGATCGCCTGGGAGTTGAAGGTGGGCAGGGCGTCGGCCGGCAGGATCTCGCGGTGGTCGACCAGCCGGACCCGGCCCGACTCCAGGGCCTCGTCGGCCAGCCACGCCGGGCGCTGGCCGGCGGTGACGAGGTGGATGGTGCGCACCCACGGCGCGAAGAGGTGGACGCTGCGCATCGAGTAGCGCAGCTCGTCCCAGCTGCGGAAGCGGGCGTGCCCGCTGGCCTCCCGGCGCCGCTCCGTCCCGTCGGCCCGCTCCAGCCGGGCCTGGCGAGCGGCGTTCCAGGCGGGATCCTCGGCGTCGACCCAGGTGTAGACGACGTCCACCGGGAAGCGGCACTCGTCGACCCGGGGCGCGGCCATCAGCGGCAGCGTCGGCACCTCGCGCTCGTGCACGGTCGCGGTCGCGGTCGCCGCGCCGACCGGCACCTCGGCCGCGTAGGCCGGGAGCCGGGGGGCCACCAGCAGGTCGCCGTCGCGGTCCCAGAACTCCAGCCAGGCGCCGGCTCCGCGCAGGTGGCTGGGCCGGCCGTCCTCGCCCCGCGGCCAGGGCTCCAGCGCCAGCCGGGCGGTCATCGCCCGCGACTGGAGGGCCACCATCTCCGCGACCGGCAGCCGTCGCTCGGGCCACCCGTGGTCGCCGGGGTCGAGGAGCGAGAGGTGGTCCGGCGCCCCGACCAGGCGGGAGAGGACGCCCTGCCGGTGCTCGGCGGGGACCACCACCGTGGTGGGGTCAGCCCCGTGCGGGGGCACCACGAACCACCCGTCGAACC
Source organism: Nocardioides sp. Z40_12 (assembly GCF_058215795.1). Classification (NCBI taxonomy): domain Bacteria; kingdom Bacillati; phylum Actinomycetota; class Actinomycetes; order Propionibacteriales; family Nocardioidaceae; genus Nocardioides; species Nocardioides sp. Z40_12. The sequence goes on from NZ_JBZAJA010000007.1 coordinate 10,690, forward strand.
CGGCCGCGGCGGCGACCAGCAGGTCCAGCGCCTCGCGGCGCGACTCCTCGGGGGTCACCAGCGGGACGGCGACCCCGGGGGCGCGCTCCTGGGTGTGCCGACCGACGCGGAGCCGGGAGCCGGGCGGCCCGGCGGCGGCCGCGGCCTCCATCCGGCTGCGCCCCTCGCGGCGGCCGGCGACCCGGGTGAAGACCTCCTCCCAGCGGGCGGCGATCACCTCGGGGTGATAGGCCTGGGCGGCGTCGTGGGCGCCCTTCCCGAGGCGCTGCAGCAGCTCCTCGTCGGCGGTCAGGCGACCCAGCGCCGAGGCGAGCCCCGCCTTGGCGCCGGCGCTGACCAGCAGCCCGCTCACCTCGTGCTCCACGAGCTCTCGCGGGCCCGAGGGGCAGTCGTAGGTGACCACGGGGACCCCGGCCGACATCGCCTCCTGGGCGACCAGCGGGAAGCCCTCGGTCCGCGAGCTGAGAGCGCAGACGGAGGCGGCCGCCCACTCGGCGCGCATGTCGTCGACGGCTCCCGGGAGCTCGACCCGGTCCTCGAGGCCGAGCTTGGCGACCTGGGCCAGCAGCTCGCCGCGCAGCGGGCCGTCGCCGAGGATCCGCAGCCGCCAGCCGGGGGCGTCGAGGCGGCCGAAGGCGCGCACGAGGTGGATGAACTGCTTCTCCGCGACGATCCTGCCCGCCGCCACCACCAGGCGCCCGTCGAGCGCGGAGCGCGGCTGCGGGGCCGCCGGCAGCGGGTTGGGCATCACCAGCAGCTCGGGGGCGACCGGACCCAGCTCGTGGGCCAGCCAGGCGGCCGACGACTCGGTGAGCAGGGCCACCGCGTCGGCCCGCGGGGCGAAGGCGAGCAGCGGCTCCATGCCACCCACCCGGTCGGCCGAGGAGCGGTGCTCCTGGTGGACCACCGCCACCCGGTCGGGGGTGAGCTGGACGGCGGCGGCGAGCAGCGCCGGGGTGACCGTGACCAGCACGTCGACGTCGAGGTCGGGCAGGGCCGCGGTGAGGGCGGCGTCGGTGAGCGCGGAGAACTGCCCGTCCCACCGCGCCGGGACCAGCACCGACGGACGCCGGTCGAGCCCGTCGGGGTGCGGGGTGCGCAGGTCGGCCAGGTAGCGGACCTCGACGCGGGGGTCGACGGCGTAGTGCGGGGCGTCGGCGGTGCGGGTGACGCTGACCAGGCTGACGTCGTGCCGGGCGGCGAGCGCGCCCGCCTGGGTGATCGCCGAGCGGGAGGTGCCGCCCATGCCGTCCAGGTTGAGGACCAGGAAGGCGATGCGCAGCCGGTCGCCGGCGCGTCGCCGCAGGAGCCGCCGCATCAGAGCCCGGTGACGCCCTCGCCGCCGCCGGCCTGCTCGTCGAAGTTCTCCTGCTCCAGCAGGTGGAGGACCGGGACCCCGATCTTGCGACGGGCCCGCGAGGACCAGTCGACGTGGAAGAACTCCGCGACCACGTGGGGCCGGGTCAGGATGATGACCTCCCGCCCGTCGACCTGCTTCACCAGGGCCTCGAGCGCGTCCACCGGCGGGTCGGTGATGGCCTTGCCGACCGCGCGGGCGCCGGTCGAGGAGAGGGCCGCGAGGCTGGTGGTCAGCTCCTGGGCCGCGCGGTCCTCGCACTCGTGGCGGACGGCCTCGTAGTCGAAGTCGGTCATCACCGCGGGGGCGGCCAGCAGCTCTCCGGTGCCGAGGGTGCCCATCGCCGCCTCGACGCGCGCCGCGGCGTCCTCGATCGGGATCAGCACGTGGTAGACGACCTCGTCGACGATCTCCTCGTGCAGGCTGTGGATCTGCTGCGCGTCACTGGCGCTCACCTCGTGCTCGGCGAGGATCACCACGTCGTAGGTGCCGATGCCGTCGTCGATCCGCTCGTTGCGCGTGCTGTCGCCGCTCTGGCTCATGCCACCTCACCCTTCGGAGTCTGTGCCCAGGATCCTAGCGAGGTCGTAGCGCACGGGCTCCTCCAGTTGCCGGTAGTCGCACGACTCCGGGTCCCGGTCGGGCCGCCAGCGCTTGAAGTGGGCGGTGTGCCGGAACCGGCGCCCCTCCATGTGGTCGTACTTCACCTCGAGCACCCGCTCAGGCCGCAGCGCCACGAAACCGAGGTCCTTGTCGGCGCTCCAGCGGCTCTTGGTGCCGGGGATCCGGTCCGGGTTGGCGACCGCCCACTGGCTCCACTCGCCCCACGGGTGCTCCTCGGGGTCGCAGACCAGCGGCTGCATCTCGTCCCAGAGCTCGGCGCGGCGCTTCTCGGTGAAGCTGGCGCTGACGCCGACGTGCTGCAGCCGGGGCTCGCCGTCGGCCCCGTCGTCGAAGAGGCCGAGGAGCAGGCTGCCCAGCAGCCGGCGCTCGGGGGTGGAGGTCTTGTGCTCGCGCATCCCCGCGACCACCACGTCGGCGGTCCGCTCGTGCTTGATCTTGAGCATCGTGCGGGCGTTCGGCGCGTACGCCGCGTCCAGCGGCTTCGCGATCACGCCGTCCAGGCCGGCGCCCTCGAAGGTCGTGAACCACTCCTGGGCGACTGCGACGTCGGTGGTCGTCCGGGTCAGGAAGCACGGTCCGTCCAGCCCCGCCAGTGCCCGCTCCAGCTCGGCCCGCCGCTCGGCGAAGGGCCGCTCGAGCCAGGAGTCGTCGCCCAGGGCCAGCAGGTCGAAGGCCACGAAGCCGGCGGGGGTGCTCTCGGCGAGCATCTTCACCCGGGAGGCGGCCGGGTGGATCCGCTCCTGCAGCACCTCGAACTCCAGCCGCTCGCCGCCCTCGGCGGTGGGACGGGCCACGAAGAGCTCGCCGTCGAGGACGACGCGGTCGGGGAGCTGCTCCTTGATCGCGGCGACCAGCTCGGGGAAGTAGCGGGTGAGCGGCTTGGTGTTGCGGCTGGTCAGCTCGACCTCGTCGCCGTCGCGGAAGACCAGGCAGCGGAAGCCGTCCCACTTCGGCTCGAAGCTGAAGCCGCCCGCGGTGGGCACGGACGACACGGACTTGGCGAGCATCGGCCGCACCGGCGGCATCACGGGGAGGTCCACACCCCGAGCCTAGAGCGCGGGACAGACGTCCGCGCCCCCTCGCCGCGGACCCCCCATGTCCTGGCGGCCCGGCGCTCGCCGACGAGGTGCGCGATCACGTCGCCCGCGCCCGCCGATAGGCTGGGCCGCCTATCCCCGGTTGGTCTGCCGGCAGGGCCCGCCTGACTTTGAATCAGGACTAGCGACGTAGGTTCGACTCCTACCCGGGGAGCTGCGTCAGCGTGGCACCACGCGCACGGTGAAGACGGTGCTGCCGCCCGCGACGATCGCGTCGCCGGCGAAGACCACGCGTCCGCGGATCCGGCCCGCCGCCCTGGCTGGCGCCAGGCGGAGACGGGCCCTGCCCCGGCTGTCGAGCCGGACCGTGTAGGTCTTCGGCCGTACCGCGCCGCGGACGGTCACCCGGACAGTCCCGCCGGGGGTCACGCCGGCGGCCGCGACGGTGACGACGACCCTGACCCTGGCGCCGCGGCGGATCCTCTTCGGGGCCTTGGCGCGCAGCCGCACAGCAGCCTGGGACGGCCCCGGGGGGACCGCACCCGCGGTCGGGCCGGGGACCGGCCCCGGTGTCGGACCCGGGTTCGGAGAGGGCACGGGTGTCGGCGCTGGGGCCGGCGCTGGTGTCGGCGCTGGTGTCGGACCCGGCGTCGGCTCCGCCGCCGTGACGGCGACGGAGAGCGACGTGGCCGCCCCCGCCCGGTGCGCCGGGCCCCCGCCGTAGCGCGCACTCACCACCCGGGTGCCGGCGGTGGCGAACGGCGGCAGGACGAGCCGGGCCCGCCCGTCGACCAGGTCGCGGGTCGCGACCGGGGTGCCGTCGACGGCGAACGTCACGGACCCGGTCGGGACGGGCCCGGCGGCCTCACCGCTGACCGAGGCGGTGAGGGTGACCGGGTCGTCGGCGGTGGGTGCGAGCGGCTCGGCGCTCAGCGACACGCCTGCCTCGGGCAGGGCCTCCCCGACGGGGACGTCCTGGGTGGCCTGCGCCGCCACGGTGCCGGGCAGGTCCACCGCGTGGGTGACCGTGCGGCCCAGGACGCCGCCGGTCGCGACGGCCCCGTCGACGGTGACCTCGTAGGAGAGCCGCGCCGGGCCCGAGGCGGTGCCGGTCAGGGCGGCCAGCTGGTCGTAGGAGCCGGTCCAGGTGACCGTGCCGTCCGCGTGGCTGCCGCCGGCGGTGACCGAGCCGGGCACGTACGCCGTCCCGGCCGGAAGCTCCTCGGAGATCGTGTAGCCCGCCCCCTCCTCGTCCTGCTCGGGCTCGAGCAGCACGAGGTGGCGCACGGTCCCGAAGGGGCGGGCCACCGCCGGATCCGTGGCCAGAGTGACGTCGTCGCCGGCGCGGGTCACCAGCAGCGGGACGGTGTCGGCCACCCCGCCCCCGGAACCGATCCGCAGGAGGCCGAACGACGGCCCGGTGGCGGCGTCCGGCTGGTCCCAGGCGACCCGGACGCCACTGCTGCCGTCGGGGCCCGCGGCCTCGAGGCTTCCGGTCAGCGTGCCGTCGTCGGCGCGCGGCATGAAGGTGGTCTGGGTGACGGTCACCGGGTCGTCGCCCGACGTTTCGTAGGAGGTGTGGACCCACCACCGCCCGGCCGCCGGGTCCGTCACGGTGCAGCTCCGGTCGCCGGGGGCCGAGGTGCTGCGGCACCTGACGTTGCTGTCGGTGATCGAACCGGTGCCGAGGAGCACCTGGAGCTGGTCCGCGGTCGAGTCGGTCAGGTCGACCCGCAGGGCGGCCGTTCCGGCAGGGACGTCGACGTACTGGGCCTCGCCACCCGGGCTGGTGAGGGTGCGCGAGGTGGCGACACCGGGAACCAGGCTCGACGCGGTCACTGCCGAGCCGGTGCGGGCCCGGACTCCGTCGAGCGCGGCCGAGGAGGCGTCGCGACGTGTGCTCAGCGCGCCGTCGTGCTGGCCTTCGGTGGGCATCGGGCGCACGGCCAGGGGAAGGCGCGCGCTCGGCGTCAGCGGGTCGCTGGAGGTCAGGACGACGGTCGCGAACGCCCACGAGCCGTCCGGCAGGCCGGCGACGTCCGCGGACACGTCCAGGTCGATCCACCCGCCGTCGGAGACCGTCCACGAGGTCTGGGCGAGCTCGACGGCGAGACCGGAGCTCGCGCCCTCGACGGTGGCGGTCCAGGTGACCGTCGTCGCGGCCCCTGGCAGCGTCGCCGTCATCGTGGCCCGGCGGTCCCACGAGCAGGAGGCGATGCAGCGGTCGGCCGCCATGCTCGGCAGGTTGAGGGTGCTCGGGTCACCGCCGAGGGCGGGGTCGGCGGCGCGGTACTCCGCCTCGGTGACGTCGAAGAGCAGGCCGGCCCGGGCGGCCCGGGAGACGTCGAGGCTGCCGGACCCGGTCTCGAACGGCGAGGCTGCGGTGCCGTCGTGGTCGCGGACGCCGCTGCGCGCGGTGCTCATCATCGCGGACTGCATCTGCGCCGGCGTCCACGTCGGGTGCAGCTGGGTGAGCAGGGCCAGCGCGCCCGCGACGTGGGGGCTGGCCATGGAGGTGCCCGTCATCCGCTCCCAGGAACCGGGGGACGGGTCGTCGATCCCCCCGGCGGCGATGATGTCGGTGCCGGGGGCGGCCAGCGACGGCGTGATGGTGGAGGTGAACGCGTTCGCCCCACGGCTGGTGGACACGTTGAGCACGTCGGCACGGGAAGGGTCCACGAAGTCGCCGCTGACCAGCCGGGCGCGGGGAGCGGTCTTGCCGACGAGCCAGCTTTTGAGCTGCCGGCCCTGGGCCGTCGAGAGGTGGACGCCCGGGAGGTCGTAGAGATCGCCGACCGGTGCGGTGCCCGCCGCGACGTCGACCAGGACCATCCCGACCCCGCCCGCGGCCTTCACCGCCGTGGCCTTGCCGGTCCGCGAGAGGCTGGTGACGCCGTCGGGCTCGAGGCCGCCGCGGTCGCAGACCACGAGCGTGCCGGCGACCCGGGCGGGGTCCAGGCGATCGGCTCGGCAGAACGCCGAGCCGTCGTGCGACACCGCGGAGGCCAGCACCAGCGGTGCCGCAGCGGCCGTCTCGCCGCCCCAGGCCAGGCCCTGGAGGGCTCCGAGGGTCGCGCCGCCGTCTGCGGTGATCGAGGTGAGCGTGGTGCGGAACTGGCGGCCGTGGTCCAGGTTGCCGACGGAGGTGACCCAGGGCGCGGCGGCCGTGGAGGTGATGGTCCCCGCGCCGGGGCCGGAGTTGCCGGCCGAGACCGCCACGTGGATGCCCGCGGCGCGGGCGTTGAGGAAGGCCCGGGTCTTCAGGTCCGCCCAGGGGGAGGTGTTGCTGGAGCTGATCGAGTGGTTGAGGACGTCGACGTCGTCCAGGATCGCCTGCTCGATCGCGGCCAGCATCATCAACTGGAAGCAGCCGGCACTGGTGTTGTTGCACACGTCGTAGGCGATGACGTTGGCGTGCGGCGCGACCCCGCTGAGGGGCAGCCCGTTGGGCAGCTCGACCTGATTGCCGGCGGCCGTCGAGGCGGTGTGGGTGCCGTGCGCGTTGCCGTCGAAGAGGTCGACGTCCTCGTCGAAGTCGTAGGCGCCGATCAGCTTGCCGTTGCAGGGGAAGGCGGCGTCGTACTGGGCGTGGGTGGGGTGGCAACGGCCGTAGTAGCGGCCGCGGGGGTTGGTGACCACGTGGCCGTCGCCGCCGGCGGCGACGGGGACCGTCTCGGCGAACGACGGGTTGGACGGGTTGATGCCGCTGTCCAGGACGCCGACGACGACCCCCTCGCCACGGACGGCGAGCCCACCGGCCGTGCCGTCCCAGACCGCCGGCGCGCCGACGTGGGCAGGGCCGCGGTCGGTGTCGGGCGCGAAGGCCTCGTCGACGACCACCGCGACGACGTCGGGCAGCCTGGCGACGTCGGCGGCCTGGGCGCCGGTCAGCTCCACGGTGAAGCCGTTGAGCGCGCGGGTGAAGCGCCTCTCCACGCCAGGGGTGCCGCCGACGATCTCGCGCACCTCGCGCAGCGCCGCGGACTGCTCGGCACGGATCTCCCGGAGCTGGGCGGCCGGGGGGGTGCCCGCCGGGCGGGCCGGCACGGGCGCCGACGCGAGCTCGACGACGTAGCGCTCGCGGCGGTCCGCGTCACCCGGGCCGGTGATCGAGCCGCTGGGGGTGGTCGGTGCCGCGAGGGCGGCCGGGGCCGCCGGGGCGGTGAGCCCGAGCAGCCCGAGCAGCATGAGGAGCACGGTGGTGGTGGAGGTGGCGGCGCGACGGCGCGGGAACATCGAGTCTCCGAGGGGAGTGGCCGAGAGAGGCGGGGAGGATACGGGCGAGAGGGCGATCAGGGGGTCGGTTGCGTGGGGGAGGGACCTTGGTCCCGGAGTCTGGCCGACCCGCGCCCTCCTTGTCAGGCGTTCGGCCAACTCGCCGCCCTCTAGGCTGCGTGTTCATGGACAACCTCACAGTGATCGTCCTCGCCGCCGGCGGGGGCACCCGCATGAAGTCCAAGACCATGAAGGTGCTGCACCCGGTCGGTGGACGCTCGATGATCGGCCACGTGCTCAGTGCCGTGCAGGCGATGGAGCCGTCGCGGGTCGTCGCCGTCGTCGGTCACCAGCGCGAGCAGGTCGGCCCGCACATCCAGCAGCTGGTGCCCGACGCGGTGCTGGCGGTCCAGGAGACCCAGGAGGGCACCGGGCACGCCGTCCGGGTGGCCTGCGAGGCGGCCCACGTCCACGAGGGCACCGTGGTGGTGGCCGCGGGCGACACCCCCCTCCTCGACGGCCAGAGCCTGCGCGACTTCGTGGCCGACCACGTCGCCTCGCGTCGCGCGGTGAGCATCCTCACCGGGGTCGTGGAGGACCCCACCGGCTACGGCCGCATCGTGCGCGACGAGAGCGGTGACGTCGAGGCCATCGTCGAGGAGAAGGAGGCCGACGCCGGACAGCGGGCGATCCGGGAGATCAACTCCGGCATCCTCGCCTTCGACGCCGGCTTCCTCACCGACGCCCTCGGCCGGATCCGCAACGACAACGCCAAGGGCGAGTACTACCTCACCGACGCGGTCGGGATCGCGCGCGAGGCCGGGCTGCGGGTGGGCGCCTACGTCGTCGACGACGTACGCCAGACCGAGGGGGCCAACGACCGGGCCCAGCTCGCCGAGCTCGGCCGCGAGCTCAACCGCCGCATCGTCACCCGGTGGATGCGCGAGGGGGTCACCGTGATGGACCCGGCGACCACCTGGATCGACGCCGACGTGGTCCTCGAGCCCGATGTCACGCTGCTGCCCGGCACCCAGCTGCTGGGCGCCACCGTCGTGCGCGAGGACGCGGTGGTCGGCCCCGACTCCACCCTCAAGGACTGCGAGGTCGGGGTCGGCGCCCGGGTGGTGCGCACCCACGCCGAGCTGGCGGTGGTGGGGGACCGGGCCAACGTGGGCCCTTTCTCCTACCTGCGCCCCGGGACCAAGCTGGGCGCTGACGGCAAGATCGGCGCCTTCGTGGAGACCAAGAACTCCGACATCGGGCCCGGCGCCAAGGTCCCACACCTGTCCTACGTGGGTGACGCAGAGATCGGGGAGGGGACCAACATCGGCGCCGGCACCATCGTGGCCAACTACGACGGGGTGGCCAAGCACCGGACCGTGGTGGGGCGGCACGCGCGCACCGGTTCCAACAACACCTTCGTGGCCCCGGTGAGCATCGGCGACGGCGCGGCGACCGGGGGCGGGACCGTGGTGCGCAAGGACGTGCCGCCCGGCGCGCTCGCGGTCTCCGCCGGCCCTCAGCGCAACATCGAGGGCTGGGTCGTCTCGCGCCGCTCCGGGACGCCGCAGGCCGAGGCCGCGCAGGGCGGGGTCGTGCCCGGCGAGGGCGAGGCGGACGGCGAGCCGGGGTCAGGGGCCTCCTAGCGGACGCGGCCCGTCCCACCGGAGACCCCGGGGTTGGGCCGGGGTTGGTGCGTGAGCCACAATCTGTCGGTACGGGCCTGTTCCACCTGGTCTCACCTCACCCCCCCGAGGAGTCTCGCCGTGAGCGGAATGAAGCGCACCACGGAGAAGAACCTGATGGTCTTCAGTGGCCGAGCCCACCCGGAGCTGGCCGTCGAGGTCGCCGACCTCCTCGGCAGCGGGCTGGTGCCACAGTCGGCGTACGGCTTCGCCAACGGCGAGATCTACGTCCGCTACGAGGAGTCGGTGCGGGGGTGCGACGCCTTCGTCATCCAGAGCCACACCTCGCCGATCAACGAGTGGATGATGGAGCACCTGATCATGGTCGACGCGCTCAAGCGCGCCTCGGCCAAGCGGATCACGGTCGTCATGCCCTTCTACGGCTACGCCCGCCAGGACAAGAAGCACCGCGGTCGCGAGCCGATCTCGGCCCGGCTGATCGCCGACCTCTTCAAGACCGCCGGTGCCGACCGGCTGATCACCGTCGACCTGCACTCCGACCAGATCCAGGGCTTCTTCGACGGCCCGGTCGACCACCTGATGGCCATCACGATCCTCACCGACTACGTCAAGGAGAAGTACGGCACCCAGCAGCTCGCCGTGGTCTCCCCGGACGCCGGTCGGATCAAGGTGGCCGAGCGCTGGTCGGCCCGCCTCGGGGGAGTGCCGCTGGCCTTCATCCACAAGACCCGTCGCACCGACCGGCCCAACGAGACCGTCGCCAACCGTGTGGTCGGCGACGTCGCCGGCCGGGTCGCGGTGCTGACCGACGACATGATCGACACCGGCGGCACCATCGTGAAGGCCGCCGAGGCGTGCATGGAGGCGGGGGCGAGCGGCGTGGTCATCGCGGCAACCCACGCGATCCTCTCCGACCCGGCGGTCGACCGCCTGAAGAACTGCGTGGCCACCGAGGTGGTCGTCACCAACACGCTGCCGATCCCCGAGGACAAGCAGTTCGACAAGCTGACCACGCTCTCGATCGCCCCGCTGCTCTCGCGGGCGATCCGCGAGGTCTTCGAGGACGGCTCCGTCACCTCGATGTTCGACGGTCAGGCCTGACCCCGGCCGCCGAGGACAGCGCCTCCAGCCCGTCGCCGGAGAGCTCCCGGGCGGCGCCGAGCCGCCCCGCGCAGACCATCAGCAGCTCCTGCACCGGGCCGGCGAGGGTGGGTCCGCGACCGCGGCTCCACTCCGTGTCGGTGGCCACCATGCGCACCGACCGCACGATCTCGCGGCTGCCCATCAGCCGGGCGAGCAGACGGCACCGGTCGGCGGCCACCGCGGCGGCGGCGGCCGGCATCTCGTGCCGTCGCCCCAGCGGGCGCACGACGTCCTGGTGGTGGACCAGGGCGTCGACCAGGGGCTCCACCACGGTCGTCGTGGCCACCTTGGCGCGCGAGTCGGCGTACTTCTCGAAGTCGGCGAGGATCCGTGCGGCCGGCTGCCGGCCACGCTCCAACACGTCGCGGTAGATCATCTCGTCGTAGCTCCGCCCCAGGTTGCGCAGGAAGAGGGCGGCGACGTCGCGGGGACGCAACTGGGGGTTGGCGATCACGTGGGCGGCGACGTCCCGGACGGTCCAGCCGGTACAGAGCGAGGGATGCTCCCACTCGTCCTCGCTCAGCGTGGCCAGGGTGGCGGCGAGGCTGCGGCGCTCGGCGTGCACGTGGCGCCACACCTCGTCGGCCGGCATCGGTCGCAGGGTGGTGCGGAGCGACATGGGGCCACCCCCTCGGCGGGATTGGTAAGATTGGCTTACCACTATCGTCAGAGAGGCTGACTGATGTCAAGAGCTCCCCAGGCGGAGCCCCGCTGGTCGCGCGAGGAGTCGCGCGCGATGCATCCGGCCGTCCTGATGTTCGTCGCCCACCGTCACGCCGAGGAGCGGGTGCTGAGTCGGCTCGCTTCCCGGGGGCACGACCTCACCACCGCGCAGGCGCGCCTCGCTGCCCGCATCGACGAGGGGGGCACCCGGCTCACCGAGCTCGCGGAGCGGGCCGGGGTGACCAAGCAGTCGGCCGGCTTCCTCGTCGACGCGCTCGAGCGCGCGGGCTACGTACGGCGGGAGCCGGACCCCCGCGACGCGCGGGCGCGCCTGGTCCGTCTCGCCGAGCGGGGCGAGGAGGCCAGGGAGGTGGCGCGAGAGGTCGAGGCCGAGGTGCTCGAGGAGTGGGAGCGGCACCTGGGGCCGGAGGGTCTCGCGGCGCTGCAGGAGGCGCTGGCGGGGCTGCGCGAGATCACCGACCGGTGAGCGCCGACCGCTGACCGCTGACGATTTCTGGTCCGGCCCGGCGCCGGGTAGTCTGCTGAAGTTGCCTCGGCGAGGGAGTCCCACCCGGGATCTCCGTGATCGACAGGGCAGGCCAGCCGCCGCGCCGCGCCCCTGCCGGGAGCGCGGCGTTCTTCGTCCCGGGGCAACCACAGAACCTGACCAGTCCGCAGCACAGCCCACACAACGGAGTCGAGCATGTCCACCGAGAAGATCACCGCCCAGGTCCGCCAGGAGTTCGGCAAGGGCGCGGCCCGCCGCATCCGCCGGGAGAACAAGATCCCCGCCGTCATCTACGGACACGGCGCCGACCCGATCCACGTGACCCTGCCCGGCCACGAGACCATGCTCGCGATCCGCAACGGCGGCGCCAACGCCCTGCTCGACCTCGACATCGACGGCGTGAGCCACCTCGGCCTGGTCCGCGACGTCCAGATCGACCCGATCCGCCGGGTCATCGAGCACGTCGACTTCGTCACCGTCGTCCGCGGCGAGAAGGTCACCGTCGACGTCCCGATCCACGTCGTCGGCGAGGCCGTCCGCGACTCGCTGGTCGTCACCGAGAACACCACCGTCCAGCTCGAGGCCGAGGCCACCCACATCCCCGAGCAGATCGAGGTCTCCGTCGAGGGTGCCGAGGCCGGTCTCCAGGTCCTCGCCTCCGACCTGGTGCTCCCCAAGGGCTCGAGCCTGCTCTCCGACGCCGACCTGCTGATCGTCAACGTGACCCAGCAGATCTCCGCCGAGGCCCTCGAGGCCCAGCTGGAGGAGGCCGAGGCCGAGGCCGGCATCGAGCGCGACGAGGCCGACGAGCCCGAGGAGTCCGCGGGGCCCGCCTCCGAGTGATCGCGGCCGGGCCCGCCCGGCTGCTCCGCACGACGTCTGCTCGCGGCGCCGTGGCCCTGTGGCCACGGCGCCGCGTCGCGTTCCGAGGGGGTCGGGGATAATCGGCGCCATGGACTCGCAGGTGTGGCTCGTCGTCGGGCTCGGGAACCCTGGCCCGAAGTACGCCGGGCACCGGCACAACGTCGGCTACCTGGTCAACGACCTGCTCGCCGAGCGACTGGGCTCGGGGTTCCGCACCCACAAGACCGGTCGCGCCGACGTGGTCGAGGGCCGGCTCGGGATGCCGGGCGCTCCCGGTCCCCGGCTGGTGCTGGTCCGCCCCCGGTGCTACATGAACGAGACGGGCGGCCCGGTCTCGGCGGTGGCCAAGTTCTACGGCGTACCGGCGGAGCGCATCGTGGCCGTCCACGACGAGCTCGACATCCCCTTCGGCACCCTGCGCCTGAAGAAGGGCGGCGGCGACAACGGGCACAACGGCCTCCGCTCGATGCGGTCCTCCCTGGGCACGGGTGACTTCTACCGGGTCCGGGCCGGGATCGGGCGCCCTCCCGGTCGCCAGGACGTGGCGGACTTCGTGCTCTCCGACTACTCCTCGACCGAGCGCAAGGAGCTGCCCATCCAGCTCGTCGAGGCCGCGGACGCGGTCGAGTGCCTGGTGACCGAGGGTCTGGAGAAGGCGCAGCAGCAGTTCAACCGCTGATTCCGGCCCCGCGCGTAGCAGGTCGGGCGCCTCACAGGCATGCCCAATATGAGGCAAGGTTCGTTGACGAACCGTCATCATTTCTCTCTCTGAGGCATTCCAAACCGGCATGGACAGCCGTAGCCTGCAGGGACGGGTCGATCGGATCCGGGGGAATCCGCGGGGGCGCGGGGATGACCGGGGGGCATGGTGAAGAGCGTATTCAGCGAAGCTTCATCCACACCGGGGCGCGGTTCGACGCGCGTCGGCACATCGATCCACGGGAGTGCTCCCCCCCACGCCTTCCGTGGCTCCAGCCGTCACGTCGTTCCACCGTTGCCCCATGCTTCGGACCGGGACGGCGTGGCGGTCATGGGGGCCACGAGATGAGCCGGGCCTTCCCGGCCGAGCACTCCACTCCCGCACAGACCGGCACCGTCGAGCGTGCCCTGCCGCTGCTGCGGACCGGTCCGGTCCCCGACGGGGCCGGGCGAGGGGACCGCCGACCGGGCCTGCGCATGGTCCTCGTCGTCGAGATCGCCGCGGTGGTCGCCGCGATGACCGTGGCGGCGGCCCTGGTCGGGTCGAACCCCTGGGTCGGCCTCGCCGTCGGCCTGGGAGCGCTGGTGGTGGCCTACCAGCCGGGTCGGGACGCCGTCCGTCCCGGGCTGCCCACGCGGGGCCGGGTGGTCAGGGACCTGGCCCTCCCCTTCGCGGCCGTGGGGCTCGCCTGCGCGGGTGGCTGGGTGGAGGCGACCGCCCTGGAGACCGCCCTCGCCGTGCTCCTGGCCGGTGGGTCGGTGACCCTGCTGGCCGCCGCCGTGCGCCGCGCCGCGATGACCGGCGTCCGGGTGGTGGTCGTCGGGCCGGCTGCCGAGGTGGCGTCGAGCTTCGCGTGCTGGGACCGGGACCGCCGCGTCCGGCTCGTCGGCACCCTGGTCGTGGAGGAGGACCCCCCCGGCTCGGTGCCGGGGGAGCGCTTCGACTCCCAGGATCCGCGTCAGCTGATCCTCGGGTTCCGGCCCGACATGGTCCTGGTGGTGCCGGGGCCGGGCGTGGACTCGGAGGTGATCCGCCGGATCGGCTGGGCCCTCGAGGGCACCGGCGCCGGCCTCGCGGTCTGCTCGGGGCTCGCGGGCATCGCCGCGCACCGTGTCCAGCACACGCAGATGGCGGGGATGAGCGTGATGCAGGTCCGCTCCAGCCGGCCGTCCTGGCTGGTGCGCGCAGTGAAGTCCCTGGCCGACCGGCTCTGCGCCCTGCTGCTCCTGGCGGTGCTCTCACCCCTGCTCGCCGTCCTCCTCCTGCTGCTGCGGGCCACCTCGCCCGGTCCGGGACTCTTCCTCCAGCAGCGGATCGGCCGCCACGGTCGTCCGTTCACCATGTACAAGCTGCGCACCATGCACGTGGACGCCGAGCAGGTCAAGGAGCTGCTGCGTGACGTCGACGAGGGCAACGGGCTGCTCTTCAAGAAGGAGCACGACCCCCGGGTGACCCGGCTCGGCCGGGTCCTGCGCCGGTACTCGCTCGACGAGCTGCCTCAGCTGGTCAACGTGCTCAACGGCGACATGTCCCTGATCGGGCCGCGACCGGCCCTGCCCGACGAGGTGTCGTGCTACACCTCGATGGAGCGGCGACGCCTCGCGGTCCGGCCCGGGATGACCGGCGCCTGGCAGGTCAGCGGGCGGTCCACGCTGGGACGCGACGAGTCGATGAACCTCGACCTCGACTACACCGACAACTACCGGCTCACCGACGACGTCCTGATCGCGCTCCGCACCGTCGACGCGGTGGCGCGGCCCCGAGGTGCGTGGTGAGCACCACGACCACCACGACGACGACGACCACCACCCCCAGGGCGCCGACGAGGGCGAGCGTGGTGATCCCCGCGCACAACGAGGCCCGCACCATCGGGCGCAGCCTCGCCGCCCTGCGGTCGGGAGTGGACGGGCTCGACCTCGACGTGGTCGTCGTGTGCAACGGGTGCACGGACGGGACCGCCGCCGTGGCCCGAGCCGCCGACCCCGAGGCCCGGGTGATCGAGATCGCGCAGCCGTCGAAGTCGGCGGCCGTGCAGGTGGGCAACGCGGCCACCACGGTCTTCCCCCGGGTGCACCTCGACGCCGACGTCGAGCTGACCGGGACCGCCCTGCGCGCCCTGCTCGAGCCGCTCACCAGCGGCGAGGCGTTGGCCACCGCGCCCCGGCGCGCGTTGCCCCGGGACGGCTGCTCGCCGTGGGTCGACTGGTACTACGACGTGTGGGAGGCGCTGCCGCAGGTGCGGTCCGGCCTCTTCGGGCGCGGCGTGGTCGCGGTCGCCGAGGCGGCCCAGCAGCGGATCGCCGCCCTGCCGCCGCTGATGAGCGACGACCTGGCCATCTCCGAGGCGTTCGAGGAGGAGGAGCGTCGGGTCGTCGACCGCGCGACCGTGGTGGTCCACCCGCCCCGGACGCTCGGCGACCTGGTCCGGCGGCGGGTCCGGGTGGCGACCGGCAACGTCCAGGCCGCGGAGGCCGGCGTACGCCGGACCGGCTCCGCCACGGGCCCGCTGACCCTGGTCGCGCTGGTGCGCCGGCGTCCGTCCCTGGCCCTGCGGATGCCGGTCTTCCTGGGCGTCACGGTGATCGCCCGACTGGGCGCGCGCCGGGCCGTGCGGGCCGGTGACTTCAGCACCTGGCAGCGGGACGAGAGCTCACGCCGATGAGCGCGCAGCGCCGTGGACCGGGCCGCCGTCTCGGCGCGGCGCTGCCCGCCCTGGCGCTGCTGCTCGCCGGGCTCGTGGGCCCCGGGCTGTCCTCGGCAGAGGCTGCCGACCCGTGCGGGGCGGGAGGCAACGCCATCGCCTGCGAGAACTCCAAGCCGGGGACCAGCCCGTCGGTCTGGGACATCGACGGGGCGGGGGACGACTCGATCCAGGGATTCGCCACCGACGTCTCGGTCAACGTGGGGCAGCGCGTCGACTTCAAGGTCGACACCGACGCCTCGTCGTACACCATCGACATCTACCGGCTCGGCTACTACCAGGGGCTCGGAGCCCGCAGGATCACCTCGATCGTCCCGACCGCGGTCCTCCCGCAGGCCCAGCCGTCGTGCATCAGGGACAACGCCACCGACCTCTACGACTGTGGGACCTGGGCCGTCTCGGCCTCCTGGACGGTGCCGGCGACGGCGGTGAGCGGGGTCTACGTCGCCCACCTGAAGCGCCCGGACGGCGACGAGAGCCACATCACCTTCGTGGTCCGCGACGACGCCAGCAGGTCCGACGTCGTCGTGCAGACCTCCGACACCACGTGGCAGGCCTACAACACCTACGGCGGGGCGAGCTTCTACCGGGGCGGCGCCCACGGACGCGCCTACAAGCTCAGCTACAACCGCCCGGTCCTGACCCGGGGCCAGCAGGACGGGCGGGACCACTTCATGGGGACCGAGTACCCGCTCGTGCGGTTCCTGGAGCGCAACGGCTACGACGTCAGCTACCAGGCGGGAGTCGACACCCACCGGCGGGGCGGCCTGCTGACCAACCACAAGGTCTTCATCTCGGTGGGCCACGACGAGTACTGGACCGGGACGCAGCGGACCAACGTCGAGGCTGCCCGCGACGCGGGTGTCGGCCTGCAGTTCCTGAGCGGCAACGAGGTGTACTGGCGCTCGCGCTACGAGCCGTCGATCGACGGCCGCGGAACCTCGCACCGCACCCTGGTCGCCTACAAGGAGACCTGGGACAACGCCAAGATCGACCCCTCGCCGGAGTGGACGGGCACGTGGCGCGACCCGCGTCACGCCCCCGGCGCCCAGGGTGGCGGCCTGCCCGAGAACGCCCTGACCGGGACCATGTTCAAGGCCAACTTCAGCGACCTGCGACTCGCGGTGAGTGCGACCGAGGGGAAGCTGAGGCTGTGGCGCCACACGCCCTTGGCGAGCCTGGCCGCCGGGACGACCGCGCAGCTCGCGCCCCACACGGTCGGCTACGAGTCCAACGAGGACGTGGACAACGGGTTCCGGCCCAAGGGCCTGATCCGGACCTCGACCACGGTCGGACCGACGCCGGAGTACCTGACGGACTACGGGACGCGCGTGGTCCCCGGCACCACGACGCACCACACCACGCTCTACCGGGCCGCCAGCGGTGCCCTGGTCTTCAGCGCGGGATCGGTGCAGTGGTCGTGGGGGCTGGACCCAGAGCACGACTCGTCCTTCGCCCCCGAGCCGGCCGACGCCCGGATGCAGCAGGCGCAGGTGAACCTGCTCGCCGACATGGGGGCCCAGCCGACGACGCTGATGTCCGGCCTCACCCGGGCGACCCGGACCACCGACTCGGCGGGGCCGGTGGTGAGCATCACCAGCCCCGCAGCGGGCACGACGGTCGCCAACGGGACCCAGGTGACCGTGAGCGGGACGGCGTCCGACGCCGCGGGCCGGGTCGCCGGGGTGGAGGTCTCGGGCGACGGCGGTCGGACGTGGCACCCCGCGACGGGCACCACCTCCTGGTCCTACACCTTCGTCCAGTCGGGGATCGGTGCGGTGGCGCTCCAGGTGCGCGCCACCGACGACAGTGCCAACACCGGCGCGACCGCGAGCCGATCGGTCACCGTGACGTGCCCGTGCTCGATCTTCGGCGCGCAGGTGCCGACGCCCCCCGCCACCACCGACACCTCGGCCCTGGAGCTGGGCGTGCGGTTCAGCCCCACCATGGACGGGTTCGTCTCGGGGCTGCGGTTCTACAAGGGGCCGGGCAACGGGGGGTCGCACGTCGGCTCGCTGTGGAGCACGGCCGGGACGCTGCTCGCCCGCGGCACCTTCACCGGTGAGAGCGCGACCGGCTGGCAGACGCTCCAGCTCCCGGAGCCGGTCCCGGTCGCCGCCGGCCAGACGTACGTGGCCTCCTACACCGCTCCGCAGGGCAGGTACGCGTTCGCGACCGACGCGTTCTACGAGGCGCCCAAGGTCGCCACGCCGCTCCGGGTGGCCGGCGGGTTCGGCGCCGCCCCCGCGGGCGTCTTCGCGGACCCCGGAACGTTCCCCGACCGCAGCTACGGGAGCAGCAACTACTTCGTCGACGTGCAGTTCACGACCAGCGACGAGTCCCCGTTGCGGGCCGGCTCGCACGCCCCGCTCGCCGGGTCGACCAGCGTCCCGGTCCAGAGCGCAGTCACGGCCGTCTTCTCCAAGCCCGTGGTCCCCGGATCGGCCACCCTCCAGCTGCACGACGCCCTGGGCGAGCCGGTGGCCGGCACCAGCCGGTTCGACGCGGCGACCCGCACGATCACCTTCACCCCGGCCCAGCCCTTCGCCGGCTTCGTCACCTACCGCGCCACGGTGAAGGGCACCGACACCCTCGGCCAGGCGGTCACGGCGGGTGGGGAGTGGAGCTTCACGAGCGCCGAGCCCGCCGCCGCGCCGGGCGTCTGCCCGTGCGGGGTCTACGACGACGCCGCCCAGCCGGCGATGCTCCAGGGCCCCGACACCGCGGCGGTGATCGTGGGGCTGCGCTTCGCCCCGCTCCGGGACGGGCAGGTCTCCGGGCTGCAGTTCTACAAGGGGCCCGACAACACCGGGACGCACGTGGGTTCCCTGTGGCGGGTCTCCGACGGCGCTCTCCTGGCCCAGGGCACCTTCGGTGCCGAGTCGACCGCAGGCTGGCAGGAGCTCTCGTTCGGCTCGCCCGTCGACGTGCAGGCGGGCGTCCAGTACGTCGTCTCCTACCGGGCCCCGGTGGGCAGGTACTCGATGACCACGGACGCCTTCGCCGGGGGCGCTCTCGACACCGCGCTCATCGATGCCCTCGGCGGCAGCTACAGCTACTCGGCGGGGTTCCCGGCGGACCGGTCCTCCAGCAGCTACCTGGTCGACGTCGTCTTCCGGAAGGCGCCCGAGCCGCTGAGCGTGACCGGGCAGGCGCCGGCACCCGGCGCCGTCGAGGTGCCCCCGGGCACCTCCGTCGCCGTCGACTTCTCCACCGCCCTCGCCCCGGGCGCGAGCCTCACGGTGAAGCAGTCCGGGAGCCCGGTCGCGGGCACCACCACGCTGGCTGCGGGAGCGACCTCGCTGCGGTTCACCCCGGCCGCGCCGTTGGCCCGGGGGACCGACGTCGAGGTCACGCTCTCCGCAGTCACCTCGACGGAGGGGGTCGCGCTGGCCCCCAGGGTCTGGTCGTTCCGGACCCGGACCGCGGCCCGGACGGAGACGGGCGAGCAGACCCTCTTCACCACCCAGGTCCCGTCGGTGCCGGCGGTCTCCGACGCGAGCCCGGTCGAGCTGGGGACGGCCTTCGTCCCGTCGCGCGACGGACGGGTGACGGGCGTCCGGTTCTTCAAGGGCCCCGGCAACACCGGTACGCACCGGGGGTCGCTCTGGTCGGTGAGCGGGCAGCGCCTCGCCCAGGTCACCTTCGCGGGGGAGTCGGAGAACGGGTGGCAGGTCGCCTACTTCGACCAGCCGGTGCCGGTGAGCAAGGGCACCGAGTACCTCGTCTCCTACCTGGCTCCCCGCGGTCACTACGCCGCGACGCAAGGGCTCTTCTCCACCGAGCTGGTCTCCGGGGACCTCCGGGCCCGGTCGGGGTCGAACGGCCGCTACCAGTACGGCGCGACCGGCGGCTTCCCGCAGGACTCCTGGGGCGCCACCAGCTACTTCGTGGATCCCGTCTTCGAGGCCACTGCGGCGTCCGTCGCCGTCGAGTCCCGGAGTCCGGTGCCCGGCGCGACGGGGGTGCTGACCTCGGCGCAGCCCCACCTGACCCTGACCGAGCGGGTCCGGCCCGCGGGATGGTCGGCGAGCCTGACGCGGGGAGGGACCGCGGTGCCGGCGGGAGTCGCGCTGAGCGACGATGCCAGGTCGCTGGTGGTCACCCCGGAGCAACCGCTCGCGACGGGGGCGCTGCACACCCTCACCGTCAGTGGCGTCGTCTCCGAGGACGGCGCGGTGCTGCCGACGCAGTCGTGGAGCTTCACGACCGAGCTGACCTCGTCGCCCGTCGCCACCCTGTTCGAGGGGGTGGTCCCCGCGACGGCGGCCGCTGCGGACGGCGCCGCCGTCGAGCTGGGGACCAGGTTCGTGCCGACGGTGGACGGCGAGGTCCTCGGGGTCCGCTTCCACAAGGGCGCCGGGAACGCCGGTCCGCACCAGGGCTCCCTGTGGTCCGCGGCGGGAGAGCGCCTCGCGACCCTCACCTTCGCCCACGAGAGCGCGACCGGGTGGCAGAGCGCCACGTTCGACCGGCCGGTCGCGGTCACGGCCGGGACGACGTACGTCGTCTCCTACCACGCCCCCGTCGGGCGCTACTCGCTCACGACGGGCTTCTTCGGCCAACCGTTCAGCCGGGGAGGCCTCACGGCCCCGGCCGGGGCCAACGGCACCTTCCGCTACGGGGCGGGCGGGGGGTTCCCGACCGACAGCCACGGGGCCAGCAACTACTTCGTCGACGTCACGTTCAGGCCCACGCCCTAGCAGCACCCACTCATCCACACATCGCGCAGCACACGGGGGAGTCAGATGACCAGCACCTCACAGGAACGAGAGCCGATCGGTGTCGTCGTCGTCGGCGCCGGCTACTGGGGACCGAACCTGATCAGGAACTTCGGGTCGAGCCCGGACTGGGAGCTCGTCGGGGTCTGCGACCTGGACGAGCAACGTGCCCGGGCCGTGCTGGGCAACGCCGGCGGAGCCCACGTGACCGCGTCGCTCGAGGAGGTGCTGGGCCGCGACGACGTCGACGCGATCGCCATCGCCACCCCAGCCCGGACGCACCAGGGGATCGCCCTGGCGGCGCTGGGGGCCGGCAAGCACGTGCTCGTGGAGAAGCCGCTGGCCGACAGCGTCTCCCACGGGTCGGCGATGGTGGAGCTGGCGGCCGAGCGGGCGCTGGTGCTGATGGCCGACCACACCTACTGCTACACGCCGGCGGTGCTGAAGATCCGCGAGCTCGTCGAGGCGGGCGAGCTCGGCGAGATCCTCTTCGTCGACTCCGTGCGGATCAACCTCGGCCTCGTCCAGCCGGACATCGACGTCTTCTGGGACCTGGCCCCCCACGACCTGTCGATCCTCGACTTCGTGCTGCCCGGCGGGCTGCGCCCCAGCGGTGTGGCCGCCCAGGGGGCGGACCCGTTGGGGGCGGGGAAGGCCTGCGTGGGCTACCTCAGCCTGCCCCTGCCGGGTGGGGCGATGGCCCACGTCCACGTCAACTGGCTCAGCCCGACCAAGATCCGGCAGATGGTGATCGCCGGCACCCGCCGGACCCTGGTGTGGGACGACCTGAACCCGCAGCAACGGGTGAGCGTCTACGACCGGGGGGTCGACCTGGCGCAGCAGACCGCCGGCGCGACCGACCGGACCGACGCGACCATCTCCTACCGGCTCGGCGACACGTGGGCCCCGGCCCTGCCGGAGCGCGAGGCCCTGGGGGCGATGGTGACCGAGTTCGCCGCCAGCATCCGGGGGCGACGCACGGCCCGGACCGACGGGGCCGCCGGGCTGAGGGTGCTGAAGGTGCTCGATGCCGCGTCCCGCAGCCTCGGTGCCGGCGGGGTCCTCGTCGACACCGAGATCAGCGCCGCGCGGCTGGAGGTGGCGGGATGACGAGCCTGGCAGGGGCGCAGGTCCTGGTCACCGGAGGCGCGGGGACGATCGGCTCCACCCTGGTCGACCAGCTCGTGGCGGCGGGGGTGGCCCACGTCGACGTGCTCGACAACCTGGTCCGCGGCCGGCGCGCCAACCTCGACGACGCGCTCGCCTCGGGTCGGGTCACGCTGGTCGAGGGCGACATCACCGACCGGGACCTCGTCGGTGACCTGACCTGGGGCAAGGACGTGGTCTTCCACCAGGCCGCGATCCGGATCACCCAGTGCGCCGAGCAGCCGCGCCTCGCGCTGGAGGTGATGGTGGACGGCACGTTCAACGTCGTGGAGGCCGCCGCGCAGGCGCGGGTCGGCAAGCTGGTGGCCGCCTCGTCGGCGTCGGTCTACGGGATGGCGGAGGAGTTCCCCACCGGGGAGCGGCACCACCACCACAACAACGACACCTTCTACGGGGCGGCGAAGTCGTTCAACGAGGGCATGGTCCGCAGCTTCCGCGCGATGCACGGGCTCGACTACGTGCTGCTGCGCTACTTCAACGTCTATGGGCCGCGGATGGACGTGCACGGCCTCTACACCGAGGTGCTGGTGCGCTGGATGGAGCGGGTCGAGGACGGCCTTCCTCCGCTGATCTTCGGCGACGGCCGCCAGACCATGGACTTCGCCTGCGTCCCGGACATCGCCCGGGCCAACGTGCTGGCCGCCGCCAGCGACGTGCGCGAGGGGGTCTACAACGTCGCCAGTGGCACCGAGACCAGCCTGCTGGAGCTGGCCGAGGCCCTGCTCCGCGTGATGGGCCGCACGGACCTCTCGGTCGAGCTCGGTCCCGAGCGGGCGGTCAACGGCGTGGTCCGGCGACTCGCGGACGTCTCGGCCGCACGGCGCGACCTCGGCTTCACCACCCGGATCGGGCTCGAGGAGGGGCTCGAGAGCCTGGTGGAGTGGTGGCGCCCGCTCCGCGAGGAGATCGCCTCGGGGCGTCGTCCGGCAGGTGCCCGATGAACCGGATCGACGTGATGCGGCCGTGGCTCGGCGAGGAGGAGGCTGCGGCCGTGGCCGAGGTCATCGCGTCCGGCTGGGTCGCCCAGGGACCCCGGGTGGCGGCGTTCGAGGCTGCCTTCGCCGCCCACCAGCAGGTGGAGCACGCGGTGGCGGTCTCCAGCTGCACCACCGGGCTCCACCTGGCCCTGCTGGTCGCGGGGGTGGGCGCCGGGGACGACGTGGTGGTGCCGTCCTTCTCGTTCATCGCCACCGCCAACGCGGCGGCCTACCTCGGCGCCCGGCCGGTCTTCGCCGACGTCGACCCGGTGACGGGGAACCTCACCGCCGACACGGTCGCCGAGGTGCTCACCGCGACCACCGTGGCCGTGGTGGTGGTCGACCAGGGCGGCGTGCCGGCCGACCTCGGCCCGATCCGCAAGCTCTGCGACCCGCTCGGCATCGTGGTCGTCGAGGACGCGGCCTGCGCCGCGGGGTCGACCTACCGTGGCCGGCCGGTGGGCGTCGGGGCCGAGATCGCCGCGTGGTCCTTCCACCCGCGCAAGCTGCTCACCACCGGCGAGGGGGGAATGGTCACCACCTCCCGGCCGGAGTGGGCCGAGCGGATCGCCCGGCTGCGCGAGCACTCGATGAGCGTCTCGGCGGCCGAGCGGCACGCCAGCGTGCTGGCCCCGGCCGAGGAGTACGCCGAGGTCGGCTTCAACTACCGGATGACCGACCTGCAGGCGGCCGTCGGACTGGTGCAGCTGGCCAAGCTCGACGAGATGGTCGCCCGGCGGCGCGCGCTCGCCGACGGCTACGCCAAGGCCGTCGGCGAGATCGACGGCCTCCGCCTGGTCGCCGACCCGCGGTACGGGACGACCAACTTCCAGTCCTGCTGGGTGGAGGTGGAGGAGGGGTTCCCCCTCTCCCGCGACGCCCTGCTCGGGAAGCTCGCCCGGGCCGACATCTCGGCACGACGCGGGATCATGGCCGCCCACCGCCAGCCCGCCCACCGGTACCGGTACGGCGGGGGGTTGCCGCTGCCGGCGACCGACCGGCTCACCGACGGCACGCTGATCCTCCCGCTGCACCACCATCTCTCCGAGACCGACCAGGGCCGCGTCGTCGAGGTGCTGCGCAGGGCGGGGGACAGACGATGAACGTCCCGTTCGTGGACCTGGTCTCCCAGCACGCCGAGATCGCCGATGAGGTGCAGGCCGGTCTCGCCGACGTCTTCGCCCGGGCCGCCTTCATCGGCGGTGAGGAGGTCACCCGGTTCGAGGAGGAGTACGCCGAGTACGTCGGTGCCCGGCACTGCGTCGGCGTCGCCAACGGCACCGACGCCCTCGAGCTGGCGCTGCGGGCCGTGGGCGTCGGGCCGGGTTCCGAGGTGGTGCTCCCGGCCAACACCTTCATCGCCACGGCGGAGGCGGTCTCCCGGATCGGTGCCACACCGGTCCTGGTGGACGTCGACGAGGAGCACCTGCTGGTCGACGTCGGCGCGGTGGAGCGGGCGATCACCCCGCGGACCGGGGCGGTCGTGCCGGTGCACCTCTTCGGGCAGGCGGCTCCGGTGGAGCTGCTGGAGCCGGCGTGCCGGGCCGCCGGGATCCCGATCGTGGCGGACGCGGCGCAGGCGCAGGGTGCGAGGCGGCACGGCCGGGCGGCCGGCTCGCTGGGCAGCGTCGCGGGGACGAGCTTCTACCCCGGGAAGAACCTCGGCGCCGCCGGCGACGCGGGGGGCGTGACGACCGACGACGCGGAGGTCGCGGAACGGGTGCGGATCCTGGGCGCCCACGGGTCCGGGACGAAGTACGTCCACGACGTCGTGGGGGTGAACTCCAGGCTCGACACGGTGCAGGCGGTCTACCTGAGGGCCAAGCTCAGCCGGCTGGAGAAGTGGAACCAGCAGCGCCGCGAGGCCGCCGACCGCTACGCCGCCATGCTCTCCGGGCTCCCGGGCGTCCGGCTCCCCGGGACGGCGGCGGGCAACGAGCACGTCTGGCACCTCTACGTCATCCGGGTGCCGGAGCGTGATGCGCTCCTGGCCGGGCTGACGGAGGCCGGGATCGGCTGCGGGATCCACTACCCCACGCCGGTGCACCTCACCGGGGCGTACGCCGGACTGGGGCGGGGGCCCGGCTCCTTCCCGGTCGCGGAGGCGGCCGCGAGCACGATCCTCTCCCTGCCGATGCACCAGCACCTGGGGCCCGAGCAGCAGCAGCGGGTGGCCGAGGTGCTGGCCGGTCTCGTGGGAGCCGGGCGATGACGAGCCAGGACGTGCGCCCCCGTGAGCTCTGCCCGGTCGGTGCGAGGCACCGTCACCCGGCGCCGGCCCTGGTCGGCCACCCGACCGCGACGGTGGTCATCCCCTGCTACAACTACGGCCGCTACCTCGGCCAGGCGGTCGCCTCGGCCCTCGCGCAGCCCTCGGTCCGTGTCGAGGTCGTCATCGTCGACGACGCGTCCACCGATGGCAGCACCGCGGTCGCGGAGCAGCTGGCGCGCGCCGACGACCGGGTCCGGCTGATCGCCCACGAGGAGAACCGCGGTCACATCGCCACCTACAACGACGGTCTCGCCGCGGCGACGACCGACTACGTGGCGCTGGTCTCCGCCGACGACCTCCTGGCCCCGGCGGCGCTGACGCGTGCCCTCGCCGTGATGGAGGCGGTGCCGACCGTCGGCATGGTCTACGGCTCGATCAGGACCTTCGACGGGCCGGCCCCGGTCGCCACGGAGCGCCACGGGGCACCGTGGGTCCACTGGGACGGGGCCGAGTGGGCTCGCAAGATCTTCACCAAGGGCTCGAACGTGGCGTACTCGCCCGAGGTGGTCCTGCGCAACTCGGTGCAGCAGCGGATCGGCGGCTACGACCCGGAGCACCCGCAGGCGGGCGACATGCTGATGTGGCTGCTGGCCGGGGCCGCGGGGGAGGTCGGCATCCTGGTCGACACGGTCCAGGCGTTCTACCGGGTCCACGGCGCCAACATGCACTCCTCGGTCTTCTCGGTCGGTCAGACCCACGGGGTGATCACCGGGCTCGAGGCCCGCCTCCGGGTCTTCGAGACCGCGGCATCCGCGTACGAGCAGGGGGACGCCCTGCTGGTCTCCGCGCGGGCGGCGCTGGCCCGGGAGGCGGTCGAGACCGCCTCGAGCGCCCTGGTGGAGGGGTGGTCGGACCCCTCGTTCGCCCAGGAGCTGGTGGCCTTCGCCACGCGCGTCGACCCCTCGGTCGTCCGGAGCCGCGCCTGGCGGATGCTGCGCCGGCGCCAGGCCTGGGGGAGCCGCAGCCGGGGGAACCCCCTCTTCCTGCCGCGCGAGCGCTGGCTGACCGAGCGGCACCGCGTCCGGAGCCGGCGTCAACGACAGGGCCTGGTGTCGTGAGCGAGGAGGTCCTCGGCAGGGCCGTCGGTCGAGGACTGGCCTGGGGCGGGCTGAGCGCCCTGGTGCTGAGGTTCAGCAGCCTGGGCCTCGGCATCGTCCTCGCCCGGTTGCTGGCCCCCGAGGACTTCGGCGTCTACGCCATCGCCCTCACCGTCCAGGGGATCCTGATGGCGGTGATGGACCTGGGCCTGAGTGCCGACCTGGTGCGCACCCGGACCCCCGCCGTCCGCGAGCCCACGGTGGCCACGCTGAGCCTGGGCACCAGCGGGGTCCTCGCCCTGGCCATGGTGGCGGCGGCAGGTCCGCTGGCGTCGTTCCTCGGCAGCACGGAGGCCACGCAGGTCATCCAGGTGCTGGCGCTCACCATCCCGCTGGGGGCGCTCGGCGTCGTCCCGTACGCGCGGATGCAGCGCCGGTTCATGCAGAAGCAGATGTTCGCCACGAGCGTGGCCGGCTTCCTGGTCGACGCCCTGGTCACCGTCTCCCTGGTCCTCCTCGGCTGGGGTCCCATGGCCCTGGCGGTCGCCCGCGTCGCCTCGCAGGTCTGCACCACGTTCCTGCAGTTCCTCCTCACCCGCTGCCGCCCCACGCTGGGCTGGTCCACGGAGATGGCCGGCTCCGCGCTCTCCTTCGGGGTGCCGCTGGCCCTGGCCAACATGGTCTCGATCGCGGTGCTCAGCGCGGACAAGGCGGTCGTCGGTCGTCTCGCCGGCGAGGTCTCCCTCGGCTACTACGTGCTGGCGTTCAACATCGCCAGCTGGCCGATGACCGCGCTCGGGCAGACGATCCGTCCCGTGGCGCTGGCCGCCTTCTCGCAGCTGCGCCGCGAGACGCACGACGCGGGCCGGAGCCTCGTCGTCGCGGTGCAGCTCACCTACGGACTGGTGGCGCCGGCCGTCTGCCTCCTCGCGGCCGTGAGCGTCCCGCTGGTCTCCTTCCTCTACGGCGAGAGGTGGCTGCCCGCGGCCACGGCGCTGCCGGCGCTGGCCCTGGTCGGTGGCCTCCGGGTGCTCTTCGACCTGTTCGCCACCTACCTGATGGCGCTGGGCCAGGCGCGTGCCGTGCTGCACCTGCAGGTGCTCTGGCTGGCCTCGCTCATCCCCGCGGCGGTCGTCGGCACCAGGTGGGGAGGTCTCGAGGGGGCGGCCTGGGCCCAGGCCGTCATCGCCCTGCTGATCGTGCTGCCGGGCTACCTGTGGGTGTGCCGGCGCTCGGGGGCCCGCGTGCGCGACGTCGTTCCTGCGGTGGCGCTGCCGATGCTCGCGTCCGTCCCGGCCTTCGCCGCCGCCGTCCTGGTCGCCGGTCTGGTCGACTCGTCGGCGCTGGCGATCGTGGCGGCGGGCGCGGCGGGCACGGCGGTCTACGCCGTCCTCATGCACCGGTGGATCACCAGGGCCCTGCGCACCGCCCGCGAGATCGGCGCGGTGGAGTCGGGCGTGGTGCCGGTGCCCCTGCGAGCGGGAGGGACCCGATGAGAGGGCCGCGGCGCGTGCGCCCGACGACCTGGCAGGGACCGCCGCCGGTGGTCTCGGTCGTCGTCCCGTGCTTCAACTACGGGCGGTTCCTGCGCCAGGCGGTGAGCAGCGTGCTGGGCCAGGACGGGGTCCGGCTCGAGGTGGTGGTCGTCGACGACGCCTCGACCGACGACTCGGTCGAGGTGGCCTCGGCGCTGGCGGAGGCCGACCCCAGGGTCCGGCTGCTCAGGCACCGGACCACGCGCGGCCCGGTGGAGACCTTCAACGACGGGCTGGCCGCCTGCTCGGGGGAGTTCCTGGTCCGGCTGGATGCCGACGACCTGCTCACGCCGGGGTCGCTGCGCCGCTCCACGGACGTGGCCCAAGCGCTCCCGTCCGTCGGACTCGTCTACGGCCACCCCGTGCACTTCCGCGGCGACCCACCGCCCGTCGCGACGAAGGTCCGGGAGTGGCGGGTCTGGCGGGGTGCGGACTGGCTGAGCGACCGGTGCGAGGACGGGCACAACGTGATCACCGCGCCGGAGGTCCTGATGAGGATGGCCGCGGTCCGGCAGGTCGGCGGGCAGCGGCCCCTCCCGCACACCCACGACATGGAGATGTGGTTGCGGCTGGCTGCGGTCAGCGACGTCGCCTACGTCGTCGGCGCCGACCAGGCGTGGCACCGCGAGCACGACGCGAGCCTCTCGGCGCGGGAGGTGGACGCGGTCAGGGACATGGAGGGACGGCTCGCGGCGTTCCGGGAGCTGGGAGGCGGTGTGGTGGCGCGGGTCCCCGGGGTCGCCGAGGGGGTCCGGCACGCCGTGGGGGCGATCGCGCGGGAGGCGGTGCGGGAGGCCGCCTACGAGCGCCGCCGGGGCCGGCGCGGTCGGCCGGAGGTGGTGAGGCGTCTCGCCGAGCTCGCGGTGGAGGCGGACCCGGAGGTCACCGGGACCACGGCGTGGGCAGCGCTGCAGGGCGGCGGCCCGGTCGGGCGGCCCGTCCACGCGGTGGCCCAGTCGCTCCGTGCCAGGTGGACCTGGTGGCGCCTGCAGCGGCGCTGGGCGCGGACCGGGACCTGGGGGTGAGCGCGCCGATGGACGCCCGGCTCCGGGGACTCCTCGCGACACGCAGCACCCCGTGGCGCAGCCCTCGGCCGCGGCTCGTCGTCTCCGAGCGCCAGTCGGCGCCGCCCACCCTCTACTTCCTGTGCCCGGACTACGACCGTCCGTCCGGCGGCGTGCGCGTGATCTACCAGCACGTCGACCTCCTCAACGACGCGGGCCGGCGCGCCCGGGTGATGCACCGGCGACGCGGCTTCCGGTGCAGCTGGTTCGACAACGCCACGGCGACCGTGAGCTCGCGGGACCAGGGCGTCGGACCGCAGGACGTCCTGGTCGTCCCCGAGCAGGACGTGGACCTCCTGGTGCGCGCGCCGCGGCGGCCACGGCACGTCGTCCTCAACCAGAACGCCCACCTCACCTGGACGAACGCCCCCGGGCCGGCGTCGGCCTACTACCGCGACCCGGAGGGTCTGCTCGGGATCCTGGTCGTCTCCGAGCACAACCGGGCCTACCTCCAGCACGCCTTCCCGGAGCAGCGGGTCCTGCGGGTGCGCAACCGGGTCGAGTCGGAGGTCTTCCGGGCGCGTGCCAAGGACCGGCCACGCCTCGTCTACGTCCCGCGGCGCGGCGCCGACGACTGCGAGCAGGTGCTCGGGATCCTCCGCGCCAGAGGGGTCCTGGACGGGTGGGACGTGGAGCGGGTGGCCACCCGCTCGCAGCGGGAGTTCGCCGACGCGCTCGGCCGGGCCACGATCTACCTCACGTGCTCGCGGCAGGAGGGGTTCGGGCTTCCCCTCGCCGAGGCGATGGCCTGCGAGGCGTACGTCGTGGGCTACCACGGCTTCGCCGGGATCGAGCTGATGCAGCCCGGCTTCTCCGCGCCGGTGCCCGCCGGCGACGTGCTCGCCCTGGCACGCGAGGTGGAGAGCGCGGTGGCGGCCGAGCGCACCGAGCCCGGGTGGTGCGCGCGACGCGGAGCGCTCGCCAGGTCGTTCGTCGCCTCCGAGTACGGCGCGGAGCGGCAGCGCGCGGAGCTGCTGGGCGCCTACGACTCCCTGGTCGGCAAGAGCCTGGGGTGGGAAGGCCGGGAGCCGTGACGAGGGCGCCGTCGCCCCGGGACGTGACCGCGCTCATCGTGACGTGGAACAGCTCCTCGGACCTGACCGCGGCGATCGGCTCCCTGGAGGCGGCCTTCGCGGGGGTGCCGCGCTGGCGCCTGGTGGTCGTCGACAACGGCTCCGAGGACGGCTCCGCCGCGCTGGCCCGACGTCTGTGCCCGGCGGCGACCGTGGTCGAGAGGGGACGCAACGACGGCTACGCCGCGGGCGTGAACGCCGGGATGCGCACCGCCCCCGACAGCGGGGCGTTCCTCGTGCTCAACCCGGACGTCACCCTGTCGCCGGGGTGCGTGGCCACCCTCCTGGAGTCGCTCGGGAGCAGCGGCGCCGGCGTGGTCGTGCCCCGGCAGCTCGACTCCGGCGGACGGCTCAACCCCTCCCTGCGCCGGGAGCCCACGCTCGCTCGGGCCTGGGGGGAGGCGCTGCTCGGCGGAACCCGCGCCGGCAGGTTCGCCCGCCTCGGCGAGCTGGTGGTGGACCCGGACGCCTACGACGCCCCCCGGTGGGTCGACTGGGCGTCCGGCTCGGCGCTGCTCGTCGCCGGGGAGTGCGCCCGCGCGGTGGGCCCGTGGGACGAGGGCTTCTTCCTCTACTCCGAGGAGACGGACTTCGCACGGCGGGCGAGGCGGCTGGGGTTCGGCATCCGCTACGAGCCGGGGGCGGTGGTGCGGCACCGCGGGGGCGAGTCGCACGTCTCCCCGGTGCTCTACAGCCTCCTCGCCCGCAACCGGGTCCGGTACTTCGCGCGTCACCACGGGCCGGTGCCCGCGCTCGCCTTCCGGTGCGCGGTGCTGACCAACGAAGCGCTCCGGGCCCACCGGCCCGTGCACCGGGCGGCCCTGCGCGCCCTGCTGTCGCGGCCCTCGGGCGGGGAGTCGACCGGCGCGACCGTACCGGGCCGTCGGGCGGGGGAGGACCCGGCCGGGGAGAGCGGGGGCCTGCGGGTGCTCTACAGCTTCCCGCACACCCTCGGGGCGCCGGGGATCGGCACCACCGCCCTGCAGCAGGTGCTGGCGCTGCGGCGCCTCGGCTGCGACGTCACCGTCTGGTGCACCTCACGCGCCGCGGGCGTCCCGCGGGACCTTCGGGTGGTGGAGACCCTGCGGGTCGCCGGCCGCCGGGTGCCGCACCGCGTCCTCGGCGTGGACCGCGCCTACCGCTACCACGACCGGCGGGTGGCCCGGGCGCTCGCGCGGGGAGTCCCGGGGTACGACGTCGTCCACGCCTGGCCCCGTGGCTCCCTGGCGACGCTGCGGGCGGCCCGCAGCCTCGGCGTCCCCGGGCTGCGCGAGGTCCCGAACACCCACATCGTCCACGGGTACGCCGAGGTGGCGCGCGAGTACGACCTGCTTGGGATGGCCCTGCCGCGCGGCCACTCCCACACGCCGTCCCCGCGCCGCCAGGCGCTGGAGGAGGCCGAGTACGCCGCCGCCGACGGCCTCCTCGTGCCGTCCGACCACGTCGCCGCCACGTTCGTGGCCCACGGCGTGGACGAGAGCCGGTTGCACCGGCACCGGTACGGCTACGAGCCCGGCCGGTTCACCGCCTCCTCCCCGCCGGAGACCTTCACCGCCGTCTTCGTCGGGCGCGCGGAGCCCAGGAAGGGCCTCCACTACGCCCTGCGCGCCTGGCGTGCCTCGGCCGCCGCCGGCAACGGACGCCTCCTGGTCTGTGGCGAGGTCGACCCCGCCTACGCGGAGCGGATCGCCGAGGAGCTCGCGGCGCCGGACGTGAGCGTGACCGGCTTCGTCCCCGACGTCGGTCGCCTGATGGCGCGGGCCGACGTGCTGCTCCTGCCGTCGGTGGAGGAGGGGAGCGCGCTGGTGGTCTACGAGGCGATGGCCTGCGGAGTCGTGCCGCTGGTCTCCACCGCGGCGGGTGCGCCCGTCCGGGACGGGGTCACCGGGCTCCTGCACGCCCCTCGCGACGTCGACGCGCTGACGCAGCAGCTCACCCGGCTCCGGCTTGACGAGGAGTGCCGGGCGCAGCTGCGGCGGCAGACGCAGGAGGCGGCGCGCACGCTCACCTGGACGGACTCGGGCCGCCTCCTGCTGGGTTGCTACCGCGATGTCGTCGGGTCAGGTCACGGGTTGACCGGGTCGCCCGCCCTGGGCCCGTCGGCCCACACGTTCCCCGACCAGGTGTTCCCGGCCGACCGCCAGTAGGCGACGGGCCCGTAGAAGCCGGAGCGCGGGAAGTACCGGGTGCTGAACTGGTTGTCGACCACCCGGTGGCCGCGCGCGGTGTCGGGTGCGCCGCCGTACAGGGTGAAGCCGCCTCCGGCGAAGTAGTTGTCCTTCACCACGACGTTGGTGTCCGGGTTGCTGCCGAACTCGCTGAGCATGATGGCGCTGGTCTGGTTGTGGTCGTTGAGCACCGTGTTGTGCACGACCCTGGCGTTCACCGCGGCGGTGACCTCGAGCCCGTCGTTGTGCGCGTCGGGCAGGTCGGAGAGGTCGTGGACGTAGCTGTCGTAGATCTCGGTGTTGGCGTCCATCTTGGCGCCGTCCCCGGCGCCGCTCAGGTCGAGGCGCTGGCCGACCCAGCTCGCGCCCGCGATCGACGCCTGCGTCTCGGGGCCGCCGCGGAGCGTGGAGTCCACGACCGTGAGCCTCTTGCCGTAGTTGTAGAGGACCCAGAAGCCGTCCGAGACCACCTTGACGTTGCGCACGGTGACGTTGTTCGCCCGGATGATGAGCGGGCCGCGGATCTCGCGGTTCTCGATCACCGCCCCGTCGTTGGTGACGGTCAGGCCGCTGTTGCGCACCTCGAGGGGACCGCTGGCGCCGGTGTCGGCCGCGGACGGGAAGGCCCCCGCCTGGCTCGGCGGCGGTGTGGACGGCTTCTGCGTGGTCTCGTCGTCCACCGTGACGTCCACCAGCACGTCGACCCAGTAGTTGGTGGAGTCGAAGGTCTGCTCCGGGAAGCGGGAGGTGGAGCCGTAGCGGAAGACGCCGTTCGCGCCCCCGCCGGGCGCGGTCAGCCCGGCGCGCTTCACGGCGTTCGCGAAGCCCTGGCGGGTGGCGGCGTAGCGGCCGCGCGGTGCGTAGACGGAGACGGTGTAGGTCTTGCCGGCCGCGATCGCGACCGGCTGGGAGAACACGGCCGTGACCCATCGCGCGCCCGTCGTGGCCGGCAGGTCGACCCGGGCGAGGCGGCGACCGTTGCTGTTCCACAGCGAGGCCGACGTCGGCGTGACCGAGGAGGCGCGGGCCGCCTTGTAGACCTGGGCGCCGACCACCTCCGCGTCGCGGGAGGAGGTGAACCGCATCCCCAGCTCGACCGCGTTGCGGTCGTCGTCCGCCACCACGGCGGAGGGGGTGGCGTCGGAGAAGAGGCCGACCGTCTCGGATCCGTCGGGGGCGGACGTGCTCTGCCCGGCGGGGAGGAGGGTGGCCGCGGCGGCCAGCACCGCCAGGGCGACCGACGAGAGCGTGAGTCGCCGGGACCGACGCGTGCGCCGGGTGCCGGACGAGGAGAGAGGGGTGGGCATGAGGCCCTGCTTTCGGGGTTGGGGCGCCGGTGCCGACGAGTGACGCGAATCTGGTCGGGGAGCACTCCGAACCGTCGGCGCCCCCCACCACTGAGTACGCCCTTCCCTGGATCTTCGAATCTAGCGCGCGGCTGGGTGTGCGCGGACGAATCGTCTCGAGGCACGCTCCGCGGGCGCGCGACACCCCTAGACTCGCCTCGTCGGAGCAGCGCGCTGGCCGGAGGTGCCATGGCTTTCCCGGTCGACCCAGACGGTGAGCTCCCCGGCGTGTCTACCGGCGCGCTCGCCGGTGGTCGGGTGGTCACCGATCTCGCGGAGCTGGCGGGCCTCGAGGCCGAGTGGCGCGCCGCCGGCCCCACCGGCCCGGAGACGGACCCCGGCTACTTCACCACCCTGGTCCGGAGCCTCCCCGGCACCGAGTCCCCGTGCGTGCTGTCCCTCCCGCGCGAGGAGGGGGGCACGATGCTCGTCGTCGGCCGGATCGCGAGCACCGCGGTCTGGGTGCGGCTGGGCTACCGCAGGGTCGCGAGGACGACGGGCCGGGCCCTGGTGCTCTCCTTCGACGGGGTGCTGGGGGCGCGCAGCCCGCAGGACTGGCAGCACGTCGTCGGGGCCCTGCTGGCGCTGCTCGACGACCTCGGCCTGGACGCGGTGGTGGCGCCCAAGCTGCCGGAGGGCTCGCCGTTCGTCGCCGCCGTCCGGGGCCTCCTCGGCCCGGCGAGGCTGAGCGTCTCGGGTCCCACTGGCAAGTGGCTCGTCGAGGTGCGCGACGACTGGGGGCAGTGGCTCGAGCGCCTGCCCTCCAAGACGCGGAAGGACTTCCGCTACCACCTGTCCAGGCCGGAGCGCAGGTTCGGGGAGCGGCTCTCGCTGCGCCGTCTCGTCGGGGCGGGCGACCTGGCCGAGCTGAGGGCCGGCCTGGCGTGCGTGGACGCCGGCTCCTACCAGGCCGGTCTGGGCATCGAGGAGATGCCGGCCGCCACCCGCGAGGCGGTGCTGGCCTGGGGGGCGGCGCACGGCGCCCTGCGCTCGTGGCTCGTGCTGGTCGACGGGACGCCGGTCTCCTACTGGTGGGGTTTCGTCGTGGGACGGACGTTCTTCGCCCAGGCCACGGCGTACGACGCCGCCTTTGCGAAGGATCGCCTGGGCAGCTACGCGTTCGGCCGGATGATCGAGGACTGCTGCGAGGACCCGGGGATCGACGAGATCGACCTGGGCTTCGGGGACGCCGCCTACAAGGAGCGGTTCGCCACACGTCACGTGCTGGCCACGGACGTGACCGTCTTCAGCCGGCGACCCCGGGGCCGGCTGATGCGGGTGGTGGTCGGTCTCGACGTGCTCCGGGCGCGGGCGGCCGGTTCCCGGTGGGCTCGAGGGGAGGCGGCGCGCAGGCTCAAGCGACGGTTGCGGGCGAAGGCGGTGCAGGGGCCCGGCGACCGGGGGCCGGTCGCCGGCTGAGCCGGAGGGCGAGCAGCACCAGCAGGGTCGAGGCTGCGAGCCACCCGGCCAGGGCACGCACCGGATCGCCGTCGTGGAAGGTCACCGCGACAGAGCCGGGATCGCTCACCACCTCGATCCGGTCGTCCGGCGGGACACCTGCCTCGCTCTCCCACGACGCCAGGGTGGCCCGGACGCGGGCCTCGGCCTCCTCGAGCAGGAGCCGGACCTCCTCGGCGGTGCCGGCCACCGCCTGCACCTCCAGGGTGGGCTGGTCGTAGATGCGCTGCCACTGGGATCCCTCGGACCGCTGCTGGACCGACCACCCGTGGCGGACCCCCTGGTCCAGGAGGGTCACCTCGGGTGAGATGTCGACGAAGCCCTCCGACCCGCCGACCGAGCGAGCGACCATCCCCGCGACCCCGATGGTGCTGTTCATCCGTGGGGGCAGGAGCGTGGGACCGGGCGGACGCCCGGGCGGGACGAGGATCAGCGCGGACTGACCGAAGTGGACGCCGGGCGGGCTCAGCACTGCCCAGCCGACCAGCAGGCTGAGCAGCAGGGCGCAGACCAGCGGCACCGCTCCGCCGCGAACCCCCCGGTGGAGGTGGCGCCTCGCGTCGCTCGCCCGCTCGGTCCCGCCCATCGAGCCCCATCCTGCACCCCGCTCGAGCCGTTAGGCTAGGCGACCAGCAGCTGGTGGGACCGTGAGACGGCGATGCGTCTCCAGGGGTCTCCAGGGGGATGGGGCGGCGATGACCGTAGGAGCTCTGCTCCGGGCACTGGCGCGGCGTTGGTACGCCACCCTGCTCGGGCTCGTGATCACCGCGGTGGCCGTGGCTGCCGTGATCAACCTCGTTCCGGTGCGCTACGAGGCGCGGGCCTCCCTGGTGCTGCTGCCGCCCGTCTCCACCGAGGCGGAGGTGAAGAACCCCTTCCTGAGCCTCAACGGCCTGGACTCGGTCAACAGCGTGCTGGCGCGCACCATGCAGACCGACCCCGTGGCCCAGCAGGTCGCGGAGGTCTCCGGGGACGCCGATTACACCGTCGCGGAGGATCCCACCGCGAGCGGACCCCTGCTGCTGGTCGTCGTGGAGGACCTGACCGAGCAGGGAGCGCTGACGGCCCGCGACACCCTGGTGGAGATCGCGGCGTCGAGCCTCCAGGAGCTCCAGCTGGCCAGCGAGGTGGAGAGGGAGGCGCTGATCAGGACCTCGGTGGTCTCC
Organism: Nocardioides sp. Z40_12; assembly: GCF_058215795.1. Classification (NCBI taxonomy): domain Bacteria; kingdom Bacillati; phylum Actinomycetota; class Actinomycetes; order Propionibacteriales; family Nocardioidaceae; genus Nocardioides; species Nocardioides sp. Z40_12. Next base: position 46,132 of record NZ_JBZAJA010000007.1, read on the forward strand.
GCGGACCCGCTCGTGCAGACGATCCGGAAGTCCCAGCTGCGGGCGCTGCTGGTCGTGCTCTCCGGGGGACTGGTCGCCACCGCGGGTCTGGTGGCCCTGCTCGACGCCTTCCTGAGGCGGCGCCGGCGTCGTCCGGCACCGGGCGACCGGGGCTAGCGATGGCCCTGGCGCGGCTGCGCCACCCGACGGATCGTGCGGTGGGGGACAGCGCCCTCCTGCTCCGCATCTACGTGACGCTGCTGCTCCTCGTGCCCTCGGCGCTCGTGGTCGCCCCGCTGGGAGCCGCGGGAACGCCGGCCCAGCTCTTCGGCATGGCTCTGGCGGTCCTCGCGCTCGTCTGGAGCGCCCTGGCCCCGTCCCGCCCCGGCGAGGAGGTGCAGCAGGTCACCAGGGCGCCGGTGATGGTCCTGATGGCGGTCTTCGCCGCCTGCGTCCTGATCAGCTACTCCGTCGCCGCGGCGGGCGCGGTGGGCTCCGTGGAGCTCAGCGCGGCCGACCGGAGCCTGCTCTCGGTCCTCTCCTGGGTGGGCGTCGTCGTCACGGCACTGGTCGTGGGGGCCTCGGCGAGCTCGGAGGAGTCCGTGCTGGGACGGATCGCCGTCCTGTCCGGCCTGATCGCCCTGTTGGGCATCCTCCAGTTCCTCACCGGCGACGTGCTGGTCGACAGGATCAGCATCCCGGGGCTCTCCCTCAACGGTGACATCGGCGGGGTGGGGGAGCGGGTGGGCTTCACCCGGATCGCCGCCACCGCGGTGCACCCGCTCGAGTTCGGCGTGGTGCTGAGCATGGCGCTGCCGCTGGCGCTGCACGTGGCGATGGCGGGCTCCGGTCCGGCGGGGCGTCTTCGGCGCTGGTGGCCGGTGGCAGCCATCGCGGTCGCAGTCCCGCTCAGCATCTCCAGGAGCGCGATCGTCTGCGTCGTCGTCGCCCTGGTCATCGTCTCGATCGGCTGGTCGGGGCGCCAGCGTCGCGCCGCCCTCGCCTGGATCGTCGTCCTGCTGATGTCGATCTACGTCCTCGTCCCCGGCATGCTGGGCACCCTGCTCAAGCTCTTCACCGGGATCTCCGACGACGGCAGCGTCCTGTCACGGACCGACAGCTACAGCCTGGCCGGTGAGTTCATCAGCCGCTCGCCGGTCCTGGGCCGCGGGTTCTTCACCTTCCTCCCGCAGTACCGCATCCTCGACAACCAGTACCTCGGGATGCTGATCGAGATCGGCATTCTCGGGACGCTGTCCTTCCTCGCCCTCCTGGCCGGCTCGATCCTCTCGGGTCTCCGGGCGCTGCGTCACGAGGAGCCGCAGGACAGGTCGCGGACGCGTGCGCTCGTCGCCGCGGTCGCCGCGGCGGCCGTGAGCATGGCGACCTTCGACGCCCTGGGATTCCCCATGGTGCCCGGCCTGCTCTTCCTCTGCCTCGGTCTGCTCGGCGCGAGGGGCCGGAGCCTCACGGCACCCCTGGCCCCCCTGGCGGAGCCGGGCAGTGGCGGCTCCGGGCGCGGGGACTCCCACGGCGTGCATCAGACAGGTGCGTGACGCCTCCGGCTCCGATACCGTTCTCTGGTCCGCACGTCGGACGCCGGACGTCGGGGGAGGGCGGCCATGGGGGAGACCGTGATGGTGGTCTACGGGACCCGTCCCGAGGCGATCAAGATGGCCCCGGTGATCCTGGCGCTGGAGGGATCCCCGCACGTCGACCCGCTCGTGGTGGTCACCGGACAGCACCGGCAGATGCTCGATCAGGTCAACGGCCTCTTCGGCATCACTCCACGCCGCGATCTCGACGTCATCCAGCCGCGCCAGCAGCTCCACGAGATGACGCAGCGCATCCTCGCCGGCCTCACCGAGGTCATCCGCGAGGAACGGCCCGACGCCCTGCTGGTCCAGGGCGACACGACCACGACCATGGTCGCGGCGCTCGCCGCCTTCTACGAGCGGGTGCCCGTGGTCCACCTCGAGGCGGGCCTGCGCACGGCGCACCGCTACAACCCCTTCCCGGAGGAGGTCAACAGGCGGCTGACGTCCCAGCTCACCTCCCTGCACCTGGCCCCCACGCCGGTGTCCCGGGGGAACCTGCTGCGCGAAGGTCTCGCGAGCGAGGACGTGGTCGTGACCGGCAACACCGTGATCGACGCCCTGCTCGACGTGGTGGGCAGGCGCCTGCCCCTGGAGAACCCCGCCCTGTCGGTGCTCGACGGCTCGCCGGCGGTCCTGGTCACCACCCACCGTCGCGAGTCCTGGGGTGCGCCGATGGCGCGCACGGCGTCGGCCGTCGCCCGACTGGCCGTCGAGTTCCCGGACACGAGATTCGTGCTGCCCGCGCACCTCAACCCAGTGGTCCGCGAGGTCCTCCTGCCCGCGTTGCGGGGGTTGCCCAACGTGACGGTGACCGAGCCGCTCTCCTACAGCGACTTCGCCCGGGCGATGGACGCCTCCTCGATCATGCTCACCGACAGCGGCGGCGTGCAGGAGGAGGCGCCCAGCCTCGGCAAGCCGGTCCTGGTGCTGCGCGAGACCACGGAGCGGCCGGAGGCGGTCGACGCCGGGACCGTCCGGCTCGTGGGCACGGACGAGGAGCTGATCATCGGCGCGGTCCGGGAGCTCCTCACCGAGCCGGCGGCGTACGCCGCGATGGCGCGCACCGTGAACCCCTACGGCGACGGTCGTGCCGCTGGCCGGAGTCGGGCCGCGATCGAGCAGTACTTCGGTCGGGGCGTGCGGATCCCCGACTTCAGCCCCTGACCCGGGCCGGGTCGCCTCAGCGCCAGATGCCGCGGGTGTCGTAGAGCACCTTGCCCTCGAGACGGGAGCGGCTCAGCGACCGGAAGTGGTCGTGGTCGACCAGCACGACGACGATGTCGGCGTCGTCGATCGCCTCGTGGACCCGTTGCAGGCGCACCCCGCCCCGGCCCTCCAGCGCCGGCGGCAGGTGGTCGATGAACGGCTCCGCCACCCGCAGGTCCAGGTCGGGCAGCGCGTCCGCGATGTCGGTGACGATGTCCATGGCGGGGCTCTCGCGCAGGTCGTCGACGTTGGCCTTGTAGCCGAGGCCGAGGCACGCGACGGTCGGGTTGCGGAACCGCTCGGTCTTGGCGATGACCTGCGAGGCCACGTGGTGGGGCTTGCCGTCGTTGACCTCGCGGGCGGTCCGGATCAGCCGGGAGAGCCCGGGCGAGGCGCCCACGATGAACCAGGGGTCCACCGCGATGCAGTGGCCACCGACCCCCGGCCCCGGCGTCAGGATGTCGACGCGCGGGTGGTGGTTGGCCATCTTGATGATCTCCCAGACGTCGAGCCTGAGCTCCTCGCTGATCAGCGACAGCTCGTTGGCGAAGGCGATGTTGACGTCCCGGTAGGCGTTCTCCACGAGCTTGGCCATCTCCGCGCTGGCGGCGTCGGTCAGGTGGATCTCCCCCTGGCTGAAGACCCGGTAGATCGCGGCAGCCTTCGCGGCGCAGCGTCGGGTGACGCCGCCCACCACGCGGTCGTTGGTGATCATCTCCACCATGATCCGCCCAGGGAGCACCCGCTCGGGGCAGTGGGCGACGTGGAAGTCGGGGACCCCCTCCGAGGTGTGCGGGGCCACCAGGTCGGGGCGGAGCTCCTGGAGCCACCTGCTGACGCCCTCGGTGGTGCCGGGGGGAGAGGTGGACTCCAGCACCACGACCTCGCCGCCCCGGAGCCGGGGAGCGATCTCCTCCACCGCCGCGCGCACGTGGCTCAGGTCGGCCTGGTGGTCGTCCCTGAACGGCGTGGGCACCGCGATGATGTAGGCGTCGGCGTCGGGGGTCTTGGTGGTGGCGGTGAGCCGGCCCATCGACACCGCCCCGCTGACCCCGATGGCCAGGTCGGGCTCGACGAACGGCAGCTCGCCCCTCGACACGGCGGCGACGGTGCTCTCGTTGACGTCGACCCCGATCACCTCGACCCCGCCCACCGCGAGGGAGACGGCCGTCGGCAGGCCGATGTAGCCCAGCCCGATGACCGCGACCGTTCCGTTGAAGACCTCATCCATCGTCTTGCCCCCGTCTTCTGTGCACTCAGTGCGGTGTCGGTGTGGGTGTGGGTGTCTGGGTGACCGGGCCGCGAGGACGCGGCACGGCCGGCCGGCGGTAGGGCCGGCGCGGGTGGATCCGCTCTGCCGCGAGCAGGCCGACGAACGCCGTGTTGGTGACCAGGTAGCGCCGCCAGAGCCGGCGGGGCTCCTGGCGGACCCGGTAGGCCCACTCGAGTCCCGCTCGCTGCCAGCGCTCGGGCGCCCGGCGGGTGAGCCCCGCGAGGACGTCGAAGGAACCCCCGACCCCGTGCAGGACCGGGACGTCGAGCTCGTGGCCGAAGGTCGCGAGGAAGATCTCCTTGTGCGGGGTCGTCATCGCGAGGAAGAGCATGTCCGCCCGCGAGTGCCGGATCCCGTCGGCCACCTCCTGCGCCTGGGAGGCGTCGAAGTAGCCGTCGCGGCTGCCGGCGACCACCAGCCCGGGCCACCGTCGCGCCACGACCTCAGCCATGGCCGCCAGCACCGCCGGCCTGGCGCCCAGGAAGTAGACCCGCCGGTGCTCCCGGTCGGCCAGGTCGAGCAGCGCCTCGAACAGGTCGATCCCGGCGACCCGCTCCGGCAGCGGTCTGCCCAGGACCTTGCTGGCCCAGACGACCGACTGGCCGTCGGCCAGGAGCACGTCGCAGGCGAGGAGGGAGTCGCGGAGCATCTCGTCGGCCGTGAGCTTGACGACCTTCGCCGCGTTGACGACGCCGATGAGGAGCCGCTCGCGGGTGCGCACCGCGTCCCGGGCCAGGGCGACGGTCTCGGCCAGGGTCAGCGAGTCGACGTCGAGGCCGAAGAGCTGCTGGTGCCCGAGGACCCTGGACTCACTCATCGTCGCCGCCGGCGGGGAGCCAGGCGTAGAGCAGCCAGCCCAGCTCGTAGGGCCGGCACTCGTGGTCGATTCGCCGCGGTGGCAGGACGAGGTCGAGGCCGGGCACCCGGGCGGCGGGCACGGCCGCGGACAGGGCGGCCTGCAGTGCTCTGGCCGCCTTGGGGGGCTCTCGCCGTCCCACCTTGCGCCACACCAGCCCCCACCGCTCGGAGACGAGCTCGTCGAGCACCTCGGGGTGGCGGTCGAGCCACCCGAGGCCTCGCGCGACGGCCGGGCGGTGGTCCGCGCCACCCGCCTCGAGCAGGTCGAAGAGGACCATCGGGGCCATCGCGTGCTGGTGCACGCTGTAGACCGGGAAGCGCTCGACGACCGTGCCGTGGCGCGAGTCGTAGTGCCACCACCACTGGCCTGCGGCGCCCTGGAGCTCGCAGAGCGTGGCCGCGGTGCCGTTGGCCGCCTCGAGCCACTCGGATCGCCCGGCCACCGAGGCCCGTGCCAGGGCCTGCAGCGGATACACCTGGTCGGCGAAGCTGCCGACATGGGCCCGCCACCGTGGCTGCGCGGCGGCGGGGAGCAGGTGGGGGTAGATCCCGGCCTCGCCCCGGTGGGCCAGGAGCCTCTCGGCGGCGAGCTCGGTCACGGCGCCGGTGTGGCCGAGCCGGCTCGCGGCGGTCGCGGCGGTGAGCATCCAGGCGACGTCCACGGTGGGCAGCGGCCCGCCTGCGGCGAGGAGCTCCTCGAGCCGACGGAAGAGCTTGTCGGCGAAGGTGTGGCCGACCTCCGCCTCCGCCCACGCCACCAGGGCCACGGCACCCGGGTCGGGGTCGTCCAGCGCGAGATGGGCGGTGCGGACGAGCAGCTGCTCGAGCATCGTCCCGCCCAGCACGGCCCGGGCCGGCTCCGCGCCCAGGCGCCCCAGGCCGAGCAGGGCCATCGCCGAGTAGCGCAGGTTGTGGCCCTCGGCCCGCACCCGCAACCCGTCAGGGCCCCTGACCAGCCGGAGCGTCTGCGCGAACTCCCCGCGCGGAGCGTCGTACCCGCGAGCCAACCCCCCAGCAGCCAGCTCCACCAGCCTTCGGACGGCCTCGGCGCCCTCGCGCCCGACCTGCTCCGCCCGCGGGGCGGGATGCCCCGAGCGCACGTTCTTCACCACCATCAGACCCCCCGACATCTCGCTCCATCGTGTGCTACGTCACACGGGGGCGATACCACCATAATTGGGTAAATGGTGACTAGTCGTCAACAAGGACGGTCGGTGACCATGCTTCCTCGACGAAGCGCAGGGGCGCCGTCTCCGCGTCCACGTCCAGGGACCAGACGTCGGTCACGCCGGGCTCGTCGGGGCGCGGCATCCCGTAGAGGAGCGTGTCGTCATCGAGCCACGCGACCTGGTCGTCCACGCCGCGTGGGCTTTGGGGCAGGACCCGTCTTCGGCCCGTGGCGAGGTCCAGCACGGCGAGACCCCAGACCTTCTCGTCGCCCGGCTCGACGTCGACCTTGAAGGCCACCCGCGAGCCGTCCGGGGAGAGGGAGGGACACTCGGCGTCCTCGGTGACCGAGGTGAGGGTCCGGGAGCCGAGGTCGCCCTCGACCAACCAGGTCCTCCCGGCGGTGGCGACGGTGGCGTAGAAGCGCTCGCCGCCGGCGAAGGTCACCCCCCACACGTTGCGGTCGGCCGGCTCGGTCCGGCGTCCCTCCAGGACCAGGGCGAACTGCTCCAGGTCGCCCCAGTCCTGCCCCCCACCCCACTCGCGGACCACCGTCTCGGTGGAGAAGCCGACTGTGGTGTAGGAGTGGCCCGTCACGAACGACGTGGTGGCCACGAGGGCGCCGTCGGGGGAGACCTGCGTCCTGCTGGGGATCCCGGGGAGCGGGTGGGTGCGTTGCACCTGCCAGTCCGGACCGAGCTCGCTGGCCTCGAAGAGGGTGCCCGCCCGCCTGATCGCCAGGCACGACGCGCCTCCGTGCCAGGCGGCCACGCGGTCGCACTCCACCCCGGTGAACTCGCGCGCACCCTGCGGGTCGTCCAGCGCGACCAGGGTCACCTGCCCGTACCTGCTGTCCAGGCCGGTGTGGCGGAAGACGATCCTGGGGCGCGCAGCGATGCTCCCCGTCCTGGCCTCCGCCGCCTTCGGTGCGCGCTCGCCCTGGGCGACCACCCGGTCGCGCTCGGCCAGGACGTACGCCGTCGCGCCGCCGACGACCACGACGGTCACCGCGGTGAAGGCGGCCACCCGCGCCCCGGCCCTCATCCGTTCGCCACCGCTTCGTCCAGGCGCCGCACCCGCGTCGCGGCGAGCAGCACCAGGCAGGCCAGGGCGCCGGAGACCACCAGCATCGCGGTGCGCGGGCCCACGAGCAGCCACAGCGAACCGAACCCGACCGAGGCGACCATCCGGGCCAGCGCCACCACGGTCTGGGCGGCCGCGATACCGCTGGTGCGTGCCTGCACGGGCACCAGTCGGCCGGCCACGGCGGCGATCACCCCGTCGGTGGCGGCATAGAAGCCACCGAGCAGGAGCACGGTGGTCAGGGTGGCGACCGCCGTGGAGGCCGGGAGGGTGGCGCACAGGTAGGCGCCGGCCAGCAGGAGGTGCCCTCCGACCAGGACCCGGGCGCGGCCGACCCGGTCGGCGAGCCGTCCGACGGGGACCGCGAGCAGGAGGTAGGCGACGTTGGTGCCGACGTAGAGCAGGGGGAACCACTCGACGGCGAGCCCGCCCCCGTCGAGCAGGACCAGGTAGACGAAGCCGTCGCCGACGGTGAGGACCCCCAGCCCGCCTGCCACCGCCAGCAGCGGACGGAGTCGTCGGTCGGTCAGGTCCCGCCAGCGGAAGGGCGGGGGGACGCTGGTCCCGGTCCGGTCGGGAACGGGGCGGACCCGCTGGTCGGGGCCCAGCAGTCCGAGGAGGGCCAGCCCCACCAGCGCGAACGCCAGCGAGGCCACCAGGACCACGGTGTAGTCGCCGGGGACCAGCCACAGCAGGGCGAAGGCGATCAGCGGACCCAGGGCGGCCCCGATCGTGTCCAGCATCCGGTGCACGCCGAAGGCCCGACCGAGGTACGCGGTCGGCGTGGCCGAGGAGATCATCGCGTCGCGCGGCGCGGTGCGGATCCCCTTGCCCACCCGGTCGACCGCCACCACCGTGGCGATGCTGCCCACCCCGGTGGCGAAGAGCAGGAAGACCCGCGCGAGCGCGGAGAGCGCGTAGCCCGTGAAGGCGACCCACTTGGGTCGGTCCGTCCGGTCGGCCACCCACCCCCCGCCCAGCCGGACCAGGGCGCCCACGCCCTGGTAGAGACCGTCGACGAATCCGTAGGCGAGCACGGAGAGGCCGACCACGCCGGTGAGGTAGAGCGGCAGGATCGCCGCGACGGACTCCGAGGAGACGTCGGTGAGCAGGCTGACCAGGCCGAGCGTCACCACGACCCGTCCCACCGGCCGGCGCGGCGCGGCGGGGTCGCCCCCGGTCGCGGGCCGGTCGCGGAGGGAGAGGTACACCGGTCTCAGTCCCCGGCGGCGCGCCGCACGCCGTCGCGGTGCGCTCTCGGGCTTGCTGCGCGCATCTCGGGCCCCCTCGCGTGACGGGCCCGGCAAGCGCCCGCACCAGCCCAGTATCGGCTCGTGGAGCGACGGGGGGAATCCCTCCGGGGGGTCTTTGCCACGTCTCACGCCGGTGCCGACGAGGTTCCGCGACATGAGAGGCTGCGGTGCGTGACCACTCCCGAGACCCCGATCCCAGCCGCAGCCCTCTCCGACGACCACGCCTTCGCCACCTGGGCGGCCGAGCAGGCTGGCGAGCGCCTCCTGGCGGTCCGCGCCCAGGGCCTCGAGGGCAAGGCCCTCAAGGACGCCGGCGACGCGGCCGCGCAGGCGATCCTCGCCGAGCTGCTGGCCACCTACCGTCCCGACGACGCCGTCCTCTCCGAGGAGGCGTCCGACGACAAGGCCCGTCTCGACGCCGACCGGGTCTGGATCATCGACCCGCTGGACGGGACCCGTGAGTTCTCCGAGCCGCCCCGCGACGACTGGGCGGTGCACGTGGCGCTGTGGCAGTCGGGCGAGCTGGTCGCCGGCGCGGTGGCCCAGCCCGCGCTGGGGGAGACCTTCAACACCGGCATCCCGGCGGTGGTGCCGCCGCGCACGTCGCAGAAGCCGCGGATCGCGGTCTCGCGCTCGCGCCCCCCGGCCTTCGTCGAGGCGCTCGCCGCCGAGCTGGACGCCGTCCTGGTGCCGATGGGCTCGGCCGGGGTCAAGGTGATGAGCGTGGTCCGCGACGTCGCGGACGCCTACGTGCACGCGGGCGGGCAGTACGAGTGGGACAACGCCGCCCCGGTCGCCGTCGCACGGGCCGCGGGCCTCTTCTGCTCCCGGGTCGACGGCTCCGAGCTGGTCTACAACAAGGACGACGTCTCGCTGCCCGACCTGATCGTCTGCCGCCCCGAGCTGGCCGAGTCGATCGTCGACTTCGTGCGGCGGCACGGGACCGACTGAACGACCGACCGCCGAACGCCGACAGCCGCGGCCCCTCGTGGGGACCGCGGCTGTCGTGTCTGGCGGGTGCTGCCCGGTGCTGAGTGGTGCTGGGCTCAGCCCACGGGGCGGAAGAATCCGCGGCTGGTGACGATGCCGTAGGCGGTGGCCGAGAACGTCTCGTCGTCCTTGGTCACGAACTGGAAGGAGTACTCCGGCCCGATCTTCTTGGGGGCGGGCAGCTTCACGGTGAACTTGCCCTTCTTGTCGGTCTTGATCTTGCGGAGCTTCTTGTACTCCGCGTTGTCCTTCTTCTTCCAGAAGATGGTGATCGGCTTCTTCGTGTAGGACGGGGTCACCTTGCCCTTGATGACCGTGCCCTTCTTGGTCTTGTTCTTGCCCACGTTCGTCTTGAACTTGCGGGTGACCGCCACCGGGACCGGCGCGGAGGTCGCCGCCAGGAAGTTGTCCTCGTACTGGCTGGCCGCGTTGTAGCCGCTGTAGACGACGCGGAACAGCGCGTTGGAGTCCGGCTTGATGTCGCGGAAGGTGCCGTACGTCGCGCCGGTCGGGGCGCCGAGGTCGACCCAGGTGCCGCTCTTCGCGGTGAACATCTGGAGCGTCGAGACGCCCTTGAAGGCGCCCTTCTCCGCGCCGGTGGAGTCGACGTAGCGCAGGTCGACCTCGACGTTGACCGTGGCGCCGACCGGGATGCGGCCGCTGTCCGCGTAGTCGGGGGGCAGGCTCACCTCGACGGTGGGCGTCGGCTGGAACGTCTCGGTGGCGTTGGCCGGTGCGCTGAGCGCGAGCGGGCTGAGGCCCAGGAGTCCGGCGGTGGTGAGTCCTGCGATGAGGCGGGTGGTGTTCATTCCCCGTTGGTCCCTTTCTGAATGGTGTGGGCGTCGCCCACGAAGTCGGCTGGCTGCCCCCGAGAGCCGCCGCGCAAGTCCTACCCCATGGTGGGTACGGACAAACCAGCAGGGGTCGTGCCGCATGGCCCGAACGGGTCATTTGTGGGCAGTTCTGCGCCATTCGGCCCCGCCGGGGTCCGGACGCGGGTCACCGTGGAGGAATGTGGGACACCATCGACACCTCGCGCGCGAGCCATCTCTCGCACGACCGCCCGTGCACGGCCTGCGGGCACGCGCTGCACGTCTACCTGCCGTGCTCGGACAGCTGCGACTGCGAGCCGGCCGTCCCCGAGCCGCCCCGTTCGCCGGGCCGGCGCCGGCCGGTGAGCGTCTGAGCGTCGCGCTCGTGCCTGACCCCGCGACGTAGACTCGCGACATCACCCCGCCGGACGTGCAGGCGGGGTCTCTCGTGTTGCCCGTCGTCGGAAGGCCCCTGTCGTGAGCTCTGGCTCCACGCTCACCTCACTCACCCGCGCCGTCCTGGCCGATCCTGCCCTCGCCGAGTCCATGGCAGACGCCAGGGACGGCTCCCTACGCACCCTGGACCTCACCGGCCCGGCCGCGCTGCGCCCCTTCGTGGTGCGGGGGCTGGTCGACGCCGGCCGCTTCGTCCTGGTGGTCACCGCCACCACCCGGGAGGCCGAGGACCTGACCACCGCGCTGGGTGCCCTGGTCGACCCGGCCAAGGTGGCGCACTACCCCTCGTGGGAGACCCTGCCGCACGAGCGGCTCAGCCCGCGCAGCGACACCGTGGGCCGACGGCTGGCGGTGCTGCGACGCCTGGTCCACCCCGGCGAGGACGCCAGCAACGGTCCGCTCTCGGTGGTCGTGGCGCCGGTCCGGTCGCTGCTCCAGCCCCAGGTCAAGGGGCTGGCCGACCTGGTGCCCGTCGAGCTCGTCAAGGGCGGGCAGGCCTCGCTCGAGGACGTCGTGCGCGGCCTCTCCGACGCGGCGTACTCCCGGGTCGACCTGGTGGAGCGGCGCGGCGAGTTCGCCGTCCGCGGCGGCATCGTCGACGTCTTCCCGCCCACCGAGGAGCACCCGCTGCGGGTGGAGTTCTGGGGCGACGACGTGGAGGAGATCCGCAGCTTCTCCGTCGCCGACCAGCGCACGATGGAGGAGGTGCCCCGGCTGTGGGCGCCGCCGTGCCGCGAGCTGCTGCTCACCGACGAGGTCCGCGAGCGGGCCGCCGAGCTCGGCCGGGCCCACCCCCAGCTGCTGGAGATGACCGACAAGATGGCGGCCGGGATGGCCGTGGAGGGCATGGAGTCCCTGGCGCCGGTGCTCGTCGACGAGATGGAGCTCCTGGTCGACCTGCTGCCGGCCGAGAGCCACGTGCTGGTGCTGGACCCCGAGCGGGTCCGTACCCGCGCCCACGACCTGGTCGCCACCAGCGAGGAGTTCCTCGGGGCGAGCTGGGCCGCGGCGGCCGGCGGCGGTGCCGCCCCGATCGACCTCTCGGTCGCCTCCTACCGCGAGGTCTCCGAGGTACGCGAGCACACCCTGGAGCGGGGGATGCCGTGGTGGTCGATGAGCCCCTTCGGCCTCGGGGACTCCGCGGAGCTGGCCGAGCTCGACCTCGACGTGCGGATCGGCGCGGTGGAGTCGCGCACCCTCTCCGCCCAGCCGGTCGAGAGCTACCGGGGCGAGACGGAGCGGGCCCTGCACGACATCAAGGGCTGGCTGGCCAAGGGCCACCAGGTCGTCGTGATGTATCCCGGCCACGGTCCCGCCCAGCGCCTGGTCGAGGTGCTCGGCGAGCACGACGTGCCGGCCCGCCTCGTCGGGCCCGAGGAGCCGCCGGCCGGGCCCGGCGTGGTCACCGTGACCTGCGGGCCCCTGGACCACGGCTTCACCGACCCGGACCGCCGGATCGTGCTCCTGACCTCGGAGGACCTCTCGGGCCAGAAGTCCTCGACCCGCGACATGCGCCGGATGCCGGCGCGCCGCAAGAGGCAGATCGACCCGCTCGAGCTGAAGACCGGCGACTACGTCGTCCACGAGAAGCACGGCGTCGGGCGCTTCATCGAGATGAAGCAGCGCGTGGTGCAGGGCGCGACCCGGGAGTACCTCGTGGTCGAGTACGGCGCCTCCAAGCGGGGGGCCCCGCCGGACCGGCTCTACATCCCCGCGGACACCCTGGACCAGGTCACCCGCTACGTCGGCGGCGAGCAGCCGAGCCTGGACCGGCTCGGCGGGGCCGACTGGGCCAAGCGCAAGAACAAGGCCCGCAAGGCGGTCCGCGAGATCGCCGCCGAGCTGATCAAGCTCTACGCCGCCCGGCAGGCGACCCAGGGTTACGCCTACGGACCCGACACCCCCTGGCAGCGGGAGCTGGAGGACGCCTTCCCGTTCGCGGAGACCCCCGACCAGCTCACCACGGTCGACGAGGTCAAGGCCGACATGCGCCGGACCGTCCCGATGGACCGCCTGATCTGCGGCGACGTGGGCTACGGCAAGACCGAGATCGCCGTCCGCGCCGCCTTCAAGGCCGTCCAGGAGGGCAAGCAGGTGGCGGTGCTGGTGCCGACCACCCTGCTGGTCACCCAGCACCTGAGCACCTTCACCGAGCGGATGAGCGGCTTCCCGGTGGTGCTCAAGGCGCTGAGCCGCTTCCAGAGCGACAAGGAGGCCAAGGAGGTGATGGCGGGGATGGCCGACGGCTCGGTCGACATCGTCGTCGGCACCCACCGGCTGCTCGGCAAGGACGTCCGCTTCAAGGACCTCGGGCTGATCATCGTCGACGAGGAGCAGCGCTTCGGCGTCGAGCACAAGGAGCAGATGAAGCAGATGCGCACGTCGGTCGACGTCCTCGCCATGAGCGCCACCCCGATCCCGCGGACCCTGGAGATGGCGGTCACCGGGATCCGGGAGATGTCGACCATCACCACCCCGCCCGAGGAGCGCCACCCGGTGCTGACCTACGTGGGCGGCTACGAGGACCGCACGGTGATCGCCGCGGTGCGCCGCGAGCTGCTCCGCGACGGGCAGGTCTTCTACATCCACAACCGGGTGCAGTCGATCGAGAAGGCCGCCGCCAAGCTGCGTGAGCTGGTCCCGGAGGCCCGGGTGGCCACCGCCCACGGGCAGATGGGGGAGAAGCAGCTCGAGCAGGTGATGCTCGACTTCTGGGAGAAGCGCTTCGACGTGCTGGTCTGCACCACGCTGGTCGAGTCGGGCCTCGACGTCTCCAACGCCAACACGATGATCATCGAGCGCTCCGACACCCTCGGGCTCTCCCAGCTCCACCAGCTGCGCGGGCGGGTGGGCCGCTCGCGCGAGCGCGCCTACGCCTACTTCCTCTACCCGTCGGAGAAGCCGCTGACCGAGACCGCCCACGAGCGGCTCGCCACCCTGGCCCAGCACTCCGACCTCGGCGGCGGCATGGCGATCGCGATGAAGGACCTCGAGATCCGCGGCGCCGGCAACCTGCTGGGCGGCGAGCAGTCCGGGCACATCGCCGACGTCGGCTTCGACCTCTACGTCCGGCTGGTGGGCGAGGCGGTCAGCGAGTTCCGCGGGGAGGAGAGCGACGAGGTGGACGAGGTCCGCATCGAGCTGCCGGTCGACGCCCACCTGCCCCACGACTACGTGCCCAGCGAGCGCCTCCGGCTGGAGATGTACAAGCGGCTCTCGGAGGTACGCGGTGACGCCGACGTCGACGAGATCCGCGAGGAGCTGGTCGACCGCTACGGGCCTCCGCCCGAGGTGGTGGAGACCCTGCTGGTGGTGGCGCGCTTCCGGGCGCGGGCCAGGAACGCCGGTCTCACCGAGATCGGGCTCGCCGGCAAGAACGTCCGGTTCGCCCCGGTCACCCTGCCCGACTCGCGGCAGGTGCGGCTGCAACGGCTCTACCCCAAGGCCAAGCTGCACAGCCAGGTCGACGCCCTCCTGGTGCCCCGCCCGCTCGGGTCGGCGAACGGCTCCGGGATCGCCCTGCTTCAATGGGCCCACGGAGTCATCGACCAGATCATCGACCCCGCGCCTCCGGGCGCCCCCGCTCCGACCAGCTGAATGCCGCGCACCACCGAGGAGAACCCGTGAGCTCGTCCCGCTTCCGTCGTACCGCCCCCGCTGCGGCCATTGCAGCGGCGGCCGCCGTGCTGCTCTCGAGCTGTGGTGTCACCGACGCCCAGACCGCCGCCCGGGTCGGGGACGCGGAGATCACGGTCTCCGAGGTCGACGGTGTCGCCCGGGCGCTGTGCACCAGCTCCGAGCCCCAGCTGGAGGAGGCCGGCCAGACGCTGCCGATGAAGATGGCGCGCCAGGCCTCGCTCAACCTGCTCACCCTCAGCGAGGTGGCCCACCAGATCGCCGACGAGTACGACGTGAAGCCCGGCCCCGCCTACGAGCGGGCGCGAGCCCAGTCGGCGGCGGCCGCCAAGGAGCTGCCGGAGGACCAGCGCGACGACTTCGTCACCGCGGCGTCCGTCGACGCCCTCCTGCAGGGGGTCTGGGAGGCGACCGGCGAGGTCCTGCTGGCCGAGGAGGGCGTCGAGGACCTCCAGGAGGGGCAGGCCGTCGCGCGCGGCGCGGAGCTCTTCTGGAGCTGGCCCGAGACGCTCGACCTCGAGCTCAACCCCGTCTTCGACGTCCAGGTCGTCGACGGCCAGCTGGAGCCCGCCAACGGTGCCGGCGACGTCAGCGTCCCCGTCTCCGAGGACGCGGTGGCGGCGAACGCCCCCGAGCCGGACCCGAGCCGGGCGGCCGGGCTGCCCGCCAACCTGCGCTGCGGCTGACCCAGGCGCCGTGACCGCGGAGGAGCAGCCCCTGCTGGAGCTCGCCTCGGTGATGCGGCGGCTGCGCGCCGAGTGCCCCTGGAAGGCGGCCCAGACCCACCGGTCGCTCCAGCGTCACCTGCTGGAGGAGACGTGGGAGACGCTCGAGGCGATCGACGTCGGTGACGCCACCGGGGAGTGGGACCACCTCCGCGAGGAGCTCGGCGACCTGTTGCTCCAGGTCTACTTCCACGCCGCGGTCGCCGAGGAGGCGGGCACCTTCACCCTCGACGACGTGGCGCGCGGCATCGTGGAGAAGATGCGGCGTCGCAACCCGCACGTCTTCGGCGACGCGGCCGCCCCCGAGGGCGGCGCGCTGGACGCCGCCGCCGTCAACGAGCTCTGGGAGCAGGCCAAGGCCGCCGAGAAGGAGCGGGCCTCCGTCTTCGACGGGCTCCCGCCCGGGCTGCCGGCGCTGCTGCTCGCCGACAAGGTGCTCGACCGCCTCGAACGCGCCGGCCGCACCCCCGCGCCCTCTCCCGCGGAACGTCATCACGAGGGGTCGTCCGAACGACCGGCGGTGATGACGTCCGACGAGGTGGGGGAGGAGCTGCTCGCCCTCGTGGCTCGGGCCCGCGCCGACGGCATCGACCCGGAGCAGGCACTGCGCGACGCCGTACGACGTCTGGTCTGAGGGCCCGTCTCCGCCCGCTCCGCCCGCTCCGCCCGCTCCGCCCCCTCCGCCCGCTCCGCCCGACGTCATCGCGCCGCGGATCCTGGAGCTGCTCAGGCTCGCCGAGACGGGCCCGGACCTCGAGGCGCTCGCGGGCTTCCTCGCCGACGCCGACCCGGGAGTGCGCCGCGCCGCCGTCGCCACCCTCACCGAGGTGGTCCCCGCGGGGGTGGGGCCCGCCATGGCCGGGCTGCTCCGCGACCCCGACGCCGGGGTGCGCCGGGCCGCGGCCGACGCGCTGCGCGAGCTGGTGGAGGTGATCCCGGCAGACGCCGACGTACGCCGGGCGCTCGCCTCGGCGCTCGCCGCCGAGGACCCGGTCTCCCGGGCGGCGGTGCTCGACGTGCTGCGCGCGCTCAAGCTGGGCTCACGTGAGGACTTCCGTGGTCGCGTCGACGACCCGGACTCGCGCGTGCGGATCCAGGCGATCCGGGCCCTGGTCTCCCTCGACGACGTGGAGGGGGTCGCCGCGGCGCGCGACGACGCGCTGCGCGAGGTGCGGGTCGCGGTCGCCCACGGGCTGGGGACCATCGCGCAGCCCGCCGCCGCGGAGACCCTGCTGGTGCTCGCGGCCGACCCGGAGCCGCTGGTCCGCGCGGCCGCGCTGGAGGCGGCTGCCGGACTGCGCGACCCCCGGCTGTGGGACCAGGCGGTCGCCGGGACCGGCGCCGAGGACTGGCAGGTCCGGGTCGGGGGGGGGTGCGCGGCCTCGGTGGGGCGCCCGACGACCTGGCGGTCGGCCCGCTGGTCGGCGCCCTGGAGGACGAGTCGGCCGACGTGCGCAAGGCCGTGGTCATCGGCCTCGGTCCGCGGACGGCCGCGCCGGGCGTCGTGGACGCGCTGGAGCGGGCGCGCAAGGACTCCGACGCCGACGTCCGCGGCTACGCCAGGCGGGCGCTGGCCGGTCGGCGGTAGCACCGGAAGCGATGACGCCCCGGCCGAGCGCCCCCTCCCCGCGGGACGTCATCACGAGTGGTCGTCGCAACGACCCATGACGATGACGTCCCGGGCCGGCGGGGGGAATGGGACGTGGCCCGGGCGCCGGCGAGGGGGCGCACTATGGTGAGCGGCGAACCCGGACACCCCGCCTCAACCCCTCAGGAGCACCACCGTGGCATCCATCGAACTTGTCGGCGCCCGCGAGATCCTCGACTCCCGTGGCAACCCCACCGTCGAGGTCGAGGTCCTCCTCGACGACGGCTCGTTCGGCCGCGCCGGCGTCCCGTCGGGGGCCTCCACCGGCGCCTTCGAGGCGGTCGAGCTGCGCGACGGCACCAAGCGGTACGGCGGCAAGGGTGTCGCCAAGGCGGTGCAGACGGTCATCGAGAAGATCGGCCCGGCCGTGATCGGCCTCGAGGCCGACGACCAGCGCCTCGTCGACCAGGCGATGATCGACCTCGACGGCACCGACAACAAGGCCGACCTGGGCGCCAACGCCATCCTCGGCGTCTCGCTCGCGGTCGCCAAGGCCTCCGCGGAGTCCGCCGGGCTGCCGCTCTTCCGCTACGTCGGCGGCCCCAACGCCCACCTGCTGCCCGTGCCGATGATGAACATCCTCAACGGCGGCGCGCACGCCGACACCAACGTCGACATCCAGGAGTTCATGGTCGCGCCGATCGGCGCGCCCACCTTCGGCGAGGCGCTCCAGCAGGGCGCCGAGGTCTACCACGCGCTCAAGTCGGTGCTGAAGAAGCGTGGCCTGGCCACCGGGGTGGGCGACGAGGGCGGCTTCGCCCCCGAGCTCCCCTCCAACCGCGACGCGCTCGACCTGATCGCCGAGGCGGTCGGCCAGACCGGCCTCTCGCTCGGCAGTGACGTGGTGCTGGCCCTCGACGTGGCCGCCACCGAGTTCTGCGAGAAGGGTGCCTACGCCTTCGAGGGCGGCAGCAAGTCGTCCGACCAGATGATCGCCTACTACACCGACCTGGTCTCCTCCTACCCGATCGTCTCCATCGAGGACCCGCTCGACGAGGAGGACTGGGACGGCTGGAAGGCCATCACCGACTCGCTCGGCGCCCGCACGCAGCTGGTCGGCGACGACCTCTTCGTCACCAACGTGCAGCGCCTGCAGCGCGGCATCAGCGGCGGCCAGGCCAACGCGATGCTCGTCAAGGTCAACCAGATCGGGTCGCTCACCGAGACCCTCGACGCCGTCGACCTCGCCCACCGGGCCGGCTACCGCAACATGATGAGCCACCGCTCCGGCGAGACCGAGGACACCACGATCGCCGACCTGGCTGTGGCCACCAACTGCGGCCAGATCAAGACCGGCGCGCCGGCCCGCTCCGAGCGGGTGGCGAAGTACAACCAGCTGCTCCGGATCGAGGACCAGCTCGGTGACGCCGCGCGCTACGCCGGTGCGGCCGCGTTCCCGCGATTCACCGCCTGAACGAGGGAGACTGGTCGCCTGATGGCGACGCGACGTACCCCCCGGTCAACCCCCGGAGGCACCCGACGGCCCGGCCAGCGCGGTCCCGCACCGCGCGGCCGGGCCGTCGGCGGCCCCAGCCGGAGCGCCGGCCCCCGGACGGGCGAGCAGCCGCGGGTGCCCGGCGGCCCCCAGGCACCCAAGGGCCGGCGCCGGCCACGGCTCACCGGCCGCGCCGGGGTGCTCCTGCTGGTGCTGGCCGTGCTGGCGGTCTCCTACGCCTCCTCGCTGCGGGCCTACCTCGACCAGCGTGCCCACATCGAGGAGACCCGGGCCGCCATCGAGGAGCGCCGGGTGAGCATCGCCGAGCTGGAGCGGGAGAAGAGCCGCTGGGAGGACCCCGCCTTCGTGCGTGCCCAGGCCCGCGCCCGGTTCGGCTACCTGCTCCCCGGCGAGACCGGGTTCCAGGTGATCGACGAGGAGGGCAACCCCGTCGACGGCGGTGACCAGCTGCCCGACCCGGCCTCCGTGGGTGACCAGACCCCCACCCCGTGGTGGAGCGAGGCGTGGGACTCCGTGGAGCTGGCGGGGAACCCCCCGCCGCCCGCCCCCGAACCGAAGGACAGGATCGACGGCGTGAAGCAGAGCAAGAAGAGCACCGAGGACGAGGCGCAGTGAGCCAGGCACGCATCGACCCCAGCGACGAGCGGGCCATCGCCGCCCAGCTGGGCCGCGAGCCGCGAGGCATCCACGAGGTCGGCCACCGGTGCCCGTGCGGCAACCCCGACGTGGTGACCACCGAGCCGCGGCTGCCCAACGGCACCCCGTTCCCGACGACGTACTACCTGACCTGCCCCCGGGCCGCCTCCCGCATCGGGACGCTGGAGGGCGGCGGGCTGATGAAGGAGATGCAGGCCCGTCTCGGCGAGGACCCCGAGCTGGCCGCCGCCTACCGCGCCGCGCACGAGCGCTACCTGGAGGCGCGCGACGAGATCGGCCGGGAGGCCGGGCTCGACGTCCCCGAGATCGCCGGGATCTCCGCCGGCGGGATGCCCGACCGGGTCAAGTGCCTGCACGTGCTGGCGGGCCAGTCGCTGGCCCAGGGGCGCGGGGTCAACCCGCTGGGCGACGAGGTGCTCGACCTGCTCGGGGAGTGGTGGGCCGAGGGCCCCTGCGTGGCGCCCGACCAGGACCCCGCCGCGTGACCGGGCCGGTCGCGGCGATCGACTGCGGCACCAACACCGTCAAGCTGCTGATCGGCACGCTGCCGGAGGTCTCCGTCCGCGAGATGCGGATGGTCCGGCTGGGCGAGGGCGTCGACACCACCGGCGAGCTGGCCCCCGAGGCCCTGGCGCGCTGCTTCGCGGCGATCGACGAGTACGCCGTCCTGATCGCCGAGCACGGCGTCCGGCGCGAGCGCATCCGGTTCTGCGCCACCTCCGCCACCCGGGACGCCCGCAACGCCGACGTCTTCGCCGACGGCGTCGAGCAGCGACTGGGCGTCCGGCCCGAGGTGATCGCCGGCCACGAGGAGGCGGCGCTCGCCTTCGACGGGGCGGTCCGCAACCTGCGCACCCCCGCCGAGCCGCCGGTGCTGGTGGTCGACATCGGCGGCGGCTCCACCGAGCTCGTGCTCGGCACGCACGCCCCGGAGGCCTCGATCTCCCTGGACGTCGGTTCGGTGCGGCTGCACGAGCGCCACCTGCGCGACGACCCGCCCACCCCCGAGCAGGTGGCCGCCTGCGCCGCCGACGTGGATGCCGCCCTGGACGCCGCGGAGGCGGCCGGGGTGGAGCTGGGCCGGGCCGCGACGATCGTCGGCGTGGCCGGCACCTGCACGACCGTGGCGGCCGGCTGCCTGGACCTGCCGGCCTACGACCGGGAGGCGATCGACCAGGCGGTCCTGTCGGTCTCCGACACCCACGCCTTCCTCGACCGGCTGGTGGCCGCCACCGTGGCCGAGCGGCGGGCGATGCCCTTCATGCACCCCGGCCGTGCGGACGTGATCGGCGCCGGCGCGGTCATCCTCGACCGGGTGCTGCGACGTACGTCGGTCTACTCCTGGACCGTCTCGGAGTCCGACATCCTCGACGGCATCGCCTGGTCGGTGGCGTCCCGCACGGACTAACCCCGGCCGCCACGACGACGTGCCATCACCAGGGCGACGACGCCGCAGACCACTCCGGCCGCCGCGCCGAGCAGCCCACGTCCGAGCACGGCATCCTGGCTGTCCTGCTGCCCGCCGAGGTTCCACGCGGCGAGTGCGACGCCGGTCATCCCGGCAGCCGTCACGCCCGACAGGAGCGCGACGACGCTCGGCGCATGGCGCGCCACGACAGTGGTGACGAGCCCGGCGGCCCCACCGACGAAGGCGCCGCCCAGCACCCACCAGGCGACGTCGTGCCACGCGCCGGCCGTCGCGGGCACCAACGCCGCCAGCAGCGCACCGGCGATGCCGGACAGCAGCACGGCGACGCGCTCGCCGCCTGCTCCTGTGGTCTCGCTCGTCATGGTGATCCTCAGCCATCCCTGTCCCGGCGCTCAGCCGCCCGTGGCGTCCGTCGACCTCGACGGCAGCGCCCGGTCGGTGGGCCGCAGGGTCTGACCCTGCGCCACCCCAGCGCCAGGCTCTCCCGCACGTAGCGCGAGCAGGGACTGGAGGGCCACCAGATCGATCATGAAGCGACGCTACCGATTCGACCCGCCTAGCGTGCGATGGACGTGAACTGTCGGGCCGGGGGAGCATGAACCCGTGCCCCTCAAGGACTCGCTGCTCGCCACCCTCGTCGCGGTCCTCTGGGGCGTCAACTTCGTCGTCATCGACGCCGGCCTGGACGACGACATGCCGCCGCTGCTCTTCGTGGCGCTGCGGTTCATGATGGTTGCGCTGGCGATGGTGGTCGTCGCTCGCCCCCAGGTGCCGTTCCGGCAGGTGGCGCTGGTCGGGCTCTTCATGAGCGTGGGCCAGTTCGGGCTGCTCTACTCCGCGCTCGCGATGGGGATGCCGCCCGGGTTGGCGTCCCTGGTGCTCCAGGCGCAGGTGGTGCTGACCGTGGTCTTCGCCGCAGTGCGACTCGCCGAGCTGCCCACCGCGGGGCAGCTCGCCGGCGTGCTGCTGGGCGCGGTGGGGCTGGGGATCGTCGCGGTCGGGCGGAGCTCGGCGACCCCGCTGCTCGCCCTGCTCGTGACGGTGGCGGCCGCGGCCTCCTGGGCGTGCGGCAACGTGGTCGCCCGCCGGGTCGGCGCCGCCTCGGGACTGTCCCTCACCGTGTGGTCGGCCACCGTCGTCCCCGTGCCGCTGCTCGCCCTCAGCCTCGTGGTCGACGGACCGGGAGCCGTGGGGGAGGCGCTCACGCACCTGTCTCTCGCCGCCGTGCTGTCGACCGTCTACACCGCGGTGCTCGCCTCCTGGGTGGGCTACGGCATCTGGAACTCGCTCCTGGCACGGCACCGCACCTCGGCGGTGGTGCCCTTCACCCTCCTGGTCCCGGTGGTGGGGATGACGACGGCCTGGCTGGTGCTCGGCGAGACGCCCAACGGCCCCGAGGCGATCGGTGGCGCGGTGCTGCTCCTCGGGGTGGCGACGGCCGCCCTCGGGCTGCCGCGCCGCCGGCAGCGCGGCGGGCGGGCGACGTACATTGAAGGGGTGGAGGAGCTCCCGACCGTGCCCCCGCCCCGGTGAGGCACCCGCTCACCGGCCAGCAGTTCGACTCCCCGGTACCGCCCGGCGCCGGCTGGCCGGAGGACCCGGCGGCGCCCACGACCCCTGTCGCCCGCACCCCGGACGACGTACGACGGCTCGCCGGGACCGACGACCTCGCCGAGCTCGACGCCCGGGTCAGCGTCTGCGCGGCCTGCCCCCGGCTGGTCGCCTGGCGCGAGCAGGTGGCGCACACCAAGCGCGCCTCCTTCGCCGACCAGCCCTACTGGGGGCGGCCCATCGCGGGCTGGGGCGACCCGGAGCCGGGGGTGCTCATCGTCGGGCTGGCGCCGGCCGCCAACGGGGGCAACCGCACCGGACGGGTCTTCACCGGCGACAGCAGCGGGGACTGGCTCTTCGCCAGCCTGCACCGGGTCGGGCTCGCCACCCAGGCCACCTCGGTGCACGCCGGTGACGGGCAGCGGCTGCTGGGGGCCCGGATGGTCGCCACCGTCCGCTGCGCGCCCCCGGCCAACAAGCCGACCCCAGAGGAGCGCGACACCTGTGCGCCCTGGATCCACCGCGAGGTCGCACTGGTGCGACCCCACCTGCGGGTCGTGGTCGCCCTGGGGGCCTACGGGTGGGACGCGGCGCTGCGCGCGCTGCGGGGAGCGGGAGTCGAGGTGCCGCGCCCGAAGCCGCGCTTCGGCCACGGGGCCGAGGTCGCCCTCGCCGGGCTCACCCTGCTGGGCTGCTACCACCCCTCCCAGCACAACACCTTCACCGGCCGGCTGACCCCGGCGATGCTCGACGACGTCCTGGGCCGCGCCCGCGACCTGGCCGGCCTGGGCGACGCAGCGACGGACGGCGACGGACTGGGGGAGAATGCGTCGCATGACTGACGCAGGGACGCTGCACGCGATCACCGTGCTGGGCCACGACCGCCCGGGGATCATCGCCGAGACCACCGACAAGCTGGCCGCGCTGGGGCTCAACATCGAGGACACCTCGATGACCCTGCTGCGCGGGCACTTCGCGATGACGCTGATCTGCGCCGGTGCCGCCGCCGGCACCGACATCCGCGCCGCCCTGGCCGTGCTCGAGAACGACGGCACCCTCACCGTCACCGTGCGGGAGGTCCCGCACGAGGAGCCCGCGCACGCCTCCGGCACCTCCTGGGTGCTGAGCGTGCACGGCGGGGACCGGCCCGGAATCGTCTCGGGGATCGCCGCGGAGGTCGCCCGGGTCGGCGGCAACATCACCGACCTGACCACCCGCCTGGCCGGTGACCTCTACCTGCTCGTCGCCGAGGTCGCCCTGCCCGCCGACGCGGACGCCGCCGCGCTGGAGAGCGCGGTGAAGAGCGCCGCGCAGGAGCTGGGCGTCGGCGCCACCCTGCGGGCGGCGGAGGCCGACGAGCTGTGAGCGCCACCAACGACCGGCTCGCCGCCTGGACCGAGGGCGAGCTGGGGGTGAGCGGCCGCGTCCTCGACGTCGTCCGCGCCCCCGCCCCGGTGCTGTCGGCCGACGGCGAGCGGGTCGACCCGGCCGCGCCCGAGATCGTGCAGCTGGCCGCCGACCTGGTGGCCACCATGCGGGTCTCCCCGGGCTGCGTCGGGCTGGCGGCACCGCAGGTGGGCGTGGGCGCCAAGGTGTTCTGCGTCGACGTCTCCGGCCACCCCAAGGCCCGCACCCACCACGGCACCTTCGTGCTCTGCAACGCCGAGGTGGTGGAGTCCTCGCGCAACGAGAAGGCACGCGAGGGGTGCATGTCGGTCCCCGACCTCACCGGTGACGTCAAGCGGGCCTCCCGCGTGCTCGTCCGCGGGCAGCTGCCCGGGACCGGTGAGGAGGTCGAGGTGCGCACCGACGCCTTCGAGGCGCGCTGCCTGCAGCACGAGATCGACCACTGCGACGGCCTGCTCTTCCTCGACCGGGTGGCCGGTGCGCACGCCGTCTACGCGCGGCAGACCTACCTCTGAGCGACCTCGCGGCGAGTCGCGGGCGGCTTCTGGGCCACACTTGCCCCGGGCCGGGCGACCGGCTCTCGCCCCCGTATCCCAATGGCAGAGGAAGCCGCCTTAAAAGCGGCACAGTCTGGGTTCGAGTCCCAGCGGGGGCACCGGCGTCCCGCCCGGCGCGGACGGCCGGACCCGGGTCCGGATACCGGGAACACGGGGGCCTCGTCGCGCGTTCTTGTGGTGACGCCTGCGTAGAGTGAGCGTCTCACGACGACGCGCGGTCAGGGTGATCGCGCCCCCCGGCCTCCAAGGAGAGACCATGAAGAGCAGCAACCCGGTGTTCGCGCGATCCGCCGAGTTCAACGGGCAGTCGAACGCCTACGGAACCCAGACCTACCCCGGCTACGGCCAGGACCAGGACTACGGCGACCCGTCGACCTGGGGCACGGGCACGCCCACCCAGGCGCCCGCCCGGCGGATGACGATCGACTCGGTGGTCCAGAAGACCGCCGCCACGCTCGGCGTCGTCATCGTCACCGCGTTCCTCACCTGGTGGTGGACCGGCGACCTGTCCGGCACGGTCACCGAGGAGCAGATGAGCCGCATCTACACCGCGGTGATGGTCGGCTCGCTCGGCGCCTTCGCCCTGTCGATGGTCAACTCGTTCAAGAAGGTGATCAGCCCCGCGCTGGTGCTGGCCTTCGCCGCCCTCGAGGGTGTCGCCCTCGGTGGCCTGAGCAAGCTCTTCGACGCCCAGTTCGGTGACGGCATCGTCTCCGGCGCGGTCTTCGGCACCTTCGCCGCGTTCGCCGGCACCCTGGCGGCGTACAAGTTCCTCGGCATCAAGGTCGGCGACAAGTTCCGCAAGGGCGTCATGGCCGCCGTCTTCGGCATGGTCGGCCTCGGTCTGCTCTCGCTGGTGCTCAGCTTCGCCGGCGTCAACACCGGTCTCTTCGGCTTCGGCGCCCTCGGCCTGGTGATGTCGGTCGTCGGCCTGGTGCTCGGTGTCTTCATGCTGATCCTCGACTTCGACTTCGTCGAGCAGGGCGTCGCCGCCGGCCTCGACGAGCGCGAGTCGTGGCGTGCCGCGTTCGGCCTGACCGTGAGCCTGGTCTGGATCTACACCAACCTGCTGCGCATCCTGGCGATCTTCAGCCAGGACTGATCGGCACCCCGTAACTCTCAGCCAGGGCCCCGGAGCGATCCGGGGCCCTGGCTGCGTCTCCGGGGGGTGCGCTCAGACCGGCGCGTCCCCGGGCGAGCGCTCCTCGCGCTGGGGCTCCTCGTCCTCCTGCGGGGTCTCGGCCTCCGGCGACGGACGGCGTCCGCGGTGGCGCAGCTCGACCCAGCGGCCGCGCAGGCCCCGCTGGGAGCCGGCCACCTCGGTGCCGTCGAGCTCGGTGCCGGTGTGGTGCGCCGCCTCGACGGCCGCGGAGGCGACCGGCATGACCCGCTCGCCCCGCCGCGCCTGGGGCACGGCCTCGTCGTCGGCGGCCAGGCCCAGGGCGGCCAGCGTCGAGGGCAGGAGCACGCCGGCGAGCGACCGGTAGCCCTCGGCGGAGGGATGGAACTGGTCGGGGCCGAAGAAGAGCGCCGGTGCCGCCTCGAACTCCGCGCCGAGGCTGGTGGCCAACGAGACGCTCCGGCCGTCCTCGTCGACCGCCACGATCGCCTGGGCCGCGGCGATCCGGCGCGACCACACCCGGGCGACCTGCTTGAGCGGGGGTGGGATGGGCCGGACGGTGCCGAGGTCGGGGCAGGTGCCGACCAGCACCTGGGTGCCGGCGTCGCGGAGGCGCCGCACGGCCTCGGCGAGGTAGCGGACCGAGGCCGACGGCAGCACGGTGTGGGTGACGTCGTTGGCCCCCACGAGGATGACGGCGAGGTCGGGTCCGCTGGGCAGCACCCGGTCGACCTGGCCGACGAGGTCGGAGGACTTCGCCCCGACCACGGCCACCGAGCGCAGGTGGACGCGGCGGTTCGCCTCGGCCGCCACGCCGGAGGCGAGGGCGGCGCCGGGCGTGTCCTCGACTCGGTGCACGCCGTAGCCGGCGGCGCTGGAGTCGCCGAGCAGCGCGATCCGCAGGGCCGGCCCCGGGCGGCCGCGGCCGTACCAGCCGGAGGCGTCCGGCGGCTCGCCGGTGGTGCGGCCGATGGCCCGCCGGGCGATCCGGGCCTCGACGTTGAGCACGCCGTAGAGGCCGGCGCCCAGCACCGACAGACCGCCACCGCCGTACGCGGCGGCAGAGGCGAGCTTGCGAGCGGCTGCGGCTTTTCCCACGGGCCCACCCTAATCATTTCACGGTTGTCCCAGCACTCGGACTAGATTGGCGGGATGCAGTACGTGAACTCGCTCCTGGACCTGATCGGCAACACCCCTCTGCTGCGACTCTCGAGGTCGCTCGGCCCCGAGCTGACGGTGGAGCGTGGCAAGGACAGCCCCGGTCCGCTGGTGCTGGCCAAGGTGGAGTACCTCAACCCCGGGGGGTCGGTGAAGGACCGGATCGCCACCCGGATGATCGAGGCCGCCGAGGCCTCCGGGGCGCTCCAGCCGGGCGGCACGATCGTGGAGCCCACCTCCGGCAACACCGGGGTGGGTCTGGCCATGGTCGCCCAGGAGCGGGGCTACAAGTGCATCTTCGTCTGCCCCGACAAGGTCAGCGAGGACAAGCGCAACGTGCTCAAGGCCTACGGCGCCGAGGTGGTGGTCTGCCCCACCGCGGTGGCCCCGGAGCACCCGGACTCCTACTACAACGTCAGCGACCGGCTGGCCTCCCAGCCCGGCGCCTGGAAGCCCGACCAGTACTCCAACCCCCACAACCCGCGCTCCCACTACGAGACGACCGGGCCGGAGATCTGGGAGCAGACCGAGGGCCGGATCACCCACTTCGTGACCGGCGTCGGCACCGGGGGCACCATCTCCGGGATCGGGCGCTACCTCAAGGAGCGCAACCCCGCCGTCCAGGTCATCGGCGCCGACCCGGCCGGCTCGGTCTACTCCGGCGGCACCGGGCGCCCCTATCTGGTCGAGGGTGTGGGGGAGGACTTCTGGCCCGACACCTACGACAAGTCGGTGGCCGACCGGATCATCGAGGTCTCCGACGCCGACTCCTTCGCCTTCACCCGCCGGCTGGCCCGCGAGGAGGCTCTGCTCGTGGGCGGCTCGTCGGGGATGGCCGCCTTCGCCGCCAAGCAGCTCGCGGCCGAGCTGGCCGCCGAGGGCCGCGAGGACGCCGTGATCGTGGTGCTGCTGCCCGACTCCGGCCGGGGCTACCTGACCAAGGTCTTCAACGACTCCTGGCTGGGCCAGTACGGCTTCGCCACCGAGGCTGCGGAGAGCGACGCCCTGACCGTGGGCGAGGTGCTCCGCGGGAAGTCCGGCCTGCTCCCGGCCCTGGTCCACACCCACCCGGGCGAGACCATCGCCGAGGCGGTCCACATCCTCCAGGAGTACGGCGTCTCCCAGATGCCCGTCGTCCGGGCGGAGCCGCCGATCGTGGCCGCGGAGGTGGCCGGCTCGGTCTCGGAGCGCGCCCTGCTGGACGCGCTGTTCACCGGCCAGGCCAAGCTGACCGACGCGGTCGAGCAGCACATGTCGCCGGCGCTGCCCACGATCGGCTCCAACGAGCCGGCCCGCCAGGCGGTCCACCTGGTGGAGAAGGACGACGCGGTGCTGGTCCACGAGGACGGCAAGCCCGTCGGAGTGGTCACCCGGCACGACCTGCTGGCCGTGCTGGCCCGCGGCTGAGGCGCCGGCCGGGTCAGTCGTTGACCAGCACCCGGTCGTCGTGCGGCGGGACCACGCCGGACTCGGTGCGCACCCCGCCGGGCAGCACCACCCGGAAGGTGTTGTCGAGTGAGTCGTAGTGGACGCTGCCGGACATGGCGGTGATCAGGTCGCGCACCACCGAGAGACCGAGCCCGGAGCCGTGCCGTCCGGTGCCCTCGACCCGGGTGTAGGCGTCGAAGAGCCGGGGCACGAACTCCTCGGGCACGCCGGCGCCGGCGTCGGTGATGCTGAACTGCACGAAGCGGTCGCCGACCGGACGAGCCTCGAGGAGCACCGGCTCGGCGCCGTAGTTCTGCGCGTTGCGCACCAGGTTGGCCAGCACCTGCTGGAGTCGCAGCGGGTCGCCCGTGACCCACAGGTTGCGGGTGGTGGTGACGCGCAGGTCAAGGTCGGGGAAGGCGGCGGCGCTCTCGGTCAGCGCCCGCGCCACGTCGACCTCGGTGAACTGCAGGGAGAGACCGCCGCGACCGGCGGTGGCGGCGCCGAGGAGGTCCTCGGTCATCAGCGACAGGCGGGCCGCGAGCATCCGGGACCGGGCGATCACCCGCTCGGCCTGCTCCGGGGGGAGGTCGCCCTCGGCCAGCACCTCGAGATAGCCCTCGAGGCCGGTCAGCGGGGTGCGCATGTCGTGGCTGACCACGGCGACCATGTGCTCGCGCAGCGTCTGGGCCTCCACCAGCGTGTCGTTGTGCTCGCGCATCAGCTCGGCGTGCCGCTTGGCCTGGCCGTAGAGGAAGGTCACCTCCCGGAGCATCGCCAGCAGCACGATGATCGCGGCGGTCAGGGCCAGCGCCCGGGCGCTGTACCAGCCGACGGTCCAGCGCGCCCCGCCGGTGAGCACCAGCCAGGAGTCGCAGCACGAGGCCACCACGGCCACCAGGGCCCAGGTCTCCAGGTCGCCGCGGTTGCCGCGGCGCACCACCCCGACGAGGGCGACGAGCAGGGCCACGATGTTGAGCGCGAAGAGCCGGTAGCCCTGGGCGGAGGCGAAGGTGCCGTAGTCCTGGCCCTCCAGCAGGTCGGGCAGCAGGTGGACGAAGCGGGTCGCCCCGACCACGACGGCGAACGCGGCCAGCAGGGTCACCCCGTGCACCAGCGCGGTGCGCCGGGTCCGGCCCTCGGGTCGGGAGAACCAGCGGCCCATCCCGGTCGGCCAGGGCGCCAGCGCCCCCGCCACCAGCAGCGGGAAGCCGACGTTCCAGGCCAGCCACAGCCACGGCGCACTGTCCGGCCGGGTGTTGAGCACGCCCTCGGGCCCCAGGAAGCCGGGGAAGGTGAGGGCGTGGGCGGTCACGCAGACCGCCGACCAGACGTAGGCGGCGGAGAGGGGGAGCAGCCGCGCCCCGCCTCCGGCCCGGTAGTGCTCGACCAGCATGGTGGAGGTCAGCAGGTGACAGGCGAGGACCAGCGTCAGGAACGCCGGCATGAACCCCTGGTTGGGCGTGAGGGCGGTGTCGGCGCGCAGCCAGAGCAGCAGCGTCACGGCGGGTAGGATCGCGGCCACGACCAAGGGGGCCCGACGGGATCCCTGGGGCGCGGTGGGCGACGGCATGGCGGCAGTCTGCCGGATCACGGCCCCTTGCGACCCCAACTAGCGCCAACTCGTGGAAGGACATCTCCTGGACCTGTCCGGCGACGTGGTCGTCCTCCTCGCCCTCGCCGCCCTCGCGGCGGGGTTCGTGGACGCCGTGGTCGGCGGGGGTGGGCTGATCCAGCTGCCGGCGCTGCTCGTGGGGCTGCCCGGGGCGTCCCCGGTGCAGCTGCTGGCCACCAACAAGCTGGCCTCCATCTGCGGCACCACCGTCAGCTCCGCGACCTACGCCCGACGCATCCGCCCCGACCCCCGGACCTTCCTGCCGCTGATGGGCGCCGCGTTCGCGGGCTCGGTCGGGGGTGCCCTGGTCGCCGGCCTCATCCCGCGGGAGGCCTTCGACCCGATCGTGCTGGTGGCCCTCGTCGTCGTGGGGGCCTACGTGCTGCTCAAGCCGTCGCTGGGCGAGATCACCGAGCTGCGCTTCGCGGGTGCCCACCACACCTCCGCGGCGCTGGGCACGGGTCTGGTGATCGGCTTCTACGACGGGGCGCTGGGGCCGGGCACGGGGTCGTTCTTCGTCTTCACCCTGGTCGGGCTGCTGGGCTACAACTTCCTGGAGGCCTCCGCCAAGGCCAAGCTCGCCAACTGGGCCACCAACCTGGCTGCCCTGGTCGTCTTCGTCCCGCAGGGGGCCGTGCTGTGGGGGATCGGCCTGCTGATGGGGGTCGCCAACATGGCCGGCGGCTACCTGGGGGCACGCACCGCGCTGGGACGCGGCGCCCCCTTCGTCCGGGTCTTCTTCATGGTGGTGGTCGGCGGCTTCGTCGTCCGGATCGGGGGCGGGGTGCTGGGCTGGTGGTGAGATGGCCGTGACCTCCTACCGGACCCTGGCCCGGGATGCGGAGGCACTCCTGGAGGTCAAGCGGTCCCGCTTCCTGTGCGTCGTGCGCAGGGTGGAGAGCGAGGACCAGGCCCGCGCGGTCGTGGAGGAGATGCGGCGGGCGCACTGGGACGCCCGGCACCACTGCTCGGCGTTCGTGCTCGGCCCGGACGGGTCGCTGCAGCGCTCCTCCGACGACGGGGAGCCGTCGGGCACCGCCGGCGCGCCGATGCTCCAGGTGCTGACCGGGCGCGGGGTCAGCGACGTGGTGGCGGTGGTGACGCGCTGGTTCGGTGGGGTGCTGCTGGGCGCCGGCGGCCTGGTCCGCGCCTACTCCGACGCCGTGTCCGCGGCGCTGGACGAGGCGGGGACCCTCGAGCGCACCCTGCTGGGCGAGTACGCCGTGGAGCTCGACCACGCCGAGGCGGGGCGGGTCGAGGGGGAGCTGCGCAGCCGCGGCTTCGCGGTGCTCGACACGGTGTACGCCGACCGGGTGCGGCTGCTGCTCGGCGTCGAGGACCCGGCGCCGCTGGAGGTTGCGCTGGCCGAGCTGACCGGCGGCCGCGCGGCACCGGAGCGCGCCGGCGAACGGTGGGTCGACCGGCGGCCGTCCCGCTGACCGGACGGGCGCCGGGGCCGGCCGGTCAGCCGGCGACGTCGTGCAGGGTGCGGGCGAGCTGGCCCGTCAGCTCGTCGGGGTCCACCCCGGGGTCACCGAGGCGGCGGACGGCCGCGAGGCAGACCATCCGCACGCACAGCGCCAACCAGTCGTCGGACAAGGGGCTCGTCACCTCCCCGGTCGCGCGCCGCGTGGAGATCTCGGCCTCGATCGGTTCGTCCTGGACGGCCAGCCGGGCGGTCTCCTCCAGGTGTGGCACCACCGCCAGGACCACGTCGCGGTAGCGGGCGCTGAGCCCGACGACCCGGTCGGCCAGCAGCGCCAGCGCGTCGGGCCAGGGCAGGGGGCGCATCTCCTCCAGCATCGAGGGGACGACCTGGGCGGCGGTCTCCTGCACGACCGTCCGGGTCAGCGCGCTGCGGTCCGGGAAGTGTCGGTAGACCGTCGCCCGGGTCAGGCCGGCCGCGTCGGCGATCTCGGCGATGCTGGCGTGGGGGTCGTCGAGCAGCACCCTGGCCGCGGCCTCGGTGATCAGCTGCTTGTTGCGTCGTCCGTCGGCACGTGCCGGCTCCCTCGTGGACATGACCCGAGCCTAGGGGCTGGGGTGTGGGCCGGAGACCGGGTTCAGCCCGTGGCCTCCGCGGGCCTCGGCCGCTGGACGCCGGTCCCCGGGAGCGGGAGGATCGGCGGAGTTGGCGCCGAGCCGGGGAGAGGCACATGACCTGGGACGAGGGGCTGGCGGCGCGGATCCGGGCGGCGGTCGCCGAGGCCGCGGGTGAGCACGCCAGCCGGGAGATCAAGATGTTCGGCGGCCTGTGCTGGACGGTCGACACCCACATGGCCGTCGGCTGCAGCGAGGGCGACCTGATGGTGCACGTCGGCACGGGCGGGATCGACGACGCGCTGGCCCGGGGCGCCCGGCGGGCGACGATGGGGGAGCGCACCATGGGCGGCGTCGTCCTGGTCGCCTCCACGGAGCTGCCCGACGCCGCGGCCCTCGACGCCTGGGTCGGTCCCGCGGTGCAGCGCGCCCTGGCCAAGCCGCCCAAGCCGCCCAAGGCATCCCCGCGATGACCGGCCCCGCCGACCGCGAGGCCCAGGTGGTGGACGAGGTGCTGCGCGAGGCGCTGGGGCCGGTCTGCCGCGACCTGGAGAGCTCCGGCCTCCGAGCGCCGCGGCTGGAGGACTCGGACTGGCAGGACCACCCCGGCTACGCGTCGGTCCTGATGTGGGCACCCGGCGGCAGTGGCACGGGAGTGTCCGTGCTGCGGGCCGCGCCGCCCTGCGAGCGGGTCGCCGAGGTGGCCGACCAGGTGCAGGAGTGGGCCATCGAGTCCCAGCTGTGGGGTACGGCGCCGACGAACTGGCCGCCGTGCCCCGAGCACCCTCGGACCCACCCGCTGCGAGCCACGACCTCCGAGGAGACGCCGGTGTGGGTCTGCCCGGCGAGCGGCGAGGTGGTCGTCCGGATCGGCAGACTCTGACGCCGTACGAGGGACCCGAGCAGCCCGCGAGATAGGTTAAGCCGTGTTTCATGTGATGTTCCTCGAGCCCCGGATCCCACCCAACACCGGGAACGCGATCCGGATGGTGTCCGGGACGGGCGCCACCCTGCACCCGGTCGAGCCGCTCGGCTTCGACCTCTCCGAGCCCAAGCTGAAGCGGGCCGGGCTGGACTACCACGACCTGGCCTCGGTGGGCTGGCGGGCGGTCGGTCGGTCGCTTGCACATGTCCAGCTCCGCCGCGGTGGTGACCTACGAGGCCTGGCGGCAGCACCGGGTCCCGCAGCGCGAGGTAGATGTCGCCGCCCTCCCGCTCACACCCGGTGCACCTGCACCACCGCTGGACGGGGTCCCCGGACGTTGGCCGCCCGGTAGGCGGTGCGGCCGTAGGGGAAGGTGGAGGCCGGGCTCTCCGGGCTGGCCCCGGCCACGTCCCCGGGGTGCTGCACGGCCACGAAGACCGAGGAGGAGTCCTCGTCGATCACCGGCCCACAGGTCTCCCCACCGGTGGGCACGGCGAGGAACTGCTGCACGTGCCCGCGCTGCGGCCCGGCGACCGGCACCAGGTGCAGCGCGTCGTTGAGCCCCAGGCTGCCCTGGCCGTCGGTGGAGATCCACAGGTTGCCCGAGCGGTCGAAGGCGACGTTGTCCGGGCTGGAGATCGGCGAGACCAGCTGCTTGGGGTAGCCGGAGAAGTACGTCGTCGGGTCGCTCGGTTCACCGCACACCAGCACCAGCGACCAGGTGAAGGTCAGGTCGGTGGCCCGTCGCTCCTGGAGCTCCACCACCTGGCCGTAGCGGTTGCCCGGCCGCGGGTTGGCCGGGTCGGCGCTCGTGCGGCCGGTGTTGTTGGTCAGCGCGGCGTAGACGTAGCCGTTGACCGGGTTGCGCTGGACGTCCTCGGGCCGGTCCATCGGGGTGGGGCTGACGGTGTCCGCGGCGGCGCGGGTGAAGAGCAGCACCTCCTCGACCGAGAAGCCCGGCACCCTCGACCTCCCACCCACCACCAGCGGCAGCCAGACCCCGGTGCCGTCGTAGGTGCTGGCGGGGTCGCCGGTGGCCTCCAGGCGGGCGACGTAGAGGTCGCCGTTCTCCAGCAGCCGCAGGTTGTGGGCCTTGGCCCAGCGCGAGGAGCCGGGTCGGTAGCGGTCCCGGGAGATGAACTTGTAGAGGTACTCGTTGCCCTGGTCGTCGCCCATCACCGCGACGACGCGGCCGTCGGCGGCGATGTCGACGGTCGCCCCCTCGTGCTTGAACCGACCGAGCGCGGTGTGCTTGCGCGGCGTGGACGTCGGGTCGTAGGGGTCGATCTCGACGATCCACCCGAACCGGTTGGCCTCGTTCGGCTCGTGGTTGAGGTCCCACCGGGGCTCGACGGCCTCCCACCCGCGGCCCGTGGCGCCGATCCCGTAGGTGACGTTGCGCGGGTCGAGACCCGGGTCGGCCTTGAAGTAGCCCTGGAAGTTCTCCTCGCCCGACAGGATGGTGCCCCACGGGGTGACGCCGCCGGCGCAGTTGTTGACCGTCCCCAGGACGCGGGTGCCGCGGGGATCGGCGCTCGTGCGCAGGTACGTCGAGCCGGCGGCCGGACCGGTCATCGCGAACTCGGTCTGCTGGTGCACCCGGCGGTTGTAGCGCGAGTGCCGCACCGGCTGCCACGGGCGCCGCGAGCCCTGGCGGCGTACCTCTACGACCGACATGCCGTGGGCGGCCATCTCGATCCGCAGCCGCTCGAGGCGCTCCTCCTCGCCCGCCGGGGCGCCGGAGAACATCAGCTCGGGGTTGGTGTACTCGTGGTTGACCACCATCAGCGCGCGGTTCTTCCCCGCGAGCGGGACGAAGCCGACGAAGTCGTTGTTGTAGCCGAACTGGACCCGCTGCGCCGCGGCGCTCTGCTGATCGAAGTCGAACGTCGGCGCACCCGCGACCACCGGGTCGCCCCAGGCCATGATCGCCGTCCAGTCGTAGCCGGCCGGCACCGTGAGCTCGTCCACGTCGGAGGTGGGAGCGGGCCTGAGCTGGGTGAAGGGCAGGCCCGTGGTGGGGCGGCCGCCACCTCCGGGCCCCTTCGCGCCGGCCCCCTTGCCGAACGGCGTGCCGGGTACGGCCGCGGCCGGACCGGTGAGCGCCAGGGTGCCGCCCACGACGAGCGCCCCGAGACCGCCCCGCAGCACCGAGCGACGGCCGAGCGCGTCCTGGGCCACCTCGGCGAAGGCGGGGCTCTGGCTGCGGGCCGGGTGGGCGGTGGCGCACTGGTCGGCGCAGCGCCAGTGGCACACGGTGGCGCTGCGGGTGCCCTGGGTGTGTCCGACCATCGGCAGCAGCCGGGGCTGGGTCGGGGACTGCGTCATGTCTGTCTCCTCGTGGGTGAGCGGTGGTGGGAGGTGCGTGCTGGAGCGGCGGTCGCTACCGCAGGGCGGCTGCGCCGAGGGCGGGCTGGTCTGTGAAGAAGCCGTCGATCCCGGCGTCCAGGAACGCCCGGAGCTCGCCGGCCAGGTCGCCCAGGGCGGTGGGGTCGGTGCCCCGGCGGAACTGGAGCGGGAGGTACTGGTTCTCCGCGCGGAAGGTGTAGGGGTGCACCACCAGGCCCGCAGCGTGGGCGTTGTCGATCACCGGGGTCGGCGCCAGCAGCCTGCCGCCAGCGTCACGGGGGATGAGCTGGTCCTTGCACGCCCCGAGGCCGTCGGCGTAGCGGGCGACCTCGCGGAGTCCGGCCGCGGTGACCAGGTCGGCGTACGTGCGCGGGTCGCCGGCGGCGACCAGGTCGTACGGCGCTCCGGAGCAGCCGGTGAGCTGGACGAGCCGGAAGTCGCTGGCGCGGTCCAGCTCGCGGAGGTTGCCGGTCTCGAAGCTCTGCAGGAAGACCGGGTCGGTGCCGTCGTAGCCGTTGGCGGCCAGGGTCGCCAGCAGCGGCTCCTCGAGCGAGAGGCCGATCCTGTCGAAGTAGGTGGGGTGCTTGGTCTCCGGGTAGACCCCCACGGGGCCGCCTGTGCACGTGCGCGAGCGTCGGGCCAGGTCGAGCACCTCGTCGAGGGTGGGCACGGCGTACAGGCCGTCGAACGCGGTGTTGCCGGGGCGGACCCGGGGGATCCGCTCGACCGCGCGGAGCGTCTTGAGCTCGGCGAGAGTGAAGTCCTCGGTGAACCAGCCGGTCAGCGCGGCGCCGTCGATGGTCTTCGTGGTGCGCCGCGAGGCGAACTCCGGGCGGCTGGCCACGTCGGTGGTGCCGCCGATCTCGTTCTCGTGCCGGGCGACCAGCACCCCGTCCTTGGTGGAGACCAGGTCGGGCTCGATGTAGTCGGCGCACCCGAGGATGGCCTGCTGGTAGGTGGCCAGGGTGTGCTCGGGCCGGGTGCCGCTGGAGCCGCGGTGACCGATCACCAGCTGCTCGTGCGGCGGGGCGGCGCGGGTGCGACGCAGGTCGAGGACGACGAGCTCGGTGTCGTCCGGCGTGCCCGGGACCCGGGCGTCGTCGCCGGGGTAGTTGTTGTCGTTGCCCACCAGGAGCCGGCCGTCCCGCAGCTCGAGCGCCACCTCCACCGAGACCATCGGGAAGCTGAACGGGTCGTCCACCCCGTACTGGCCCGGTGAGGTGCGGACGACGATCCGGTCGGGGTTGGCGATCTTCAGCAGGTCGACCACCAGCCGCTTCGCGACGAAGCCGTCGCCCTCGGCGCGGCGCAGGTCGATCTCGTAGATCCGCTTGGTGACCGCGGCCGCGCCGTCGAGGTTGTCGCGCTCGAGCACGAGCATCCGGCCGTGCCGGACGGTGAACGCGTCGCCGACGACGTTGGCGGCCTCGTCGGTCTGGTACTGCCAGGTGCGCCCGGTGTAGGAGCGCTTGCGGGTGTCGAACTCGTGGATCCACCGGCGGCGCTGGTCGGCGTCGTCGAGGTAGGCGCCCTCGACGATCGGGTAGAGGTAGCGGCCGTTCCCGGAGGAGGCCAGCGCCTCGAACCCCCGGCTGGACGGGATGCGCGGCTGCTCGTCGCCGAGCGTCGGATGCTGGGGAGACTTGCCGGCCGGGAGCCCGACCGGTGCGTCGAGCACCGTGCCGTCGGGGGCGACGTGGAGCAGGAACGGGCCGAACTCCTCACCGATCCAGAAGGAGCCGTCACGCATTCGGACCAGGGACTCGATGTCGAAGTCGGCGCCGGTGAGCAGGCGCTGCCGGGTGTGCTCGTGCACGATCGGGAACGGGACGCGGCGGTGGGGGTCGTGCAGCGAGACGAAGCGCTGGACGTCGATGCTGCCCCGGCCGCCGCGGGCGGTCTCCCAGCGCGGGCGGATCCGGTAGAGGCGGAGCAGGAAGTCGGCGGAGTTGGCCTTGGTACCGAACCCGTTGTCGGGCTGCGCCCAGAAGGTGCCGTCCGGGTTCTCGACCATGGCGGAGAACCCCGGGATCACCTGGCCGGCGAACGGACCCGTGCGGCCGTTGCCCGGGGTGGCGGCCGCCCCCGACGGCGGCCCCGGGGCGAGGAAGTCGGCTGAGAGGGTCGCCCGGGCCTCGAGGGTGGGCTGGACCGACCGGTCCTTGTCGGAGTGGTGCTTGTTGGCGTCGGGGCTGGCTGCGGCCGGGGCGGAGAGCGAGGTGGGGGCGGACAGCACGGGCAGCACGGCGAGCACGAGAGCCGCGCTCACCAGTCGGCCCGCCCGAGAGAGCGAAGAGGTCATGGCTCCGAGGCTGGCGGCGTGCGGACAACGGTGGCGGACGTGTGGGTGACCGTGAGGTGAGCGGTCGGCCAACAACCGCTCCTGCTGCGCACTGTTGCCGTGCTGCTGGTGGAGGGCCTCGGGATAGGTTGAGCCGTGTTTCACGTGATGTTCCTCGAGCCCCGGATCCCACCCAACACCGGGAACGCGATCCGGATGGTGTCCGGGACGGGCGCCACCCTGCACCTGGTCGAACCGCTCGGCTTCGACCTCTCCGAGCCCAAGCTGAAGCGGGCGGGGCTGGACTACCACGACCTGGCGTCGGTGGTGGTGCACCCGGACCTGGAGGCCGCACTGGCCAGCGAGGCCCTCGCCTCGTCCCGGGTGTTCGCCTTCACCGCGCACGCGACGCGGTGGTACACC
This sequence comes from Nocardioides sp. Z40_12, assembly GCF_058215795.1. NCBI lineage: Bacteria > Bacillati > Actinomycetota > Actinomycetes > Propionibacteriales > Nocardioidaceae > Nocardioides > Nocardioides sp. Z40_12. The sequence continues at coordinate 83,212 of NZ_JBZAJA010000007.1, forward strand.
GACGTCGAGTTCCAGTCCGGCGACGTGCTGCTTTTCGGTCCCGAGCCGACGGGGCTCCCGGACGAGGTGCTGAGTTATCCCCGGGTCACCGAGCGGGTCCGGATCCCGATGCTGGCGGGACGCCGGTCGCTGAACCTGTCGAACTCCGCCGCCGTGGTGACCTACGAAGCCTGGCGCCAGCACGGGTTCCCCGGCGCGACGTAGCCCGGGTGACCGGGAACACAGCAGGCCCGCTGCTGGTTGAGCACCTGTGACTGCGCCCGAGATCACCCGCGCCAGCGTCGGTCTCCGCAGCGAGCGGGGGCCGATCCTGCTGGCCGTCATGCTCAGCATCGGCCTGGTCGCCATCGACGCGACGATCCTGGCCACCGCGGTGCCCACCGTGGTCGACGACCTCGGCGGCTTCACGTCGTTCCCGTGGTTGTTCTCGATCTACCTGCTGGCCCAGGCCGTCTCGGTGCCGATCTACGGCAAGGTCGCCGGCCTCTACGGACGCAAGCCGGTGCTGCTCCTGGGCATCGGCCTCTTCCTCCTCGGGTCGCTGCTGTGCGGCCTGGCGTGGAGCATGCCGGCGCTCATCGTGTTCCGGCTCGTGCAGGGCCTCGGAGCGGGGGCGGTGCAACCGATGGGCATGACGATCGTGGGCGACATCTACTCGCTGGCCGAGCGCGCGAAGGTGCAGGGCTACATCGCGAGCGTCTGGGCCGCGTCCTCCATCGTGGGGCCGACGCTGGGCGGGGTCTTCGCCGACTACCTGTCGTGGCGCTGGATCTTCTTCGTGAACCTGCCGCTGGGCATCGCCGCCGGGTGGGTGGTGTGGCGCCGCTTCGACGAGCGGGTGGAACGACGCAAGCACAGCATCGACTACCTGGGCGCCGGGCTGCTGGCGGCCGGGGGCACGCTGCTGCTGCTCGGCCTGCTCGAGGGCGGGGTCCGCTGGGAGTGGTCGTCGGTCGCCGGCATCGGGATCTTCGTCGCCGCAGCCGGGCTGCTGGCCGCCTTCGTCGTGGTCGAGTCGCGGGCTCCGGAACCGGTCCTCCCGCTGTGGATCTTCCGGCGCCGGGTGCTGAACGCGTCGAGCTCGGCCGCCTTCGTCGTCGGCGTGCTGATGCTCGGGCTGACGTCGTACGTGCCGGTGTACGCCCAGGGCGTGCTGGGCCACGGGGCCCTGGTCGCCGGTCTGGCGCTCGCGTCGATGACGATCGGCTGGCCCATCGCCGCCTCGACGAGCGGCCGGTTCTACCTGTCCATCGGCTTCCGCAAGACGATGCTGATGGGCTCGCTGTTCGTGATCGCCTGCGCAGCCCTGCTCCTGCCGGTCGACGCCGACAGCGCGCTGTGGCACCTGGCCCTGCCGTGCTTCGTGATGGGCATCGGGTTCGGGTACGTCGCCAGCCCCGGCGTGATCGTCGCCCAGTCGTCGGTGGGCTGGCAGCACCGCGGCGTGGCCACCAGCACCAACATGTTCGCGCGGTCGATGGGCAGCGCCGTCGGCGTCGCGGTGTTCGGGGCGATCGTGAACAGCCGGCTCGCCGGTGGCTCGTCGGCCGGCGGCTCTCACGATCTCGAGCGCCTCTCGGCCGACGTGCTGGCCCCGGCGATCCACCCGGTGTTCGTCTGCTCCGCGGTGGTCGCGCTGGCGCTGCTGGTCTCCGGGCTGCTCATGCCGAAGCATGCGGGGGAGGAGGCCGCGGCGGCTCCCGCCCCGACCGGCCCGCAGGACTCCGCGGCGACCTGACAGGGTGGGGCCCGTGGTTGTCGGGGTGGGCGATGTGCGGGTGGGCCTGTGCGGCTGGACGGTGTCGCAGTCGTCGTACGTGCGTCGCTTCCCGGTCGTCGAGGTGCAGCACACGTTCTACGAACCGCCGGCCGACGCCCTGCTGGCGCGCTGGCGGGCGCAGGTCCCGCCCGACTTCGAGTTCACGATCAAGGCGTGGCAGGTCGTCACCCACGAGTCCAACAGCCCGACCTACCGGCGGATGAAGCAGCCGCTGCCGGCCACTGCCCGGGGACGGGTCGGGGCGTTCCGGACGACGCCCGAGGTGCTCGCGGCCTGGCAGCGGACCCTGGAGTGTGCCCGCGTGCTGCGGGCCACCGCGGTGCTGCTGCAGTGCCCGAAGAGCTTCCGGCCGACCGCCGACAACGTGGCCCGGCTGCGTGCCTTCGTGTCACAGGTGGAGCGGCCGACCGGCCGGCTGCTGTGGGAGCCGCGCGGGGAGTGGCCCACGCAGCTGCTCACCGAGCTCTGCGCCGAGCTGGACCTGGTGCACGTGGTCGACCCGATGCAGACCGAGACGGTGACGCCGGAGCAGACCTACTACCGGCTGCACGGCACCACCGGCTCGCGGCACGTGCACACCGACGACGAGCTGCGCCGGCTCCGCGACCTGGTCGACGGGCGGCCGTCGTCGTACGTCATGTTCAACAACCTGCCGCGGACCGGGGACGCGGAGCGGTTCATGAGCCTGCTCTCACGCTGAGGTGTCGTCGGGCTCCGTCTCCGGCGCAGTCGGGCCCGCCGGGCGCGCCGTGCGGAAATACAGGCACCGCGCCGCCTCACCCGGCTAGGTTCGGCGGATGAGCTTGGCGTGGGAACAGGTGATCGTCCACTCGCAGGACCCGGCGGCCCTGGGGCAGTGGTGGGCCGAGGCGCTCGGGTGGGTCGTCGTCTACACCTCGGACGACGAGTTCGAGATCCGTCCCGAGCCCGACCGCACCCCGGGGCTGGACTTCGTCCGGCACGAGGAGCCCAAGCAGGCCAAGAGCCGGCTCCACCTGGACTTCCGGCCCGACGACCAGGCGGCCGAGGTGGACCGTCTGCTCGCGCACGGTGCGCGGCGCGTCGACGTCGGCCAGGGTGAGGCTCCCTGGGTGGTGCTGGCCGACCCGGAGGGCAACGAGTTCTGCATCCTCAGCCAGCCCGAGCGGTAGCGGCCCCTGGCATCGACCCTGTGGCCACCTCCGCGTGGGCGTGGCTGCGGAGCCGAAGGCCACTCGGTCGTCCGAGCCCGTGTGCGAAGGCCCTGACCACCGGGTCCACGTGCCGCTAGCCTCCGGTCATGCTCTCCATCGTGCTCGGCGTCCTGGGCCTCTTCGTCTTCTACTACGTCGTCCGCACCGCCGTGACGCACGGCATCCGCGACGCCGAGGACGACCGCAGGGAGCGGGAACGGTCGGAGCGGTTCGAGGAGCAGCGCCGGAACGGCACGCTGCCGGACGCGCCGACATGGTGAGGCGGCCGCGGCGGGGCAGCACGTCGTTCGTGTGGGTGGCGGGAGTGGCCGCGACCGCTCTGCTGGCGCTCGTGATCTCGTGGGCGATGTTCGGGGGGAGTGAGGACGACGACTCGCGCCCCACGGCGCAGCCCACACGCCCCGCCGCGCAGCCCACCCTCCCCGCCGACCTGCCGGCGCCGAGCATTGCACCGCCCGGCGACGAGGCCTCGCCCGGCCAAGGCTTCGTCCGGTTCCAGGAGTTCCCCCTGGACCTGGGTTGGGACGCCTACGGCCCCTTGGTCGGTGGGCCGAGCCGCGACTTGGCTGGGGTCTTCATGCCGGAGGGGCACCCCCGGGACGGGGTGCTGCACACGTCCGGCTACCAGGACAAGCTGGGCGCCTCCCCCTCCGGCGCCTTCCCACTTGGCGCTCCCAAAGCCGGTCGTACGTCAGGCCTCACACGCGGGCTCCTGGGTTACCCGAACGCGCGAGCCGCGCGCTCCGCCTTCCGGGCACTGGTCGACGCGGTGGCCGACTGGCCCGTCTTCATGGATCCGTACGGAGGGAAGACCGCCTATTCCGCCGAGGTGTACGAGTCGATCGACGAGGCGAACGCCGGGCCGAAGACAACGACCTTCACCTTCGCCTACACCTCCTCCGACGGGCCGTGGGGGGTGCTCTACCAGTTCGCGCTCGTCGACGACGTCATCTACGGCAGCAGCGTCTACGGCGGATGGACGCCGCAGAATGCAGCCGAACGTGTCGCCGAGCTGGACAAGGAGAACCGGCCGTTGATCGAGCTCCTGCCGCGGATCGAGCACTCCCACGGATCGTGATGCCCAGGCAGGGGGCGTTCACCTGGCTTGGCTGTGCCCCAGGCCCCCAGGTGCGCTCTACCTCGGCGGGAACTCGTCGATGACGTTCCCCTCGTCGTCCAGCACCACCCAGCGGCCGAAGCCCTCCGGGTGCTGCCGAGCCAGCTCAGCCAGGCGCGCCTCCTCAGGATCGACGGGCAGATCAGGGGTGGACGACGCGACCAGGGCGTAGTCCTCGTAGACGAGGAAGTGTTCGTCCTCCTCCATGCCCAGCGCCGTAGCGCGCACCGCCCGAACCGCGGCACCGAACTCCCCGAACGGGATGGTGACCATGTCGTCCCACTCCGCCCGGGTCATCAGGATCTCCACTGTTCTGGTGGAGCCGTCCGGGTGCGCGAACGTGACGGCGATCCGTCCTGGCGCGGTCTCTGTGGCCGTGCCCCAGTCGTTCAGGAACTCCAGCAGGCGCTCCCACAGTTGGTCGTACGTCATGGCGCAGCATGGCAGGTCCGGGGGAGACGATGCCCGCCATCGAAGCCCGAGCGGTCGTGAGGTGCGGTCGCCCTCCGAGCCGCAATAGGGTCTGATCGTGCTCATCGACGTGCAGCGAGGAGTCCACCTGGGTGTTCGGGAGAAGCGCGCTCTCGTCGCTGTGCCGACACCGAAGCCTCTGCCGGGGACGGCATTCCCGCCGCGGCGCCTGACCCTTCGGGGGGCACCGGTGTTCGAGCTGGGTCTGTGGTGCGGGACCTGTCCTGCTCTCTTCGAGAAGTTGAGCGAGCCGAGGACGGCAGACCTGGGCGTTGCGAACGGACGCCTTAACGCTGGCCTGAGGGCGATCGAGGCTGATGTTCTGCGGGCATACGGGCAGGCGCTGCCCGAGTCGCACTACACGGCACTCCTGATCGATGTGATCCCTCGGCTCGTGACGCCAGGGAGCCGGTCCGACTACTTCAGTCACGAGCAGGTCGCCACCTGGGGCGTGGACCCCGTGGCCGGTTCACCCGAGAACCCAGCAACGCCCTATTACCGAACCTTCGAGACGCCGGTCGGGCCCGACCAGCACCTGTACGAATTCGTGGTGCCAATGGTTCCACCCGCCTGGAACGACCAAGAGCGCGTGGCGGAGTACAGCCGCAGTTCTGAAGGGGCGCCACCCACTGCTGTTGCGTATTCGCTTCTCGACGTGATCCAGCCGGCGATGGAAGAAGGGGACGACTACTACGAGCACTGGGTGCTCAGCCACTTCCTGCTGGATGGTCACCACAAGGTCCAGGCGGCCGCAGCCGCCGGAAACCCTGTGCGCTTGCTCAGCCTCGTGGACGAGCGCATCAGTATCGCGTCGCGCGATGAGCTCGCGACCCTCGTCGAGACGCGCTCCAAGCCGCGGCAGACCAGAAACTGAGCCAAAGCCCAACGAAACCTGCGGCCGCTGATAGGCGGCATTCCCGTACACGCAATCGTGTGCGATGGTGCGGCAGCCACATGGACAGGGGGGGGGCGATCGTGACGACGAAGATCGTTGAGAACCAGGTAGACGTTTCGGCTGCAGCGGCAGCCGTATGGGAGCGGGTCGTGCATCCCGATGGCATAAACCATGAGATGCGACCGTGGATGACGATGACGCTGCCGCGCCGGGCGGCTGGACTGACCGTGGAGACCATTCCGCTGGGCCGACCGGTCGGCCGTGCTTGGCTCCGGCTGTTCGGCCTCATCCCGTTCGACTTCGACCACCTGACCGTCATGGAGGTCGAGGCAGGCGCCCGATTCTTGGAGCGGTCCACCATGTTGAGCATGCGACGCTGGGAGCACGAGCGGACGTTGACTCCGGTGGCGGGAGGCACGCGGGTGCATGACCGCGTGACTCTGGAGCCCCGGCTGCCCCTTCCGGGCCTCTGCCTACTCCTGGCGCGGGTGGTCGACGCCTTCTTCAAGCACCGGCACCGACGATTGCTGAAGTACTTCGCAACTCGCTGATACCTGCGAGAGCCTCGGGGACTGGCGACCCTTCTTCATTGCGCCCATGGACAGCGGGTGACCGACACGCGGCGGGATGTCGCAGTTATTAGAAGCGCGGACAACGGGGCATCGCTCGGGCGTCGGTGAGCCTAGGCTGGGCGCCCTTGACTGGTGTAGCTGGTTGCACGGTGTCGTGTGGTCGCACAGATGTCGGATGACAGGGGTCTCTAGGTGATGGGTCTTCGGAATTGGGTACGCAAGGCGAAAATTAACGGCACCGACGTCCCTGGTGAGGCTCCGCTTCCTAGGAGTAACCCGGGAGAAGGCGAATTCTTCACGGTCGAGGTGCGGCTAGGCCCTGACTGGCGTGCGGGTGAGCCGGTGAAGATGGCGGCTACCACGACGTCCACTGCTGATGAGTGCCGGCACCTCTTCCGGTTCGTCGGGCTCCCTGAGGGCGGACACTTCGAGGCGCCAGCGACGCTCGTTGCGATGGGTGTGGAGGGCCGGGGGCAGCCTGTGGTGGCGGTACACGTGGAGGGCGCTCGTATCGGCTTCTTGCCCGGCTACCTGGCCGCGCAGGTCAACCCGGAGAACCGGCCGCTATTGGGCGTTGCGGCGCAGGCGCGGGTGCAGATGTGGGGTGCTCGTGCGGGTGACGGCCTGCGGGTCATCGGGTGGGTGGCGCCGGGTGAGGGTCCGGTGGTGTGGCCGCACGACGACGACCAGCCGGCCGCAGTGACGGTGGAAGAGCAGCGTGCCGAGGCGCATGCAGCGACGACAGGCATGGTTCGGGAAGCGCTGGGTGGGGACGATCCGCGCCGCGCGGAGCGGTTCGAGAGCGGGCTGGTCGGCGGGGTCCACTACCTGGAGACGATCGAACCCATCAAGCAACTGAAGCGGGACGGGAAGCTGGACGAGGCCCTCGCACTCTGCTACGCAGCTATCGAGGGCGCTGAGGCTGCCCGAGATGGTCGTGAGCCTGCGCCTTGGTACACGGAGCAGGCAGCCATCATTCACCGCAAGCGGGGCGAGCGCGAAGCGGAGGCCTCGGTCCTCCGCCGCTGGCTGGCGGCGTGCCCGCTCGAGCGTCGCGCTGGGTCGAAAATCCAGGAGCGGCTCGACAAGCTCGAGGGCTGAGGTTGCGGCTGCCACGGCATCCGGAGGCTCCTCGCTCTCTGTTGTCGTTCGTTTTCGTCTAAGTGCTTCCGGGCGTCTGGGGCGTAGATATCGTGACTGGTCAGACAAGTTGGGGGTGTGTGGGATGGCAAGACGGGGGTTCTTCGCGGAGCTGAACTACCAGGCTCAGCAGGCGGAGAAGAGGCAGAGGCAGCAGCAGGTTGCGACGGTGCGGGCGCACAACGCGGCCGTGCGGGAGGCCGACCGTGCGTCAAAGGCGGCGGAGCGTGCCTGGCTCGCAGCCCAGCGGGCCGACGAGGCTGACCGGAAGTCGGCCGAGAAGGAGGCCAAGCGTCTCCACGTCGAGGCGCGTGAGGCTGAGGTCGAAGAGCTGAACACCAACCTCAAGTCCACCTACGAGGAGGTCGACCGACTTCTCGAGGCGACGCTCGCGGTCGATGATTACGTCGACCTCGAGACGCTGAAGTCAGCGGCTGTGCATCCGGAGTTCGCGCCCGGTCCGTTGGGCGAACCCATCAAACCGCCCCTGGCGCCCCACCTGCGTAACGCCCCCGTCTACACCGAGCCTGAGCCGCCGAAGGGCCTCGCCGGGGCGTTCGGTGGGAAGAAGAAGCACGCCGCGTCCGTTGAGCAGGCGCAGGCCGCGCACGCTCAGGCGGTTCGGAACTACGAGGCGTACGTCGCGGAGCGGACGGCGGAGCACGACCGGGCGCTGGAGAAGCATGCAGCGGCCGAGCAGGATCGGCTAGCGAAACTCGCAAAGGCTCAGGAGCGGTACAAGGCTGAATGCGAGCAGCGTGAAGCAGACGCACAGACACGCAACATGGAGCTTGCGAAGTTGGTCAACGAACTCGCCTTCGACGTCCCTTCGGCGATCGAGGAGTACGTCGGCATCGTGCTGTCGAACTCTGTCTATCCCGACTCGTTCCCGGTGGAGCACGAGCACGAGTTCGACTTGTCCACCCGTGAGCTCACCATGAGGGTGACCGTGCCCGAGCCGTCGGTGCTGCCGACCGTGAAGGAGTATCGGTACGTGAAGGCGAAGGACGAGATCGTCGCCACGCAACTGTCCGCAAAGGCGCAGAAGGACCGTTACTCCTCGGCCGTGCACGAGACGGCATTGCGGACTCTGGATGAGATCTTCGAGGCCGACCGGGCCGGAAAGATCCAGTCCATCGCGTTGACCGTCGGCGTCAACCGCGTCGCTCCCGCGACCGGCCTGCCGGAGACCGTGCCGCTCATCCAAGTCGCGGCCGATCGCAACACATTCAGCCAGTTCAACCTCGCCGACGTCGTCCCCGTCGAGACGCTTAAGCACCTCGGCGCCGCATTGTCAAAGAACCCGTTCGGCCTGGTCCCGGCCGACATCGGCCCCGGAGTACGGCAGCGGGGGAAGTGATGCGGTTCAACCCGCCGCCTGGGTGGCCGCGGCCACCGGAAGGATGGGTGCCGCCGGCCGGGTGGAACCCCGATCCGTCGTGGCCCGACCCGCCGGATGGGTGGCACCTCTGGCTGCCGGAAGGCAACGACGACGCAGGCTCTGAGAGTCGGGCGACCGCATCCGAGCCGGGGTGGGACCCGTTGTTCGACCCGATGCCAGAGACCGCACACGCCGCCGCCTCGTCAGCGGACGCCGACGTTCCACCGGCAGCGCGGACCGAGGCGGGGCCGCCGCCCACGCCAGTTGCACCGCCACCTGCGTCGGCGCAGCTGCCCATGAGCGTTCCTGTGACCGCTCCTACGCCCTCTTCGTCGCCGGCGGCCGGTGATGCTGCCCTGCTCGCACGAATCCGCGAGCTTGAGCACGCTCTCGCCGGCGCAAGCGCAGGGGCCGACGACGGTGTGGTCGAGCTGAACGACCAGCGGGTGCTACAGGACGTCGGCATCTATCGCTACCACCACCCGCTCGAGGATGCGGCCGCGTACAAGGAGCGTCTTGAGGCCATCAACGCCCGCATCGACGAGTTCGTGAAGGCCGGCCGTGCCGTGCTGGCGTCCGACATGTTCACGTTCGACGGGTCGCTGGCCAAGGGTCGCAAGATGACTGCGGACTTCTCCAAGCTGATGCTCCGCGCGTACAACGCTGAGGCGGACAACTGTGTCCGGTCGCTGCGCTCCGGCAATGCCCGCACCGCGAAGGCGCGCCTAGAGCGTGCCATGGCGGCCATCGAGCGACTCGGCGCCATCATGGAGATGCGGGTAAACCCGGACTACCACCAGGTGCGGGTCGAGGAGCTCGAGCTCACCGCGGACTTCCAGATGAAGGTCCAGGAGGAACGCGAGCGCGCCCGTGAAGAACGCGCTGAGTTGCGTGAGCAGCAGCGGGTGGAGAAGGAGCTCGCTGCGGAGCGGGAGCGCTTGGACAAGGAGCGTGCCCACTACGTCGGCGTCCTGCAGGCTTTGCGTGAGAAGGGTGACGATGCTGCGGCCGCGGAACTGGAGGGCCGTCTGCACGACATCGACGCCGCCATCGAGGCCAACGACTACCGGGCGGCCAACATCCGCGCCGGGTACATCTACGTGATCTCTAATGTCGGCGCGCTGGGGCCGAACGTGGTGAAGATTGGCATGACGCGCCGGCTGGAGCCGCGTGATCGTGTCCGCGAGCTCGGGGATGCGTCGGTCCCGTTTCTGTACGACACGCACGCGCTGTTCTTCTCGGAGGACGCCATCACGTTGGAGAACGAGCTACACAAGGCGTTCGCAGACCGGCGGGTCAACCAAGTGAACGCCCGTCGGGAGTTCTTCTTCGCCACGCCCGCGGAAGTTCGTGAACTTCTGGTGGCGAAGGTCGGAGGGCTGCTCGAGTTCAACGAGGAGCCAGAGGCGCCTGAGTACTTCCAGTCCCGTGGACTCTGGCCAAGCTTCGACTTCTGACGGCAGGCTTACGTCGTCTGTGCGTTGGCGTGGGAGCCAACGCGAGAAACCGCTTGACTTGCCGATGCACACAGCCGGGCGGCAAGTGCGCTGACAGGCGGCGGTGTGACGCGGGGTTGAGATCGCGCGAATCGCGACTTCCGCGGATTGTCGGAGGTCTCGACGATGCTCGACGAATGGAACTACTGATCTCCGTGCTGCCGGGACTTCTCTCCGGCTTGGTCGGCAGCTACGCCGGTTACCGCTTTTCCGGACGCGCTTCGCGTGCCGCCGAGTCGCGAGCGATCCGCCGCGAAGCGGCCGCCGACTTGGGCGCGCCCATTCGGGACTTGCGCAGCATGACTCGTCGATGGGGCCGCGTCGAGGTTGCTCAGACCGAAATCGGCTCCGCCGTCCTTGCCTGGTCCGAGGCATTCGATCGACAAGGTCACCGGCTGCCCGTGGAGTGGCGGCACGCGGACCGTAGCGTTCGAGCTGCGGTGGGTGAGGTGTTTGGTGGCGTGGTCATGGCCGACCTGAGGCCTGACATGGCTGCATATCCTTTGACAGATCCGGACTCCACATGGCAGGACTATGCCGACGACTACCTGACTCATGTGCTCGATGCGGTTGTCAGATGGGGCGATGGCGAACGTTCAGCGCGAAGGCTTCATGATTTCGACTCTTGGCTCAGGGCGACGGGTCATCGCGATCCCAGCCCCCTCTAGCGGCGGAATGACGTCCCTGAATGGGGCGGTAATCGTCCGCGCCCAACTGGCGTCAAAGAGCGCACGTGGATGGCTCAGCGAGGGCGCAGTCGCCTGAACTAGAGATCCACGGTCCCTGACAGGTCAGCAAGCGATAATGCCGAGGTACGCATGCTGGCAGCCACGACAATACGAACGTGCCGTGCCGGTGATGTGGAAGACCGGCCGGTAGCTACGACAGCCTTGGCATACTCCCCAATACTCGCGCTCAGCCCAGATGGCGCTCGCAACGGCCTCCCCCGCAACATCCAGCACGTCGTCGTCTCGCGGGAATGACGTGACTGAGATGACTTCGAGTGTCGGTGGACCAGCGAGACCACCGCTAAACGCCAGGGGTCTGCCGACGTGCAGGTGTTCCGGTGAAACGGCGAGCATTGCGAGGAAGGGCTCGCCCGTCGCGAACCAGCGCGCACCTTCGGTGCCGACTGGAGCCGTTGTCAGCTCGACGGGCACCCAGCCTCCGCCTAGCGACTCGACGAACTCCAAGAGGGTCACCTTGAACGTCAAAGCGAGTTCTACAGTGGTGTCAACGGGGACTGTCATGGGCCGAACCTAGTGACGACCACCGACATTCAGCTTTGCTTCCATGCAGCCAGGATCTTCGGGTCAAGCGGAGTCTGATCCACCTTCGTGGTGACGGCGCGCGGCGCGTACGAGACATCTTTCACCTGGAGCCACTCCGCGCCGCTGAGGAACTTCATCGTGCGCTGCGCCTTCAGCGAATGCGTGCCGAGCACCATGATCAGAAGGGCTTCGAGTTCACGCACCAGGACGTCAACGCTGGGAGTGGGCCCTTGCTCGTCGCGGTACTCGATCTCAGACCATCCGTCGTACGCCGCCGAGTCGATGACCGGGTCCACGGAGTACCAAGAGAAGCGGTTCCACTCGGTCTTTTCAGCATGGTGCTTCGAGAGCCGCTGGTAGAGGCCATCGCCTCCACGGGCGAGACCGACGTACACCGCCCGGTAGTCGTTCCATAGGACGTACACACCCGCTGCCTTTCGGAAGTCGCAGAGCCGAACGCCCGGACGGCGGACACCCCGATACCCGAGCAACTGCTTCTTGCCACGCGCCATGCGGATGCCAAAAGCCTCTTCGCGTTCCCAGAAATTGCCATACGCCGTGATGAGGTGGGTCGGGTTCGTCATGGCTCGAATGGTGCCCGAATGGCGTGAGTAGTGCTGGTGAAATGTTTGATGAGTCCACCAGGCAATGCGATTCAGGCGTTGACGTGCCGCCGCGGCGTCCCGGGCGCCGCCTCGATACCCGCGCTTCGGCTGTGGCCGTGACGGATGCTGGTCCGCGAAGTGCTCCCTGCGCCCAGGCTTCTATCGCCGACAAGTTGCGTCTAAATGGGTGGAATGCCCTACTAGCCGACGTCCCCGTCGACGTACACCCACCGGCCCGCTCGCCGGGCGAAACGACTCCGCTCGTGCAGCCGGCCACCCTCGAACCGCGCCACGAACTCCACGACCCCCTCGTCGTCGTCGGGTCCGCCGGCGACGACGTCGAGGATCTCCAGGCCCGTCCACTCCGTCGGGTCGTCGAGGGTGACGTGGTCGGGCCGGGTCCGGGGGTGCCAGGTGGTGAAGAGGTAGTCGGGCTCGCCGACCACGAAGGCGCTGTAGCGCGAGCGCATCAGCTGCTCGGCTGTCTCGGGTCGCTCGGCGCCCCGGTGGAACCGACCGCAGCAGGCGTCGTACACCGTTCCGGACCCGCAAGGACACTTCCGCACCAACACCCGGCGAGGCTACCGTCCCGCGGATGACCCCGACCCCGCTCGGCACAGCCCCGCTCGGCACAGCCCCGCTCGGCACGACCCCGACCTGGCTCAGCGTCTTCCTCGACCTGCCGGCTCCGGACTTCGAGCGCACCGTCGCCTTCTGGCGCGGCGTCACCGGCTACGGCCTCTCGCCGGCGCGGGGCGAGGACGACGAGTTCGCCACCCTGGTCCCGCCGACCGGCGACGACCACCTGCGGGTGCAGCGGCTGCGGGAGGGAGGGCCCCGCCTCCACCTCGACCTGCACGTCGCCGACCCGCAGCAGGCGGCGCGCGTCGCCCTGGCCCACGGCGCCGAGCCGGTCGCCGACCTCGGCTACGTGGTGATGAACTCGCCCGGCGGGCTCACCTTCTGCTTCGTCTCCCACCCGGCGACCACGCCGACCGAGCCGGCGACCTGGCGCGACGACTCGGGAGGCGCCTGGCGCAGCATGGTCGACCAGGTCTGCCTCGACGTCCCGGCCTCCACGTACGACGCCGAGTGCGACTTCTGGAGCAGCGTCCTGGGCGTCGCCTGGCAGCAGACGCAGACGCCGGAGGAGGAGTTCCGCTGGTTCCCCCGGATCGGCGCGCTGCGGGTGCTGGTCCAGCGGCTGGGGGAGCTGGAGGGACAGGCGCGCGCCCACCTCGACCTGGGCGGCGACGACCGCGAGGCGGAGGTGCGTCGGCACGTGGCGCTCGGCGCCGAGGTGGCAGGTGTCCACGAGGAGTGGACCCGGATGCGCGACCCGGCCGGGTCGGCGTACTGCATCACCGACCACCCGCTCGGGTAAGAGCCCGGCATGGCTGAAGACTTCTCCCAGTACGTCGACCAGATCGCCGAGCTCGCCGCCGAGCACGACCTCGCCGTCGGAGCCGCCGAGTCGCTGACCGGCGGCGCGATCACCTCCGCGCTCGCCCAGGGCGAGTCCGCGGCCGACTGGTGCCGCGGCGGGGTGGTCGCCTACATGCCGACGGTGAAGTTCGACCTGCTCGGCGTCACCCCCGGCCCGCTGATCTCCGACGCCTGCGCCGCCCAGATGGCGGCGGGCGCCGCCAAGGCGCTCGAGGCTGACTACGTCGTCTCCACCACCGGCGCCGGCGGCCCCGGCGAGGAGGAGGGGCACCCGGCCGGCACCGCCGTGATCGGTGTGTGGGCGCGCGGTGAGCAGTCCACCCACTGGGTGAAGGTCGACGGCGACCCGCCGGAGGTGGTCGAGAGCGTCCGCAACCTGGCCCTCGATCGGCTGCTGCAGGCGATCCGGGAAGGGGCTGCGGGCGGATAACCCGCTGCGAGCGCGGTCGCCACCGCCTACGGTCGTGCCATGACCACGCCTGCGAAGACCGAGAAGCCGACCAAGCCCGCCGCCGCCGACGAGATCACCACCCTGCGCGGGTTCCTCGACCACTTCCGCGCCGTGGTGCGCAGCCAGTGCGAGGGGCTGGACGCCGCCCAGCTCGACACCGCCCTGCCGCCCACCACGATGACGCTGGGCGGTCTGCTCAAGCACCTGGCCTACGTCGAGCAGTGGTGGTTCTCGGTCGTCTTCCACGGTGAGGAGCCGGCCGGGATCTGGGCCGACGTCGACTGGGACGCCGACGCGGACTGGGACTGGCACTCCGCGAGCCAGGACAGCCCCGAGGACCTGCTGGCCCTCTTCGACGCCGAGGTGGCCGGCTCGCAGGAGGCACTGGACCGCGCGCTGGCCGAGGGCGGCCTCGAGCAGCTCGCGCGGCGGGGGCGGCCCGGCGAGCAGAAGAGCCTGCGCTGGGTGCTGGTGCACATGATCGAGGAGTACGCCCGGCACGCCGGTCACGGCGACCTGCTCCGCGAGCACGTCGACGGGACCACCGGATTGTGAGCGACCGGGCTGTGAGCCAGGGGATCCGGCCCGCGACCGACGCCGACTGGCCGGCGATCTGGCCGATCTTCTCCGAGGTGGTGGCGGCGGGGGAGACCTACGCCTACCCGGAGGACCTGACCGCCGACGAGGCGAAGGCCCTGTGGCTGGAGCCGCCGCCCGGTGTCTGCGTGGTGCTGGAGGAGGACGGGGCGATCCTCGGGACCGCCAAGATGGGCCCGAACCGCCCCGGACGCGGCGACCACGTCGGCACCGCCTCCTTCATGGTCGCCTCCGCCGCCCGGGGTCGTGGCGTCGGGCGGCGGCTCGGGGAGCACGTCGTGCAGTGGCACCGCGACGCCGGCTTCCGCGCCATCCAGTTCAACGCCGTGGTGGAGACGAACACCTCCGCGGTCGCGCTGTGGCGCTCGCTCGGCTTCGAGGTGGTCGGGACCGTCCCCGGCGCCTTCCGCTCCGCCGCACACGGCTTAGTCGGCCTGCACGTGATGCACCTGCCCCTGGAGTGAGGCAGGCGGGGGGCTTGCACCCCCGGTCTAGCGTTTGACGGGTGACGACGTTCGCCCCCGAGGGCCACACAGAAGCACCCGCCGCCCGGACGCTGGGCCAGCTCCGCGAGTCGGGGCACCAGCTCAGGACGCTGCGCGAGGAGGTGCGCGCCAACCTGCTGGCCCGGCTGGCCGCCGGGGAGGACCCGTGGCCGGGGCTGCACGGCTTCGAGGAGACCGTGATCCCGCAGCTGGAGCGGGCGCTGATCGCCGGCCACGACATCGTGCTCCTCGGCGAGCGCGGCCAGGGCAAGACCCGGCTGCTGCGCACCCTGGTCGGGCTCCTCGACGAGTGGACCCCGGTGATCGCGGGCTCGGAGCTGGGCGAGCACCCCTACGAGCCGATCACCCCGCAGTGGCGGCGGATCGCCGCCGAGCAGGGCGACGAGCTGCCGGTCGAGTGGGTCCACCGCAGCGAGCGGTACGCCGAGAAGCTGGCCACCCCGGACACCTCGGTCGCCGACCTCATCGGCGACGTCGACCCGATGAAGGTCGCCGAGGGCCGCCACCTCGGCGACCCCGAGACGATCCACTTCGGGCTGATCCCGCGCAGCCACCGCGGCATCGTGGCCATCAACGAGCTCCCCGACCTCGCCGAGCGGATCCAGGTGGCGATGCTCAACGTGATGGAGGAGCGCGACATCCAGGTCCGCGGCTACGTGCTGCGCCTGCCCCTCGACGTGCTGGTGGTCGCCAGCGCCAACCCCGAGGACTACACCAACCGCGGGCGGATCATCACCCCCCTCAAGGACCGGTTCGGTGCCGAGATCCGCACCCACTACCCGACCGAGCTCGACGCCGAGCTGGCCGTCATCCGGCAGGAGGCGCACCTGACCGCCGAGGTGCCCGACGCGCTGCTGGAGGTGCTCGCCCGCTTCACCCGGGCGCTGCGCGAGTCCTCGGCCGTCGACCAGCGCTCGGGGGTCAGCGCCCGGTTCGCCATCGCCGGCGCCGAGACGATCGCCGCCTCCGCGCTGCACCGCGCCACCCGTCAGGGCGAGGAGCAGGCCGTGGCCCGGGTGGTCGACCTGGAGACCGCGGTGGACGTGCTGCGCGGCAAGATCGAGTTCGAGACCGGCGAGGAAGGGCGGGAGGCCGAGATCCTCACCCACCTGCTGCGCACCGCCGTCGCCGGCACCGTGCGCGAGCGCTTCCGGGGCCTGGACCTCTCCCTGCTGGTCGACGCGCTGGAGGGCGGCGCGACCGTCTCCACCGGAGGGCAGGTCACCGCCCGGGAGTTCCTCTCCGGCCTGCCGGTGCTGGGGGAGTCCGAGCTCTACGACGACATCGCCGCGCGCATCGCCGCACAGAACGACGGCGAGACGGCGTGCGCGGTCGAGCTCGCCCTCGAGGGCCTCTACCTCGCCCGCAAGATCGGCAAGGACTCCGACGGACGCGAGACGGTCTATGGCTGAGGATCCGCGCGGGGCGGCCTCGTCATGAGCCGCTACCAGCGCTACGACGGGGGCGACCCGCTCGCCCCGCCCGTCGACCTGGCCGAGGCGCTCGACGCGATCGGCCAGGACGTGATGGCCGGCTACTCGCCGGAGCGCTCGATGCAGGAGTTCCTGCGGCGCGGCGGGTCGGACCAGCGCGGGCTCGACGACCTGGCGGCGAAGGTCGCGCAGAAGCGCCGCGAGCTGCTGGGCCGGCACAACCTCGACGGCACCCTCCAGCAGGTCAAGGAGCTGTTGGACAAGGCCGTGCTGGAGGAGCGCAAGCAGCTGGCCCGCGACGTGCAGATGGACGACGGCGACCGCGCCTTCCGCGAGCTGCGCCTCGACGACCTGCCCGCCTCGCCCTCGGCCGCGGTGAGCGAGCTCTCGTCCTACGACTGGGCCAGCAGCGAGGCGCGCCAGACGTATGAGGAGATCAAGGACCTGCTCGGCCGCGAGCTGCTCGACCAGCGGTTCGCCGGCATGAAGGAGGCCCTCGAGGGCGCCGACGAGGAGGACCGGGCGGCGATCAACGAGATGCTCTCCGACCTCAACGACCTGCTCGAGAAGCACGCCCGCGGTGAGGACACCGCCGAGGACTTCCACGAGTTCATGGAGAAGCACGGCGACTTCTTCCCCGAGAGCCCCCAGGACATCGACGAGCTGCTCGACGCGCTCGCCGAGCGCAGCGCCGCCGCCCAGCGGATGCTCAACTCGATGACGCCGGAGCAGCGCGCCGAGCTGATGGAGCTCTCGACGCAGGCCTTCGGCAGCCCCGAGCTGATGCAGCAGCTCGCCCGGATGGACGCCAACCTCCAGGCGCTGCGACCCGGCGAGGACTGGGGAGGCTCCCAGCGCTTCGACGGCGAGGAGGGCCTCGGTCTCGGCGACGGGACCGGCGTCCTCCAGGACCTCGCCGACCTCGACACGCTGGCCGAGCAGCTGGCCCAGTCCTACGGCGGCGCCCGCCTCGACGACGTCGACCTCGACAAGCTCGCCCGCCAGCTCGGCGACGAGGCGGCTGTCGACGCCCGCAAGCTCGCCGAGCTCGAGCGTGCCCTGCGCGACTCCGGCTACCTGCGCCGCAGCTCCGAGGGGGAGCTGCGCCTGAGCCCCAAGGCGATGCGGCAGCTGGGCCGGGCGCTGCTGCGCGACGTGGCCACCCGGCTCTCGGGACGTCAGGGGCAGCGCGACGTGCGACGCACCGGAGCGGCGGGGGAGCTGACCGGCTCCTCGCGGGCCTGGGAGTTCGGTGACACCGAGCCGTGGGACGTCACCCGCACCGTCGCCAACGCCGTGCTGCGCACCTCCGCCGGCGGCGGCGCCGTCAGCGGCGGGGTCCGGCTCCAGCTCGACGACCTCGAGGTCGCCGAGACCGAGGCCCGCACCCAGGCCTGCGTGGCGCTGCTGGTCGACACCAGCTTCTCGATGGCGATGGACGGGCGCTGGGTGCCGATGAAGCGCACCGCCCTGGCCCTGCACCAGCTGATCGCCTCCCGCTTCCGCGGCGACGCGCTCCAGGTGATCGCCTTCGGCCGGCACGCCCAGGTGATGGACATCGAGGAGCTCACCGCGCTGGACGCCAAGTGGGCCAAGGGCACCAACCTCCACCACGGCCTGCTGCTGGCCAACCGGCACTTCCGCAAGCACCCGCAGGCCCAGCCGGTGCTGCTGGTGGTCACCGACGGGGAGCCCACCGCCCACCTGGAGGCCGACGGCGAGGTGTGGTTCAGCTACCCGCCCCACCCGCTGACCATCGCCCACACGGTCCGCGAGCTCGACGCGGCCCGCCGGCTCGGGGCCCAGACCACCTTCTTCCGGCTGGGGGAGGACCCCGGCCTGGCCCGCTTCATCGACTCGATGGCGCGGCGGGTCGACGGACGGATGGTCTCCCCGGAGCTCGACGACCTCGGCGCCGCCGTGGTCGGCAGCTACCTGGGCTCGCGGGCGCCGTCGTCGTCGTACGGCGACCTGGGCGGTTGGGCGGGTGGCTGGGGCGACCGCGGCTTCTGGGTGGGCGAGTGAGGCCCGGCCGGGCGGCGCCCCACCCCCGGGGTCGCTAGCCTCGGGTCGTATGGACATCCTCGGGAGCGGACCGGACCAGCTGCGCGCCACGCGCACCAGCGTCAAGTGGCGGGCCTACCCGCCCGACGTGCTGCCCCTGTGGGTGGCCGAGATGGACGCGGCGCCCTGCCCGCCGGTGGTCGAGGCGGTCACCGACGCGCTGCGCCGCGGGGACACCGGCTATGCCTGGAGCCCGCCGCTGATCGAGGCCTTCACCCGCTTCGCGGCACGACGCTGGGGCTGGCAGGTCGCTCCCGAGCGGGTGATGCAGGTGCCCGACGTGATGATCGGCATCGAGCAGATCATCCAGTCCCGGGTGCCGGTGGGCGGCGCGGTGGTGGTGAGCCCACCGGTCTACGACTCCTTCTTCGGGTTCGTCGCCGCCACCCGGCGCCGGCTGGTGGAGGCGCCCCTGGGCGACGCCCACCGGCTCGACCTCGACGCCCTCGACGTGGCCTTCGCCGAGGCGGGGATGGGCTCGGCCTACCTGCTGTGCAACCCGCAGAACCCCACCGGCACCGTGCACACCCCCGAGGAGCTCGCCCGGGTCGCCGCCCTGGCCGACGAGCACGGGGTCCTGGTGGTCTCCGACGAGATCCATGCCCCGCTGGTCCACCCCGGCGCCACCTTCACCCCCTACCTCTCGGTGCCGGGTGCCGGGCGAGGGCTGGCCCTGGTCAGCGGCTCGAAGACCTGGAACCTGCCCGGCCTCAAGACTGCCCTGCTGGTGGCCGGTCACGAGACCGGTCACGGGCTGCACGAGGTGGTCACCCACGGCGCCCAGCACCTGGCGGTCCTCGCCCAGACCGCCGCCTACGACCACGGCGAGCTGTGGCTCGACCAGCTGATCGGCGAGCTGGTGGAGCGCCGCCGACTGCTGCTCGACCTGCTCGCCGTGCACCTGCCCGAGGTCGTGGCGGCCCCCTCGGAGGCGACCTACCTGGCCTGGCTGGACTGCTCGCGCCTCGGCCTGGAGGACCCGGCCGCCACCTTCCTGGAGCGGGGGGTGGCGCTGGTCCCGGGGGTCCGGTACGACCCCCGGGCCACCCAGTGGGTGCGCCTCAACTTCGCCACCTCGCCCGAGATGATCAGCAAGGCCGTGCGCCGGATGGCGGGCTGAGCGGGCTCACGCCCAGCGGCGGACCGCCCAGCGCTCCACCACCCCGAGCACGGCGTCGGTGGTCTTGCCGAGCACGGCGAGCAGCACGATGGCCAGCAGCAGCCGGTCGGTGCGCCCGTTGTTCTGGGAGTCGACGAGCAGGAAGCCCAGCCCCTGGGAGGAGGCGATCAGCTCCGCGGCGACCAGGAAGAGCCACGACTGGGCCAGGGCGAGCCGCAGTCCCGAGAAGACGGCCGGCACCACCGCGGGCAGCTGGACGGTGGTGAGCAGCTTCACCCCGCGCAGTCCGAAGGCGCGGGCAGCCTCGACCAGCTGGCGGTCGACGTGGCGCAACGCCAGGTGGACGGTGGTGAAGACGGGGAACATGGCGCCGATGGCGATCAGGGTGATCTTGGAGTCCTCGCCGAGCTTCATCCACAAGATGAGCAGCGGCACCCAGGCCAGCGACGGCACCGCCCGGAGCGCCCCGACCGTGGGGGCGAGCAGCAGGTCGGCGACCCGGGAGAGCCCCAGCAGCGAGCCCAGCACGATGCCCACCGAGGCGCCGACCGCGAAGCCGACCAGCACCCGCTGGGTGGAGATGTGGACGTGGCCCAGCAGCTCGTCGCGCTCCAGCAGCCCGTGGGCCGCCTCGAGGACGGCGCCGGGGGCCGGCAGCTGGACGGGACTGAAGACGCCGGCCCGGCTGAGCAGGTGCCACCCCAACAGCAGCAGGGCCGGCAGCACCAGCCCGCCCAGCACCCGGACCGCGGGGTGCGCGAGCCAGGCCGCACCCTGGCGGCCGTGGCCCACGGGGGCGCGGACGCCCTCGTCGGCGGGCCGGTCGGCATGGGCCCGGCTCGCGCCCGCCATCAGTCGGCCACCCGGCTCGCGTCGGCGCCGGCGGCGTACTCGTCCTCGAGGAGGGTGTCGAGGGCCTCGTCGATCTGCGCCTGCTCCTCGACGTCGCCGGACTCCACGAACAGCGGACCCACGGTGGTGAGCACGTCGAGCTGCGCCTGCCCCGGGACGTGGTCGAAGTCGAGGTTGGTCCGCTCGGTGAGCACGGTGCGGGCCACCCCCTCCTCGATCGCCGCGGCCTCGGCGAGGATGGAGACGGCCTCGTCGGGGTTGTCCCCGATCCAGTCGCGGGCCTTCGCGTAGGCGTCGACCACCAGCTGGGCCAGCTCGGGCTCCGCGGAGAGGAACTCCTCGGTGGCGTTGAGGAAGCCGTAGGTGTTGAAGTCGATGTCGCGGTAGATCAGCTTGGCGCCCTCCTGCTCGGCGGCGGCCATGATCGGGTCGAGGCCCGCCCACGCGTCGACCGAGCCGTTGGCCAGCGCCGACCAGCCGTCGGCGTGCTGCAGGTTCTGCACCGTCACCTCGTCGGGGTCGACCCCCTCGGCGGCCAGGGACTGGAGCAGGAAGAAGTAGGGGTCGGTGCCCTTGGTGGCCGCCACCTGCTTGCCGGCCAGGTCGGCGACCGTCTTGACCTTGGAGTCCTCGCCGACCACGATCGCCGCCCACTCCGGCTGGGAGTAGATGTCGATGGTGCGGATCGGGGAGCCGTTGGCCCTGGCCAGCAGGGCCGCGGAGCCGGCCGTGGAGCCGACGTCGATGGCGTTGGCCCGCAGCGCCTCGTTGGCCTTGTTGGAGCCGTCGGACTTCACCCAGGTGACCTTGACGCCCTCCTCGGCCAGGGCCGCCTCCAGCCAGCCCTGGTCCTTGATCACCAGGCTGAGCGGGTTGTAGGTGGCGTAGTCGATCTCCAGGGAGCGCTCGTCGCTCCCGGCCTCGGCCTCGCCCTCGGCGCAGGCGGCGGTGCCCAGCAGCAGGCCGGCCGCCAGCAGGCCGGTGAGGGTGCGACGCAGGGCCGTCGGGTGGTGCTTGGTCACGATGGTTCCTCTTCTTCGGTGGTGGGTTCTCGGTGGTGGGTCAGTGGCGGTGGGCGTCGACGCCGAGGCTCTCCAGCAGCCGGCCCCGGAGCAGGGCGAGCTCGACGGAGCCGCGGTCGCGCGGGCGCTCCCCGGGGACGGTGACCACCTCGGCGACGCCGGCGGCCTGCTGCCCCTCGTCGCGGCCGAGGACGACGACCCGGTCGGCGAGCTGGAGCGCCTCGTCGACGTCGTGGGTGACCAGCAGGACGGTGGTGGGGCTGGCCCGGCGTACGTCGAGGAGCAGGTCCTGCATCTTCATCCGGGTCAGCGCGTCCAGGGCGCCGAAGGGCTCGTCCAGCAGCAGCACGCCGGGCCGCCGGGCCAGCGCGCGGGCCAGCGAGGTGCGCTGGGCCATGCCGCCGGAGACCTCGCGGGGACGGTGGTCGGCGTGCTCGGCCAGCCCGACCAGCTCGAGGAGCTCGTCGACCAGCTCCTCCCCGGCGCCCCGGGGGGTCCCGGCGGGCAGCCCGAGGGCGACGTTGGCCCGCAGCGTGCGCCAGGGGAGCAGCCGCGGCTCCTGGAAGGCCACCGCGCAGCGGCTCTCGATGCCCTGGACGGGCCGGTCGCCGACCAGGACCCCGCCGGTGGTCGGCTGGTCGAGGCCCGCGGTGACCCGGAGCAGGGTCGACTTGCCGCAGCCGCTGGGACCCAGCAGCGCGACCACCTCGCCGGCCGCGATCACCAGGTCGACGTCGCGCAGGACCTCGCGCCGCTGCGCGCCCGTGCCGAACGCGCGGCCGACGCCCTGCAGGCGGACCTGGAGCGCCTGGGCGGGGGCGGCGACGCCGGACGGCGAGGGGGTGGGCGGGGCGAGGAGACTCATGGCGATCCCGTCTTCAAGAGCGGTAAGTAGAGAGACTTACTGCAATTAAAGCGGATGAGGGGCCGTCCTGTCGCCAGGGTCCGGGGAGTGTCGCTAGTCGGCGAAGCCCGGCAGCGACTCCTCCAGCAGGCCCCGGAAGGGCACCTCGGCCTCCAGCTGGCAGAGCAGCCCGATCCCGCCCAGCCAGGTCCGGTGGATCAGCAGGTAGGAGGGGGGCAGGTTGATCCTGGTCGCCATCGTGAAGTGCGGGGCGCGGGGGTCGTTGAGTCGCTCGTACTGGGCGCGCATCCACTCCCGGCTGAACTGGAAGCGCTCCACGGTCAGCGGCTCCAGGATGGGGCCGAGGTACTCCAGCAGCGCGTCGGCGTCCACCCGGACGCCGGGGCGCACGAATCCTTCCTCGCGCAGGCCCTCCAGCAGCACCTCGCCCTCCCCGGTCGCGGCGGCGCGCAGCAGGGGCCCCATGGCCTCGGGGAAGGTGCCACCCGGCAGGCGGGCCACGGCGCCGAAGTCGAGCACCCCGAGGCGGCCCGGGGAGCCGTCCTCGGCCGGGACGGTGCGGAAGTTCCCGGGGTGGGGGTCGGCGTGCAGCATCCCGGTCCGGCTGGGGCCGGCGAAGTTGAAGCGGACCAGGAGGTCGCCGTAGTGGTCGCGCTCCTCCTGGCTGCCCTCGGAGATGATCCGGGCCAGCGAGCCCTCGCTCTCCAGCCACTCGGTCACCAGGACCGTCTCGGTGGCGAACACGACGTGGGGGACCAGGATCTCGGGGTCGGAGTCGAAGGCCTCCGCGAAGACCTGCTGGGCCTCGGCCTCCATCGCGTAGTCGAGCTCCTCGGCCGCCCGCTCCTGCAGCTCGCGGACCAGGGCGGCGACGTCGAGGCCGGGGAAGGCCGGGGCCATGCTGCGCGCCACCCGTGCGAGCCGCCGCAGGTCGCCCAGCAGCGCCTCGTCGGCGCCGGGGAACTGCACCTTGATCGCGACCTCGCGGCCGTCGCGCCAGGTGCCGCGGTGCACCTGGCCGATCGAGGCCGCGGCAGCCGCCGCCCCGTCGAGCCAGGTGATCTGCTCGCGCCAGTCGGGTCCGAGCGACTCCTCGATGGCGTCACGCACCTGCTGGGTGCTCATCGTGGGGGCGTTGTCCTGGAGCGCGGTGAGCTGCTCGCGGTAGGGCGCCGCGGCGCTCTCCGGCAGGGCGGCCTCGAGGACCGAGAGTGCCTGGCCGAACTTCATCGCCCCGCCCTTGAGCTCGCCGAGGGTGCGGAAGAGCTGCTCGGCGGTGCGCTGCTGCACGTCGTTGAGCACCGCGTCGGCGGGCTTGCCGCCGAGGCGCTTGCCCATGCCCCACGCGGTGCGGCCGGCGTACCCGAGGGGGAGCGCGGCGAGACGAGCCGTGCGGGTGACGGCCTTGCGCGGCAGATCGACCATCCCCCCAGTGTGGCCGATATGTGGTGGCGAGGCGCCGCTCATCTGCTTCTAGACCTCGCGTCGCGCGACCGACGGGCCCGGCGCAGGGGCGGCGGACCGCCCGGCCGCGAGGGCGAGGTAGGTGCCGAGGCCCAGGAGGACGAGGGCGGGCACCAGCCAGGGCCGGACCAGCGGCCGCATCAGGGTGAGGTCGAGCCACCCCACGGTGGCCAGCGCGTAGACCACGAAGAGCGCCAGGCAGCCACCGACCAGGGTGAGGAGCCCCGGGGCCGACCGGTCCGCCGCCAGCAGGAGACCGGTGAGCAGGACGAGACCGGCCGAGAGCAGGAGGAAGGGCAGGAGGAGGAAGATGCCGGCGCCGAACAGGTACGGCGGCTCCATGTCGAAGTCCGAGAGCGGGCTGAGGTGCAGTGCGTAGTGGGCCACCGCCCACCCGGCCGCCAGGACCAGCAGCGCCCGGAACCCGGCCCGGTCCCGGGACGCAGCCGCGGCGACCAGCACTCCGAGGAGGAGCAGGCCGAGTCCGCTCCGGACCGCGGCGGGCCCGCCGGGGCCGACCGCGGCCACCGCCACCAGGACCAGCCCGGCCGCCCCCGCGAGCCGGGACCCGGCCCGCGCCAGGGTCAGGAGGGCGCCTGGGGCGGTGTCCTCGCTGGCGTCGGCGGTCGGCTGCACGGGCCGACCCTGTCAGTCGCGCGGCGCCGGCGCCATCTCCCGGGCCGGATCCTCACGGGACCTTCACACGGCCGGGAACCGGACGCCGGTGTTGGCGTGGCAGCGGTAGCCGAACGGGTTCTTCGCCAGGTACTGCTGGTGCGCGTCCTCGGCGTAGTAGTAGCCGGCCTCGTCCGCAGGCCGGATCTCGGTGGTGATGTCGCCCAGCTGGCGGCGCGCCAGCTCGTCGCCGTAGACCTTGGTCAGCTCCTGGGCGACCTGCTCCTGCTCGGGGGTGGTGAAGTAGATCGCCGAGCGGTACTGGGTGCCCACGTCGTTGCCCTGCCGCATGCCCTGGGTCGGGTCGTGGATCTCGAAGAACCTCTTCACCAGGTCGGCGAAGGAGACGACCTGGGGGTCGAAGACGATCCGCACGGCCTCGGTGTGGCCGGTCCGCCCGGAGCAGACCTCCTCGTACGTCGGGTGCGGGGTGAGGCCGCCGGCGTAGCCGACGGAGGTCGACCACACGCCGTCGACCTGCCAGTAGATCTCCTCCGCACCCCAGAAGCAGCCGAGGCCGAAGATCGCCACCTCCAAGCCCTCGGGCACCTCGTCGCTCTGCACCGGCGTCTTGAGCACCAGGTGCTGGCCGAGACGCCACGGCTGGTGTTCCCGGCCGGGCAGGGCCTGGGCGGGCGAGGGCAGGTGGGACTTGTCGCGGCCGAACAGCACGGGATCTCCTCAGGGTCGACGGGCTCGGACTGCTACAACGCCGCGGGCGGCCATCTGCTTCCCCCCGGCGCGGGTCTAGTCTCGGGCGGGTGAGCCAGTCCAACAGCAGCGAGCACGCCCACAAGTCCGGATTCGAGACCCGCGCGATCCACGCCGGCTACCAGCCCGACCCGACCACCGGGGCGGTGATCCCGCCGATCTACGCCACCAGCACCTACAAGCAGGACGGCGTGGGCGGGATGCGCGGCGGCTACGAGTACAGCCGCTCGGCCAACCCGACGCGGACCGCCCTGGAGGGCGCGCTGGCCGCGGTGGAGGAGGGGGAGCGGGGCTTCGCCTTCGCCTCCGGGCTCGCCGCGGAGGACACCCTGGTCCGGGCGCTGTGCCGCCCCGGCGACCACGTGGTGCTGCCCGACGACGCCTACGGCGGCACCTACCGCCTCTTCGACAAGGTCGAGCAGAACTGGGGCCTGACCCACAGCCCCGCCGCCGTCTCCGACGTCGACGCGGTGCGCGCGGCCATCCAGCCCGGCCGCACCAGGCTGGTCTGGGTGGAGACGCCGACGAACCCGCTGCTCAACATCGGCGACATCGAGGCGCTCGCGGCCGTGGCGCACGACGCCGGGGCGCTGCTGGTGGTGGACAACACCTTCGCCTCGCCCTACCTCCAGCAGCCCCTCGTGCTGGGCGCCGACGTGGTGGTCCACTCCACCACCAAGTACGTCGGTGGGCACTCCGACGTGGTCGGTGGGGCGCTGGTCGTCCGCGACCTCGAGGTGGCCGAGAAGGTCGCCTTCCACCAGAACTCCATCGGGGCCGTCCCCGGTCCGTTCGACTCCTTCCTCACCCACCGGGGGCTCAAGACGCTGGCGGTCCGGATGGACCGGCACTGCGACAACGCAGAGCGGGTCGTCGACTTCCTCACCGGCCACCGGGCGGTGGCCGAGGTGATCTATCCCGGTCTCGCCGAGCACCCTGGCCACGAGGTGGCCGCCAAGCAGATGAAGCGGTTCGGCGGCATGGTCAGCTTCCGGGTGGCCGCCGGCGAGCAGGCCGCCCTCGACGTCTGCGCGCGCGCCGAGGTCTTCACCCTGGGCGAGTCGCTGGGCGGCGTGGAGTCGCTGATCGAGCACCCCGGCCGGATGACCCACGCCAGCGTGGCCGGCACCGACCTGGAGGTGCCGGCCGACCTGGTCCGGCTCAGCGTGGGCATCGAGACGGTCGACGACCTGCTGGCCGACCTCGACCGCGCCCTGGGCTGAGGACTCGCACCCCGTCGAGGGGCGTCGGGGCCGGCCCGGGTGGTGGCCTGGGTAGCCTGACGAGGTGACGGACGACGGGGACCAGGGGCGCGGCCCGGACAGCGGCGCCACCCAGGTGGAGGAACGGGCCGGCGGACCGGCGGAGGGGCAGGCCGAGCGACGGGTCCGCGAGAGCCTCGGCGAGCGGATCACCCAGCAGCTTGCCCACCAGTGGGCGCTGATCCGGGCCGAGCGTCGTGAGGCGCCCCCGGCTATCACCGGCGGCGCCTCGAACTTCAGCCGGGCCCAGGTGCCGTGGGGCCTCGACCTGGCCGCGGCGTGGTCGTGGCGGTTCCTGGTCATCGCGGTGGCCGTCTACCTGATCGCCCGCACGATCGCGGACTTCGCGGTGGTCACGCTGCCGCTGGCCATCGCCCTGCTCATCACCGCCCTGGTCACCCCGTTGGTGCGGGGGATGACGCGGATCAGGATCCCGCGGGGGGTCGCCAGCATCACCACGGTGGTGCTCACCCTCGGGGTGCTCGGACTGCTGCTCACCTTCGCCGGACAGCAGGTGGCCAACGGCGCCTCCGACCTCGCCGACCAGGTGGTGCAGGGTCTCCAGGAGATCCGGGTGTGGCTGCGCGACGGCCCGCTCAACGCCAGCGAGAGCCAGATCAACGACTACATCAAGGTGGCGCAGGACGCCATCACCGAGGGCTCCCGGAACGGGGCGGTGGTCAGCCAGGTCACCGGCCTCGGAACCGCCCTGGGCCACGTCACCGCGGGCTTCTTCATCGTCCTGTTCGCCACCTACTTCTTCCTCGCCGACGGCGAGCGGATCTGGGCCTGGATGGTCCGTCTCGCCCCGCGAGCCGCGCGTGAGCACGTCGACAACTCCGGTCGGGTCGCCTGGGTCTCGCTGACCCAGTTCGTGCGGGCCACGGTGATCGTCGCCCTGGTCGACGCGATCGGGGTGATGGTCGTGGCGCAGGTCCTCGGGGTCCCCTTCGTGCTGGCCATCGGGGTGCTGGTCTTCCTCGGTGCCTTCGTGCCGATGATCGGCGCCACCGTCGCGGGGTCGGTGGCGGTGCTGGTGGCGCTGGTCGACCAGGGGCTGTTCACCGCGCTGCTGATGCTCGGCGGGGTCATCGTGGTCCAGCAGCTCGAGGGGCACATCCTCCAGCCCTTCCTGATGGGCCGTTTCGTCTCCCTCCACCCCCTCGGGGTCATCGTGGCGATCGCCTGCGGACTGCTGGTGGCCGGCATCGGCGGCGCGCTGGTCGCCGTCCCGCTGGTCGCCGCGGCCAACGCGGTGGTCCAGCACCTGGCCGAGCAGACCGACGTGGGGGAGGACGAGCCCGACGACGTGCTGGACGCGGAGATAGCCGAGGAACGGGCGGCGGGGAACCGCGCCGACGCGGTCCCCGCCCCCGACAGTCCGGTGGTCGAGGACGACGAGGGACGACGTGACGACGCCTGAGGCGGTCACCCTCGCCGACGTCGAGGCGGCGGCGCTGGCCCTGGACGGCGTGGCGGTCCGCACCCCGATGGAGGAGTCGCGCTGGCTCTCCGGCCTGGTCGGCGGCCCGGTGCACCTCAAGTGCGAGAACCTCCAGCGCACGGGCTCCTTCAAGGCCCGCGGCGCCTACGTGCGGATCTCCCGGCTGAGCGCCGCGGAGCGGGCCCGCGGCGTGGTGGCGGCCTCGGCCGGCAACCACGCCCAGGGCGTCGCCCTCGCCGCCGCCATGCTCGGCATCCGGGCCACCGTCTTCATGCCCGAGGGTGCCCCCATCCCCAAGGAGCGCGCCACCCGGGGCTACGGCGCGGAGGTTGTCTTCGCCGGGCGCCACCTCGAGGACGCCCTCGCGGCCGCGCGGGACTTCTCCGCCCGCACCGGCGCCGTGCTGATCCACCCCTTCGACCACCCCGACGTGGTGGCCGGCCAGGGCACCTGCGGGCTGGAGGTCCTCGAGCAGACGCCCGTGCTGCGCACGCTGCTGGTCCCCACGGGTGGGGGCGGGCTGCTCGCCGGGATCGCGATCGCGGTGAAGACCCGGCGCCCGGACGTGCGGGTGATCGGGGTGCAGGCGGAGGGAGCCGCGGCGTTCCCCGGCTCGCTGGCCGCCGGGGGGCCGACGGCCCTGGCCGCGATGAGCACGATGGCCGACGGCATCGCGGTGGGCCTGCCCGGGGAGATCACCTTCGCGGCGGTGCGCGAGCACGTCGACGAGATCCGCACCGTCTCGGAGGAGTCGCTCTCCCGGGCGCTGCTGGCGCTGCTGGAGCGCGCCAAGATGGTCGTCGAGCCCGCCGGAGCGGCGGGGGTGGCGGCCCTGCTCGACGACCCGACGGCCTTCGAGACCCCGGCGGTGGCGGTCCTCTCCGGAGGCAACATCGACCCGTTGCTGCTGGGCCGGGTGATCCGGCACGGCCTCGCCGCGGACGGGCGCTACCTCTACCTGCGCGTCTGCATCCCGGACAGCCCGGGAGGCCTGGCCCAGCTGCTGGCCGAGGTCAGCGAGACGGGCGCCAACGTGCTCGAGGTCGCCCACGAGCGCACCTCACCCAGCCTGGCCCTCGACGAGGTCGAGGTCAGGCTCCAGCTGGAGACGCGGGGCGCCCCGCACGCCGAGAAGGTGCTGGCTCGGCTGCGGGAGCGCGGCCACCGCGTCTACGAGTGAGCCGGACGGCTCAGCCGGTGAAGGGGACGGCGTCGAGGATCTCGACCTTGAGGTCCTTGCCGTTGGGTGCCTCGTAGGTCACCGTCTCGCCCTTCTTGCGCCCGTTGATCGCGGCGCCCAGGGCGGACTGGGGGGAGTAGACGGTGAGCCCCTCCTCCTCCATCTCACGGGCGCCGAAGAGGAAGACCTCCTCGTCGCCGAAGTCGACGAACTTCACCGTGACCTTCATGCCCGGCTCCACGATCCCGTCGTCGGCCGGGGTCTCGCCGACCTCGGCGCGGCGGAGCATGTCCTCGAGCTGACGGATCCGGGCCTCCTGCTTGCCCTGCTCGTCCTTGGCGGCGTGGTAGCCGCCGTTCTCCTTCAGGTCGCCCTCGTCCCGGGCGGCGCTGATCTTGTCGATGATCTCCTGGCGCTTGGGACCCTTCAGCTCCGCGAGCTCGGCCGTGAGCTTGTCGTAGGCGTCCTGGGTCAGCCAGATCGTGTCCTGATCGGTCGACTGGGTCATGGCTCCACTCCTGTACGGCAATAGCAACACCCGCGGGCTCATCGCCTCTGAGTGAGGTGACCTACGCCTTGAGAGCCCCGCGGGTGACTGGATGACTGGTCAGTCTAGCAACGGAGCGGTCAAAGCGCCCGCGGACGGCGGAGCGGGTCGGTCAGCGGCGACGCGACTGGCCGTCGGCGCGGCAGCCCACGCTCTCCGCGCTGGTCGCGCGGCGCTCGGTGCGCACGGTGATCTCCTGGCGGCCGGCCACCCCGGTGAAGGCCTGCTCGCCGACGACCGTCTTGTCCTCCGCGTAGGCGCGGACCAGGCAGTCCGCCTCGTCCGTCCCGTCGAGACGGACGTCGACCACCACGGTCACGGTGTGGTCGTCGACCACCTCGTAGCCCACCTGGCCCGACTCGGCGGTGGGGTTGCCGTGGAACCACGCGGCCCACGCCAACCACCCCAGCAGGGCCACGGCCAGGACGCCGACCACGACCTTCACCACGAGGCGGCGACCCTGGGTGGGAGCGCCGTACCGTTCCGCCAGATCTGCCTGAGAAGTCACGCCTCCAGCGTGCCACCTAGACTCCAGGCATGCCCGACCGCCCCCGAGCCGGCGCGCGCGCCGGCCTGCGCCTCATGCACGTACACGCTCACCCGGACGACGAGTCGAGCAAAGGGGCCGCGACGACCGCCAAGTACGTCGCCGAAGGGGTCGACGTGCACGTCGTCACCTGCACCGGCGGCGAGCGCGGCTCGATCCTCAACCCCAAGATGGACCGTCCCGACATCGCGGCCAAGATCACCGAGGTGCGGCGCCGCGAGATGGAGTGCGCCCGCGACATCCTGGGGATCACCCAGGACTGGCTCGGCTTCGTCGACTCCGGCTGGCCGGAGGGCGACCCCAAGCCGCCGCTGCCCGAGGGGTGCTTCGGCCTGGTGACCCCGGAGGAGGGGGCCGCGCCGCTGGTCCGGCTGATCCGCGAGTTCCGGCCGCACGTGGTGACCACCTACGACGAGAACGGCGGCTACCCCCACCCCGACCACATCAAGTGCCACGAGGTCTCGGTGGAGGCGTTTCACGCCGCCGGCGACCCCGAGCGCTACCCGGAGGCCGGCGAGCCGTGGCAGCCGCTCAAGCTCTACTACCACCACGGCTTCAACCGCCCCAAGAGCGTGGCGCTGCACGAGGCGATGCTCGCCCACGGCCTGGAGTCGCCGTACGCCGAGCGGCTGGAGAAGTGGGAGCCGAATCCCGAGTGGGACGCCCGGATCACCACCCGGGTGCCGTGCGGCGACTACTTCGGGGTGCGCGACCAGGCGCTGCTGGCGCACGCCACCCAGATCGACCCCGACGGCTTCTGGTTCGCGATCCCGCGCGAGATCCAGGAGGAGGTCTGGCCGACGGAGGACTACGAGCTGGTGGTGAGCCACGTCGAGACCGAGCTCCCCGAGGACGACCTCTTCGCCGGCATCGACAGCGGGGAGCGCTGAGCGGCGCTCCCGGGGCGCCGCAGGTTGGGGAGGCCTGCGACACTGGCAGCATGCTCGACCTCCTGGACCCGTCGCTCCTCCACCCCCTGCTGTCGCTCGCCGACGGAGCCCCGCGCAAGTCCCCCGAGCCCGAAGAGGTCAAGGCCGGCTGGACGGCCCTGCTGCTCTGGCTCGGCATGGCCGTCGCGGTGGCGCTGCTCGGCTGGAGCCTGATGCGCCAGCTGCGCAAGACCACCGCCGCCCGCGACGCCGGCGTCTACGGCGACCCGGTCGCCTCCCACGACCCGCAGGACCAGCAGCAGCCCTGACCCGTCCCGACCCTCAGCAGCCCTGACGAGGGGCCGGGGGCGCGTATCCGTTTGTCCCGACAGGGGAGCGGGTACCGGCCGGTCATGATCATTCAAATCCTCGGCCTGCTCATCGTCGGCCTCATCATCGGTGCCCTCGCTCGACTGCTCCGCCCCGGCAAGCAGTCCCTGAGCATGGTCGCGACCATGCTGCTCGGCGTCGTCGGCGCCATCATCGGCGGTCTCCTCGGTGGCCTGCTCAACGACAACACCAACCCGTTCGAGCTCAACTTCCTCGGGTTCATCTTCGCGGTCATCGCGGCGTTCATCCTGGTCGGCGCCGCCGAGGCGATGTCCGGCAAGAAGTCGCACGTCTGACCCACCCCGCTCGACGGCCCCGGCCGTCCCACGCGCCTGCGACCGCACGCCCACCGGGTGTGCGGTCGCGGTGCGTCCGGTCGGCTTCAGCCCTGCGGGTCGACGAGCTCCTCGCGCAGCCGGGGCTCGCTGCGGTGCTCGGGGCGCAGCCCCTGCTTGTCGGCGTAGAAGGCGCGGATGCGCTCCATGTCGGCGCGGACGTCGCCGGTGATCTCCACCGACGGGCCGAAGCCCACCGTCCTGGTCGGCCCGTCGATGAACCCCAGGGCCACCGGCAGCCCGGTCTGCTGGGCCAGGCGGTAGAAGCCGCTCTTCCAGTACTCCGACCGGGTGCGGGTGCCCTCGGCGGCGATGGCGACCACGAGGGTCTCGTCCCGGGTGAGGTTCTCGGCGAGCTGCGAGACCACGTCGGAGGCGTTGTCCCGGTCCACCGGGACCCCGCCGGTGGCGCGCAGCAGCCACCCCATCGGGCCCTTGAAGAGCTCGCGCTTGATCAGGATCCGCGGCGTCACCTCGCGCGACCACATCATCAGCATGGTGGCCACCCAGTCCCAGTTGGAGGTGTGCGGCGCGCCCACCATGATCCCGGTGGGCGGCACCTCGCCCACCACCCGCCAGCGCGCGGCTCGGAGGGCGGTGCGGGCGAGGGTGCGGCGGATCAGCATGCCCAGACCCTAAGGGACCGCGAGGAGGTATGACGGCTGTCACACATCAGGTAGCGTCCTTCCGTGCGCCGACTCACCCTCCCCCTCGCAGCCCTCGTGCCCCTCCTCGCCTCGGCGGCCCTGGTCCCCACCGGCCATGCCGCTCCCGACTCCTTCAGCCGGGTCTGGGACCGGGGACCCGGCGGTGAGCGCTACGTGGCCCTGGGCGACTCCTTCGCCTCCGGGCCGGGCATCGCGCCGCAGCGGCCCGAGGGATGCAGCCGCAGCGAGCTGAACTTCCCCAGCCTCGCCGCCCAGGCCTGGGACGACCAGCTCCCCGGCGGGCTAACGGCCTACACCGACGCCAGCTGCGGCGGCGCACAGACCAAGGACCTCTTCGACCCCCAGGGTGGTGGCAGCGGCGCGACCCCCGTCAACGGTGCGCAGCTCGACGCCCTGGACGCCGACACCACCCTGGTCACCTTCGGCACGCTCGGCGGCAACGACATCGGCCTGGTGCAGCTCGCGGCGGGCTGCTTCGGCACCGACTGCGTCCCCCCGGCCGGCACCGACCCGCTGGCCACGAAGTTCGCCACCCTGGAGTCCTCGCTCACCCGGGGTCTCACCGAGGCCAAGGCCAAGGCGCCGAACGCCGAGATCCTGGTGATCGGGTACGGCACCTACCTGCCGCCCGGTGGTTGCCCGAGCACGTTCGCCGGCGCCCTGACTGCCGAGGAGTTCGCCTACGTGCAGGGCCAGATCGATCGCATGTCCGACCTGCTCGCCGCCGTCGCGGATGAGCAGGGCGTGGAGTTCGTCGACATGCGGGAGATCCCCGGCTCCGTCGACCGCACCGCCTGCGCACCTCCGGAGAGGCAGTGGATCCGAGCCCTGGCCACCTACGACGACGGTGCCACCCTGCACCCGTCGGCCTGCGGCATGGACGCGATGGCGCAGCACCTCGTGCGCACCGTCCAGGGCCTGCGCGGCGAGACGCTGACGCCGTTCGACGACTCCTGCGTGAGCGCCGGAGCCGCGGCCCCGAGCCCGAGCCCGACCCCGAGCCCGGCACCGACCGAGACGCCCGGGCCGACCGTGCCGGCGCAGCCGACCCCGCCGGCGCCGGCCCCCACGCCGACCGTCACCCCGACCCAGGCCGTGGAGAAGGACCGCGCCAAGGAGCGCGCGGCGCGGCGGGCCGAGCTGCGGCGCCAGGGCGCGTCGCTGCGCGGCCGCGTCTCCTGCAGTGACGGGGTGGCGCGCCTGAAGGTGCGGGGCATCACGAAGAGCGTGGCGCACGCGCGATTCCTCGTCGGGGGGAAGCAGGTCGCGATCTCGCGGAAGGCCCCCTTCAAGGCGGTCCTGAAGCGTGGAAAGGTGTCGACGCGCGGCCTGGTCACGGCGCGGGTCGTGCTGCGCGACGAGGGGCTCAAGTCGGTCCGTTCGGTGCGGTTCGCCCGGCCCTCCTGCCTGAGGTGAGCCGCGCCGGCCGGCGCTGAATGACGCTCCGAGCGGAGGGTACGGACTGGGCATGACCTCACACGAGAACGAGTCCACGCCGCAGCAGGGTGCCGAGCAGCAGAGTGCGGAGCAGCCCGACACCATCGAGGAGCAGTCGGGTGCCGAGGGGCACGACCAGGACGCCGAGCCCTCGCTCAACGCTCCCGAGGAGGGCGCCCCCGACGGTCAGGAGTGACGCCTCGGCCCGGGCGTGCCGGCCGGGAACGCGGTGAGGACCTGCCCGTTCGCCGGGAAGTCGGCGAGGGCCGTGGGCTTCGGGTCCCCAGTCGCCCAGCGGTCTTCGCGCTCCGCGGGCTCGTACCGCACCGACGGCCAGCACATCGGGATCCCCGCAGCCTCCGTGGGCCGCGGCCGGTCCATCAGCTGCACGTGCAGGTGCGGCTCTGAGGTGTTCCCCGTGTTGCCCACCGCCGCGAGCTGCTGCCCGGCCTCGACCCGCTCCCCGGGGCGGACGGCCGCCGAGCCGCGGCGCAGGTGGGCGTAGGCCGAGAAGGTCCCGTCGTGGTGGGCGAGGACGACGTGGTTGCCCAGGAGCCCCGTCGCCCCGTGGAGCTCGCGCAGGAAGCCCCCGAAGGTGAGCATCCAGATGAGCAACGGCCAGGTGCTCCTGGCCCGCTGGTCGCGCGCGGAGTCGCGCACCTCCAGCACGGTGCCGGGGGCCATCGCCAGCACGGGCAGGCCGAAGGCCGGGTAGCTCTCCGGAACGCGGCCGCGCAGCGACCACCCGAGCGGAGGGGGCGAGCCTTCGTCGGACGGCACGAGCAGGTCGACCGCGTACGCCTGCCCGTAGGCCTTGACCCCGTGGCTCGGCACCGCAGAGCCGGGGCTGTTGATCGCCGTCCACCGGCCCCGGACCGGAGGTGCGACCTCGACCGGGTCGCGGTCGCTGGCGGGCGGGCGCACCAGGAAGAGGAGGAACGGGGCCACCATCACCGCCAGGCTGAGCGGGAAGGGCGTGTCGAGCGCGACGGTGCCCAGGACGGCGACCACGAAGAGGCGCAGCCACCAGGTCTGCCAGCGGGCGACCGCCCGCCTCATCGGCGAGCCCCGAGCAGGACGGCGAGCACCGGCACGACCCGTGCCACCGGCACCTCGTAGCGACCGCCGCCCAGGGCGCGCAGCCAGCCGGCGGCGACCAGCTGCCGCAGGTGGTGGTAGACCTGCCCGCTGGTCCCGACGCCGTCGGTCTCCTTCAGCTCCTGGGCGGTCGTGACCCCACGAAGCACCCGCTGGAGCAGGCGCAGCCGGACGGGGTGGCCCAGGGCCGCGAGCGCATCGCCGGCGGCCTCCCAGTCGCCGTCGACCAGGTCGCCGGCGAGAGCGCCCTCCTGCCACTGGGCCACGCGGCCGTCGGGGAGGCGGACGTCGCCGACCAGCATCACGGCGCCCGGCTCGGGTACCCGGGCGCGCAGGCCCTCGAGCGCCCAGAGCTCTGGGTCGGACGCCGCGGGGGGCGGCGTGGTGGTTGCGTCCGCGGTCGTGGGGGAGGACGCCGTGCTGAGGGAGAGTGTCTCAAGCGCAGCCACGCGGCGTTCGAGGTCGGCGAGACGGTCGGAGGAGGGCATGCCCCCACGGTACTACGGAATTACGTAATAACAGTCTAAGGTCGGGTGGGTGGGAAGACGCAGAACTCGTTGCCCTCCGGGTCGGCCAGCGTCGTCCACCGGGGCATCTCCCACAAGCGCGTCGCGCCGCGGGCCAGCAGCTCGTCGACGTCACCGGTAACGTCCCAGTGCACCCGGTTGGGCACTGTGCGCGGCTCGGGCACCGGGCAGAAGTCGAGCGTCATCCGGTGGTCGGCGGCGATCCCGGTCAAGGTCCACCAGTCGTCCCCGGGCTCGGTGGTGGGCTCGGCCCCGAAGAGCGACCCCCACCACCTCGCCAGTGTCTCGGCCTCCGCGCAGTCGATGGCGACCCCGTGCAGGCGGTAGTCGGGCACCTCGTCCGCGCCCCGGACGAACGCACAGAACTCGTTGCCCTCCGGGTCGGTCATCACCGTCCAGCCGAATCCGGTCTCCGACGCGGGAGCCAGCACCCGGGCGCCCAGGGCCAGCAGGTCGTCGACCGAGGCGCAGTCGACGTCGAGGTGGAGCCGGTTCTTGGCCACGTGGGGGCGGTCCACCTCGTTGACCCAGACGGTGTGCCGTGGGGTGGGGCCCTCAAGCCTGGCCGGCGGCTCGACGCTCGCGACCTCCAGGCCGCTGACAGCCGCCCAGAAACGCGCCTGGGCGCCCACGTCCACGGCGTCGAGACAGAGGTCCTTCCACGTCACGAGACTCATGACGGGAAGTCAAGCAGGGCCACGGATGTTGGGGAAGAGGTGCACGACACGCCGACCAGGGTTTCCCGATCCCGGTGACCGGGCACGTTCCGGGAGATCCGTACCCCGAAACAGGAGGCTCCCCGTGACCACCCCGCACGTGGTACCCGAAGGACGCGACCACGACCGTCTCGCCGAGATGGGGGGCCTGCTGATGCTGTGGACGGTCCCGGTCATCGGCTTCCTGCTCGCGGTGCTCGGCCTGGGCTACTGAGCCGCCGACTCCTCGGACGCCTCCGGGATCGGCACCTCCACGGTGGCGACCGGATGATCGAAGCGGCTCGTCCGCAGCCCCACCGAGAGCCGCCAGTCGCCGCCGCGGGGCAGCGGCACCAGGGCCTCGTAGACCCCTTCGCCCACGTCGCGCAGCGCCAGGGTGCCGAGGTCGAACTCCGCTGACCGCAGCTCCACCGTCGGGGCGGAGCCGGGCGCCACGGGGCGGCCCTCCGGGTCCTGCACCCGGAGGGTCAGCGTGTTGCCGCCCGGGGCGCCGGGCGTCAGCGCCACCGCGACCCGCAGGTCGCCCAGCTCCACGGTCTCCGCGACCGGGCGGGGCGGCTCCGCAGGCTCGGGCCCCTCGACGGGCGGCTGGATGGAGAGGAAGCCCGCGACCCCGGCGACGACCACCAGCAGTGCCGCCTCGGCCAGCAGGGTCCGGCCGAGCCGCTCCTGCTTCCCCCGGTCGCGCGCGAGCCGGGGGACCAGGACGAGCCGGTTCCAGGCGGCGATCCCTGTCACCAGCAGCACCAGCGCGACCTTGGCCAGCAGCAGCACGCCGTACGTCGTCGTGACGAGGCCCGACCAGGAGCCGAGGATGCGCCAGCCCAGGTACAACCCGCTGGCCGCCACCAGCACCAGCGAGCCGGCGGCCACGGTCGAGAAGCGGCCGAGCGCCCGGGCGGCCACGGCGCGGCCGTCCTCCCGGAGCACCAGCCACAGCCCCACCACCCCGCCGGTCCAGACGGCGGCGACGAGCACGTGGAGGGCGTCGGCGCCCTGGACGAGGAGCGCGGGTCCGTAGGAGCGGGAGTGGCCGACCAACGGCGGTGCCCAGAGGGCCGTCAAGGCCCCGACCAGCAGCAGCGCCCGGGCTCCGCGGCCCGGGCGGCCCAGGGCCGGGCCTCGGCTGCCGAGCAGCACGAGGAGCGCACCGGTCGTGACCAGGGCGGCGCCCCCGATCTCCCAGGCGACCAGCTCGGGCTCGAACCCTTCGGTCAGGCCGGACCAACCGAGGCCCTGGGCGTAGGCGGAGGCGACCGGGACCTGGACCCAGGCGGCGACCACGGCCACGGCCGCCGCCGCGCGCAGCAGGCCTCGGGCTGCTGGCCCCACCCGCGGGTGCAGCAGGGCGAGGAACCCGGCCAGACCCGACATCAGCAGCAGTCCCGCGAGGGCGAGCCCCGCGAGCAGGCCCCGGTCCGCGGTCATGTCGCTCCCCGAGGGGAGGGCCGGGGGTGGGACGATCACCGCACTTCGCGCGCCCACGGAGAAGGTGAGGGTGCCGCGCAGCGGGTGGCCGTCGTCCGAGACGACCAGCCAGGAGACCAGGTAGGTGCCGCGCACCAGCTTCTCGCCCATCTCGACCTCGACCCGGGACCCCTCGACCCGGGCCGTGGAGGCGACCGTGTCGCCGGCCGCGTCGTAGGTGGTGATCCGCCGGCCGGTCAGCCGCACCGGCTCGCTGAAGGAGAGCGTCACCGACGACGGGGCCTCGCTGAGCACGGCGCCTTCGGACGGGTCGGTGCCGGTCAGCTGCGCGTGCGCCCAGGCGGGCGCGGCGGTGGCGAGGGTCGTCCCGGCCACCAGCAGGACCAGGGCCGCGAGCAGCCGCCTCACCGGGGGCGCGTCTCCGGGACGCCGTCCGGGCGCCGCCGTCCCCGCAGCACGAGCAGCAGGGAAGCCAGGACCGCAGCGACCAGGGCGACCGCGGCCACCAGGGCGACCAGGGGGGTCGTCGGCCACCGGGCCGACCCGGGATCCGCCGTCGTCGCCGGGATCTCGCCGACCACCCGGACCGTCGGCGCGGGAAGGTCGAGCTCGGCGACGCCGTCGGTGGCGACCTGGATCCACGCCTCCTCGCCCTCCTCGCAGCTCTGCACCGTCGGGAAGGCCAGCACCTCGCCGGTCGCGTCCGGGACGTCGAACGCGAGAGCGAAGTCGGCGGGCAGGTCGCTGGGCAGGGGCGTGACGGCCTCCAGCACCAGGACCCTGTCCTCCTGGCTCACCCGCCAGGAGCGGGTGGGCGCCACGGTGACCCTCTCCAGCCCGTCGGGGAGGCGCACCTCGAGCCGGGTGGTGGCCGACTCCCCGCATCCGTGGTCCACCTCGAGGGTGACGACGGCCTCCTCCCCGGCGGTCACCGTGCCGGGGGTGACCGAGACGTGTGCTCCCGCCCCGGGCGCCACGAGCACCATGCCTGCCGGGGCGAGCGCGCCGGCGAGGACGGCGAGGACCCGGACGGGCCGGCGCGAGGGCATGGGGAGGAGCGTAGGGCCTCAGGTCCCGCAGAAGGTCTGGAAAGTGGAGTCGAACTCCTCGGGTCCGGGCTCGGCGTAGCGCTGCCTGTCCGGGTGCGGCTCGAACGGGTCGGTCACCGCCTCCACCAGCCGCTCGAAGGGTTCCAGGTCTCCGCCGGTCGCGGCTGTGAGGGCCTCCTCGACCAGGTGGTTGCGCGGCACGTGGACCGGGTTGGAGCGGTCCATCAGGCGCGGGTCGGGTCCGAGCGCCAGCCACTGCTCCAGCCAGGAGTCGAAGCCGGCGAGGTCGAGGACCCGCGAGCGGGCCGGCTCCCGGTCCCCACGGGCGGCGTCGCCCAGGGCGCGGAAGAACGAGGTGTGGTCGACCCGGCCCGCAGCCATCAGGGCCTCCAGCTCCTGGCCCAGGGCGGCCACCGTGTGCGCGTCGGCTCCGCCCGGGAGTCCGGCGAGCCCCAGCTTCTCCGCGGTCCGCTCGGTCCGGGCGGCGGCGAGACGGGGACGGAAGGTGGCAAGGACGGCGGTCGCCTGCTCGACCGCCTCCTCGGGGGTCTCGGAGAAGAGCGGCAGCATCGCCTCGGCGAGCCGGGCCAGGTTCCACTCCGCTGCCGCGGCCTGGTTGGCGAAGGCGTAGCGCCCGCCGGTGTCGATGGAGCTGAAGACGCGGGCCGGGTCGTGGGCGTCGAGGAACGCGCAGGGGCCGTAGTCGATCGTCTCCCCGGAGATCGTCATGTTGTCGGTGTTCATCACGCCGTGCACGAAGCCCACCGCCAGCCACCGGGCGATCAGCTCGGCCTGGGCGGCGACCACGGCCGCGTAGAGCGCCAGGTAGGGCTGCTCCGCCTGGGCCGCGTCGGGGTGGTGGCGGCTGATCGCGTGGTCGGCGAGTCGGCGCAGCAGGGCCACGTCGCCGGTGCCGGCCGCGAACTGGAAGCTGCCGACCCGCAGGTGGCTCGAGGCGACCCGGGCCAGCACCGCGCCGGGTAGCACCGTCTCGCGCTGCACCGCGCGGCCCGTCGCGACGACGCCGAGCGACCGGGTGGTCGGGACGCCGAGGGCGTGCATCGCCTCGCTGACCAGGTGCTCGCGCAGCATCGGGCCGACCGCCGCGAGACCGTCGCCGCCGCGGGCCACCGGCGTCCGGCCGGAGCCCTTCAGGTGCAGGTCGCGCAACCGGCCCTCGGAGTCGGTGAGCTCACCCAGCAGCAGGGCCCGCCCGTCGCCCAGGCGGGGCGACCAGCCGCCGAACTGGTGGCCGGCATAGACCTGGGCCACCGGGGTCGCGCCCGGCGGCACCGCCTCGCCGGTCAGCAGGCGGACCCCCTCGGGGGTGCGCAGCCAGTCCGGGTCGAGGCCGAGGTCACGGGCGAGCGGGTCGTTGAGGGCCAGCAGCTCCGGCTCGGGCGCGGGCTCGGCCTGCCAGGGCACCGCGAGCTCGGGCAGGGCAGAGGCGAAGGCGTGGCCGAGGCGCACGCCGGTGCTCGAGGGGGCCGTGGGTGCGGGCGTGGGCGCGGACGAGGGGACGGGCTGCGGGGTCACTCCCTCCACGGTACTGACCGCCCGGAGGCGGTCAGCGCAGCGAGTACGTCGCCAGGGAGACCCCGACGTAGTGGCTGAGGAAGGCGAGGACGGTGAAGGTGTGGAACACCTCGTGGAACCCGAACCAGCGGGGGTTGGGGTCGGGTCGCTTGAAGCCGTAGACGATCGCGCCGATCGTGTAGAGCGCGCCGCCCACGACCACGAGCACGATGACGGCCGTGCCGAGCTCGCGCCCGTAGGCCATGGCGCCCTCCACGAAGCCGCCGAAGAAGAAGATCGGCGCCCAACCCAGCGCGATGTAGATCGGCACGGAGAGCCAGCGGGGGTGGCTCAGCCACCAGACCTTCATCACCACGCCCGCGAGCGCGCCTCCCCAGCTGATGCCGAGCATCCACCAGCGTTCGGCGCCGTCGAGCAGGAGCACGGCGAACGGGGTGCAGGAGCCCGCGATCAGCACGAAGATGTTGGAGTGGTCGAAGCGCCGCAGGTGGACGTGGGTCCGCGAGGACCACCGCCCCCGGTGGTAGAGCGCCGAGACCGTGAAGAGCAGCAGGGCGGAGAGTGCGAAGACGGCCGAGCCGACGCGGGTGGAGGCGTCGGGGGAGAGGGCGACGAGCACGATGCCCGCGACCAGCGCCACCGGCACCGTGCCGGCGTGCAGCCAGCCTCGCAGCCGGGGCTTCACCTCCTCGAACGCGTCGTCCACCCTGTCGTGCAGGTGATCCATCCGTTCGCGCACTGACTCGCTCATGACTCCCAACTTACGACACCGTAGGTTTGCAGGTCGACGACCGAGATCCTTCTCACGTGGGTCACGTGCCGTCGCACCTCTCTCTCTGACGCCTCGGTAGCATCCGGGGCATGGGGAACTTCAAGGACGCCGTGCGCCGGCTGCTCTACCCGGCCTACGAGTCCCGCGTGGTGAAGTTCCTGCCCTCCGACCGTATCCCCAAACATGTAGGGGTGATGCTCGACGGCAACCGGCGCTGGGCCAAAGCCGTCGGCGCCGACACCAGCCGGGGCTACCAGGCCGGTGCCGACAACATCGGGCCGTTCCTGGGCTGGTGCGAGGAGGTCGGCGTCGAGGTGGTCACCCTGTGGCTGCTCTCCACCGACAACCTCAACCGGCCCCCGCACCAGCTCGCCGGGCTGCTCGCGGTGATCGAGGGAGCGGTGGAGTCCCTGGCCGCGACCGGCCGCTGGCGGGTCCACCCGGTGGGGGCGCTCGACCTGCTGCCCGACCCCACGCGTGCCCGGCTCAAGGCGGCCGAGGAGGCCACCCGCGAGGTCGACGGCCTGCTGGTCAACGTGGCCGTCGGCTACGGCGGCCGCCGCGAGATCGCCGACGCGGTGCGCTCGTTGCTGCTGGAGCGGTCGGCGGCGGGGGCGACCCTGGAGGAGCTGGCCGAGACCATCGACGTCGAGCACATCGCCGAGCACCTCTACACCAAGGGCCAGCCCGACCCCGACCTGGTGATCCGGACCTCCGGCGAGCAGCGCCTCGGCGGTTTCCTCCTCTGGCAGAGCGCGCACAGCGAGTTCTACTTCTGCGAGGCGCTGTGGCCCGACTTCCGGCGCGTCGACTTCCTCCGCGCCATCCGCGCCTACGCCGAGCGGGAGCGCCGCTTCGGCACCTGAGGCGCGCCCGGACGGGCCCCGGACCGGCCCCGCCGATTGACCCCCGGGCTCTGGCGTGTCGCTGGTGGTGGCGCCCCGGACGGCGTACTTTCCCAAGCATCGGCGAGTGGGGAAGCTCACCGAAACCGGGAGGCCGTTCGTGACCAGTCACGACTTCGCAGCACACCAGACGGGGCAGTTCGCCCCGCGCGGTGTCGGAGGGGGCCGGCACTCCGGTCCTCGGGTCCTCACCCGGTCCGTCAGCACGAACTAGGGGCGGGCGAGGAGTGCGCGCGCCGCCCCGTGAGGGTGAGAACGACGTGACCACCACCGAGCACCGCACCTATGTCCTGGACACCAGCGTCCTGCTGGCCGACCCCGGCGCGATCAAGCGCTTCGCCGAGCACGAGGTGGTGCTCCCGGTCGTGGTCATCACCGAGCTGGAGGGGAAGCGGCACCACCCCGAGCTCGGCTACTTCGCCCGCGGCGCGCTGCGCATGCTCGACGAGCTCCGCGTCGTCAACGGACGTCTCGACCAGCCGGTGCCGGTCGGGGAGGCCGGGGGCACCCTCCGCGTCGAGCTCAACCACACCGACCCCGGATCGCTGCCCTCCGGCTTCCGGCTGGGCGACAACGACACCCGGATCCTCTCGGTGGCCCGCAACCTGGCCGACGAGGGGCACCGGGTCACGCTGGTCTCCAAGGACCTCCCGCTGCGGATCAAGGCCTCCGCGGTCGGTCTGGACGCCGAGGAGTACCGGGCCGAGGGGGTCAGCGAGGCCGAGTCCGGCTACACCGGGATGGTCGAGATGGACGTCGCGGCCGCCGAGCTGGACCTGCTCTACGACGAGAGCGTCCTGGACCTCGACGAGGCGCGTCAGCTGCCCTGCCACACCGGCCTGGTGCTGCTCTCCGACCGCGGCACGGCGCTGGCCCGGGTGGGCGCCGACAAGCGGGTCCACCTGGTCCGCGGCGACCGGGAGGCGTTCGGGATCCACGGCCGCTCCGCCGAGCAGCGGATCGCCCTGGACCTGCTGCTCGACCCGGAGATCGGCATCGTCTCGCTCGGCGGACGGGCCGGCACCGGCAAGTCGGCGATGGCGCTCTGCGCCGGCCTCGAGGCCGTGCTGGAGCGGCGCCAGCACAAGAAGGTCGTGGTCTTCCGTCCGCTCTTCGCCGTCGGCGGGCAGGAGCTCGGCTACCTGCCCGGCTCGGAGTCGGAGAAGATGTCGCCCTGGGGGCAGGCGGTCTTCGACACGCTCAACGCCCTGGTCTCTCCCGACGTGGTCGAGGAGGTGCTCGACCGGGGGATGCTCGAGGTCCTGCCGCTGACCCACATCCGTGGCCGCTCCCTGCACGACGCCTTCGTCATCGTCGACGAGGCCCAGTCACTGGAGCGCAACGTGCTGCTCACCGTGCTGTCGCGGATCGGGGCGAACTCCAAGGTGGTGCTCACCCACGACGTGGCCCAGCGCGACAACCTGCGGGTGGGACGGCACGACGGCGTCGTCGCGGTGGTGGAGAAGCTCAAGGGGCACCCGCTGTTCGCGCACGTCACGCTCACCCGCTCGGAGCGCTCGCCGATCGCCGCGCTCGTCACCGAGATGCTGGAGGACGTCACCGTGTGACTCTCCTCCCAAGACTCCCCAAAAGTGGGGCTGTGGTTTGCCTGGGCGGGCGAGACCCTGCATGGTGACGCGTGGTCGCTCCGTGGTCCTTCACGGAGGTCAGCCGGCCACGAGTCACCCGCAGTGGCGGCCCCCGGGCCGCCTCCCCTGAGTCACCGAGAGTCGTTCCAGAGCCTGTGTCGAGCCCCGAGAAGCACGTCCCCAAGCACCGCGCCCCCGGCGCACACCGCCTGGAGCGGGAGCCGC
Organism: Nocardioides sp. Z40_12; assembly: GCF_058215795.1. Classification (NCBI taxonomy): domain Bacteria; kingdom Bacillati; phylum Actinomycetota; class Actinomycetes; order Propionibacteriales; family Nocardioidaceae; genus Nocardioides; species Nocardioides sp. Z40_12. Next base: position 126,863 of record NZ_JBZAJA010000007.1, read on the forward strand.
GCCGGCTGCTGCGCCGGGCGGCGGTGATGACCGGGGTCGCCGCGGTGACGACCGGCGCGGCGGTCTCCACCGGGATCGTCTCCCAGGCCCCCGAGGGGCTGACCGCCGACACCGGGAGCACCGCGACGGCCGAGATCGCCGGCGAGCGGCTCGCCGACCGGGGCACCGTCTCCCGCTCGGACCGCCGCGCCAGCCGCGACCCGGTGAAGAAGGTCGCGCTCTCCACCTCGGCCGGTCTGGTCACCAAGCGCACCCAGAAGCTCGACGACTCCGACCCCCGCGACATCGCCCGGGCCTTGATGCCGGAGTTCGGCTTCTCGGTCTCCCAGTTCGGCTGCCTGGACTCCCTCTACGTCAGCGAGAGCAACTGGCGGGTGGACGCCGACAACCCCACCTCGTCGGCGTACGGCATCCCGCAGGCACTCACCCAGACGCACGACCTGCCGGCGGGCTACATGACCTCGGCCGAGGTGCAGATCCGCTGGGGCCTGGAGTACATCGCCGACCGCTACGGCACCCCCTGCGCCGCCTGGTCCTTCAAGGCCGCGAACAACTGGTACTGAGCCACACGCTCAGCGGGGCAGCAGCCGGGCCTTCTGCACCTTTCCCATCTCGTTGCGCGGCAGCGCGTCGACGAACCGGATCTCCCGGGGCCGCTTGTGGGCCGAGAGCTCCGCGCCGACGTACGCCGTGAGCTCGGCGGCCAGCGCGTCGGCGGCCCGGGGCGCGGCGCCCCGCGGGACGACGTACGCGACGATCCGTTGGCCCAGGTCCTCGTCGGGCTCGCCGACCACCGCGCACTCGGCGACGGCGAGGTGGCCCAGCAGGGTCGACTCGACCTCCCCGGCGCCGATCCGGTAGCCACCGGACTTGATCAGGTCGACTGACTCGCGGCCCACGATCCGGTGGGCGCCGTCGGGAGCGACCACCGCGACGTCGCCGGTCCGGAACCACCCGTCGGCCGTCCACGCCTCCGCGGTCGCCTCGGGCCGGTCGAGGTAGCTCTCGAACAGGGTCGCTCCGCGGACCTCGAGCCGGCCCACCGACTCCCCGTCGTGCGGCACCTCGGTGCCGTCCTCGCCGCGCAGCCGGGTCTCCACGCCGGTGACCGGGACGCCGACCCAGCCGGCGCGGCGCACGCCGTCGGCGCGGGTGGCCACGGTGATCAGTGTCTCGCTCATCCCGTAGCGCTCGACCACCTCGTGGCCGGTCAGCTCGCGAAGCCGGGAGAAGACCGGCACCGGGAGCGCCGCGCTGCCGGAGACCAGCAGCCGGGCGGTGCGCAGGGCCGCGGCGTGCTCGGGCTCCTCGGCCACCCGCGACCAGATCGTCGGCACGGCGAAGAACATCGTCGCCCCGTCGGCCGCTGCGGCGGCGTAGGAGGCGGGGGTGGCCCGGCCGACGTGCAGCAGGCCGGAGCCGACCCGCAGCGGGCCGAGGACCCCGAGCACCAGGCCGTGCACGTGGAAGAGCGGCAGCCCGTGCGCGAGCACGTCGTCGGGTGTCCAGGCCCAGGCGTCGGCGAGGGCGTCGAGGTCGGCCGCCACCGCGCGGCGGGAGAGGACCACGCCCTTGGGCAGCCCGGTGGTGCCCGAGGTGTAGAGGACGAAGGCGGTCCGGTCCGGGTCCACGTCGAGGGGTCGGTACGGCGCGCGGACGGCGAGGTCGACCGGCTGGACGGGCAGCGAGGTTCCCGCCGGCGCGGCTCCCAGCCACCGGCCGGGGCTGGAGTCCGAGAGCAGGTGGTCGAGCTCGGCGCGGCCGGAGTCCGGCGGCACGGGCACGACCTCGACGCCCGCGAGCAGGGCGCCGACGACGGCGACCACCGTCTCCATGGTCGGGGCGGCCAGGACGGCCACCCGCCGTTGCCCGGTCAGCCCGGCGGCGACGGCGGCCGCCGCCCCGAGCAGCGCGTCGGGAGCGAGCGTCGTCCCGGCCATGGTCACCGGACCGTGGCCGCGGCCCTCGGTCAGGGCGGTCGCGATCGTCTCCACGCACGCCATCATCGCCCCTGGCGCCGTGGCGTTGTCTGCCTGCCCGTGCCGCTGGTCCTGGTCCCGCTGGCGCGCGCCGAGTGGCCGTGGCCGGGCGCGGACGGTGGACCGACTCCTACGGGTGGGTCATCGACTCGAGGTCGAGCGCCGCGTCGAGCTGCTCCTCGGTGAGCTCGCCGCGCTCGACGAAGCCCATGGCGAGCACCGTCTCGCGGATGGTCGCACCGTCGGCCAGCGCCTTCTTGGCGACCTTGGCGGCCGACTCGTAGCCGATGTGCTTGTTGAGGGGGGTGACCACCGACGGCGACGACTCGGCGTAGCGGCGCATCCGCTCGGTGTCGGGGGTGATCCCCTCGACGCAGCGATGGGCCAGCACCCGGCTGGCGGCGCCCAGGATCCGGATCGACTCCAGCAGGTTGCGGGCGATCACCGGCATCATCACGTTGAGCTCGAAGTTCCCGGCGGCGCCGGCCCAGGCGACCGTCGCGTCGTTGCCGACCACCTGGGCGCAGACCATCAGGGTCGCTTCGGGGAGCACCGGGTTGACCTTGCCGGGCATGATGCTCGACCCGGGCTGGAGGTCGGGCAGCCGGATCTCGGCGAGCCCGGTGGTCGGGCCCGAGGACATCCAGCGCAGGTCGTTGCAGATTTTCGTCAGCCCCACCGCGTAGGTGCGCAGGACGCCGGAGAGCTCGACGAGCGAGTCGCGGCTGCCCTGGGCCTCGAAGTGGTTGCGCGCCTCGCTGAAGGGCTCGCCGGTCTCGTCGGAGAGGCTCGCGATCACCCGGGGCGCGAAGCCGGGCGGGGTGTTGATGCCGGTGCCGACCGCGGTCCCGCCCAGGGGGAGCTCGCGGACCCGGGGGAGCACCGACTCCAGGCGCTCGACCGCGTAGGCCACGGTGGCGGCGTACCCGCCGAACTCCTGGCCGAGCATCACCGGGGTGGCGTCCATCAGGTGGGTGCGCCCGGACTTCACCACGTGGGCGAACTCCTCCGCCTTGGCGGCCAGCGACCCGCCCAGCACTTCCAGAGCCGGGACGAGCTCGCGGCTCACGGCCAGCGAGGCGGCCACGTGGATCGCGGTGGGGAAGGTGTCGTTGGAGGACTGGCTGGCGTTGACGTGGTCGTTGGGGTGGACGCCCTCACCCGCCAGCGAGGCCAGGACCTCGTTGACGTTCATGTTGGTGCTGGTCCCCGACCCGGTCTGGAAGACGTCGATGGGGAAGTGGTCGTCGTGCTGCCCCGCGGCGACCTCGGCGGCGGCCTTGCGGATCGCCTCGGCGTGCGCCTCGTCCAGCACCCCCAGCTCGGCGTTGACGCCGGCTGCGGCCCTCTTGACCAGGGCCAGGGCGTGGACCAGGGCAGGCTCGACCGGGGTGCCGCTGATCGGGAAGTTCTCCACGGCGCGCTGGGTCTGGGCCCGCCACAGGGCGTCGCGAGGCACTTGGACCTCGCCCATGGAGTCGTGCTCGGTGCGGTAGTCGCTCATGCCGACGACCGTACCCACCGGCCCGCGGCGGCACCCGAGGTCACGAGGCCGGGCGGTGGGAGTGGTAGAGGTGGAACTGCTCGGGACGGTCCTGGAGGAGCACGTCGACGGCGCGGTGTCCGACGTCGCCGAAGGCCGCGGCCATCGCGTCGCTGAGCCCGGCGTCGGCGGAGGCCGACCAGATCACCAGCGCGCCGCCGGGGTTGAGCAGGTCGCGGCACCGGGCGAGGAACGGCTCGTCGTAGAGGCCGGCGTTGTCGTCGTGGACCAGGTACCGCGGCCCGTTGTCGACGTCGAGCAGGAGCAGATCGTGCCCTGTGCGTGCCTCCGCCACCGCCATCGCGATGTCGGCTACCACGATCTGGAGCCGCCGGTCCGCCAGCAGCGCCGGCCCGTGCGGCACCGTCCCGTCGCGCATCCACCCGACCAGCGGCTCCTCGATCTCCACCACCGAGAGCCGCTCGACGCGGGGGTCGGCCAGCACCCGCTGGGCGGTGAAGCCCAGGCCGAGACCGCCGACCACCACGTCGCGCGGGTCCGGCACCAGCTCGAGGGCCAGGGCGGCCATCTCGATCTCCGAGCTGGTCTCCAGGGTGTCCATCACGAAGACCCCGTTGACCCGCAGCTCGAGCACGTCGGGCGCCCCCGCACGGCTGCGGCGGCGCAGCACCACCTCGCCGCGCGGGGACTCGGCGCGGGCGACCTCGGTGTGCTGGACGGTGTCACTCATGTCCCTGCGGTTCCCCGCCGGAGGACCCGTCACACCTCGTGGCTGTCCATGTCAGGTGAAGGGGGCTACTGTCGACGTAGTCGTGCTCAAGTCACCGGGTGGCGATGGAGCATGAGTGATCGGGCGATGAGATGGACGCAAGCACCTTGGAGCACCCCATGGACGAGGACCAGGGGGGCCCAGAGCGCCGGCTCTCCGGCATCTCGGACCTCCTCCACCAGGGACTCTCCGCCACCGAGGCCGCCCTCCGGGTGCGGGTCGAGGAGCACGCCGAGGAGCCGCGGGTGCCGGTCGCCACGGTGGGCGACCAGGACGCGCTGTGGCGCGCCGCGGTGGGATTCGACGGCGCCGCCGTGACCCGGGCGCTGGACGAGGGCTTCGCCCTCGGCCCCTTCGAGCAGGTCGTGGACGGCTGGCTGCTGCCCTCCCTCCACCAGCTGGGCCTGGCGTGGGCCCGGGACGAGATCAGCGTCGCGGAGGAGCACTTCGCCTCCGCGAGCGTGCACCGGCGACTCGCGACCCTCTTCGACCAGGCGCCCCGCCACGTGCACGCGCCGCGCGTCCTGGTGGGCCTCGTGCCCGGCTCCCGGCACGAGCTGGGAGTGCTCGCCTTCGCGATCGCGCTGCGGCACGCGGGGATCGACGCGATCTACCTGGGCGGCGACGTGCCGGTGCAGGCCTGGGTCGACTCGGTGACGCGCCGTCCGCCCGCGGGCGTCGTGATCGCCGTCCCGTCCGCGGAGGACGTGGACGCGTGCCGACGCGTCGCGGAGACCCTGGCACGCGCGGTGCCCGGCCTCCCGGTCCTCGTCGGCGGCAGCTACCAGGGCCAGGTCTCCGAGCACGTGACCAAGCTCGGCCACCAGGTGATGCCCGCGGCCCAGCGGCTGGCCGCGGCGGTCAAGGCCAAGGTCTGACGGCTACGACCCGGCGCGCAGCAGCTCGTCGCCGAGGCCGGAGCGCAGGTAGAGCACCGACCGCCCGTGGCGGGCGGAGCTGAGCAGGCCCGCGTCGCGCATGGCACGCAGGTGCTGGTTGACCGCGCTGGCGGTGACGCCCAGGCGGACCGCGAGCTCGGTGGAGGAGGCAGGGGCGTCGAGCATGCGCAGCAGCTGGGCGCGGACCTCCCCGACCAGCCCCGCCAGGGCTCGGGGTGCCGCGGGCCGGTCGCTCTCCCACAGGGTGCCGGCTCCGCGCGCGCCGTAGACGATCAGCGGCGCCTCGGCGGCCGAGATCGGCGCCGTCGCGTGGCGGGTGAAGAGCGACGGGGCCAGGGTGAGCCCCTCCCCGTCGGTCGAGCGGCGGAACCCGCCCGCTGAGCTGATCTCGGCGCGCACCACGTCGTCGACGAGCCTGATCCTCGGCGAAAGCCCGGCAAACATCGCCGCCAGCCCGTCGCGCGCGATGGTGCGCCCCCGGAAGATGATGTCGGCCTCGAGCACCGCCCGCATCCGCGGCCACCAGGGCGCGAAGCACTCCGTCCAGTACGCCGTCAGAGCCCGGACGATCCGGCGCAGCACCTGGTCGGCCCGGCCGGCGAGGGCCGGCGGGCGGGTGGCCGGGTCGGGGTGCACCTCGGCGAGGTCCTCGCGGACCACGTCGAGAGGAGTCCGGGCCAGCGCCGCCAGCTCCTCGTCGAACCGGGTCAGCGGCGAGCGTGGTCGCGGGGTCAGGAAGTCCGGCGTCCAGAGATCGGTGTTGGTGAGCGCGAGCAGCATCTCGGTGTCCAGGCCCTCCCGCAGGTGGGCGGTCCGCTGCAACCAGGGCAGGTGGAGCGGGTAGCGGCCGGGATCGCGCCACAGGCGGAGCGAGAGCGCGAGCTCGTTCATCGGGGAGAGCGCGAACCGCACCGCGGCGTAGCCGGAGCCGGTCAGCTCGTACTCGATCGCCCAGACCATGAAGCAGGACGCTACATCGTTGGCGGACGCGGCCAGGACGTGGGAGAACAGGCGACGTGCTCGACCGCCTCCACCGCCTCTTCCTCCCCGCCGACCCCGTGCAGCGGGCGCTGACCTTCGCCACGATGGCCGGCGCGCTGGCCAACGGCCTCTTCTACAGTGTCAGCGCCCTCTACTTCACCCGGGTGATCGGCCTGGAGGTCACCACCGTGGGGCTGGGACTGACGATCGCCGGGTTCACCGGGGTGGTGGGCTCGTTCGTCGGCGGCCACGCCGCGGACCGGGTCGGCGCGGACCGGCTGCAGATCTGGGCCAACGCGGTGCACGGCGTCGCGATGCTGGCCTACGTGCTGGCCGACGGCCCGGTGAGCTTCACGCTCATCGCCTGCGTCGCGGTGGCCAGCCGGAGCCTGCAGGGCACGGCGAGGGCAACGGTGCAGGTGCGCTGGTTCGCCGGCCCGGACCGGGTCGGCATCCGGGCCCGGCTGCGGGTGATCACCAACCTCTTCATCGGCCTGGGCACCATCCTGGCCGCGGGCGCGCTGCTGGTCGGCACCGCCGTCGCCTACCAGGCGACCATGGTCGCCGTCGGACTGGTCGCCCTGCTCGCGACCGTGCCGCTGACCGGGCTGCGCCGCCGGGTGGAGGGATTCGGCGCCGTGATGGACCACCACCTGGTGCCGGACCGGACACGCGGCCCGTCACCGCTGCGCGACCGCACCTACGTCGCCTCGGTGGCGCTCAACTCGGTGATCGCCATGCACTTCGGCCTCACCAGCGTCGGCGTCCCGCTGTGGATCGCCACCCGCACCGACGCGCCGGACGTGATGATCTCGGTGCTGCTCGTCCTCAACACGGTCCTGGTGGCGCTCTTCCAGGTGCGGGCCTCGCGGGGCACCCACGACATCGGCACCGCAGGACGCGTCGTGCGACGGGGCAGCCTGCTGCTCGCGGTCGCCTGCCTGCTCTACGGCGCCGCCGGCAGTGCGGGCGTGGTGTGGGCGGTGGTGGCCCTGCTGGCCGCCGAGGTGGTCGGCTCCTTCGCCGAGGTCTGGTGCGAGGCCGGTGCCTGGGGCCTCGCCTTCGAGCTGGCCGATCCGGCCAGCGCCGGGGCCTACCAGGGCCTCTCGTCCACCGGCTACGCGGTGGCGACGATGGTGTCGCCGGCCCTCGTCACCGCGACCGCTGTCGACCACGGGATGCCCGGCTGGGTCCTGCTGGCGGTCCTCTTCGCCGCCGCCGGGACGGCGGTCGCCGCGGTGGCGCGTCTGGCCGCTGTTCAGCGCATCCAGCGCACCCAGGACGCGCTGCCGGCCTGAGCGCGCCGGTCGGACCGGCACTACTGGGCCGAGCGCACCCGGATCCCGGTCAGCGGCACGGTCACCGCACCCGAGGGGTCGGTGAAGAAGTCGTTGCCCTTGTCGTCGACCACGATGAACGCGGGGAAGTCCTCGACCTCGATCTTCCAGACCGCCTCCATCCCGAGCTCGGGGTACTCGATGACCTCCTGGGACTTGATGCAGTCCTGGGCGAGCCGGGCGGCGGGGCCGCCGATCGAGCCGAGGTAGAAGCCGCCGTGGGTGCCGCAGGCGTCGGTGACCTGCTTGGAGCGGTTGCCCTTGGCCAGCATCACCATGGAGCCCCCGGCGGCCTGGAACTGCTCGACGTAGGAGTCCATCCGGCCCGCGGTGGTCGGGCCGAAGGAGCCCGAGGCCATCCCTTCCGGGGTCTTGGCGGGGCCGGCGTAGTAGACGGGGTGGTTGCGCAGGTACTCCGGCATCGGCTCGCCGGCGTCGAGCCGCTCCTTGATCTTGGCGTGCGCGATGTCGCGGGCCACCACCAGCGGGCCGGTCAGGGAGAGCCGGGTCTTGACCGGGTGCTTGGAGAGCTCGGCCAGGATCTCGGCCATCGGCCGGTTCAGGTCGATCTTGACGACCTCGCCGCCCGCGATCTCCTCGGCCATCCCGGCGTCGGGCATGTACTGGGCCGGGTCCATCTCGAGCTGCTCGAGGAAGACGCCGTCCGGGGTGATCTTGCCCAGCGCCTGACGGTCGGCGGAGCAGGAGACCGCGATGGCCACGGGGCAGGAGGCGCCGTGCCGCGGCAGCCGGACCACCCGCACGTCGTGGCAGAAGTACTTGCCGCCGAACTGGGCGCCGATGCCGAACTCCTGGGTGAGCTTGAAGACCTGCTCCTCCAGCTCGAGGTCGCGGAAGCCGTGCGCGGCCATGGACCCTTCGGTCGGCAGGTTGTCCAGGTAGTGCGCCGAGGCGTACTTGGCGGTCTTCATCGCGAACTCCGCGCTGGTGCCGCCGATCACGATGGCCAGGTGGTACGGCGGGCAGGCGGCGGTGCCGAGCGAGCGGATCTTCTCGTCCAGGAACTCCAGCATCCGCTTGGGGTTGAGGACGGCCTTGGTCTCCTGGAACAGGAACGACTTGTTGGCCGAGCCGCCGCCCTTGGCCATGAAGAGGAACTTGTACTCCGGCCGCCCGCTGGTCTGCGGGGTGGAGTAGATCTCGATCTGGGCCGGCAGGTTGGTGCCGGTGTTCTTCTCCTCGTAGGTCGTCAGCGGGGCCAGCTGGGAGTAGCGCAGGTTGAGCTTGGTGTAGGCGTCGTAGACGCCCCGGCTGATCGCCTCACCGTCGTCGATGCCGGTCAGCACACCCTCGGTCTTCTTGCCCATCACGATCGCGGTGCCGGTGTCCTGGCACATCGGCAGCACGCCGCCGGCGGAGATGTTGACGTTCTTGAGCAGGTCCAGCGCCACGAAGCGGTCGTTGCCGCTGGCCTCGGGGTCGTCGATGATCTTGCGCAGCTGCGCCAGGTGGGCCGGGCGCAGGTAGTGGCTGATGTCGTGCATCGCCTCGGCGGTGAGCCGCTGGATCGCCTCCGGCTCGACCTTCATGAACGTCTGCAGCTGGCCGTCCTGGGTGGCGACCTCGAAGGTGGAGACGCCCTCGGTGGTGATCAGCCGGTACGGCGTCTCGTCGCGCCCGGTGGGCAGCAGGTCGGAGTAGCGGAACTCCGGGCCGGCCGCGGCGGCGGGGGCGGCAGGGGTGGCGGGCGAGGGGATGCTCGGAGTGCTCACGGACGGTGAGGTTACCTCCGGGCGCGCCCCTGCCCGGTCACCGGCTCAGACCTCGTCGCGCGGCCCGGAGCCGAGCACCTGCGCCACCACGTCCGCGAGGAACGTCGGCACGGGGTCGAGCAGGGCCGGGTCCGCCGCCTTCGGGTCGAGGCCGTATCCGCGGGGGGAGGTCACCGTCGCCTCGATCACGAGCACGCCCGGTTGGGCCGGATCGTCCAGCGCGAGGGCCCAGCCCTGTGCGGGCAGGCCGGTGTTCTCGGCGGGGGCGTACTCCAGGGCGGGGTGCCCGGCCACCTCGGTCTCGTCGGCGCCGAAGGAGTAGATGTCCTCGAGCGTGGACCAGGAGGCGGCGGCGGTCAGGTGGAGCGCGTGGTCGGGCTCGCCGAAGAAGCACGCCGGCCGCGCCGGGCCCTCCCGGTCGTTGCGGTGCAGCCGGCTGTCCCGCGAGAGCACGCCGGTGCCGGCCACCAGGTCCTCGCCGAAGTGCTCCCGCACCAGCGGGAGGAGGGCCGCGCAGGTCACCCGCGGGTCCGACCCGGCCGCGCGCACGAGGTCGGCCGGGTCCGGCGGCACCTCCGCGTCGCTCGCGGGCGCGCAGCCGCGCTCCTCGGCGGCGAGGACGTGCACGCACGCCCCGACCGCGGCGAGGTCGGAGTCCTCGGCCGGGCCGGAGAGGGTCGCCGGGTCGGGGCCGTCGGCGGAGTAGAGAAGTGTCTCGCCGGTCAGGTCGGGGAGGTCGGGCGCACCTTCTCCGAAGGCGGTCAGCATCGCGGTGGCCGCCGCGCGGGACGCCTCGCAGCTGGCGGTGGCGACCCGCAGTCGCAGCGTGTCGGCGCCGATGGGGAGCGGGGCGGGCAGCGGCGCCACGGCGACGTCGATGACGCACTCGTCGGGTCCACGGGCCTCGACCGCGGCCCGGCCCTCGACCTCCAGCTCCTTCTCGAGCACGACGGCCCCCGCGACCCCGGCCGGCACCTCCGGGTCCCGGGCGACCAGCTCGGTGCCGGCGACGTGGCTGAGGGCGACGCCGAGGATGCGGCCCGACAGGCCGCCGCCTCCCGGGCCCTGCACCGAGCACTCGCCCGACCGCTCGCCGGGAGCCTCGAAGATGGAATGGACCAGGCGCTCGTCCTCCCTCAGGTCGCCGTGTGCGGCGAGCACCCACTCGCAGGCCGGGACGGAGGCGGGGGAGGCGGGGGCCGTCATCGTCTCCGGCTCCCACTGCAGGAGGTACGCCACCCCGGTCGCCAGCTCGTCGAGGTCTGCGCAGGCGTCGCCGCGGGCGGAGACCCGCACCGCCAGCTGCTGGCTCACGGGCAGGTAGTAGCCGCAGGGGGAACCCGGGATGAAGGCGTAGGCCACCGCCCCCGCCAGGAAGCCCCGGGCGCGGTGGCGGCGCGCGTCCTGGGGGAGTGGGACGCCGAGCAGCACGTCCACCCTCCCGGACGCACCGCCCAGCTCGCACCAGCTCGGGGAGTGAGCCCGCGCCGGGCGCGGGGCTCCCGCCGCGAGGGCGAGGGCGCACGGGTCGAGGGCGGCCAGACGGCGGTCGACCGCGGCCCGGTCGCGGTCGGGGTTGACCACGGCCGCCGGGACGGCCCGCTCGGGCGAGGCCGCCGCGTCGTCGCCGGGAGCATCGTCGAGCAGGGAGCACCCGGCCGTCAGCGCGAGGACGAGCACGAGGAACGGCACGGACGCGGCGCGGCGCAGGGACATGCCGGACACCCTTCCCCGGGGGGGCACGGCGCAAACCGGGGCGACTCTTTCCCGCCTTCGCCCACCAGGGACCGGCTCAGCCGAGCAGGTCGCCGACCGCGTCCTCGACGAACGCAGGCACGGGTCGCATCCGCGACCGGTCCACGGGTGCCCCCCGCCCCAGGCCGTGGTCGCGGTCGGGGGTGAGCAGCACGTCGATCCACAGCACCCCGGGCTGGTCCGGCTCGCCGAGAGCGACCGCCCAGCTCCGTCCCGGTCGGTCCCCCATCCTGCGGTCCACCGCCAGGGCGGCGCGACCGACCACCTCGGTCTCCCTCCCCACGGGCGCGAGGTCCTCCAGGGGCGTCGCGACGATGCCCGCCGACACGTGCAGCGAGTGGGTCGGCTCGCCGAGGAAGCAGGCGGGGGTGGAGTCGTCCGGCTGGGGGGTCCACAGAGAGACTCCGGAGGCCGCGTCCAGCACGCCGGTCCCGGCCACGACGCGCGGATCGAGCTGATCGAGCGCGTGCGGGAGCAGGGCGGCGCAGAGGACCGCCGGGTCCGCCTGCGCGGCCCGCAGCCGGGCGGCTGGCTCCTCGGGCACCTGCACCTCGTCCGGCAGCGGCGCGCACCCGCGCTGCACGGCCTCCACGATCTCGGTGCAGGTCCCGACGGCCGCGAGGTCGGACTCGCCTCGCGGGTACAGCACGGGACCGTCCGTCAGCAGGTCCGGAGGCAGCTTTGCGTCTGCCTCGGTGAGCATCTTCGCCGCGGCCCGGCGCGCGCCGGGGCAGTCGGGCGCCAGCACGCGCAGACGCAGGATGTCGGCGGTGCCCGAGGGCACCTGGGGTGCCACCGGGGAGACGGCGACGCTCAGCGTGCAGCCCTCCCCCCAGCCGCCCTCCCGGTCGTCGACCGTGGCGACGTGGCCCGCCACCGTGACGGGCCGCACCGGCGGCGACGGCACCACGAGGTCCGCCCGGGTCCCGTAGTCGAGGGAGACGCCGAGCAGGAGGACGCCGAGGACCGTCGGATCGGCGCCGCCGCGCACGGAGCACTCGCCGCTGCCTCCGTTCGAGCCGAACAGGTAGGGCTCGAGGGACTCGCCGTCGGCGAGCTCGCCGTGGCCGTGCAGGACCCACTCGCAGGCGGGCACCAGGGCCGCGGAGGGCTCGGCCAGCGCCGCCTCCGGATCCCGGGTGAGCAACTGGGCCACTGCTCGCGCGGTGCGGCGAGTCTGGGCGCAGGAGCTGTTGAACGAGCTCACCTCGATCGCCCGCTCCTGGTCGACCGGGAGCTGCCAACCGCAGTACATGCTCACCGGGGTGGTGTGGTAGGCCACCACCCCGCCGAGGACGTCCCGGGTCCGGTAGTAGCGGTCGTCCTGGGAGAGCGTCGTCCCGATCTCGAGATCAACGACCCGACCCCGCTCGTCCGAGACCCGGCACCACCCGGGCGCCACCGCCAGCGCGTCCGTCTCGCCCGGCCACCCGGACCGGCCGAGCGTGCACGGGTCGAGCGCCGCCAGCCGCCGGGCCACGGCGTCGGGGTCCCGGTCCGGCACGGTCGCCGCCTCGCGGACCACCGGCTGGACCGGCTGGGCCTCGACCTCGCCGCCGTCGGAGGTCCAGCAGCCGGCCAGCAGGAGCAGGGGAACGGCGAGGAGGGGGAGGCGACGCGAGGACATGCCCGCCACCCTCCCCGCCTCGGAGCCCCCCAAAACGCGGCCCGGGCGAGGCCGTGGATCGGTCTAGCCCGGTCGCCCCGCCGGAGGTCGGCGGCGCCGAGGGGGCGTCGCCGCGCTAGATTGCACCTAGGTTTCACCGTCACAGCCCTGGAGGTCTGAGTGAAGTTCCGCCGTTCCCTCGTCTCGATCGCGGCCCTCGCGACGATGGCGTCCCTCGCCGCGTGCGCTGCGCCCGAGTCCGACTCCGACAACGCCGACAGCGACGCCGCCAAGGCCACCTCCGTCGAGGACTTCGGCGACTTCGACGGTCTCGTCGAGGCCGCGCAGGAGGAGGGCGAGCTCAACGTCATCGCGCTGCCCCCGGACTGGGCCAACTACGGCGAGATGATCTCCACCTTCGAGGAGAAGTACGACATCAAGGTCAACTCCGCGCAGCCCGATGCGGCCAGCCAGGACGAGATCAACGCGGCCAACGACCTCAAGGGGAGCACGCGCGCCCCCGACGTCTTCGACCTCGGGCAGTCGGTCGCGCTCGCCAACGTCGACATGTACGCGCCCTACAAGGTGCAGACCTGGGACGACATTCCCGAGCAGTTCAAGGCCGCGGACGGCGAGTGGGTCAACGACTACGGCGGCTTCATGTCCATCGGCTACGACTCCTCGGCCGTGCCGGAGATCAAGACCCTCGACGACCTGCTGAAGCCCGAGTTCAAGGGCAAGGTCGCGCTCAACGGCGACCCGACGCAGGCCGGCGCCGCGTTCTCGGGCGTGGTGATGGCCTCCATCGCCAACGGCGGCTCGGTCGAGGACATCAAGCCCGGCGTCGACTGGTTCGCCAAGCTGAAGAAGGCCGGCAACTTCATCCCGGTCGACCCGACCCCGGCCACGATCGAGTCCGGCCAGACCCCGGTGGTCATCGACTGGGACTACAACAACGCCGCGATCACCAACGACATCGACACCTGGGAGGTGGTGGTCCCCGCCGAGGCGCCGATCGCCGGCTACTACTTCCAGGCGATCAACGCCGACGCCCCGCACCCGGCGGCCGCACGCCTGTGGCAGGAGTTCCTCTACAGCGACGAGGGGCAGAACATCTGGCTCGCCGGCGGCGCCCGGCCGATCCGCGCCGACGCGATGGTCGAGGCCGGCACCATCGACGAGGAGCTCTGGGCCAACCTGCCCGAGGTGAGCGGCGACCCGGTCGTGCCCACCGACAAGGAGTCCGAGCAGATGGCGGCCTACCTGGCCGACAACTGGGCCAAGGCCGTCGGCTGACGGTGAGCACCCACGTCTCCACCTCGACGGGTCGGCGCTTCGGCGTCGGCCCGTCGGTGGGTCTGCTGCCGTTCCTGGTCTTCGTCACCGCGTTCCTGGTCGTCCCCACGATCACCGTGGTCGTCGGCGCCTTCCAGGACACCGACGGCGGCTTCTCCACCGAGAAGATCGAGGCGCTGGGCGGCGAGACCGCCCTGCGTGCGCTGTGGCAGAGCGTGGTGCTCTCCGCCTCCTCCGCTGCCATCGGCGCGGTGCTGGGCGCGGTGCTCACCTACCTGGTGGTCAGCTCGCCGCCCGCCTCGTTGGTGCGCCGGGTGGTGACCTCGATCTGCAGCGTGCTCGCCCAGTTCGGCGGGGTCACGCTGGCCTTCGCGTGGATGGCGACGCTGGGCTTCGGGGGCCTGCTCACCAATCTGCTGGCCGACGTCTTCGGGATGGACGCGACCGGCTCCGGCTGGCTCTACGACCTGCCCGGGCTGATCCTGGTCTACACCTACTTCCAGATCCCGCTGATGGTGATCGTCTTCCTCCCCGCCATGGAGGGACTGCGCCCGCAGTGGCGCGAGGCGGCCGTCAACCTCGGCGCCAACACCCGGCAGTACTGGACCCAGGTGGGCTTCCCGCTGCTGCTCCCGGCCTTCCTGGGCTCGGCGCTGCTGCTCTTCGCCAACGCGTTCGCCGCCTACGCGACCGCGGCCGCCCTGGTCAGCCAGGGCGCCCCGATCACCCCGCTGCTGATCCGCTCCGCGCTGACCAGCGAGGTGGTCCTGGGCCAGGCCAACTTCGCCTTCGCCCTGGCGCTCCAGATGATCCTGGTGGTGGTGGTCGTGATGATCGGCTACGCGCTGCTGCTGCGTCGTACCTCGAGGTGGCTCAAGTGACGGCCGGGCGCGTGGCCGGCCGCGTGGTGCGCGGCCTGCTGATCGCGGCCTTCGCGACGTTCTTCCTGCTGCCCCTGGTGGCGCTGCTCGACTTCAGCACCAAGGTGCGCGGCGGCGGCCGCTCGGGCGAGGCGTGGCGCGGCCTGCTCGACGACCCGACGATGTCCCAGGCCATCGTGACCAGCCTGGTGCTCGCCGCGCTGACCGTGGTCGGCATGGTCGTGCTGCTGGTCCCGACGATGGTCTGGGTGCGCCTGCGGGTGCCCCGCGCCTCCCGGCTGGTGGAGTTCCTCTGCCTGCTGCCGCTGACCATCCCGGCGCTGGTGATCGTGGTCGGCAGCTCCAACGTCTACAGCTGGCTGCGCTACGTCTTCGGCGAGACCTCGCTGGTGCTGGCCTTCTCCTACGTCGTGCTGGTGCTGCCCTACGCCTACCGCGCGATCGACGCCTCGCTCGCCGCCCTCGACGTGAGCACCCTCTCCGAGGCCGCCCGCTCGCTGGGCGCCGGGTGGTGGACGGTGATCGTCCGGGTGGTGCTGCCCAACATCTGGCCCGGCGTGCTGGGTGCCGCGTTCATCTCGATCGCGCTGGTGCTGGGCGAGTACACCTTCGCCTCGCTCCTCAACTACGAGACCCTGCCGGTCGCGATCGTGCTGCTGGGCAAGAGCGACGCCCAGACCTCGATGGCGGCCGCGCTCGCCTCGATCCTCTTCGCAGCGGTCCTGCTGCTGCTCCTCTCCCTCTTCGACCGCGGTCGACGCACCATGTCCGGAGGCAAGTGATGTCCCAGGTGACCCAGGCCACCTCCAGCGCCACCCCCCAGAGCGGCCTGGCCGTCGAGCTGTCGGGGCTGCACCGCCACTACGGCGACGTGCGGGCCCTGGACGGCCTCGACCTGCGCATCGAGCCGGGTGAGATGGTCGTGCTGCTCGGTCCCTCGGGCTGCGGCAAGACGACCGCGCTGCGGATCCTGGCCGGACTGGAGGCTCAGGACTCCGGCACCGTCACCGTCGGCGGGCGCGACGTCAGCCGGGTACCGGCCAACAAGCGGGACATGGGGATGGTCTTCCAGGCCTACAGCCTCTTCCCGCACCTGACCGTCCTGGAGAACGTGGCCTTCGGCCTCAAGATGCGCGGCCGCGGGCGCAAGGAGCGGCGGGACCGGGCCGGCGACATGCTCGACCTGGTGGGCCTGGGCCAGCACAAGGCGCGCTACGCCCACCAGCTCTCCGGTGGTCAGCAGCAGCGGGTGGCGCTGGCCCGCGCCCTTGCCGTGGAGCCCTCGGTGCTGCTGCTCGACGAGCCGCTCTCGGCGCTGGACGCCAAGGTCCGGGTGCAGCTGCGCGACGAGATCCGCAAGGTCCAGCTCGACGTCGGCACCACCACCCTCTTCGTCACCCACGACCAGGAGGAGGCGCTCGCGGTGGCCGACCGGGTCGGGGTGATGAACGCCGGCCGTCTCGAGCAGCTGGCCCCGCCGGCCGAGCTCTACTCCGCGCCCGCGACGGCCTTCGTCGGGGAGTTCGTGGGGCTCTCCAACCGGGTGCCGGCGACCGTCGAGTCGGGCCACGCCAACGTGCTGGGTCAGCGGGTGCCGGTGCTCGACGGATCGGCCACGGGCCAGGGCCTGGCGCTGGTGCGCCCCGAGTCGCTGGAGCTGACCGCCGATCCGGAGGGGAGCGCCACCGTGGTCTCGGTGGGCTTCCTCGGGCCGGTCTCGCGGGTCCACGTCGCCCTGCCCGACGGGCCCGAGCTGGTCGCCCAGCTCGCCAGCTCGGAGGCCTCCGGGCTGCGCCCGGGCGACCGCGTCGCGCTGGGCGTGAATCCGGCGCCGGTGCTGGTCGTCGGCGCCTGAGGGCGCACCGGCCGCCGGGCGCGGCCGCCGGCCGGCCGCGGTCACCACTCTGGACACCTGCTCGGGACCTTGGCTATCGTCGCTGACGTCCACCACGGGAGCCTGCGGCAGCGGGCTGAGAGGGAGCTGAGCCGCTCCGACCGTAGAACCTGATCCGGGTCATGCCGGCGAAGGAAGCGTCAGGAGTCCAGGTGTTGCTGCCCCGTCTGTTCTGCCTCGTGTCCGCCAGGGACGACCTCTCCCTGCTTCCCGACCTCGCCGCGGCCGGCGTCGACGGCTTCCAGGTGCGAGAGAAGACCGGCACCGACCGGGAGGTCCTCGACCTGACCCGGACGGTGGTGGGCGCGGTGCGCCCGGCGGGTGCCCGGGTGGTCGTCGACGACCGGCTCGACGTCGCCCTCGCGGCCGGGGCCGACGGCGTCCACCTCGGTGCCGACGACCTGCCCGTGGCCGCCGCCCGCCGGGTCGCCCCCGACCTGCTCGTGGGTGCCACCTGCCGCAGCCGCGACGACGTGCTGCGGGCCGCGGCCGCGGGGGCGTCCTACGCCGGCTTCGGGCCGGTCTGGTCGAGCTCGAGCAAGAGCGGCATCCCCGACCCGCTCGGGGCCTTCGCACTCACCTGGGCGACGGGCGTGCTGCCGCTGGTCGCCATCGGCGGGGTGGACGCCGGGCGCGCGGCCCGGGCGCGCGGGGCGGGGGCGCACGGGGTCGCGGTGATCGCCGGGATCTGGGCCTCGCGGGATCCGGTGGCGGCGGCCAAGGAGCTGGTGGCGGCCCTCGCGTGAGCCTGCGGGTGCGAGTCCTCGGGGCCGGGATCATCGGGCTCGCCTGCGCCGAGGAGCTGGCGAACCGCGGTCACCGGGTCACGGTGCAGGACCCGGTGCCGGGGAGCGGAGCGTCCTGGGCGGCCGCCGGGATGCTCTGCCCGGCGGGGGAGACCTGGCACGGGGAGACCGACCTGCTCACGGCCGGGCGCCGGTCGGCGCGGCTCTGGCCGGGGCTGGCCGGCCGGCTGGGGCTGAGGCTGCAGACGGCCGGCACGCTGCTGGTGGGCCACGACGCCGGGGACCTCCAGGAGCTCGCCCGGCAGGCCGGGCTGCTCGAGGCCCTCGGGGAGCCGGTGGAGGAGCTGGACCGGGTGGCGCTCCGGGCCGCCGAGCCCTGCCTGGGCCGCAGCGCCGGAGGGTTCCGGCTGCCCGCCGACCTCGCCGTCGACCCGCGGGCCGTCATGGCCGCCCTGCGGCGGCGGCTCGGCGAGGCGCTGGTCCCCGGCGAGTGGCACCTCGACCGGGAGCCCGCCCCCGGACCCGACCACGACGCGGTCGTGGTGGCGACCGGGTCGCGGCTGCCGACGCCGTTCGCCGGGCTGGTCCGCGGGGTGCGCGGCGAGGTGCTGCGGGTGCGCAGCGCGGACCCGCCGCGTCACGTGGTGCGCGGCCTGGTGCGCGGGCGGGCGGTCTACCTGGTGCCGCGCCCGGACGGCGAGGTGGTGGTCGGCGCGACCGCCGAGGAGCACGACACCGGCCCGGAGGTGACCGCGGGCGGGGTGCACGGCCTGCTCGACGCGGGCCGCGCACTCCTTCCGGCGCTCGACCGGGCGACCTGGCTGGAGGCGGTGGCCCGGGACCGTCCCGGCACCCGCGACAACCGGCCGCTGGTCGGCCCCACCCCCCTGCCGGGGGTGTTGCTGGCCGCCGGCCACCACCGTCACGGCGTGCTGCTGGCCCCGCTGACCGCGCGCCTGGTCGCCGACCACCTGGAGTCGGGGACCGTCCATCCGCCCTGGGACCCGCGCCGGCGGCCCGCGGCGACACCGCACCCGAGGAGGAGCCCATGAGGATCGTGGTCAACGGACGACCGATCGAGGTGCCCGAGGAGGACCTCGCCACCCTGCTGCGCCACCGCAGGGTGCCCGAGACCGGGTGCGCGGTCGCCGTCAACGGAGTGGTGGTGCCGCGGGGGGCCCGGGTCGGGCACGCCCTGCGGCCCGGCGACGTCGTCGAGGTGGTGCAGGCGGTGCAGGGCGGATGAGCGCCGCCGAGGACCCGTTGCTGATCGCGGGGGAGACCCTCGCCTCCCGGCTGCTGCTCGGCACCGGCGGGCTGCCGCGCCTCTCCCTGCTCCCGGAGGTGCTGCGCGCCGCCGACCCTGGCCTGGTCACCGTGAGCATGCGCCGGACGCCGGGCACGGGTGCGGATGGCCTGCTCGGGACGCTGCGCGCTCACGGCGTCCGGCTGCTCCCCAACACCGCCGGCTGCACCAGCGCCCGGGAGGCGGTGTTCACCGCCGAGCTGGCCCGCGACGCGCTGGAGACCGACTGGGTCAAGCTCGAGGTGATCGGCGACGAGGAGTCGCTGCTGCCGGACGCCGTGGAGCTGCTCGACGCCGCCGAGCAGCTGGTGGCCCGCGGCTTCACCGTGCTGCCCTACGCGCCGCCCGACCCGGTGCTGGCCCGCCGGCTGGCCGACGCCGGGTGCGCGGCGGTGATGCCGCTGGGCTCGCCCATCGGCTCGGGCCGCGGGGTGCTCGACCCGTGGTCGCTGGAGGCGGTGGTGGCCGCGGTCGCCGTCCCGGTCGTCCTCGACGCCGGGATCGGCACCGCCTCCGACGCCGCTCTCGCCATGGAGCTGGGCTGTGCCGCGGTGCTCGCGGCCTCCGCGGTGACCCGGGCCGCGGACCCGCCGGCGATGGCGCGGGCGCTGCGGCTCGCGGTCGAGGCGGGGCGGACGGCTCGGGGTGCCGGCCGGATCCCGCGCCGGTCGGTGGCCCGGGCGTCCAGCCCGGTGGCGGGGCGGGTCGGATGAGCCCCCGCCCCCCGGCGCGACCCCCGCGGGTGGTGCTGCTCACTGACCGCGCCCAGCTGGCGCCGGGCCGTGGGCTGCTGGCGACCGTGACTGCCTGCCACGCCGCCGGGCTCCGCGCCGTGGTGGTGCGCGAGCCCGACCTGCCGGCCGCGCGACGGCGGGCCCTGGTCGCGGCGCTCGCCGCCCTGCCGGGGCTGCGGGTCGTCTCCTCGCGGCTGCCCGACCCGGCCGCCCACGCGATGCACCTGGCGGCGGGCCAGCCGGTCCCGGCCGGGACGCCGTGCTGGGGCCGCTCCTGCCACTCCCGCGCGGAGGTGGCGGAGGCGACGGCCGACGGAGCCGGGTGGGTGACGCTCTCGCCGTACGACGTCACGCGGAGCAAGCCCGGCTACGGTCCGGCGCTCCCGGCCACCGCCTTCGCCGGCCACCGGCTGCCCGTCCTCGCGCTCGGCGGGGTCGGCCCCGGGGTGGCCGCCGCCGCCCTGACGGCCGGCGCCCACGGGGTCGCGGTGATGGGCGCGGTGATGCGGGCCGCCGACCCTGCCGAGGTGGTCACCCGGCTGCTGGCCGAGGTGGGGGAGTGACGCCGCCGGTGGTGCTGACGATCGCCGGCACGGACTCGGGCGGGGCCGCGGGCCTCGCGGCCGACCTCGCCACGTTCGGCCACCTCGGCACCCACGGCGCGTGCGTGGTCACCGCGGTCACCGCCCAGGACACGCTCGGCGTGCACGCCGTCCATCCCGTCCCGTGGGAGGTGGTGGCCGCGCAGCTCGACGCCGTGCTCGGCGACCTGCCGGTGGCCGCGGTCAAGACGGGGATGCTGGGCAGCGCCGAGGTGGTCCGGCTGGTGGCCGACCGGGTCGGGGGAGCCGGCGTCCCCCTGGTGGTCGACCCGGTGCTGGTGGCCACCAGCGGGGCGGTGCTGGGGGACGCGGGGGTGGTCGCTGCCTACCGCGAGCACCTGCTGGGGCTGGCCACGGTGGCCACCCCCAACCCCGAGGAGGCGGCCGCGCTGGCCGGCTGCCCGGGCACCCAGCGGGAGCTGGCCGCCCTGCTCTCCGGGCGCGGTCACCCGGTCCTGGTCACCGGTGGCGCGAGCGGGTGCGACCTGCTGGCCCTGCCCGGCCGCGAGCCGGTGGAGGTCGCCCACCCGAGCGTGGAGACGCGCAACGACCACGGCACCGGGTGCACCCACAGCAGCGCCCTGGCCGCGCACCTCGCCCACGGCGTGCCGCTGCCCGAGGCGGCGGCGCGCGCCGCGGCGTACACCGCCGGGCGGCTGGTCGTCGGCCGCGACTGGCGGCTGGGCCGCGGCCGGGGGCCGGTCGCCCACACCGCACCTTGTGCCTCGCGCCGCGACGAGCGGTGAGTCTCGCCTACGCTGCGACCATGGCGATCCGGCTCGTGGCCACCGACCTCGACGGCACCCTGCTGCGCGACGACCTGAGCATCAGCCCGCGCACCCGGGCCGCCCTCGACGCGGCGCGTGCCGCGGGCGTCCACGTGGTGCCGGTGACCGCGCGGCAGCCGATCGGGGTCCGCCGCATCGCCGAGCAGGCCGGCTTCGACGGCTGGGCGGTCTGCAGCAACGGCAGCCTGGGCGTCCACCTGGGCACCGGCGAGCGCCTGTTCGAGAGCCACCTGGAGGTCGAGGTGCAGCGCAGGCTCGTCGAGGCGCTGGCCGAGGCGGTGCCGGGGGTGCTCTGCTGCGGCGTGCGCGAGGGCGGCGAGCTCTTCGTCGCCCAGGAGGGGTACGCCGCGATCGCGACCTTCGAGGACCACAAGCGCGACGTCGCCACGATGGGCGGCCACCCGGTCGCCGACGTGCTGGCCGCGCCCAGCCTCAAGCTGATCGTGCGGCACCCCGAGCTCGCCGTCGAGGAGCTGGCCGAGCGGCTCGAGGCCCTCGGTCTCGGCGGGTTCGCCACCACGCGCTCGGGGGCGCCGTTCCTCGAGGTGATGGCGCAGGGGGTGAGCAAGGCGTGGGGTCTGGCCCGGCTCTGCGAGGAGCTCGGCGTCGAGGCCGGCGAGGTGCTGGCCTTCGGGGACGCCCTCAACGACGTCGAGATGCTCACCTGGGCGGGCCACGGCGTGGCGGTCGGCAACGCGTTCCCGGCCGTCCGGGCGGCGGCCGACCGGGTGACGGCGAGCAACCAGGACGACGGGGTGGCCCTGGTTCTGGAGGAGATCGCCGGCTCGGCCGCAGGTGCTCGCTAGGCTGACGCCCATGGACCAGCCCGACCCCTCCCGCCTGCGCATCTCGGACCAGGACCGGCACCGGGTCGCGGAGGCCCTCCGCGAGGCCGCGGCCGAGGGCCGTCTCGACCTCGACGAGCTGGACGAGCGCCTGGAGGCCGCCTACGGCGCCAAGGTGTACGCCGACCTGGTGCCGTTGACCGCGGACCTCCCCGGCGCCACCCCGACGAGCCTGCAGCCGTTCGGGCAGACGCTGCCCGTGCCCCGGCCGACGCCCGGCCTGCCCGCCACCGTGAGCCACCACAGCTCGGTGGCCATCCTCTCCGGTGTCGACCGCAAGGGCGTGTGGCAGATCGGGTCGACCCACACCGCCTTCTCGATGATGGGGGCGGTCCTGCTCGACCTGCGCGAGGCCCGCTTCAGCGCCACCGAGACGATCATCAACGCCAACACGGTGATGGGCTCGGTCGACATCTACGTCAACGCCGGCACCCACGTGGTGGTGGAGGGCTTCGGGGTGATGGGCGCCTTCGAGCAGGCCCGCGACAAGGTCCCGGCCGACCTGCGCCCCGACTCCCCGGTGGTCCGGGTCAAGGGCGTCGCCCTGATGGGCGCGGTGACGGTGACCCGCAAGCGGATGCCGGGGGAGCCGGGCAAGGTCAAGAAGATGCTGGGGCACTGACCGGCCCTGACCGGCCCCTGACCGGCCCCTGACCGGCCACTGGGCCCGCGGGCACAGAAGAGGGCCTCACGATCCGCCTACCCGGCGGCAGCTCGTGAGGCCCTCCGTGACCGCGGGCTGTGCGTAACCTCCCGCGGGGTCCGGTCGGGGCGTACCCCGGCCGGACCGGACTCATGCCGGCCCGGTGTCGCCCCCTGCCTCGCTGGCCGCGTGGATCTCGTCGCCCTCGGCGGCCAGCTCCTCGGCCTTGGCCTGGTCCTGCGGGTCCTCCCGCTCGGGGATGCGCCCGGCGTGGGCCTCGTCGACGGTGAGGTTCTCGCCGGTGGCGGGGTCGAAGAGGTGCATCCGGGAGGTGTCCACCCAGATCTCCGCCTCGTCGCCCTCGGCGATCCGGCTGGCGCCGTCCAGGGAGATCACCAGCTGGGTGCGCAGGGACTCGCCGTCGAGGTCCTGCTCCAGCTGGGAGAGCTGCTTCTGGACCTCCGGCGGCGCCTCGAACGGGATGTAGGCGTAGGCCTCGTTGCCCAGCCACTCCACCACGTCGACCTTGGTCCGGAAGGTGGAGCCGGACGCCTTCTTGGAGGGGTCGACGACCGAGGCGTCCTCGAAGTGCTCGGGGCGGATGCCGGCGATCAGCAGTCCCCGGCCCTTGGCCTTCTCGGCCTTCTCGGGCGAGATCTCCACCGAGCCGAACGGCAGCTTGACCGTGGTGCCGTCGACCTCCGCGGGGAGCATGTTCATCGGCGGCGAGCCGATGAAGCCGGCCACGAAGAGGTTGCCCGGGTTCTCGTAGAGCTCGCGCGGGGTGGCGAGCTGCTGGAGGATGCCGCGTTTGAGCACCGCGACCCGGTCGCCCAGGGTCATCGCCTCGGTCTGGTCGTGGGTGACGTAGACGGTGGTGATCCCCAGACGCTTCTGGAGCCGGGAGATCTCGGTGCGCATCTGCCCGCGCAGCTTGGCGTCGAGGTTGGACAGCGGCTCGTCGAAGAGGAAGGCGTCGGCGTCGCGGACGATCGCCCGGCCCATGGCGACCCGCTGCCGCTGGCCGCCCGAGAGGTTGCCGGGCTTGCGGTCCAGGTGCTCGTCGAGCTCGAGGGTCTTCGACGCGTTACGCACCTTGCGGTCGACCTCGTCGTCCTTCTCCCCGGCCAGCCGGAGCGGGAAGGCGATGTTCTCGTAGACGGTCAGGTGCGGGTAGAGGGCGTAGTTCTGGAAGACCATCGCGAGGTTGCGGTCGCGCGGCGCCAGGTCGTTGACCCGGCGGTCCCCGATCATCATGTCGCCGGAGGTGATGTCCTCCAGACCGACGATCATCCGGAGCAGCGTCGACTTGCCGCAGCCCGACGGCCCCACGAGGATCATGAACTCCCCGTCCTGCACGTCGATGCTGACGTTGTTGACGGCCGGGAAGCCGTCGCCGTAGCGCTTGACGATGTTCTTCATGGTGATGGCGGCCATGGGATCAACCCTTCACTGCGCCGGAGGTGAGGCCGGCGACGATCTTGCGCTGGAACAGCAGGACGATGACGATGATCGGGATCGTGGAGACCACGGCTCCCGCGGCCAGCAGCGAGGCCGGCCGGTTGAACGGGTCGTTGCCGACGAAGAACGACAGTGCGGCGGGGATCGGCCGCGCGGCCTCGGTGGAGGTCAGCGAGATGCCGAAGACGAAGTCGTTCCAGGCGAAGAAGAACGTCAGGATCGCCGCGGTGAAGACACCGGGGGCGGCGAGCGGGACGATCACCTTGCGGAACGCCTGCCAGGAGGTCGCCCCGTCGACCTGGGCGGCCTGCTCCATCTCCCACGGGATCTCCCGGAAGAAGGCCGACAGGGTCCAGATCGCCAGCGGCAGCGTGAACGACATGTAGGGGATGATCAGGCCGAGCCAGGTGTCGTAGATGCCGAAGGTGCGCCA
This sequence comes from Nocardioides sp. Z40_12, assembly GCF_058215795.1. Classification (NCBI taxonomy): domain Bacteria; kingdom Bacillati; phylum Actinomycetota; class Actinomycetes; order Propionibacteriales; family Nocardioidaceae; genus Nocardioides; species Nocardioides sp. Z40_12. The sequence continues at coordinate 151,055 of NZ_JBZAJA010000007.1, forward strand.
CATGTCGAAGAGGGGGCCGACCAGTGCCACCACCGGGAACATCGCGATGACCAGGGCGGTGGTGAGCACGAACTTCTTGCCCTTGAACTCCAGCCGGGCGATGGCGTAGGCGGCCAGCGTGGCGATGATCACCGAGAGCAGGGTGGCGATCAGCGAGATCCCGATGGAGTTGATGATCGCGCGCCGGAACTGCTCGTCGGCGAGCACGTCGGCGTAGTTCTGCCAGCCGGCGCCGCCACCCTCCTTGGGGAGGAAACCCGGGCTGCCGGTGGTGATCGCCTCCTGCGACTTGAAGGAGAGCGAGATGATCCACGCGACCGGGAGCAGGCACCAGACGAGGATGAGGATGGCGCCGACCACGACGCCGATGCGGTTCCTGGTGTTCATCTCATCCCTCCTGCCGGGCAGCGGCAAGGTCGACGCGGAAGATCTTGACGATCAGGCCGGCTATCACCAGCACCGAGAGGAAGAGCAGCACCGAGAGTGCCGACCCGATCCCCAGCTGGAACTGCTCGATCACCTGCCGGTAGGTCAGGAAGGAGACCGACTCGGTCCCCTGTGCCCCGGCCGTCATCACGAAGATGTTGTCGAAGATGCGGTAGGCGTCCAGGGCCCGGAAGAGGACGGCGACCATGATCGCCGAGCGCATGTTGGGCAGGATCACCTTCCACAGCCGCTGCCACCAGGTGGCCCCGTCGACCTTGGCGGCCTCCAGCATGTCCTCGGAGACCTGGGCCAGCCCGGCGAGCAGGAGCAGCGACATGAAGGGCGTGGTCTTCCAGATCTCCGAGACCATGATCGCCGCGATCGCCGAGCCGTACTGGCCGAACCAGTTGAAGCTGTCGGAGATCCAGGGCAGCCACTCGTTGATGAAGCCGTTGCTGTTGCTGAAGGCGAACTGCCAGGCGAACCCGGAGACCACGGTGATGATGCCGTAGGGGATCAGGATCGAGGTCCGGATGACGCCGCGGGCGAAGATCACCCGGTGCATCACCATGGCGAAGATGAAGCCGATCACCAGCTCCACCGCCACGGTGACCACCATGATGAACACCGTGTTTAGGGTGGTCTCCCAGAAGAGCGAGTCGGTCAGCGCGGTGATGTAGTTCTGCAGCCCGACGAACTCCCGGTCGTCGGGCGCCGTCAGGGTGTAGTTGAAGGTGCTGAGGTAGATCGCCCGCAGCATGGGGAACGCGGTGACCAGCAGCATCAGGGCGATCGCCGGCAGCACCAGCTTCTGCCCGAGCCGCTGCTCGGCCTTGGTCCGGTCGCTCATCTGGGCGGTCTTGCGGCGGTCGGCCTTGGAGTCGGGGGCCACGACGGTGCTGGTCACAGGAGCCTCTTTCCAGCCAGGATGTCGGAGAGGAACTCCGCGGATCGGCGGGGCGTGCTGTCCGGGTCGACGCTCTCGGGGGAGTGCCACACGGACTGGATCGCGCTCGAGATCTGGCTGTAGAGCGCGCTCTTGGGACGCGGCCCGCCGGCGTCGATGCTCTCCCTGAAGAGCTCGAGCAGGGAGGCGGGGTAGGCCTCGGTGAGCTCGTCGTTGTCGTAGACCGAGCCCCGCGAGGGCATCAGGCCCTCGTTGACCGCGAGCTGGGTCTGGGCCTCGGGCGTGGTCACGCAGACGGCCGCCTCCTTGGCCCACTCCACGTTCTCGGAGTAGGAGCCGACCCCGATGTTGATGCCGCCCAGCGGGGGCCGGGACTCCTCGCCCTCGACGGTGGCCGGGTAGCGGTTCCAGCCGAGGTCGTCGAGGTCGTCGCCGGTGCCCTCGTAGTTCTTGTAGACGAAGGTCCAGTTGACCATGAACTCCCCGGCGCCGTCCTCGGGGAACATCTGGCCCAGGCTGGTGCCCTCGTTGGAGACGGTGAGGTCGGCCTGCGCGGCGTCGGAGGAGGCGAGCTTGGCGATGATCCGGGCCGCCTCGCGGCCCGCGTCGTCGTCCAGGGCGACCTCGGCGTCGCGGCCGGCCTCGGTGTCGGTGACGATGTCGCCGCCGGCGCCGAGGACCATGGCGTTGATCCACACCACGTAGCCCTCGTAGCGGTTGGCCTGGACGCCCACGGTGCCGCCGTTCTCAGCGGCGGCGTCGATGATCTGGTCCCAGGTCCAGTCCTGCTCGGGGTCGAGGCCGGCGGCCTCGGCGAGGGACTTGCGGTACCAGGTGACCTGGGTGTTCGCCCACTGCGGAGCGGCCACCACCTCGTCCTCCCACAGCACCGTGTCGGCCGGGCCCTCGAGCACGTCGTCGTCGACCACCGCGTCGGCCTGCTCGCCGTCGAAGGGGGCGAGCCAGCCCGCGTTGGCGAACTCCGGGATGAAGACCGGGTCGAGGCTCATCAGGTCGGTCGAGGAGTCCTCGGCGGCGAGCCGGCGAGCCAGCTGGGTGCGCTGGTCGGTGGCGCTGGAGGGCAGCAGCTGGATGGAGATGTCGTAGTCGTCGGTGCTGCAGTCCTCGGCGAGCTGGTTGAGGGTCTCCTGCCCGTCGGGGTTGATGTACCAGTTGAGCGTCGCCTTGCCGGAGTCGTCACCGGAGCACGCCGCGAGCATGCCGGAGCACAGCGCCAGGGCGGCCACCGCGACCCCTGTCCGCCGACGCCTGGAACTGCCTCTCATGGGGGTTCCCATGTGTCCCTCCCTCTGTGTCCTAGATCACATGTAGTCCACCCGGGGGGCGATGGCAACCCCCCGCGCCGTTGGCCGGGGGGTACCCGGGAGTGACGGAAGTGATGCCACACACGTCCCATTTGCGCGCGTCGACGAGGGATCGGCGCCCGTGCCGGCGGCCGTGGAGGCGCTGACGCCGGCCGCTGGCGACCGAGGTGCCGACCCGGTCCGGGTCGGCGCGCCGCCGGTCAGGTCGGGGGTGCTGCGCCCGGGTCCCGCCGGCCGTCGGCGGCCCGGTCGGCCGTCCGTCGGATGACGTCGACGAAGCCCGGGTGGAGTGCCTCGGGCAGGTCGTGGCCCATCCCGTCGATCAGGACGAGCTCGGCGCCCGGCACCGCCGCGGCGGTGGCCCGACCGCCCGAGACGTGCACCATGTGGTCGGAGAGCCCGTGGATCACGCTGGTCGGGATCCGCAGGCCCCGCAGCCGCCGGGTGCGGTCGGGCTGGGTGAGCACGGCGAGGGTCTGCCGCAGCACCCCGCGGGCGTCGAAGCCCCGGTCGTAGGTCTCCCGGGCGCGCGCTGTGAGCACCTCGTGGTCCGTCGGGTAGCCGGGGGAGCCGATCGCCTTCCACAGGGCGGCGCTGGCCTGCACGTAGGCCTCCCGGCCGGGACTGCGGGGGGCGACGAGGGTGGGGAGGAGCTGGGGGCTCTGCCAGCCGACCGTGCGTCGCCCGGTGGTCGACATGATGCTGGTCAGCGAGCGCACCCGCCGCGGCGCGGTGACGGCCATCGTCTGGGCGATCATCCCGCCCAGGGAGACACCGGCCACGTGGGCCGCCTGCAGGCCGAGGTGGTCCATCAGGCCGAACGCGTCGCCCGCCATGTCGTCGAGCGAGTACGGCGCCCGCACCCGTCGGCCCAGGAACGCCCGCACCAGCATCCCCCGGCTGACCCGGGATGCGAGGTGGGTGGAGCGACCGGTGTCGCGGTTGTCGTAGCGGATGACGAAGAACCCCTCGCGGGCCAGCAGCTCGCACAGGTCGGCGGGCCACCAGGTCATCGGTCCGCCCAGGCCCATCACCAGCAGCAGCGGCTCGTCCTCCTCGGCGCCGAACGTCTGGTAGCAGAGCTCGATGCCGGGGCTCACCGGGGCCAGCAGCTCGTCGGAGACCGGGACCGGCTCGGGCGGCTCCGGGGTACGCGGGGGCATGGTCGAAGTCAACACGAGCTGGGCGGCCACCGCGCGGGGTTCGCGAAATACTGGTCCTTGTTGCCGGCGTTGGCTACCGTGCCGCCCGTGACCCCGACTGTGACGCCGACCACACTGGCCGCCTTCCTGCGGCCCGACGGGTTCGAGGCGCTCCACGCCTCGGCGGTGCTGCGCGAGCGGGCGGTGGTGGCCGAGGTGGGTCGCTACGCCTGGCAGCGCGGTCGGAGCGGGCTGCGGCTGCGGCCCTTCGCCGGGGCGGCCCCGGTCCGCGACCTGGACCCGGTGGTGCTGGTTCCGGGCTTCCTGGCCGGTGACGCGAGCCTGGCGCCGCTGGCCCGGGCGCTGCGCCACGACGGGATGCGCACCTACCGCTCCCACATCCACGCCAACGTGGGCTGCACCGCCGGCGCCGTCGACCAGCTGGAGGCGAGGCTGGAGTCGGTGGCCGCCCGCCGGGGTCGGCAGGTCCGCGTGGTCGGTCACAGCCTGGGCGGCATGCTGGCCCGCGGCGTCGCGGCCCGGCGACCCGACCTGGTCGCGGGGATCGTCACCCTGGGCAGCCCCGTGCTGGCGCCGGGGGCGCACCACCCGAGCCTGACCGCCAGCGTCGAGGTCCTGGTGCGGCTGAGCCGGGCCGGCCTGCGCGGCCTGATGGCCGAGGACTGCGTCGCCGGCCAGTGTGCCCGCACGGCCTTCGACCAGTGCCGGGCGCCGTTGGCCGACACGGTCTCCTACACCTCGGTCTACTCCCGCCGCGACGGCGTGGTCGACCACCGCGCCTGCCTGGACCCGCAGGCGCAGCTCGTCGAGGTGGGCTGCTCCCACCTGGGCATGGTGGTCGAGCCGCGGGTCATCGACCTGGTGCGTCGGACCCTGCTCCAGCCCCGCCGGCTGTCACTTGTCGAAGTCGATCGCGGAGAAATTGCGTAGCTTGCCGAGCTGGTGCTCGGAGATGATGTTGCGGATGGTGCCGCTGCGCGAGCGCATCACCAGCGAGTGCGTGGTGGCGGCCCCGTTGGGCAGGTAGCGCACCCCCTGCATGAGCTCGCCGTCGGTGATCCCGGTGGCCACGAAGAAGCAGTCCTCGCCGGTGACGAGGTCGTCGGTGGACAGGATGTGGTCGGGGTCGAGGTCGTGCCCGGCGTCCAGGGCGCGCTGCCGCTCCTCGTCGTCGGTGGGCCAGAGCCTGCCCTGGATCACGCCGCCGAGGGCCTTCATCGCGCAGGCGGCGATGATTCCCTCGGGGGTGCCGCCGATGCCCAGCAGCAGGTCGATGCCCGTGCCCTGGTGCGCCGCCATGATCGCGCCGGCCACGTCGCCGTCGCTGATGAACTTGATCCTCGCCCCCGCGTCGCGGATCTCCTGAGCCAGCGTCTCGTGGCGGGGCCGGTCCAGGAGCACCACCGTGACGTCCTCGGGGCGCCGGCCCTTGGCCTTGGCGACGAGGTGGATGTTCTCGGCCACCGGCAGGCGCAGGTCGACGACGTCGGCCGCCTCCGGGCCGGTGACCAGCTTCTCCATGTAGAAGACGGCGGAGGGGTCGTACATGGAGCCGCGCGGGGCCACCGCCAGCACGGCGACGGCGTTGCTCATCCCCTTGGCCGTCAGCGTGGTCCCGTCGATGGGGTCCACCGCGACGTCGCACTCGGGGCCGGTGCCGTCCCCCACGCTCTCGCCGTTGTAGAGCATCGGGGCGTTGTCCTTCTCGCCCTCGCCGATCACGACCGTGCCGTTCATCTGGATCGTCGAGATCATCACGCGCATGGCGTTGACGGCCACGCCGTCGGCGCCGTTCTTGTCCCCGCGGCCGACCCACCGGCCGGCGGCCATGGCCGCGGCCTCGGTCACCCGGACCAGCTCCATGGCGAGGTTGCGGTCGGGGGACGCGGGATCGACGTGGAGGTCCGTGGGGGTCATGGGCCGCATGTTATCGAGGCCGCGCGCCTCGATCGTCGCCCCGGGCCGGGACGGACGGGCGGCCGGCGCGCCGGGTCGGTGAGCCCCCCGGGCCGGCGGCTGAGAGGATGACGGGGTGAGTGAGAAGCCCGGTCGCCACCAGACCTCGATGGGCGCGATGATCGGGGCGATGACGGTCCTGGTCGTCGTCGTCCTGACCGTCGTGCTGCTGCGGGACCTCAACCGCACGACCCCCGACAACGCCGTCGAGCCCCTCGACTGGGAGGCCGCCGTGGTGGCCGCGCAGGAGGCGGGCCACGACGTCGTCCACCCCGCCGGGCTGCCCGCGGGGTGGAAGGCCACCAGTCTCTCCTTCACCCCCACCGATCCGCCGGTCTGGGGCCTGGGGATGCTCACCGACACCGACCGCTTCGTGGGGCTGCGTCAGGAGGACGAGTCGGTCGACGACCTGCTCGAGGTCTTCGTCGACGAGAAGGCGACCGAGGAGGAGCCGGTCCGGATCGGCGGCGACCTGGGCGGCGAGTGGCGGGTCTTCACCGACGCCGGGGGCGACGTGGCGCTGGTCCGCGAGCGCGACGGCGACGTGGTGATGGTCTACGGCTCCGCGCCGCGCGAGGTGGTGGAGGAGTTCGCGGCCAACCTGACCGACGCGCCGCTGGCCGAGCCCGAGCGCTCCTGAGCCGCGGGGGCTACTCCTCCGCGTCGCCCTCGATCGCGGCGTCGAGCCGGGTGCGGGCGCCGTCGAGCCACTCCTGGCAGGCCTTGGCCAGCACCTCGCCGCGCTCCCAGAGCCGCAGCGACTCCTCCAGGGTGGTGCCACCCTGCTCGAGGGTGCGGACCACCTCGACCAGCTCCTCCCGGGCGTCCTCGTAGGACAGCTGCTTGGGTTCAGCCATTGCTCGCTCCTGTGCTGCGTCGGGTCATGGGGTCTGGTCGCCGCCCACCGGGTCGTGCTCGGCGGCCGTGGCCGAGACCTGGAGTCGGCCGTCGGCCAGGCGGACGGTGAGCGCGGCGCCCTGGTCGACCCCGGCCACCGAGGTGACGACGTGGCCCGCCTCGTCCTGCACCACCGCGTAGCCACGCTGCAGGGTGGCCAGGGGGGAGAGGGAGCGGGCGCGGGCGCGGTGGTGGGCCACGTCGTCGGCGGCCCGGTCCAGCCGGTGGGAGAGGGTGCGCCGGGCTCGGTCGCGCAGGGCGGCTACCTCCTCGGCGCGGACGTCGAGCAGGTAGCGCGGGTCGGCCAGCGCCGGGCGCGAGCGGAGGTCGTCGAGGCCGCGCTGCTCGCGGTCGAGAAGCCCGCGGAGCTGGGTCCGGATGCGGTCGCGGGCCCACCGCACGCCGTTGAGCTCCTCGAGCATGTCGGGGACGATCAGCTTGGCGGCGTCGGTGGGGGTGGAGGCGCGGACGTCGGCGACCAGGTCGAGCAGCGGCTGGTCCGGCTCGTGGCCGATCGCGGAGACCACCGGCGTGCGCATCCGGTGGACGGCGCGGACCACCGCCTCGTCGCTGAAGGGCAGCAGGTCCTCGACCGAGCCGCCACCGCGGGCGACCACGATCACGTCGACCTCCGGGTGGCGCTCCAGCCGGTCCAGAGCCTCCATCACCTCGCTCGCGGACCGCTGCCCCTGCATGGCGGCGTAGGCCACCTCGAAGCGCACCGCGGGCCAGCGGCGCCGGGCGTTCTCCACGACGTCGCGCTCCGCGGCGGACCCGGGCGCGGTGACCAGGCCGACGGCGCGTGGCAGGAAGGGCGGCCGGCGCTTGAGCTCGGCGGCGAAGAGCCCCTCGGCGGCCAGCAGCTGGCGGCGCCGCTCCAGTCGGGCCAGCAGCTCGCCCAGGCCGACCATCCGGATGGCGCGCACCGACAGGGAGAGGGAGCCCCGGTTGGCGTAGTAGCTGGGCTTGGCGTGGACCACCACGCTCGCGCCCTCGACCAGCGGCGGGTTGAGGCCGTCGAAGAGGCTGCGCGCGCAGGTCAGCGGGACCGAGATGTCGGCCACCGAGTCGCGCAGGGTGAGGAAGACCGTCTGCACCCCGGGGCGCCTGTTGATCTGGGCGATCTGGCCCTCGACCCACACCGGGCCCAGCCGGTCGATCCAGCCCGAGATCGCGTTGGCGATCTGCCGGACCGGTGCCGGCTGCTCCGATGAGGTCTCCAGGGCCACGGCGGCCACCCTAGGCGACGGCGGCGACAGGCGCTCCCTGCCCCGGACCCGTAGACTCGGCTGCCATGAGCATCGACCTGGGCACGCCGACCGTCCTCTCGGCCGAGGAGGCGGAGAAGGCAGTGCTGCTGGCCGCGCCCCGCGGCTACTGCGCCGGGGTGGACCGCGCCGTCATCACGGTCGAGAAGGCCCTGGACCTCTACGGCGCGCCGGTCTACGTGCGCAAGCAGATCGTGCACAACAAGCACGTGGTCTCCGGCCTGGAGGCCCGGGGCGCGATCTTCGTCGAGGAGCTCGACGAGGTGCCGGCCGGCGCCACCGTCGTCTTCTCCGCCCACGGGGTCTCCCCGGCGGTCCACCAGCAGGCCGCCGAGCGGTCGCTGAAGACCATCGACGCGACCTGCCCGCTGGTGACCAAGGTCCACCACGAGGCCAAGCGGTTCGCTGCCGACGACTACGACATCCTGCTGATCGGGCACGAGGGGCACGAGGAGGTGGAGGGCACCGCGGGCGAGGCTCCCGAGCACATCCAGCTCGTGCAGTCGCCCGCCGACGTCCCGGGGATCGTCGTCCGCGACGAGTCCAAGGTCGCCTGGCTCTCCCAGACCACGCTCTCGGTCGACGAGACGCTCGAGACCGTGGCGGCGATCCGGGAGCGGTTCCCGCTGCTGCTCGACCCGCCCTCGGACGACATCTGCTACGCCACCCAGAACCGTCAGCTCGCGGTCAAGGAGATCGCGGTCGACGCCGACCTGGTGATCGTGGTCGGGTCGGGCAACTCCTCCAACTCGGTGCGGCTGGTCGAGGTGGCCCTCGAGGCGGGGGCCAAGGCCTCCTACCGGGTCGACGACGCGTCCGAGATCGACGAGGCCTGGCTGGACGGCGTGCGCACCGTCTCGGTGACCTCGGGCGCCTCGGTCCCCGAGGACCTCGTCGACGGCGTCCTGGCCTTCCTCTCCGAGCGCGGCTACCCGGACGCCAAGGCGGTCCGCTCGGCCGAGGAGTCGCTCATCTTCGCGCTGCCGCCGGAGCTGCGCCGCGACCTGCGCAAGGCCCAGCGGGGGTCCTGATGGCCAGGTATGTCGACGTCCACCCGGACAACCCGCAGCCGCGACTGATCCGCCAGGTGGTGGAGGCGCTGCGTGACGACGCCCTGATCGCCTACCCCACCGACTCCGGCTACGCCCTGGGCTGCCAGCTGGGCAACCGCGACGGCCGGGACCGGATCCTGCGGATCCGCGACCTCGACGAGCGTCACGACTTCACCCTGATGTGCAAGGACTTCGCCCAGCTGGGCCAGTTCGTCAAGCTCGACAACTCCGCGTTCCGGGCGATCAAGGGGGCCACCCCCGGGCCCTACACGTTCATCCTGCCGGCGACCAGCGAGGTGCCGCGGCGACTGATGCACCCCAAGAAGAAGACGGTCGGGGTGCGCATCACCGACCACCCGGTGGTCTGCACGCTGCTCGACGAGCTGGGGGAGCCGCTGCTGACCAGCACGCTGATCCTGCCCGGGGAGACCGAGCCGCGGACCATGGGCTGGGACGTCAAGGAGGATCTCGACCACCAGGTCGACATCGTGATCGAGGCGGGGGAGACCCCGGCCGAGCCGACCACGGTGGTCGACTGGTCCGAGGGCTACCCCGAGGTGCTCAGGGTGGGGTCGGGCGACCCGTCGCGCTTCGAGGCCTGATCGTGGCGCCGCCACCAGGCGGCGAGCGAGAGTGCGTAGCCGACCAGCAGGGCGGTGCTGTGGTGGGCCAGCCCGCTGATCACCGCCTGGACCACGCCGTCGTCGTGCTCGGCGATCAGCTCGGGTGCGGTCAGGCCGAGCAGCACGAAGACCGAGAGCATCAGCACCGGGGGGAAGAGCCCCATCACGAACCACCCGTCCTCCTTCACCCGGACCGCCAGGGCGAGGCAGAGGGTGACGAAGCAGAGGTCGAAGAAGAGGCTGAGCCGGCCCACCATCAGGTGGTCGAGCACCACCACGCTGAGCGCGACGGCCAGCCCGAGCGCCACCACATGGCTCTCGGACTCGTTGCCGCGACTCCACGGCTGCCGGGACCGGCTCACGGCGACCAACCTAGGGCCTGCCTCACGCGCCGGCAGGGCGGCGCGCCGCCTCCCGGTCGTCGCTCCCGCTGTCACCGGCCCCGCCACCGGCCCGCCCACCAGCACCGTCGCTGCCGCTCCCTGCGCCACCGCCGCTGAGTCGCTCCAGGTCGGGGAAGGGCGTCTCCTCGGCCACCAGGGCCAGCTCGGGGGCGGAGACGGAGCGGGGGGTCAGCTCGACCTGCCGCACCTCCGGGAGGACCGTGTCGACCACGCCGAGAGCCTCGAGGCGACGGGCGGTGACCAGCACCCGCCCCTCCAGCGACCCGACCGCCTGGTTGTAGGCCTTCACCGCGTTGGTCAGGCCGCGGCCCACCTGGGCGACGTGGTCGCCCATCGTGCCGAGACGGTCGTAGAGCTCGCGGCCGAGCCGCTGGACCTCCGCCACCTGGGCGGCGAGGGTCTCGTGGCTCCAGCCGTGGGCGACGGTGCGGAGCAGCGCGATCAGGGTGGTCGGCGTGGCCAGCACCACCCGGCGCTCGGCGGCGTGGTCGAGCAGGTGGGGCTCGGACTCCAGGGCGGCGGAGAGGAAGGCCTCGGCGGGCACGAAGAGCACCACGAACTCCGGGGTCTCGGGCAGCGAGCGCCAGTAGGCCTTGCCGGCGAGCGAGTCGACGTGGGTGCGCAGCTGGCGGGCGTGGCGGGCGAGGTGGGCCTCGCGCTCGGCGTCGTCGTCGGCGGAGGTCGCGTCGAGGAAGGCGTCGAGAGGGACCTTGGCGTCGACCACGACGTGGCGGCCTCCGGCCAGGTGGACGACCAGGTCGGGCCGGAGCGCGCCGTCGTCGAGGCGGTGCTGCTCGGAGAAGTCGCAGCGCTCGACCATGCCGGCCAGCTCGACGGCTCGCTTGAGGTGCATCTCGCCCCAGCGGCCCCGGACCTGGGGCTTGCGCAGGGCGGTGGCCAGCGAGGACGTCTCGCGGCGCAGCGACTCGGTGGTCATCCGCATCCCCTGCACCTGGGCGTTGAACTCGCCCTGCCAGGTGGCCCGGTCGTGGTGCAGGTCCTTGAGCTGGTCGGCGAGCCGCTCCAGGCCCTCGCGGACGACGGCCTGGTCGGCGGCGCGGGACTCCAGGGCGGCCACCGCCTCGCCGGCAGGGGGTCGCGACCTGGCCCCGAGCCAGCCGATGAGGGCGCCGAGGGCGAGGCCCAGCACGAGCCCGGTCAGCAGGGTCAGCACGGTCGAGAGGTCCATGCCACGATCATGGCCGCCGCCACCGACAGTCCCGCAGAGGCGGAGGAGACGGCGCGTCCTGCCGGGGCGAGGGCTCCCGCGTCAGGCCAGGTCGGCGACCACCGGGGCGTGGTCGGAGGCGCCCTTGCCGGCGCGCTCGTCGCGGTCGATGAAGGCGTGGGTGACCCGGGCGGCCAGCGAGGGGGAGCCCAGGATGAAGTCGATCCGCAGGCCGCGGTTGCGCTCGAAGCGCTGGCGGTAGTAGTCCCAGTAGGTGTAGTTGTCCGGCTCCGGGGCGAACGGGCGGACCACGTCGGCGTAGCCGTCGTCCAGGAAGCCCTGGAAGGCGGCCCGCTCGGCGGGGGTGACGTGGGTGGAGTTGCGGAACTGGGCCGGGTCGAAGACGTCGTCGTCGGTGGGGCAGACGTTCCAGTCGCCGACCAGGGCGGTGTCCTCGTCCAGCCACGACCGGGCCTGGTCGCGCAGCCGGGCCAGCCAGTCGAGCTTGTAGACGTAGTGCGGGTCGGCGGGCTTGCGCCCGTTGGGCACGTAGAGCGACCAGATCCGCACCCCGCCGCAGACGGCCCCGATGGCCCGGGCCTCCGCCTCGACCGGGTCGCCGTACCCGGGCATCGAATCGAAGCCGACCTGCACGTCCTCCAGGCCGACCCGGCTGATCAGGGCGACGCCGTTCCACTGGCTGGTGCCGGCGGCGGCGACCTCGTAGCCCAGCGACTGCAGGCCCATCAGGGGCAGCTGGTCGACCTTGGCCTTCGTCTCCTGCACGGCGAGCACGTCGACGTCGTGGCGCTCGAGGAAGGCCTCGACACGGTCGATGCGGGAGCGGAGGGAGTTGACGTTCCAGGTCGCGATGCGCACCGGCGGAGTCTAGGCGAGGAAGCCGGTGAGCAGCCCGGGGGTGGCCGCGTTCGCCAGCGCCACGGCGCGCTCCTGCGGGACGTCGGTCAGCACCACGCGCTCCTGTCCCGCGGCCGTGGTGGCCACCAGGGTGGCGAGCCCCACGCGGCGCTGGAACCACGACTGCTCCACCACCCAGCCGATGATCCCGTCGCGCTCCAGCACGGTGCGGGTCCGGGTGGTGGTGCCGCTCCCGACCACCAGGTGCCGTGAGGTGAGGGCGTGGCCCAGGTGGGCGTACGCCGCCTCGGCGAGCGCGGCGCCGAGGACGGCGAGGGCGGGCACCGCCGCCCAGGGGAGCCACCCGGGCACCCAGGAGAGCCACTCCCGGACGGGCTGGAGGAGGTCGTGCTGAAGGCCCGCCAGCACGACGAGCAGGCTCACGGTGGCCCACTGGTGCCGCACGTGGCGGCGGCGGCGGGCGGCGGGGCCGTGCTCACGCAGCGGCACCGCGAGCGGCTGGTCGTCCTCGACGACGGCCGCCCCCACGCCCGTGGCGACCCCCACCGGGCAGGGCGGCAGCAGGGTCGTCACCCCGTTGCTCACGCCCGTGGCGAGGGTGGAGAGCTCGGCGCCCCGGACCAGCCGGAGCAGGACCTTCTCGTCCAGCTCGACGCCGCGGATCCGCTTCTCCTCGATGCTCACCGACCGGGTGGTGAGGAAGCCGGCGACGAGGTGGAGGGAGCCGTGGCCGCGGGTCAGCCGCAGGCCCCACCAGTGCGCCAGGTAGCCGAGCGTCGAGATCGCCAGCCAGCCCACCAGGGCCGAGACGAGGACGAGCGTCAGCGCGACCACGAGGGCGAAGCCGGTCAGCCACTCCCAGAAGCTCTCCACGTCGCCCTGGTCCAGGACCGGGAAGTCGTCGAGCACCTGGGTCAGGAAGCCGAGCGCGCCCGCGACCACGACCAGCCGGGCCAGGCTGAAGGGCGCGAACCGCACCCACGACGGGTCGAGCACGGCCAGCACCTGCTCGTCGGCCGCGGGGGGCGCGGCGACCGGCTGCTGCCCCGGATCGCCATCAGGGACGTCGTCCGTCGCGAGCTGAGCGGCCGCGACCGGGGCGGGGGCCCCCGGGGGGAGCGGGGTCCGGGCCAGCAGGACCCGGCGCAGGGTGGTGGCCTCCTCGACGGTGACGGCGTCCAGGACGATCCGCTCGTCGTCCACGCCGGTGCCGATCCGCACGGTGCGCAGCCCCAGCAGCCGGTGCACCAGCGGCCCCTCCAGGTCGACGCTGCGGATCCGGTCGAGCCGGGCCGTGGAGGTCTTCTTGTTGAGCAGGCCGGTGCGCAGCTGGAACTGGACGTCGTCCAGCCGGAACCAGGTGGTCAGCCACGGGATCACCCCCAGGGCGACCGCCCCGACCAGGAAGAGGGGGAGTGCCGCCAGCGTCCACAGCGGCCGTCCGCTGCTGCTCAGGCCGATCACGACGGCGACCAGTGGCAGCAGGAAGGAGCGCAGTACCGCCAGCGGGTCGATCAGCAGCTTGCGCGCGCTCAGCCTGCGCCACCCGTCGGCCGGGTCGGCAGGTGCCTCCGATGCCTCAGGAGCCTCCGGGACGTCCGGGGCCTCCGGGACGTCCGGTGCCTCCGGGGCCCCCGACGCGTCCGCCTCGGTCACGTGGCGTCGCCCTCGCCGGTGGCGGTGATGGCGGAGAGCTGGGCGACGAGCTGCCGGGCGTCCTCGGCGTCCAGGCCCTCGATGGTGATCGGGCCGGCCGCTGAGGCGGTGGTGACGGTGAGCGAGGCCAGGCCGAAGAGCCGCATCACCGCGCCCTGCCGGGAGTCGACGGTCTGGACCCGGCTGAGGGGGGCGATCCGGGTCTCGACCGAGAGCCAGCCGGAGCGGGTGTGGACGGCCTCGGGGCTGACCTCCCAGCGGTGCACCCGGTAGCGGAGCCCGGGCATGACGAACACGTAGCCGAGGTTGACCGCGGTCCCCACGATGACCAGGGCGGTGGCCCACCACGGCCAGCTGGGCAGCACCAGGAAGAGGACGAACGCGATCGCCAGCTCGACCACGGTCGTGATCAGCGAGACAGTCCGCCAGTAGCCGACCGCCCGGGGGGAGACCCGGTGCGCGGGCCCGCGGAGGGCGACCGGGTCCGGCGGGGGGACGCTGGCGTCGTCCGGGAGATCGATGAGCACCCGACGAGCCTGTCACAGCCCGTGTGATTGGGAGCGCGGGGGCGGCGGACCTAGACTCGGCGTCCGTGGCCCTCACCATCGGGATCGTCGGACTCCCCAACGCCGGCAAGTCGACCCTCTTCAACGCGCTGACCAAGAACGACGTGCTCGCCGCGAACTACCCGTTCGCGACCATCGAGCCCAATGTCGGGGTGGTCGGGGTGCCCGACTCCCGCCTGGCCAAGCTGGCGGAGATCTTCGGCAGCGAGAAGATCCTCCCGGCCACCGTGGAGTTCGTCGACATCGCCGGCATCGTCCGCGGTGCCTCACAGGGGGAGGGCCTGGGCAACAAGTTCCTCTCCCACATCCGCGAGTCCGCGGCGATCTGCCAGGTGACCCGGGTCTTCCGCGACGAGGACGTCACCCACGTCGACGGCGAGGTCAATCCCGGCAACGACATCTCCACCATCCAGACCGAGCTGATCCTCGCCGACCTGGAGACCGTCGACCGGGCGATCACCCGGCTGGAGAAGGAGTCGCGCAAGGTCAAGGACCTGGTGGCGAGCCTCGAGGCCGCCCACGAGGCGAAGGAGGCGCTCGAGTCCGGGACGCCGATCAGCTCGACCACGATCGACCGCAGCCTGCTGCGCGAGCTCTCGCTGCTCACCGCCAAGCCGTTCATCTACGTCTTCAACTGCGACGCCGATGAGCTGACCGACGAGGATCTCAAGGCGAAGATGCGCGAGCTGGTCGCGCCCGCTGAGGCGATCTTCCTGGACGCCAAGTTCGAGTCCGAGCTGGTCGAGCTGGACGACGAGGAGGCCGCGGAGTTCCTCGCCGAGGCCGGGGTCACCGAGCCCGGTCTGGAGGTGCTGGCCCGGGTCGGCTTCGACACCCTCGGCCTGCAGACCTACCTGACCGCCGGCCCGAAGGAGACCCGGGCCTGGACGATCCCCCAGGGCGCCACCGCCCCCGAGGCGGCCGGGGTCATCCACACCGACTTCCAGAAGGGCTTCATCAAGGCCGAGATCGTCTCCTTCGACGACCTCGTCGCCGCAGGCTCGATGGTGAAGGCGCGCGAGGCCGGCAAGGTCCGCATGGAGGGCAAGGACTACGTGATGGCCGACGGCGACGTGGTGGAGTTCCGCTTCAACGTGTGAATCGGCGCGTTTGCGCAGGTCGGACGGGGTGTGAGCCCTCTCAGTCCGCAAGAAATTTCGCGGATGGGCCTCGATGTGGCCGTACGGAAGGTGCATCTCCGGGCCCCGGGCCCTGCCATTTGCCCTCTCCACCCAGCCGATTAGGCGGGGAAGTGGAACGTCGGCGCGCAGTTCGCTCCGCCCTGGTGCTCGTAGACCGTCACCGCGGGGAGAACGTTCCACCGGTGCCCCAGCAGCAGGGCGACGCCGGCCGGTCCGGCCATGAATAGCTGGATCCTCGTCGCGCCGGTTTCCCTGACCTTGGCGACAGAGCGTCCTGGAGCGTGGTGACCCAGGACGTGGCCCAGGCGGCGTCGACAACCGACTCCGGGCCGACGCCGGTCTTGCCGGTGGCGGTGTACAGGCGTCCGGCTGGAATGCCGGATGCAGTGATGTAGTCGCGGACGTCGGCTGTGGGATCGTGGCGGAGGGCAACGCAGATGACGAGCTCCTCGCCGTCGCCGGGTAGGCGCTCGTCGGCGAGGACCACCAGCTCGGCGGACCCGTCCCGTACGTCGCTGGCCCAGTCGACGCCGTCCTGGTTCAGCGAGAGGACCCAGCGCCGCACGCCAGGGAGGGTCCGGCCGATCGCGAACCAGACCGGGAGACGGACGGACGCGACGACGTGGACCCTGCGGGAGGCGAATGCCTCAAGCGTCCGAGCTGCTGTCGCGAGCCGTGGGCGCACGATCGCGTCCCAGGCGGTGGGGTCGGTGATGGTCCGCCGCTCGAAGGCGTCGGCGTCGGGGTAGAGGTCGGTGAAGTCGACGCGGGCGTTCGGGAACTGCCGGGACTCCTCGCGGTCGATGCCGTGCACGGCCAGAACCAGGGTCCCGTCCTGGGCCAGGAGATCGCGGTCCTCGAGGCGCCGTCGGGCGTCGGCGACGGTGACTTCTCCGACGCCATCGGTGACCCAGTCGCTGACCATGCGCAGGGCGCTGGTGACGGCCTCGGCGTCCCCGCGGAACCCGCTCAGCCGCATCAGGTCGGAGATCCGCTCGCGCCAGGCGTTCTCGGAGCCCTCGTTACGGAAGGTCACGCTGGAGAGAAACTCGACGACCTCAGTACGTTCGGTGCTCAGGTGGGTCGCGAAGGTCGTGACGAGCCGGCCGAGGGCGGTCCGCGGTCGATCCAGAGCGTCGTGGAGCTTGGTCGGGTCGAGGTGATCGGACTTCTTGTCGAGTGCCTTGAACACCCGCACCGGGTCGCTCCGCGAGCCCATCGTCAAGCGGTGAGGAATCGCACGACGTAGCGGCGCTGCGAGGGCGTCTCGGCCGCCCGAGTGTCGTAGCGCTCTCCCACAAAGGCGACGGCCTCATCAGCGGGTACGCCGTCCAGCACGGCAAGGCAGGCGAGCGCGTGCCCGTCCTTCCGCGCCCGCCGCCGCATGCGACTTCCACGCGCTCATCGGCTGCCCTGCGCCATGCCTCGCGCAGCGCGTCTCGCGCGTCGCCCTGATCTGCGGGTAGCCGAAAGTCCGGCCAGTAGAGCCAACGCGTGTCCCACCCCATGCGAGCCGGTGGCTTGCCGAGCAAGTACACCCCGAAGTCCGGATGTGGCGCCTCGGGCATCTGTCGGCGCAGTCCACGTCCCCGGACGAGTCGACCGGACGGCAGGTGCAGCACCCCGGGCATCATCGGGTCCCACGTCCGAGTCACGGACCGCAGCCTATTGCGACCAGCCGGGCGGACCCGTCCCGCAGACGATCGGTAATCGAAACGCTTCGACCTATATCAGTGAGTCGTCGTACGCGGCTGTGAGAGTGCCACCAGCGCTTCCGGTATTCACTACGCCGACGGGTTCGATGAGCACGGCGTGGACCTCGCCGTCAGCGATTGGGCAGTGCTCAACGCCGCGCGGAACGACGAACATCTGGCCAGGACGAAGAGTGACGTCGCCATCGCGCAGTTGGATGGTCAACTCGCCGTCGATCACGAGAAACAGCTCGTCAGTGTCGTCATGGGTGTGCCACACGAACTCGCCCTTGAGCTTTACGACCTTGACCTCGTAGTCGTTCAACCGCGCCACCACCTTCGGTGACCAATGCTCGGAGAACGACAAGAACTTCCCAGCGAGGTCTATGGGTACGTTGGTCATGGGCAAGTTTGACACACCAGGTCGGTCAGGCTCGGTCCCTAAGCGGATCGGCTTGCGGAGCAGGGACACACCGAGCGCGGCGCGGTCCGCAAGTAGTCCGCAAGAAGTCCAGCTGATGCCGATCCTCGCCAACGACCACCAACGCTCTGGCGAACGCATAAGCGCAGGTCAGGCCGTGTTCTCCGGCTCCGACCAACGATGACCACCAACAGCCGAAACCCCGCGTGATCGTTCCGCTTCAACGTCTGATCCGCCCAGGAGCAGCGCGCTACCCCGCACCGCGGTCGCGGTCAGTCCCGGCGCCGGGACCCTGCGCCCGGCTGCTCGACCAGGATGTCGCCGTGGCCGCGTGCCGTGCGCGCCCCTGCACAGGGAGCAATCTGTGACCGCGCCGACGGCCGGCGGGTGGATCGGGTTAGCCTTCGCCCATGGGGGACCTGTCACTACGCGCGCCGCAGCGGGCGGCGACCGCCGACCTCGGAACCGGATCCGGCGGGCAGCACTCGTCGACGACGCCGCAGACCGTGATCTGGGAGCTGCCCGACGACGAGCGACCCTTGGAGGGTCTCGATGAGCGCGGGCAGCCCGATCCCGCGTATGCGGCAGCGCTCGGTCTGCGCTCGGCCCCGCTGGGTCGCCGGGCTCTGGCTGCGCTGATCGACGTCGGCATCTTCTCCCTCCTGCAGCTGCCGTTCGTCTTCTGGTCGCTGCCGGTCATGGGCCGCCTGCTCCGCGGGCGCATCTCCTGGTACGGCTTCGTCAACCATCCCGACTTCCTGCTCACCGTAATCGTCGCCGCGGTCACGTTGCTGCTCTCGATCATCTGGTGCGCCGCCTCGTTGTTCATGCAGGGACGGTGGGGGTTCACCGTCGGGAAGCGCGCCACCGGGCTGCGGGCGGTGAACGTCGCGAGCCTCGGCGCACCTGGCTTCTGGCGCACCACGTGGCGCGCCGTGGTGGCCTGGCTGCCGCTGGTGACGGTGGTCGGCACGCCGGTGGTGCTGGCATCGCCGGCGTGGTCCGAGGCACACCGCCGACGCGGCTGGCACGACCGCGCGGGAGACATCTGGCTCGTCGACGTGCGGGAGGGCCTGAACCCGTTCGACAAGAAGCGGATGCGGATCGCCAGGAAGACCGTCACGTCGATCCCCGCGCCGCGCCCCAAGAACCTGCCGTCGCTCGCGACGACGCCCGACGGTGTCGCCCGCAGCGGCTACCGCCCGGGGCCGCGGACGAGCGCGGGCGTGCTCGGGGCCGCCCGTCCGCACGACCGCGATCGCCGGGTGGTGGTCGGGCTCGCCGGTCTCGTGCCGGGTGAGGCGCCCGCCGACGACGGGCAGACCGGGCCCCGCCTGGGGGCGTACCTCGTGCGCGACCCCGAGGGCGCCGGCAGTGCCGTCTCCCCGGTGGACACATCCGGGCGGCCGGACGGCGGCCCCGTGACGGCGCCCCCGCAGGTGGTCGCGCCGGCCTGGGGCCCCCAGGCCGGGGTGGGCATGACGCTGGCTCTCGACGACGGGAAGCGGATCTCGCTCTCCGGCCCGGTCGTGGTGGGTCGCTCACCCCAGCCGGTCGACGGAGCGCTGCCCCTGACGATCAGCGACCCGGGCTTCTCCATGTCCAAGACCCACGCGTTGCTCCGCCCGTCGACGGCAGGGCTCGAAGTGGTCGACCAGGGCTCCACCAACGGAACCGTGCTCGTCCGCGACGGACAGGAGCACCCGGTGACGGCGGGCGAGATCGTCGTCGCAGGTGTGGGGGACACGATCCGGATCGGTGATCGCACCATCACGGTGCTGGCCACCTGAGCGCAGGGAAGACCGTGGCGTGCGTCGCGGCTCGAGAAGGGTAGTGGATGAAGGTCAAGCTGACGCTCCTTCGGGAGCGTGCGGAGCCCGTGGACGTGGTCGTGACGGCGGACTCGACGGCCACGGTCGCCGAGGTCGCTCGCTTCATCGTGGAGTCCGATCCCGCACGCTCGATGACGGTGGGTCCCGACGACGTCCTGACGTTGGCCGTGGCGCCGCCCGACGGGTCCGACCTGAAGCCTCTCGACCCGGCGGTGCACATCGGCGAGGCGGCCATCGGCTCCGGGTTCACCGCTGCCGTCGTCAACCGCGGAGCCCGCGGCTCCCTGCAGGCCATCCCGTACGCCGCCCGCAGGCAGGTCGGCACCCTGGTGGCCACCGCCGGTCCGCTGCGGGGCAAGGAGTTCCCGGTGCACGTGGGGCAGGCGACGATCGGTCGCGCCCCCACCAACCAGATCGAGCTCGCCGACCCCATGGTGTCCCAGCTCCATGCGCGCATCGAGGTGGGGCGCCGGGTCGAGCTGGTGGACCTGAACTCGGCCAACGGGATCCTCTTCGACGGCGTGCCGGTCCAGCGCGTGTGGCTCACCCCCAACCGGGCGGTGGTGATCGGTGCCACGACGCTGGTGATGCACCTCTCCGACGATCTCGAGGAAGTCGAGACCGAGATCCTCGAGCGCGGTGGCGGTCTGCAGTTCAACCGCAGCCCACGGGTCGAGGTGCGCTACCCGGGGACCGAGCACCCCCCGCCGCGGATGCCGACCGAGCAGGCGGACAAGGTCTTTCCCTGGACCATCCTGGTCGCCCCGATCATCATGGCGCTCGCCATCTACGCCCTCACCGGCCGGGAGCGCGCGCTGCTGCTGATCTTCATGACGCCGATGATGGCGCTGGGCAACTTCATGAACCAGCGCACCCAGTCGGCGACCAAGAAGAAGTACGAGTCCGAGCTCTTCGAGCGGCAGTTCGAGAAGCTCGAGGAGACCCTCTTCCTCGAGAAGCCGGAGGAGGAGTTCGCGCGCAACGCCGAGGTCCCTCCGGTCGCGGAGGTCTACGACCACGCCGCTCGGCTGGGACCCCTGCTGTGGACCCGTCGGCCCGAGCACTGGAACTTCCTGGCCGTGCGGCTCGGGACGACGAGATCCCCCTCGCGCAACTCGATCGGGGACCGGGACAACCAGGACGGGCTCCCGGAGTACATCGAACGACTGGACCGGCTCCGGGAGCGCTACCGCTACGTCGACGACGTCCCCGTCCTGGAGTCCCTGCGGGTCGCCGGTTCGGTCGGCGTCGCCGGCCCGACCGGGGCCGCCGCCGACGTGCTTCGTGGCCTCGCCGTCCAGCTCTACGGCCTGCACGCGCCCAACGAGGTGGTGACGGTCGCGATCGCGGGCGACAGCTGGATGCCCGAGCTCGCCTGGCTGAAGTGGCTCCCGCACACCACCAGCGAGACCAGCCCCTTCAAGGACCTGCCGCTCGCCGACTCGCCGCCGACGGCCAACGCCCTGCTCAGCGCGTTGGAGGAGTACGTCCTGCGAGCCGGTCAGCGCGCCGAGCCGCGCGGGCCGTTCCCGGAGCGCTGGAACCCGATGCTCTACGGCACCGACGTGGCGCGTGCCGCCGAGGAGAAGACCCCCCGCCAACCGGTCTCGATCATCGTCATCGTGACCGATGACGCCCCCGTCGACCGACCACGTCTGGTGCAGGTGCTGGAGCGGGGCGCCGATGTCGGGGTGCACGCCGTCTTCTGCTCGCCGACGGTGGAGTCGCTGCCCGCCACCTGCCGCAGCTTCGTCGACGTCACCGAGGGGCTGGACGACGCGACGGTGGGCCTGGTCCGCAACGGCGACCTCTACGAGCACGTGGTCGTCGAAGGGGTCTCCAACAACTACATGCACACCTTCGCCAAGCGGATGGCGCCGGTCGTCGACGTCAGCACGGTCATCCAGGACGCCTCCGACATCCCGAACTCGGTGATGTTCCTGTCCCTGGTCGGCAAGGAGACGGCCCACGAGCCCGAGGCCGTCATCGAGAGGTGGCGGCAGAACAACACCATCATCGACCGCAGCGCGCGGGAGCGTCCTCGGTTGAAGAACGCCGGCAACCTGCGCGCCATCATCGGTCAGGGTGCCAGCGACGCCATGACCCTCGACCTCCGGAGCCAGGGTCCACACGCCCTGGTCGGCGGCACGACGGGTGCCGGCAAGTCGGAGTTCCTCCAGGCGTGGGTGCTCGGCCTGGCGGCCGCCCACAGCCCGGACCGGGTGACGTTCCTCTTCATCGACTACAAGGGCGGCTCGGCGTTCGCCGACTGCGTCGACCTGCCGCACTGCGTCGGGCTGGTGACCGACCTGAGTCCGCACCTGGTGCGCCGTGCCCTGACCAGCCTGAGGGCCGAGCTCCACCACCGCGAGCACCTCTTCAACCGCAAGAAGGCCAAGGACCTGCTCGAGCTGGAACGTCGGCAGGACCCGGACTGCCCGCCCGCGCTGGTGCTGGTGATCGACGAGTTCGCCGCCCTGGCCGGTGAGGTCCCGGAGTTCGTCGACGGTGTCGTCGACGTCGCCCAGCGCGGCCGATCCCTCGGCATCCACCTGATCATGGCGACGCAGCGCCCCGCCGGCGTCATCAAGGACAACCTGCGTGCCAACACCAACCTCCGGGTCGCGCTGCGGATGGCCGACGAGTCGGACTCCAAGGACGTGGTGGACGACCCGGTGGCCGCCACCTTCCCCGCCAGCCTGCCGGGGCGTGGGATCGCGAAGACCGGACCGGGCCGGCTGACCCCCTTCCAGTCCGCCTACGTGGGCGGCTGGACGAGTGAGGACGAGGTCGTCACGGCCGACGTGAAGGTCGCGGAGCTTCGCTTCGGCTCGATCATCGAGTGGGAGCCCGAGCGGGTCGCCGAGTCGGACTCCCACGACGAGGACCTCGGGCCGAACGACCAGAAGCGGGTGGTCACCACCCTGATCCGGGCCGCCGACGCAGCCGGGATCCAGACCCCGCGGCGTCCGTGGCTCGACGATCTCGCGAGCGTCGTCGACCTGCGCGACCTGCCGGCCCGCGGCGACGGGCAGGTCCTGCTGGGGCTCGCGGACCTGCCGGAGAAGCAGCAGCAGAACCCCACCTACTTCCTGCCCGACCGCGACGGCTCGATCATCGTCTTCGGGACCTCGGGGTCGGGCAAGACGACGGTGCTCAAGACCATCGCCACGGCCGCCGGCATGCGCCCCGACCTCGGGACGAGCGAGGTCTTCGGGCTGGACTTCGCCTCCGGGGCGCTCGGGTCCCTCGAGCGACTGCCTCACGTCGGCTCGATCATCGACGGTGACGACGCCGAGCGGGTGCAGAGGCTGCTGCGGAGCCTGGGCCGGGAGCTGGACCGACGCTCGGACCTGTTCGCCCGGGCGCACGCGGCCAACCTCACCGAGTACCGCGACCTGGTCGACCCGTCGCTGCCCCGGATCATCCTGCTGATCGACAACTACCCGGCGTTCAAGAACGAGTGGGAGATCAGCTCGGCCCGGGCGCCGTACTACCAGGTGTTCATGCGTCTGCTGGGGGAGGGCCGTCCCCTGGGGGTGCACGCGGCCATCACCGCCGACCGAGGTGGCGCCGTCCCCACGGCCGTCGCCGCGAACATCTCGCGACGGGTGGTGCTCAGGCTGGCGGACATCAACCAGTACACCCTGCTGGGGGCGCCGAAGGACGTCCTCGACGACACCTCGGTGCCGGGCCGGGCGGTGGTGGACAAGAACGAGGTGCAGATGGCGGTGCTCGGCGGGACGGCCAACGTGGCCGAGCAGACCAAGGCGATGGACGCGCTGGCCACCGAGCTGCGTGCCCAGGGGGTGCCGGAGGTCGCGCCCATCGGTGCGTTGCCCACGCGCATCGACAGCTCCGAGCTGCCCGACCGGGTCGGCGGGCAGCCCGTCTTCGGCATCGGCGAGGACACCCTGGGACCTCTCGGCTTCGACCCGGTCGGCCTCTTCGTGGTCACCGGGCCGCCGCAGTCGGGCAAGACGAACGCGGTGCGGGCCCTGGTGAGGGCCGTGGAGCGGTTCGACCCCGACGTCAAGCTGTTCCACTTCGGCAGCCGTCGCTCCGAGCTGGCGTCGTACCGCGAGTGGGTGCGCAGCGCCATCCGGCCCGAGGAGCAGAAGGAGCTGGCCACCGAGCTGGCCGAGATCATCGCCGACGAGTCGGTGCAGGGACGGATCATGGTCGTCATCGAGGACGTGCCGCACCTGGTCGACGGGCCGGCCGACCGGGCGGTGCGGGCCCTGCTGCAGGCCATCTCCAACAGCGAGCACCTGCTGGTGGGCGAGGCAGACATCTCCCGGGCCAGCAGTGGCGCAGGCGTCATGGGTGCGTGGAAGGCGGACCGCCAGGGGATCGCGCTCAAGGCCGACACCCACGACGGGGATCACCTGTTCAAGGTGCCGTTCGGACGCGTGAAGCGCACCGACTTCCCCGACGGTCGGGGGATCTTCGTCCAGGCCGGACGCGCAATGACACTACAAATGCCGATCGCGGATGTTTAGATACGGCGCGACGGGGGGATTACACCTCCGACCGAGGGCGGGGGGCCTGGTCCCTCAGCCCATACCAAGAAGGACGGACTGAGCGATGAGCGACTTCGGCGCAACTTACGACGAGATGGAAAGCACCGCCACCAAGCTGGACGACGGCAAGGAGTCCATCGAGAGCGCCCTGACCGAGTGCCAGGGCTACGTGGACGAGCTGGTCCAGGACGGCTTCAAGACCGAGAAGGCGTCGGGCAAGTTCCAGGACGGCTACGAGGAGCTGACCAACGGCCTGAAGGACGCCTCCAACGGCGTGACCGACATGGCCCAGGCGCTGCGCGACATGGCGCAGGCCATCCGCGACCTCGACGACCAGCTCGCCGGAGGCTGATGTCGGTGGTGGGGCCGCCCGCTCGGGGCGGCCCCACCATCTTCGGCGGTGACTCGGAAGGAACCTGACCATGGCAGACGTGTACATCAAGCTCTCGGAGCTCGAGACGGTAGTGAGCGCGCTCGACGACATCATCGACGAGTTCGAGAACGCCACGTCGCGCTCCGAAGAGCTGGAAGCCGCCATCGGCGACCCCTTCGGCAAGAGCAAGCTCCGGGACAAGGCCCGCGACTTCGAGGAGCGCTGGGACAACAAGCGCGATGAGCTGAAGGACGGCCTGAAGGGCGTGAAGGACCACGTCCAGGGCGTGGTAGACGGCGTCGAGGCCTGGGACGCCGAAACAGCAGTGCAGCTCAGCGCAACTGAGTGATCCCGTACCACCGCGCGGCACGGGAGTCGGGCGCCGGGAAGACCGTCCCGGCCCCCGCCCCGTAGCTGTCGACGCCACGTGGGGAGGCCGGCATCCGGGTAGTCGGCCCCCCGATCCGCATCTGAAGACCACAAGGAGTAGCAACGATGGAGCGATCACCGAAGAAGCGGGAGATCGAGCGGGTCGAGGGAATCCCCGGAGACATCATCAGCCGCGGCGAGGACATCACCTCGCTGGGCACGAAGATGGAGGACTGCGCCGACACGCTCGAGGCGATCAAGAAGGGCGCGGTCGGCGACGGTAGCCAGAAGGGGAAGGCGATCGAGGCGCTCAAGGAGACGATCGGCGACTCCTACAAGAAGCTGCGCGAGGCCGGCGAGCTGTACAAGCCGGTGGGCCCGGTGATCCAGACGTACGGTGAAGCCCTGGAGGAGTGCAAGCCCAAGATCAACGGCGCCGTCGA
Organism: Nocardioides sp. Z40_12; assembly: GCF_058215795.1. Lineage (NCBI taxonomy): Bacteria > Bacillati > Actinomycetota > Actinomycetes > Propionibacteriales > Nocardioidaceae > Nocardioides > Nocardioides sp. Z40_12. The sequence continues at coordinate 176,139 of NZ_JBZAJA010000007.1, forward strand.
CGACTGCGAGACCAAGTGGGCGGTCTACCAGGGTCTTCCCGGTGACAAGGACGGCCCCACCAGCGCCGAGGACGTGTTCGACCCGTTCGTGGTGAAGATGGACCCGAAGGACGAGGGTCCGAGCCCCCGGCAGACGCAGATCGCGGAGAACAACGAGGCGAAGTCTGCCGCCTACGAGGACTGGCTGGAAGCGGCGAAGGAGTTCGACGAGGGGTACGACACCTGGGAGACCGCCTTCAACGACGCTGCCGGAGACATCACCGACGAGCTGTCCGGCAAGATCAAGGACAGCCGGTGGGACAACTTCATGGGCTTCGTCGACGTCGTGACCAAGGTGCTGAGCTGGGCGGCCCTGGTCGTCGGTGTGATCGCGATCTTCTTCGGTGGGTTCCTGCTCCTGGCCGCGATCCTTGCTGTCAGTGTCTTCCTCCTGACCGCCCTCCAGTACTCCCAGGGGAAGAAGACCGGCGGAGAGCTTGCGCTGTCGGCGCTGGCGATCATCCCGGTCGGCAAGATCACCAACCTCACCAAGTTCGTGCAGTTCCCCGCGCTGACGAGGGGTGCGGGTGGGTTCGCCAACGCCGCCAGCCGCACGTGGAAGGCCGCGTCCAAGGGACCGCTCCACACCATCTTCACGCGTGGCGGTTCCGACACCTACAGGTTCCTCGGCAAGGCGAAGGTCATGGAGAACCTGCTCGGCCCGACGTACAAGACGGTGCGCAGGTCCAACATCGGGCTCTACGTCGGCAACCGTGCGCTCCTGGAGAGGAACCTGCCCCTGGTCCGCGGCTTGTCCGGGTTGGACTACGTGTCCAAGAAGGCCGGCACCTTCTCGGGTCACCTGGGTCGGCTGGGAACGGCGCTCGGGCCGTTCAACATCGACGTGCCGAAGTTCCCCAAGCCCATCGGGCCGCTGCTCGGCTAGTCCTGGGTTCCTTGGCCTGCCCGACAGGACGGCGCCGGTACGTTGTGCAGCAACACGAGGTGATGAAAGGCGTGAGAAGCGGTGAGCAGCAGTACTGATGACACCCTCGGCGGGTGGGCCGTGGGATTCGCCGAAGACATCGACCTGCCGGGGTGGGTTCCGCTTCCGAAGGGGCTGACGGCCGAGGAGGCGGACACGTTCGTGTCCGAGGTGCCCCGACTCCTCCGTGAGGTGATGGGGGCCACACAACCCGACGCGCCTCCGCCCTCCGAGGCGGACCTGCAGCCGCTGGTGCGTGCGGGCCTCGCGGCACGAGCCGAGTCCGACTCCGCCCTGATGTACCAGGTCTGGCCCGTGTCGGGCCCGGCGTTCGTGCTGTGCCACGTCAACTTCGTCAGACCCACGGATCTGCCCGACTGGTCGGACATGCCGGGAGTTGTCCGCTCGGCGGACGCCCGCAACCTCGGTCCCGGGCTGCAGTACTCCTCACGGCGCACGGTCGAGGACCTGGACGGTGCCCCGCTCGACGTCAACGCCGTCCACCTCATCTTCGCCGACGACGAGTGCGGCGTGATGATCGGGCTCGAGGAGGCCCCGTCGTTCGTGATCAGTCAGGCGCTCGTGGGTCTCTCCCTGTTCGCGAACGCCCTGACCCTGACTCGCCCCGACGGGACCACCTTTGCCGCGAAGCCGCCTACCGGGGTCCTCGCGGACTCCGAGTGGGCCGTCGACAACGATTGGACACCATGACCTTGCGTGACGAGCTCGGAGTGACCGCGGACCCTGATTTCGAGCTGGAGCTGCCCCAAGGATGGGCGCGACATGCCGTGGACGACGTCACCTTGGGCGAGATGGTCGCCAAGGCGAAGCGGCAGTGCATGGAGTCGCACCAGCCCGTGTTGTTCGGGGAGATCAAGGCCCAGCTCGAGCAGGCGTTCCATGACATGGGGAAGGCCGGAGTGTTCGCCTTCTTCGCCCCGACCGACCCTGCACCGGGCACCGTAGCGATCCCGGCCTCGATCAACGCCTCGATCCGGAAGGCCGATCCTGGTGAGACCCTCGACGACTTGGCGCGCTCGCTGATCCGTGAGCACGGCGCGACCCCGTTGCATGGCGATCCCAGGACCCTGCGCTTCGAGACCGAGGCCACCCGTCGCGTCGGCACGTCCACCGTCGTCAACCACTCGTTGGTCTACCTGACGCCGGTCCCGGGCAGCAACCGGCGCCGCGCGCTCGCCTTGGTGGCCGGGTTCGGACGCACCCCCGACGTGCGACCCGACGACGCTTCCCTCGAGGCCATGCGGGTGCTGTTCGACGCGTGCGTGGCGAGCTTGCGCTGGCGCGTCCCCACCGGAGGCTAGGCCGATGTCGCAGCCGGTCCTGGAGTGGGCGCGCACGGCCACGTTCGCCCAGCCCCTGCAGTGGGGTGAGGTCGAAGCAGGAGTCCTCGCACGCGAGCCGGTGGCGGAGACCCTGACCTCGCAGGAGCGGCTCCTCGGGGGCGTGCTCGGGGTCACCGGGGGGATCGTGGCCGCGCTCCTCTCCGCGGTGACGTGGGCGGCACCAGCTCTCGGGTTGGCGCTGGTCGTGCTCAGCCGAGGCAGTGAGGATCCGACCACCTGGTTGACGCCGGCCCGATTCCTCTTCGTCGCCGCGTGCGTCTCCTTGCTGGCCATGATGCTGATGTGGTTCGAGACCGAACGCGCTCGGCACGCGCTCCAGGCCGTGACGGGCGTGGTCGCCGTGGTCTCCGCAGCCGTTGCCTATGCCGTGATGCGTTCGGACCCTGGTACGCCTCGCGACGAGTGGCTCCAGATCTTCGTCCTGGCGACCGGGGCGCTGGGGGTCCTCGTCCTGCTGTTGTTCGCCTTCGCCCGACGCGCCGGTCGAGCGAAGAGCCGCAAGCCGCCGCGGCGGGGCCCCAAGGACCTCAAGACGTGGATGCGTTACCGGGCCACCCGGGCGGAGGTCCTCGACGTCCTGATCGCCAGGAAGCTCGTCAGGATCGACGAGGCTGATCGGGTGAGGATGCTGGAGATGCCGCTCGGCTACTGGGAGGAGCTGGACGGCGTCGACGAGGCCGAGCGACGCAGGATCCTGGAGCTGCGCTCCGTGGGGTGGCGTGACTTCGACAAGAGCGACGAGCGGCCGTGGCCGCCGGCGGGGTCCCGCGTCTGACACGGCGTCGCGGGGGAGGAGGCGGCGTTGCTAGTGTCGCCGCCATGAGCCGACACCTCGCACAAGCCCAAGTAGAGGTCCCGCTTCCTCCCGCCGCCGCCAGCGAGGGCCTCTGCGCGGTCCTCCAAGACCTCGGCTACCAGCTGGAGCAGGGGACGCTCCCCGGCGCGGGCGAGCTGATCTTCGACGCCAAGCGCACCGTGCTGTACACCGCGCGTCAGGGTGGGGCACGCATCACCCCGAGCGGCAGCGGTTCGACCATCGAGCTGGGTATCGACGTCGCACCGGACCAGCCCAGCGGACTGATGGACGGGAAGCGGAACCGTCGCTTGCTGGAAGAGCTCACCTCCCAGGTCACCGCCAAGCTGGGCAACAGCTGAGCCGAGACGTGGAGCGTGGCGAGCGCGCCACCCTCATGGGACTGCTTGGGCGTGCTGGCCCACACCTGATCGGTGATAGGCAGCGGACCGGCGGCGTGGTCTTGGTACCCTCGCCGCCATGCGGGGGCGAGGGTCGTGGGTCAGTGCTGCGTCGGCGAGCATGTTGCTCCTGGTCGCGGGCTGCGGAGCGGACCTGCCCGCGTCGGTGATCGAGGGCTCCTCGATCACCGTGGCGTGGTCGGAGTCGCTGACGAGCCTCAACGCCTCGACCGCGAGCGGGAGCACCCGGGGCAACCGGGAGATCGCGGCAGCGACCCACGACTCGTTCGCGCGGATCGTCCGCGGTGACGTCGAGGCCGACGAGTCGTTCGGGTCGGTCGAGGTCGTCGACCCGGCCGCCGACTCGTTCACGGTGCGCTACGACCTCGCCGAGCGGACGTGGTCCGACGGCGTCCCGCTGGACGCCGCCGACCTCGTGCTGGCGTGGGCGGCGGGGGCCGGCGTCACCGAGGGCGAGTTCGCCTCCGTCCCGGGGGACCTGCGGCACAGCCTCGAGGTGACGGCGGTCGACGAGTCCGCCCGCCGCATCGACGTCCTCTTCTCCCGGCCGGTCCGCGACTGGCACACCGCACTCGACGTGGCCGTGCCGGCCCACGTCGTCGGCAGGCTGGCGCTGGACATCGACGACCCGATGGAGGCCAAGCTGGCGGTGACGGAGGCGATCCTCGACGACGACCGGCGGGCGCTCGCCGACATCGCCGAGGCCTGGAGCTCGGGGTTCGACCTGGCCCGCACCGACGGCGCGCCGCCCGAGGGGCTGGCCGTCGCCAGCGGGCCCTACGTGGTGGCCGACCTCGAGGCGGGGGAGTCCGGCGCCTCCGGCGTCACGCTCAAGGTCAACCCGGCCTACGAGGGTGCCACGCCGCCGTCGTACGAGCGCATCGAGGTCGGGCCGTTCGGCGACCCCCTGGCGAGCTTCCCGGACGACGTCGACGTGTTTCAGCTGAGGCCGACTGCCGAGAACCACATCCCGGTGCGTGACCTGGGGCGTCGCGACCACCACGTCACCGAGACCCACGACGGACGACTGTGGGTGCTGGCCCTGCGCGCGGACAGGGGCGTCTTCGGTGCGCCGGCGGCCCGCCGCGCGTTCCTCCGCGCGGTCACCCCCGGCGACGTGCGTCAGGCCGGGGCCGGGGCCTGGGGAAGCGCCTTCGCCGCGACGCAGTCCCTGCTGTTCAGCCCCGACTCCGACGGGTACGAGGTCTCGATCGAGGACGCCGGCTACCGGGCGGCGTTCGAGTCCGCGAAGAACGACGCGTCCGTCGAGCGGAACCGGGCCGGGGTCCCGGCGGGCACCGCGGTGTGCACCGCGTACGACACCGCCGACCCCTTCGCCGTCGGGGCGTTCCAAGGGCTCGTGGAGTCCGTCGCGGAGGCGGGGTGGCGCGTCACCGACTGCGGGCGTGCGGGGATCGAGGGATCGAAGGACCTCGGCACGCAGTGGCAGGCCCTCCTGACCACCGTGCCCCTGCCGCAGACCGCCGAGGACATCTCCGCGGTCTGGGGCGCCGGCAAGGCCTCGCCGATCACCGGCCTGCGGAGCCCGGCCCGGCAGGCGCTGCTGAAGCAGCTCGAGCGCACCGCCGACAAGTACGACGCCCGGACGACGCAGGTGGCCATCGAGGCCGGCCTGATCGAGGAGGCGGTCGCCCTGCCGCTGACCCCCGTGCCCGTGGTCACCGTGACAACGCAGGGGATGAGCGCGGTGCTGCCCGACTCGGGGACGGCGGCCACGCTGCTCGGCAAGGCCGGGGAGTGGGGCCCGGAGCGAGGCACCGGATGACCCCGCCCGAGGGCGGGTCCGGGGGCCGGGAGCCGCTCGAGCTCACCGGCGGGGGGAGCGCCGACCTGTTCGAGCGAGGGGACGGATGGGTCCTCGAGGTGGGCGGCGTCCGCCAGTCGCACATCCACGGCGACGACGCGGTGCCGGCCCTGGCGGTGACTCGCTGGATGCTGGCGGCGCTGGGCCGCGGTCGTGCCACGGTGGTACACCTCGGCGGCGGTCTCCTGACCCTGCCCCGCGCCGTCGCAGCCACCACTCCCGGGGCGCGGCAGGTGGTCGTCGAGCTCGAGCCAGTGTTCGCCTCGCTCGTGGAGGAGCGGTTCACGGTCCCCGAGGGCGTCACCGTCCAGGTGGCCGAGGCGCGCGGCTGGCTCGAGGCCGGCGGCACGCCGCCCTGGGTCCCGAACGCCTGCGACGCCGTGGTCATCGACGTCTTCGCGGGCGGCAGGATCCCGCCCGCCTTCACCTCGCGGGAGTGCTTCGCGCTGGCCCACGACCTGCTCGACGACCACGGGATGCTGGTCGTCAACTCGGTGGCCGGAGGCGACCTGACCTTCACCCGGCGTCAGGTCGCCACCCTGAAGGAGGAGTTCGAGCACGCCGCGGTCATCGTGCAGAACTCCTCGCTGCACGGGTTGCGGTTCGGCAACGCGGTCCTGATCGGGTCCGACGTGCCGATCGAGACCGACGCCATCCGGGCGGCGCTCTCCGGCGACCCGTCGCGCGCGGCGCTGGTCACCGACCTCGACGGGGTCATCGGTGCCGGGGAGGTGGTCGTGGACGCCGACGGCCTGTGGTCCCCGGAGCCGGACCTGCCCGACGTCGGGCCGGCGCTGCGGATGCTGGAGCAGGCCTCCTCGCTCGGATCCCTGGTCCGCGAGTCACTCGCCCCCGAGGCGGCGCCGGAGTAGGGCACGGCACCCCGGGAGACCGGCTCCGAGCCGCCGGGCAGGTGCGGACAGTGGCGAGGATGTGGGGTTCTCGGGGGTCATGACGTAGGCTCAAGGTGTTGAAGGGATAGCCCCCCTAGGGCTTTCCTCGCCGCACTCGATGCGCGGCTTGTATCTCGTACTTCCTGGTTTTCGGTTCGCTGGACATCAGCACAGGTGGATGGCTTCAGCGGCTCGAGGGCACGTCGCCCTCGAAACGGAACAAAGGAACAGATCATGGCTCAGGGCACCGTCAAGTGGTTCAACGCTGACAAGGGCTTCGGCTTCATCGCGCAGGACGGTGGCGGCGAGGACGTGTTCGTCCACTTCTCCGCCATCCAGTCGCAGGGCTACAAGTCGCTGGACGAGAACCAGAAGGTCGAGTTCGACCTCGCCCAGGGCCCCAAGGGTCCCCAGGCTGAGAACGTCAGCGTCATCTGATCTCTCTCGTTGGGCCCCGACCGCACTGCGGTCGGGGCCCTTCGTGCGTCCGGACCGGGCTGCCCACCGTGTGACACGCCAGGGCTCGGCGGCGCCCGGACCCGTACGGTGGTCCCACGCCCCGAGGAGGTCAGCCTGATGGACCGCGCCGAGCCCCGCACGATCACCCTGCACGGACACGAGTTCTCCTACGTCGACAGCGGCTCGGGCGCCCCGGTCCTCTTCATCCACGGCATCCTCGGCTCCCGGGGTCAGTGGTCGCGGCTGATCGACCGGATGGACGACGACCAGCGGGTGATCGTCCCCGACCTGTTCGGCCACGGGGAGTCGGACAAGCCGCTCGGCGACTACTCCCTGAGCTCGCACGCCGCCACGCTGCGCGACCTGCTCGACCAGCTCGGGGTGGAGCGGGTCACCCTGGTCGGCCACTCCCTGGGCGGCGGCATCGCGATGCAGTTCTACTACCTCTTCCCCGAGCGGGTCGAGCGTCTCGTCCTGGTCGCCAGCGGCGGGCTGGGCCGGGAGGTCAGCCCGCTGCTGCGGGCCGCCACCCTGCCCCTCGCCGAGCAGGTGCTGGGGATCGCCGCCTCCGGCTGGCTGCTGGGGCGGCTGGACGAGGCCGGCCGCGCCGCCCGGAAGGTCGGGTGGAAGCCCGGGGCCGACATCACCGCCATCTGGAAGGGCTACACCTCCCTCAACGACCGGGAGAGTCGGCGTGCCTTCCTGGCCACCACCCGCGCCGTGATCGACCTGGGCGGGCAGACCATCAGCGCCCACGACCACCTCGGCCACGTGGAGCCGGTGCCGACGCTGATCGTGTGGGGCTCGCGCGACCGGATGATCCCCGCCTTCCACGCCCTCAAGGCCCAGGAATCGGTGCCGGAGTGCCGGGTCGTGCTCTTCGACCGGGCCGGTCACTTCCCCCACCTGGAGGACACCGACCGGTTCGCGGAGGTGCTGCGGGACTTCGTGGCCACCACCGACCCCGCCCCGGTGCACGGCGCCCGCCGCACCGGCTGAGGCCATGACGACCGAGCCGAGCGGCGCTCCCACCCTCGTCCCGGCGCGGGCCGACCACCCCGAGGTGCTGGCCCTGCTCGCGGCCTACTCCGAGGAGCTCGCCGCCCGCGGCATCGAGCTGCGCCAGGGCGAGGGCGGCTCGGTCTCTGCCGAGGAGATGGAACCGCCGCGCGGTGCCTTCCACCTGGTCAGCCTGGACGGCAGGCCCGTGGCCTGCGGGGGAGTGCGGCTGCTCGGCGACGGCGTCGCGGAGGTGAAGCGGATGTACGTCGCCCCCGCCGCCCGCCGGCGCGGGGTGGCCCGCCTCCTGCTGGGCCGCCTCGAGGACGACGCCGCCGGCCTCGGCTGCCGCGCCGTACGCCTCGACACCGGCCCCGGCATGGACGCCGCCCTCGCGCTCTACCGGCGGGCGGGCTACCGCGAGATCGAGGACTACAACGGCAACCCGCACGCCGGGCACTGGTTCGAGAAGAGCCTGGAGCCGTCGTCCCCGGGGGCCTCGTAGGATGGTGCAGGCCCGCCGACAGACGCCGGGCACCCGACGATCCAGGACCCCGTGACTTCCTCGCCCTCCACCGCCCAGCCCGTCAGCCCCTCCAGCGCCCCGTCAGCCACCCGGTCGGAGACCCCGGCCCGCGCCGGCTCGCCCGAGGACGTACGCCGTGAGGCCGCCCGCCGCCGGACCTTCGCGGTGATCAGCCACCCCGACGCCGGAAAGTCGACGCTCACCGAGGCCCTGGCCCTGCACGCCGAGGTGATCAACCAGGCGGGGGCGACGCACGGCAAGGCCGGCCGCAAGGCGACGGTCTCGGACTGGATGGAGATCGAGAAGGAGCGCGGCATCTCCATCACCTCCGCGGCCCTGCAGTTCGCCTACGAGGACCAGGTGATCAACCTGGTGGACACCCCCGGCCACTCGGACTTCTCCGAGGACACCTACCGGGTGCTCTCGGCCGTCGACGCCGCCGTGATGCTGGTCGACGCCGCGAAGGGCCTGGAGCCGCAGACGCTCAAGCTCTTCCGGGTCTGCAAGGCGCGTGGTCTGCCGGTGATCACCGTCATCAACAAGTGGGACCGTCCCGGTCTGGACCCGCTCGCCCTGATGGAGCAGATCCAGGAGCAGATCAAGCTGGTGCCGACGCCGCTGACCTGGCCCGTCGGCATCGCCGGCGACTTCCGCGGCGTCCTGGAGCGCCGGACGGGGGAGTACGTCGCCTACACCCGGACCGCGGGCGGGGCGACCCGGGCGCCGGAGGAGCGGATGGGGGCCGAGGCGGCCGCGGCGCGCGAGGGCGACGTCTGGCAGGCAGCCGTCGACGAGTCGGACCTGCTCTCCTCCGACGGCGCCGACCACGACCAGGAGCTCTTCCTCTCGGGCTTCACCACGCCCGTCCTCTTCGCCTCGGCGATCTCCAACTTCGGCGTCTCCAGCATCCTGCGCACGCTGGTCGAGCTGGCGCCCTCCGCGGTGCCCTTCCGGCACGGCGAGCCGGACGAGGAGGGTCGGCCCCGGGAGATCCGCGAGGTCACGGCGCCCTTCAGCGCCTTCATCTTCAAGGTCCAGGCCGGCATGAACACCCAGCACCGCGACCGGGTGGCCTTCGCCCGGGTCTGCTCCGGGGTCTTCGAGCGGGGCATGATCGTCACCCACGCCCAGTCCGGGCGGCCCTTCGCGACGAAGTACGCGCAGACGCTCTTCGGGTCGGAGCGCGGGGTCCTCGACACGGCCTACCCGGGTGACATCATCGGCCTGGTCAACGCGATGACGCTGAAGATCGGCGACACGATCTACGTCGACGAGCCGGTGACGTTCCCGCCGATCGCCACCTTCGCCCCCGAGCACTTCGCGGTGGCCACCGCCAAGGACAGCGGGCGCTTCAAGCAGTTCCGCAAGGGCATCGAGCAGCTCGACTCCGAAGGCGTGGTGCAGGTGCTCCGCTCGGACCTGCGCGGGGCGCAGTCGCCGGTGCTCGCGGCGGTCGGGCCGATGCAGTTCGAGGTCGCCCAGGCCCGGATGGAGAGCGAGTTCGGGGCGGCGATCCGCCTGGAGATGCTCGGCTACACCCAGGCGCGGCGCACGGATGCCGCCTCAGCGCCGGTCTTCGCCGCGGTCCGCGGGGTCGAGGTGATGGAGCGCACCGACGGCACGCCACTGGTGCTCGCGCCCGACAAGTGGCGGATCAGCGTGATGGAGCGCGACCACCCCGAGCTGACCCTCGAGCCGCTGATCGCAGGCGACCAGTGACGAGGTCGGCGAAGCGCCCGGCGTTCGCCGGGTCGATGTCGAGGTAGAGCCCCGGCTCGATCAGCTCGAGCTCGCTGACGTGCCAGGCGTCCTGCCAGCGCATCATGTCGACCCGGGCGTAGGCGAGCTCGGTGCCGAGCAGGTCACCTGCCGCCCGGACGGCCTGCTCGGCCAAGGCCCCACGGTCGGCGTCCAGCGCCACGGCACGCGAGCTGCCGCCGTAGAGCTCGTGCACCCGGATCTCGCCGCCCACGGCGAGCTTGTCGACCTGGGAGGCGGCGACACCGTCGAAGACGTAGACGGAGGTCTCGCCGGTGGTGCGCACCGACTCGACCAACGGCTGCACCACCCAGGGTGCCGCGGTGAGTCCCTCGACACGCTCGTCGGCGACGCTGCTGGCCAGCACCACCCCGACACCGCCGGCGCCGGTCCGGGGCTTGATCACCACGGTGCCCCACCGGTCGGTGGCCGCCGTCAGGCGCTCGGCGAGGTCGGAGTCGTCCACCAGCTCGGTGGGGAGCACCGGCACGTGCCTCCCGAGCTCGAGCAGGTAGGCCTTGTCGGCGTTCCAGGTGAAGACCTCGGGACCGTTGAGCAGCGGCGTCGCCGCGGCGACGCCCCTGCTCCACGCCAGGAACTCCGGGCACCTCCGGTGGTAGTCCCAGGTGGCGCGGACGGCGACCAGGCCGGCGTCCGCCCAGTCGACCGAGGGGTCGTCCCAGACGGCCCAGCGAGCGGTGACCCCGCGCTCGGCGAGCGCCTCGACCAGCAGGCCGCCCCCGGTCTCGCCGTCGGGCAGCAGCTGGAACGTGGCAAGGAGGACGTCGGTCACCCGCCGGAGCATAGGTCGTCGCGCAGCTGCCCGCCTCCTACTTCTTCACCGTGAACGTCTTGCGCACCCCGGCCGCGGTGCCCGCCGGGTTGACCGCGGTGACGGTGACGGTGAGCCGTCCGGCACGCAGCCTCTTGCGCGTGAGCGAGAGGGTGGTCCTGGCCGTCACCTTGCTGAGCAGCGTCTTCTTGCCCCGGGTGACGACGATCCGGTAGGTGACCACGGAGGCGCCGGTCGGGGCGAGCCAGGTGACCTTGCGCCGGGCGGCGGTGGGCTTGCCCGTCACCTTGAGCCTCGTGACCTTGCCGGGAGCCTGCGCCGAGGCGGCGGGCGCGCTGGGCACCGCGGTCCCCGGTGCGGAGAGGAGCGGGTCGGTCGGCGCTGTGGGCCCGACCGGGACGCCCGGGCCGACGGGGACGCCCGGGTCGACCGGGGCGACCGGGGAGCCCGGGTCGACCGGGGAGCCGGGGTCGACGGGGGGAGCGGACAGGGTGACCGGGGTGGCGGTGGACGTGGTCGCCGCGTGCCGCCCGTCGCCCGCCTTGGTGACGGTGACCAGGCAGGTCCCCGGGGACGCGGCGGTCAGCTGCGGAGGAGCCGAGGCCGTCACCTCGCACCCGGTCGCCGTGCCGTCGGCGGCGCTCCAGTGCAGGGCGCCGGTGCCCGAGCCGCCGCTGCTGGTCAGCGTCAGCGGGGTGCCCTGCGTGCCGAGCACCGAAGTGACGGCCAGCGGCGCCTGCGCCAGGGGGGCGAAGGTGATGGTCGCCGGTGCCGAGGAGACAGCCTCGTACGTCGCGTCGCCCGCCTTGGTCGCGGTCACCAGGCAGGTGCCTGCGGTGCTGGAGGCCAGGGTGCTGCCGGAGACCGTGCAGGCCTCCGCGGTGCCGTCGGCAGCGGTGAAGCTGACCGCTCCGGTGCCCGAGCCGCCTTCGCTCCCCAGGGGCAGCGGGGTCCCCACCATGCCGTCGAGGGTGCCGCTCATCCGCAGCTCCGCCTGCGGCTCCTTGGTCAGGGTGACGGTCGTGGGTGCCGAGCTCGCGGGGTGGTAGCCGTTGTCACCGGCCTTGCTGACGGTGACCAGGCAGGTGCCCGGGCTGCTCGAGGTGAGCATGAAGGGCAGGGGCCGCGTCTGGCTGGCGGCGCACCCGGTGGCGGTGCCGTCCTCGGTCGCGACCGTGACGCTGCCGGTGCCCGCGCCGCCGGTGTGCTCCAGCGGCAGGGGGACGCCGAAGCGACCGGTCGTGGAGGTGAGCACCAGCGGGGGCTGCTCGCCCTTGTCCCAGGCGATGTGGACCGTCGGCGAGACCCTGGCGGAGTACCGCTCGTCGCCCCCCTTGATGGCGTAGACGCTGCACCACCCCGCGGCGGTGGCGGTGAGCCTGGCCGGGCTGGAGCGGGTCACCGCGCAGTCGACCGAGCCGCGGGTGGTCCACCAGGTGACCTCGCCGGTGCCCGAGCCGCCGGTGGTGCTGAGGACGAGCGGCTGCCCGATGGTCGCCTCCAGCGGGCTGCTGACCAGCAGGCCCTCCTGGGCCAGCAGCCGGAACTCGACCGGCTGGGGGTCGGACGTGCGTGCCTCGTAGCGCGTGTCGGCCTCGCGGGTGGCCACGACCTGGCACGTGCCCGCGCTGGTCGCGGTGATCGTCCAGGGCGCGCCGGCGCTGACCGAGCAGCCGGTGGCGGTGCCGCCGGGCACGGTCGCGAAGGTGTAGGCGCCGGTGCCGGCGCCCCCGGAGGCGGCGAGGGGCAGGGCCCTGTCGAGGGGGCCCGAGATCCCGCCGTTCATGTAGACCGTGTGCTGAGGGGCGCGGGGCACCGTGACAGTGGTCACCTCGGACGACGCCGCGGCGTAGCGGCCGGCAGCGCCCCGGGTGGCCCGGACCAGGCAGGTGCCGAAGGTGTCGGCCTTCAGGACGAAGGGCTCGGCGATCCCGTCGAGGCGGCAGCCGGCGGCGGTGCCCGGCGTCACCTCGAAGGCGACCTCGCCGTCGCCCGACCCGCCGGCGGTGCCGAGGGTGACCCCCGCGACGACGTCGCCGCTGGAGGTGACTGTCAGCGGGAGCTGGGTGGCGAGGTGCCATGCCGCGGGCTCCACCGCGCCGATCGCACACCCGGTCGCGCCAGGCACCGGTCCCGCGACGCCGCGCTGGTCGTCGCGTGCGCAGACCGGGAGTCCCGCCAGGGTCGTGCCGACCGGGATGGCGTCGGCCGCGGGTCCGGCAGCGGCGGGCATCATCGTCCGGGTGCCGCCGCCGTTGTCGGTCAGAGCGCCCAGTCGCGGGTCCGCGCCGGCGCGGTCGGTGGGGTGCCCCACGCAGCTGTTGTCGCTGCTCAGGTTGTGGCCGAGGCTGCTGCTGGTGGTCGCTGCGTCGCACTGGGGCACGGAGTTGCCCTCGAAGAGGGTGCCGCCGAACTGGGCCGCCGCCCCGCTCCCGTGCACCGCCCCGCCGGAGCTCCTGTCGGTGTTGCGCGCCACGGTGCTGTTGAGCAGCCGCAGCGGGTTGTCGCCGAGCGAGGTGTTGTCGATCCCACCGCCGAACGTCGCCGTGTTGCCGGCGATCGTGGTGCCCCGGATCAGCATGTTGCCGCCGGAGAGGCCCCCGCCCCGGTTGTCCGCGCTGTTGCCGGAGACCGTGCTGTCCATGATGAGGAAGGGCTTGCTGGTGGAGGCGAACCTGACGCCGCCCCCGACGCTGCCGGACTGGTTGTCGGAGATCGTGGAGCGCAGCACGGTCAGGGGGGCCTCCATGGAGTAGATGCCCCGCCGCCGGCATGGCTCCGCACCGAGCGGTTGTCGGTGATGGTGCTGTCCAGGATCCGCGCGGAGCTGCCGGGGTGGAGGTAGATCCCGCCGCCGTAGTCGTCGGCGACATTGCCGCTCACCACCGAGTGGGCGACCACCAGCTGTCCCCAGGCGCTGATCCCACCGCCGTGGGTCGCGTCTCCGTTGCGGATCTCGAGGTGCTCGATCCGCAGCGGCCCGTGGTTCAGGACCACCGTGTCGAGACCGGACCCGTCGAGCACCGCCGGGGCGGCGGAACCGGCCCCGCTGAGGGTGACGGAAGTGAGGCTCGAGGGCACGACGACGTTGTCGTGGACGGTGCCGGAGATCCTGATCGTCGCGCCCCGCCCCACCTGCCCGAGGGCGTGGGTGACGGTGGCGCAGGGCGCCTCCGCGCTCACGCAGTCGTTGTCCGCGTCGCTGCCGCCCTCGGCGACGTACGCCGCGACTCCCACGGTGGTGGCCGCGACGGCGGGCTGCGCCAAGACGGCCACGCTGCCGGCCAGCAGGAGACCGACCGCGAGGGCGGAGGCACCGCCGAGTCGCGTGTGGCGTCGCAGGGGTACGTCATCGTGCGGGGTCGGTGCCACGGGCCGGTCTCTCCGATTCGTCGGTGCCGGCCCGAGCGCGGCAGGATCCGCGCCACCGTGCGGAAGCGCGTCCGGATCCTAACCGCCGGTGCGTTCTCATCGTGACGAGGCCCACACCGCGCCGAGGAGGCGGCGGTGTGGTCCCGGCTCAGCGGCGGCGCTTGCGCAGCGCGTCGGTGAGCAGGGTGACCATCGCCTCGACCTGGATGTCGGCCGACGCGGTGACCTCCTCGTCGGAGCCGTCCAGGGCCCGGGCCGCGAGGCCCGCCTTGGAGTCGATGAGCTCGGCGATCCGGGTGTCGATGGTCTGGGCGGCGATGATCCGCCACGCCGTCACCGGCTCCTCCTGCCCGATCCGGTGGACCCGGTCGATCGCCTGGGTCTGCTCGGCGTCGGTCCAGGAGAGCTCGGCCAGCACCACGTTGGAGGCGACCTGCAGGTTGAGGCCGACCCCGGCGGCGGTCAGCGAGCAGACCACCACGGCGACCTCGGGGTCGTTGACGAAGGAGTCGATCGCCGCCTCGCGCGCCTTCGGCGTCTGGTTGCCCCGGATCGAGGAGTAGCGGATCCCGCGCTGGGCGAAGAGCTCCTCGCAGGCGTCCATCACGTCGACGTGCTTGGCGAAGACGACGACCTTGCCGACGCTGCGCGCCAGCTGGGCGGCGTAGTCGGCGGCCAGCGGTGCCTTGGCCGTGCCGATGCGGCGGATCATCGAGAAGACGTTCTCGCCCGAGGCGTTGTCGTCGGTCTCGTCGCGCTCCCACTCCGCGACCCGGCGCACCAGCTCCTCGTCGATGCCGGTGGCCCGCTTGTCCTCGTCGCGGGCCGCCATCACCCGGTCGTAGCGGTCGACCAGGCGGCGGGCCAGCTCGCGCTCGGCGGCCCGGATGGAGCGCCCGGCCTCGTCGTCGAGCTCGACCGGGATGTCGGCGATCCGGCGGGCCGGGATGTCGGCGGCGACGTCGACCTTGCGACGCCGCACGATGCCCATGTCGACCACCGCGCGGCGGGCGGCCGGGTAGAAGGCCTTGTCCTCCGGGGTCAGGCCGGTCTCCTCGAGACGGGCCATCAGCTCCGGCAGGGGCTTCTTCTCGTCGATCCAGCCCAGGAACTGCCAGATCGAGGTGAAGTCCTCGATGTCGTTGATCAGCGGGGTGCCGGTCAGCGCCATCAGCAGGGGCCGCACCGTGCGCTCCCGGATCCGCTCGGAGAGCTGGAGCACGTGCTGGGAGCGCTGGGACTTGCGGTTCTTGATGAAGTGGGCCTCGTCGACGACCATGCCCTTGAAGCCGAGGTCGCCCAGCCAGCCGACGTGCCGGTCCAGCACCTCGTAGTTGACGATCACGATGTCGGCGAAACCGTCGATGTCGTGGCCGTCGCCGTGGATCACCGTGGCCTTGTGCCGGGGGACCCAGCGCTGGGCCTCGCGGGCCCAGTTGGTCTTCACCACGTTGGGGACGACGACCAGGAGCGGGAAGGCGTCGGCGGCCTGCGCGGCGAGCAGGGCCTGCGCGGTCTTGCCGAGGCCGGGCTCGTCGGCGAGCAGGAAGGTCCGGTGGCCGTCCTTGACGGAGGCGACCAGCTGCGCCTGGTGGCGCATCATCTCCAGGCCGTCGCGGGTGCGGCGGTCCCGGGGGTCGGGCATCTCCAGGCAGGCGGGGGCGCCGTTGGCGATCTCGAAGGAGCGCAGCAGCGGGCCGATCAGCTCCCAGTTGGCCAGCCGGTGGGTGCGCGGCTCCAGGCGCTTGGCGACGCCCTCGAAGTCGGGGACCTGGAAGGGGTTGGCGAGCTGCCGGGCGATCACCGACTGCGGGACGACCCGGCGCTCGGTGGCCGCCGGGGTCTCGCCCGTGACGACCGCCGGCGGCTCCTCCTCGACCACCTCGAGGCCGCCGGCCTCGAGCATCTTGCGACGCAGGATGCGGGCCGACTCGGTGACCTCGGCGTCCTCGGCGAGCAGCGCCAGCAGGGTGGTGTCGCGGGCGGCGGTCTTGGCGAGGATGGTCGCCACGCCGTCGAGCCGCTTGAGCTGCTCGGCGCGCTGGGCCTCGGTCGAGGTGGTGTCGACCTTGACCCGGGCACGCTCCTCGCGGACCAGCAGCGCGACCACCTGGAAGCGGGTGCGCGCCGAGGGGGAGACCCGGCCACGCTGCGCCTCGGCCTCGATCTCGCGGACGGCGCGGGCGAGGACCGGGATGATCCCCTCGTTGTCGAGGCGCCGGGGGGCGCGTCGGGGACGCTTGTTGCCGCCGCGGCTGCGCGTTGCGGACTTGGTCTGGCCGGACAAGTTCCTCCTCGTCGGCGCCGGGTGGCCTCCCACTACCGGCACCGGACCGTGGTCTCGGTTCGACACGACCCGTGAGCGGGGTCCGACTTCCAGCGACCCGAGGGGCCGGTGGCGATCTGCCCGGAGGAGCGAGGCGCAGAGGCGGTGCTGCTGACGAAAGACTCCGGGGCCGTGCTGGGATCATCCTAGCGCGCCGTCGGGTCATCGCGCAGCCGTGGTCAGGGCGCGTCCCGGGTGGGGCGACGGCGACGCGGTGTCCGGGACGTAGCATCCGGCGCATGACCAGCGAGTTCGACCACGCGATCGCCCTCTCCAGCAACCCGGAGGGGGGCTACGACGCCGTGCTCCAGGAGGGCTGGCACATCGGCGGTGGGATCAACGGAGGCATCCTGCTCTCCACCATGGCGGAGGCGATCCGGCGCGAGCTCCCCACCAAGCCCGACCCGCTCGTCGTCAGCGCCCACTACCTCGGTCCGTCGGTGGCCGGCCCCGCCCACGTCGCCACCCGGGTCGTGCGCGAGGGCGGCACGGTGGGCACCGCGGAGGCCACCCTGCTGCAGGACGACGCCCCGAAGATCGCCGTGCTGGCGACGTACGGCGACCTGTCGCGGCTCGAGGGTGAGGTACGCACCAGCGCGGAGCCCTTCGAGATCCCGCCGCAGGACCAGTGCTTCTCCGCCGACCTCAACCCGGTCGCGGCGCCGCCGCTGATGGGGCGCTTCGACATGCTCTTCGACCCCGCCAGCGTCGGCTGGGCCCTGGGGGAGCCGAGCGGCGAGGGCGAGATCCGCGCCTGGCTGCGGCTCAAGGACGGCCGGGAGCCCGACCCGCTGGTGCTGCTGACGATGCTCGACTCGCTGCCGCCGGTGGTCTTCGACCTCGGCTACCGGGGGTGGGCGCCCACGCTGGAGCTGACCGCCCACGTCCGGGCCCGTCCGGCGCCCGGCTGGCTGAAGGTGCGTGCCTGGACCACCAACGTGGCCGGCGGGCTCTTCGAGGAGGACTGCGAGATCTGGGACTCCACCGGACGGCTGGTGGCCCAGTCGCGCCAGCTCGCGATGACCCCCCGCGCGCGCTGAGACCCCCCCCGGTGCCCGAGCCCCCGCCGGAACGGGGCCGGGCAGGCTCCGAGCCTCAGTCGAAGCGGCTGCGGCGCATCGCGACCAGCCACCGTCTCCGGGGGTGCTCGGTGACCGACCACAACCGGTCGGTCGAGGGCCAGTAGGTCAGGTCCTCCGGGCCCATCGGCAGCGCCCACCGGTGCCGGCGCAGGTCGCCGGGGGTGCCGGTGTAGAGCGAGCCCGGGGTCAGCGGGCCGTGGGAGACGCTGACGTGGTGGCGCCCCCGCGCGACCACGACACCCTGCATCCCCGGCACCCCGCCGGCGTGCAGCGCCGGGCGCGAGATGCCCTCCTCGTCGGTCGCCGGCAGCCAGGTCGCGGGATCCAGCTCGAACCGGGCCAGTCGGGTGGTCTGCCGGCCCCGGCCGTACTCGCCGGCCAGCAGGGCGGGCGGGGAGGAGGCCCGGTCCAGGGAGAGGAAGGAGTAGCGCAGCCGCTCGTGCCCCTCCTGCGCGTGGGCCTGGTGGGCGAAGCGGACCGGGAGCAGGTGGTGGTGGCCGAAGGAGGCGACCCGGTCCCCGGAGATCCCGATCTCCTCGGGACGCTCGTTGTCCCCGGGCACCCGCATCAGGTCATCGACCCGGAAGGTGAGGAAGCCGCGTCCGGTCGCGGCCACGTGCAGGTAGGGCCCGGCCCAGACGACACCGCCGGCGTGGATGCGGACCCCCGACATGGTCAGCTCCCCGTCCTCGCCGAAGCGGGGGTCGACCAGCAGCACGTGGCGGTAGCGGAGGGTGTCGAGGTCGAGGAAGGTGAGCCGGGAGCCGCGCCGGATCCCGTGGGCGGCCTTGGCGTACCAGGAGGTGACCAGCAGTCGCCGCCCCGCGACGACCTCGTCGTCGCTCGCGTCGGCCGAGGTGGTGATGCCCTGGGGCCACCAGACCCGGTCGCGCTGGTCGTAGCCGTCGAACGCGATGGCCTGCTCGACCGCCCGGCCGAGCAGGCGGCCCGCCAGGGAGCGTCGGGCCTGGTACTTGAGGTCCCCGAGCAGCTCGTCGAGTCCCGCCCGCCCGCCGAGCCGGGCGGCGAGGGCGTCGATCTCGGCGACGCGCTCCTCCGTGCGCCGCAGGTGGACGCCACTGACAGCACGGTCGTCGGCTGGTCGCTCCATGAGGGCCACCGTAGTCTCGGGCGCGTGACCCAGACCCCAGCGAGCACCCAGCCCACACCCCGGCGCAGCACCCAGGTGCGGATGGCCGCGCGCCCGGTCGGCGAGCCCGACGACTCCGTCTTCGAGATGGTGGAGTCCGACCTGCCCGAGCTGGCCGAGGGCCAGGTGCTGCTGCGCACCGTCTACCTCTCCCTCGACCCGTACATGCGCGGCCGGATGAGCGCGGCGAAGTCCTACGCCGCGCCCTGGGAGGTGGGTGAGGTGATGCAGGGCGCCACCGTGTGCGAGGTGGTGGAGAGCCGCTCGCCGCGCCGCGCGGTCGGTGACCTGGTGCTGGCCTACACCGGCTGGCAGACCTACGCCGTCGCCGACGCCCGCCACATGCGCTCCCTCGACCCGGAGACCGCCCCGGTCTCGACCGCCGTCGGCGTGCTCGGCATGCCGGGCTTCACCGCCTACGCCGGGCTGCTCCAGATCGGGCGCCCGCAGCCCGGGGAGACGGTGGCGGTGGCCGCGGCCACCGGCCCGGTGGGCGCCGCGGTGGGCCAGATCGCGAAGGCCCGGGGGGCCCGCGCGGTGGGCATCGCCGGAGGACCGGAGAAGTGCCGGGCCCTGCTGGAGGAGTTCGGCTTCGACGCGGCCGTCGACCACCGCTCGCCCACCTTCCGCGAGGATCTCGAGGCGGCGACCCCCGACGGCATCGACGTCTACTTCGAGAACGTCGGCGGCCACGTCTTCGAGGCCGTCTCGCGCCGGCTCAACAAGTTCGCCCGGATCCCGGTCTGCGGGCTGGTGGCCAACTACAACGCCACCGCCGCTCCCCAGGGGCCCGACCAGCTCCCGGGGTTCATGGGCCGGGTGCTCAGCCTCAGCCTGACCGTGCGCGGCTTCATCCAGGACGAGTTCGTCGCCGACCACGAGGCCGACTTCCAGCGCGAGATGGCGGCGTGGCTGGCCGACGGCACGGTGCGCTACCGCGAGGACGTCACCCACGGCCTGGAGAACGCCCCCGAGGCGTTCCGCGGGATGCTCGCCGGCCGCAACTTCGGCAAGGTGCTCGTCCAGGTCGGCGACGACCCGACCCGGGACTGAGCAGTGGGGGCGTTGCGCAGGCAGGTGGTGGGTGCGGCCGTGGTGCGGGAGGGCCGGGTGCTGGCCGCCCGTCGCACCTCGCCGCCGGCCGCCGCCGGCCGCTGGGAGTTCCCCGGCGGCAAGGTCGAGCCCGGCGAAGGTCCGGATGAGGCGCTGGTCAGGGAGGTGGCCGAGGAGCTCGGCTGCCGGGTCGAGGTGGTCGGCTGGCTCACCGGCACGGTGCCGATCGGCGAGGCCCACGAGCTGCGCGTCGCCGTCGCGGGGCTGGGTGCCGGCGAGCCGGAGCCGGTGGCAGCCGAGCACGACGCGCTGCGGTGGCTGGGCCCCGACGAGCTCGGCGAGGTCGACTGGCTGGAGCCCGACCGCCCGTTCCTCGAGGAGCTGCGCGGCCACCTCGCGGCCGCCCCCGGAGGGTGGGGCGCATGAGTGCCCGTGCGGTCTTCTTCGACGAGGACGACGCCCGCGCCGCGGTGGCCCGCCTGCTCCGCGACGGGTGGCAGGCCGGTCTGGAGCGGGAGCGGCTCGCGGGGGAGGACGACGACGAGGGCCACCCGTGGGCGGTGCTCAGCGACGCGCCGGAGCCGGTGCTCGAGCTGCTAGTGGAGGAGTACGACGGGTGGCTCGACCTCCCGGAGGAGACCGGCCCGGCCGCACCGCCGCTGGAGCTGCCCACCGCGCCCAAGCGGGTGAAGCGAGCGGACCTGCTCGGGGAGGACCCCCCGGACTAGGCTCTGGGCCATGACCTCCCAGCCCGACCAGCGCCTCCTGCTCGTCCACGCCCACCCCGACGACGAGACGATCGGCAACGGCGCGACCATGGCCAAGTACGTCGCCGAGGGCCGGGGCGTCACCCTCGTCACCTGCACCGCGGGCGAGCAGGGCGAGATCCTCGTCCCCGAGCTCGAGCACCTCGCCGCCGACCGCGAGGACGGGCTCGGGGAGCACCGTCGGGGCGAGATGGCGGCCGCGATGCGCGAGCTCGGCGTCACCGACCACCGGTGGCTGGGCGGCTTCGGCACCTACCGCGACTCCGGGATGAAGTGGCACCCCGACGGCCACGCGATCCCGGCCGACGACATCCACGCCAACGCCTTCTGGCGCGCCGACCTCACCGAGGCGGCCAACCACCTGGTGGCGGTGATCCGCGAGGTCCGCCCGCAGGTGATGGTCACCTACGACGAGTTCGGCGGCTACGGTCACCCCGACCACATCCAGGCTCACCGGGTCGCCACCTACGGCGCCGCGCTGGCGGCCGTGCCCTCCTACCGGCGTGACCTCGGCGAGGCGCACGACATCGCCAAGATCTACTGGGGGGCGATGTCGGAGTCGCGGATGCGGGCCGGGCTCCGGTCGCTGCGCGAGGCGGGCGACGCCACGACGTTCGAGGGGATGGACCCCGACGGCCCGCTGCCGCACTTCGTCACCGCCGACGAGGACCTCTCGGCCGTGGTGGAGGCCAGCGACTACGTGGAGACCAAGATGGCGGCACTGGCCGCGCACGCCACCCAGGTCACCACCGACGGGCCGTTCTTCGCGCTCTCCAACAACCTCGGCGCCCCCGCCTGGGGTGACGAGTTCTACCGGATCGCCAAGGGGACCCCCGGCCCGCTCGGGCCCGACGGGCTCGAGACCGACCTCTTCGCCGGGCTGTGAGCCCCCTGCGGGCCGCCGCCGCGCTCGGCCTGCTGGTCGCCGGGGTCGGCTCCGGACTCGCCGCGGTGCTGGTCCACGGCCGCTGGTGGGGGATCGGGCTGGTGCTGGCCGCCCTGATCGCCACGATGACCGCCCTGCCGGCGGGCTGGTGGGCGCGCCTGGCCTTCGCGCTGGGCTGGGTAGCGGCCCTGGGGTGGGCCGTGGTGCCCCGCCCCGAGGGCGACTTCCTGGTCGCCTCCACGCTCCGCGGCTACCTGCTGATGGCCACCGGGCTGGCGGCGGCGGTGTGGGGCATCGCGACCCTGCCGCGCCGGTCCGGCCGCCCACGCGACCGCGCGGCTGGGGGAGAAGTGGGTTCCCCCTTCTAGACTCGCCGGGTGCCCACGACCAAAGCCGCGCCCGCAGACGCCGCCGACCAGCCCGCCGAGAAGGCTGGTGGCCGCGTCGTCGTCCTGGTCCTGCTCGGCCTGCTGCTCCTGGCAGGAGGCGCCTACGCCGTCGCCCACCAGGTGGCCGGCGACAAGGTCCCCCGCGGGACCACCGTCTCCGGCGTCGACATCGGTGGTCACCCCCAGTCGGAGGCCGCCGAGCGGCTCGAGCGCGGTCTCGCCGAGCGCGCCGAGGCGCCCCTGACCCTGGTCGTCGACGGTGACGAGCGCGAGGTCAGCCCCGCCGAGGCCGGGCTCTCTGTCGACTACGACGCCTCCGTCGCGGAGGCGGGCGGCGAGGAGTCCTGGTCCCCGGCCCGCCTGTGGGACTACTTCACCGGCGGCGACGAGCTCGAGGCCGTGGTCGAGGTCGACGAGCCGACGATGGAGCAGTTCCTGGCGGGCCTGCAGGAGGAGGTGGGCTCGCCGCCGGTCGAGGGCCGGGTGCGCCTGGTCGACGGCGAGGTCCGCACCCGGGAGCCGCGGATCGGTCAGGGGGTCGACCCCGACGCCGCCCGCGAGGCGCTGGTGGCGGCCTACCTCTCCGAGGACTCCCGCGCCGAGACCGAGTCCACCGACGTGGAGCCGGAGATCGACGAGGCCGACGTGCAGGAGGCGCTGACCTCGTTCGCCAACGCCGCCGTCTCCGAGCCGGTGACGCTCACCGTGGGCAGCGACGTCACCACGCTCACCCCGGCTCAGTACACGCCCGCGCTCTCGCTGGAGCCGGTCGACGGCGCGCTGAAGCCCACCCTGGACGAGGAGAAGCTGGCCGAGATCCTCGACGAGGCCCTCAACACCGCCGGCGGGCCGGTGGACGCCACCGTGGCCCTGGTCGACGGGCGCCCGCAGGTGGTCCCGGACAAGCCCGGCACCAGCTTCGACCAGGCCGAGGTCGACGCCGCCTTCCTGGACCTGGTCGCCGCGCCCCCGGGGGAGCGCGACCTCGAGGTGAGCGCCACCGTCGCCGAGGCGGAGTTCAAGACCGCCGACGCCGAGGCGCTCGGGATCAAGGAGAAGGTCTCCTCGTTCTCCACCTACTACCCGCACGCCGACTACCGCAACACCAACCTGCGCCGGGCCGCCGAGCTGATCGACGGCACCGTGCTCCGGCCGGGGGAGACCTTCTCCCTCAACGACACCGTCGGCGAGCGCACCCGGGCCAACGGGTTCACCGAGGGGTTCATCATCGCCGACGGCATCTTCAAGGAGGAGCTCGGCGGCGGGGTCTCCCAGATGGCCACCACCGTGTTCAACGCGATGTTCTTCGCCGGTCTCGAGGACGTCGAGCACAAGCCCCACTCCTTCTACATCGACCGCTACCCGGTCGGTCGGGAGGCGACCGTGGCGTGGGGTGCGATCGACCTGCGGTTCCGCAACGACACCGACTACGGCGTGCTGATCGACGCCAAGGTCACCCCGAGCAGCCCCGGCGGCCAGGGCACCGTCACGGTCAGCATGTGGTCGACCAAGGTCTGGGACATCACCTCCTCGACCAGTGACCGCTACGCCTTCACCCAGCCCGCGACCCGGACCCTGGACACCGCCGACTGCTACCCCAACTCCGGCTACGGAGGCTTCACGGTCGACGTGAAGCGCTTCTTCCGGCGCCCCGGCAGCTCCGAGGTGGTGAGGACCGAGACCTTCACCACCACCTACACCCCGTCCGACTCGGTCGTCTGCAAGCCCCCCAAGGGGGACTGAGCGCCGCCGCCCCCGCGTCTCGTACCCTCGGGTGGCGATGAGCCAGTCGACCTCGCCGCCCCGTCCAGGACCACCCCGCTGGTCCTACCGACCCGAGCTCGACGGCATGCGTGCCTTCGGCGCGCTGGTGATCATCTTCTTCCACGCCCAGGTCACCGGGTTCTCCGCCAGCTTCATCGTGCTGGACATGTTCTTCGTGCTGTCCGGCTTCGTGGTCACCCACGTGGTCCTCGGCGAGGTCGACGCCTCCGGGCGGCTGCGGCTGGGCGCCTACTACGCCCGCCGGGTGCGCAGGCTGCTGCCGGCGGCGCTGGCCACCATCGTGGCGACCAGCGCGGTCTTCCTGCTCATCGCCTCCCAGCCGGAGCGGTTCGCCCTGGTCCGCCAGGCCCAGTCGGCCCTGCTCTACCTGGCGAACTGGAAGTTCATCGCCGACGACGCCGACTACTTCGCCGGAGACATCCGGGAGTCGCCGTTCATGCACTTCTGGTCGCTCTCGGTCGAGGAGCAGTACTACATCTTCTTCCCGCTCCTGGTGATCGCCTGGTACAGGTGGGGCCGGCGCAGCCCGCGCCTGCTGCTGGCCGCCTGCGCCGCCCTGATGGTCGCCTCGGCGACCGCACAGGTGCTGCTCGCCCGGGTCGACCCGATGCGGGCCTACTTCGGCACCGACACCAGGCTCTTCCAGCTGCTGGCCGGGGTGGTGCTGGCGGTCGCGCTGCGCGAGTACGCCGCGTCCCGCGACGAGCAGGACCGCGTGAGCTGGCCGCGGGCCGGCCGGGCGCTGGTGGCCGCGGGCGCGCTCGGCTTCCTCGTCTTCGGCACCGAGCTGGTCTCCATGTCGGTCAGCAACCGCAACCTCCTCGCGACCGTCCTCTCGGCCGCGCTGATCGCCGGCGCCTACACCGCCCCGGCTGCCCCGGTGGCGCGCTTCCTGGCGCTGCCGACGATGGCCCACCTGGGCAAGATCTCCTACGGGATGTACCTGTGGCACTGGCCGATCATCGTGGTCCTGGAGCGGATCCTGGAGGCGCCCGGGATCGTGGTCGCCCTCCTCACCGTGCCGCTGACCATCGGCCTCGCCTCGGTCTCCCACCAGTTCCTGGAGTCGCCGATCAGGACCGGGCGCCGGCTCGACCGCCATCACTGGCCGGTGGTCGGCACCGGGCTCGCCCTCAGCGTGCTCGCCGCGGTCGTGGTCGTGCCGCCGGTGCTCGACAGCGGCCGCACCCCGGTGCTGGCGCTCGGGCAGCCGGCCACGGCGGCCGTGGTCTCCCCGCGTGCCCAGGACGGCGACCGGCTGGCCGAGCAGCTGGAGCGGCCCGTCCCGAAGGGGCTGGACTTCAAGAGGATCGGCAAGGACCGGGGTCCCGCGGTCACCCGCTGCCGGCCCGAGGACCCGTCGCAGTGCCTGGTCGTGGACGGCGAGGGCCCGCACGTGGTCCTGGTCGGGGACAGCCACGCCCGGATGCTGACCCCCGCCCTGACCGCCCTGGCCCGGGAGCAGGGCTTCCGGCTCTCGGCCAACGTGGTGCCCGCCTGCCCCTGGCCGCACGGGCTGGTCAGCACCAAGTCCCGGGGCAGCAACCGGGCGCGCTGCCTGGAGTCGCGCCAGGGGTTCTACACCCGCACCCTGCCCGCGATGGACGCCGACGTGGTGCTGCTCGTCAACGCCCCGCGCGGGGACGGCGTGGGGGAGGGGCTGGTCGACTACCGGGGACGCGAGGTCGCCCTGCCGGGCGCCTTCGGCGACGCGGTGGACGACACCGTCCGGCTCGTCGAGAAGGCGGGGGCGCGGGCGGTGATGGTCAAGGCGATCATGGGCACCCGGGGCTGGGGCACCGGCGGCCCCGACCCGCTGGACTGCCTGGCCAGGGCCCGGACCCAGGGCGAGTGCCTGGTGGTCTGGCCCGAGGACCGTCCGCTCTCCGACAGCTACTACCGGGTGGCAGCCGGGGCCAGCGCCGCGGCCGCCACGGTCGACCTCAACCCGGTGGTGTGCCCCGACCACCCCACCTGCCGCCCGGTCATCGACGGCCAGGTGGTGTGGCGCAACTCCGACCACGTGACCGCGACCTACCTCGAGCAGCACCGCGAGGAGATCTGGCAGGCGCTGCGCGGGACCGGCTTCCTCGACGGGTGAGCGCGGCCCGGGTCGGTCTCGGGTCAGCCTCGCCCGGCCGGGGCGGCCAGGTAGGTCATCTCGTGGTGCACCCGGAAGCCGAGCGACCCGTAGAGCGCCAGGGCCGCGGCGTTGTCGGTCTCGACGTGCAGCCAGGAGGTGGTGGCGCCCCGCTCGGCGCCCCACTCCAGGAGCTCGGCCAGGACTGCGGTGGCCGCGCCCCGGCGCCGGTGCGCGGGGTCGACGTGGAGCCGGTGCAGCCCGAGCCAGTCGCCGTCGCAGGCCGCCGCACCGCGGGCGACGCCGTCGCCCTCCGTCGCGGTGAGCCGGCCCTCGGACTCCTCGGAGACCACCTCGAAGGGCCCCGCGGCGGCCCGGGCGGCCCGCAGCGCCCGCGCCGTCGAGGCCAGCATCAGGCAGGACTCCCCACCGGGGACCGGCTCCCAGCCGGCGGCCAGCAGCGCCGCGTGCGGGGCGGACCCGGGTTCGGTGTGGGCCAGCGCCGGGCGGTCGCGCGCGGCATAGAACTCCCGCACGGCCTCGGCCGCGCGGGGCAGGGGCACCCCCGGGTCGCCGAGGGCGAGGCACGAGTTGGCCCGCTTGAGCGGGCGCCCGGCGGGGGAGGGGTCGCTGCGCAGCACCCACTCGCCCAGCGGCTCGACCTCCAGCCCGGCCCACAGCGAGGTGGTGTGCAGCTCTGCGTCGCGCACGCCCACCCGCAGGCGCACGGGGGGCCGGGGCGGCACCGGCTTGCCGGAGACGATGTGGGCGATCTCGATGGTCACCACGGTGCCGTCCTCCCGCTCCACCCGGCAGCGCCCGCCCTCCCAGGAGAGGCAGGTCCCCAGCACGTCGGTGAAGGCGGGGCCGCCCGTCGGACCGCTCTCGCCCGGCACCAGGCGCCGCACCACGACCCGCTGTCCGACGACGTGCGGCCCCAGCATGTGGGAGCCCGGGCGCGGGTCCGCAGAATCTGGTGAGCCCAACTGGTGGGGTTCCTGGGGCGAAGTCACCCGGGGATACTAGGCTGAGCGCAGTCCATCCGCTCCCGAGCCCAGGAGGCCCCGGTGACCTACGTCATCGCCCAGCCGTGTGTCGACGTCAAGGACCGCGCGTGCGTGGACGAGTGTCCCGTCGACTGCATCTACGAGGGCAAGCGGATGCTCTACATCCACCCCGACGAGTGCGTCGACTGCGGAGCCTGCGAGCCGGTCTGCCCGGTCGAGGCCATCTTCTACGAGGACGACACCCCGGAGGAGTGGAAGGACTACTACGACGCCAACGTCAACTTCTTCGACGACCTCGGCTCGCCCGGTGGCGCGGCCAAGATGGGCGTCATCGACAAGGACCACCCGATGATCGCCGCCCTCGGCCCCCAGAACCAGGACCACTGAGTCGGTGATCCCCGGGCCTCCGGTCTCGGGGCGGCTCCCGGACTTCCCCTGGGACCACCTGGCACCGTACGGCGCCGTCGCGCGCGCCCACGCCGACGGGATCGTGGACCTCTCGGTCGGCACCCCCGTCGACCCGACTCCGGCGCTGGCTCAGCGCGCCCTGGCCGAGGCAGCCGACGCTCCGGGCTACCCGCTGACCGTCGGCCTGGTCGAGACGCGTCAGGCCGTCGTCGACTGGATGGCCCGGCGGTTCGGGGTGACCGGTCTCGGCGTGGACGGCGTCCTGCCGGCGGTCGGCTCCAAGGAGCTGATCGGCGCCCTCCCGCTCCACCTCGGCGTGGGGCCGGGCGACCTGGTGGTCCAGCCCGCGCTCGCCTACCCGACGTACGAGGTCGGCGCGGCCCTGGTCGGCGCCGAGCTCCTGGCGACCGACAGCCTCACCGCGATCGGGCCGCGGACCCCGCGCCTGCTCTGGCTCAACAGCCCGTCCAACCCGACCGGCAAGGTCCTCCCGCCCGAGCACCTGCGCAAGGTCGTCGACTGGTGCCGTGACCGCGGGACCCTGCTGGTCTCCGACGAGTGCTACCTCGAGTGCGGCTGGGAGCCGGACCACCCGCCGGTCAGCGTGCTCCACCCGGACGTCTGCGGGGGGAGCCCCGAGGGGATCCTGACGGTCCACTCGCTCTCCAAGCGCTCCAACCTCGCGGGCTACCGGTGCGCATTCGTGGCCGGTGACCCGGCGGTGGTCGCCGAGCTCCTCGCCGTCCGCAAGAACTTCGGCCTGATGATGCCCGAGCCCCAGCAGCGGGTGATGGCGGCGGTGCTCGCCGACGACGTGCACGTGGCCGAGCAGCACGCCAGGTACGCCGTCCGGCGGGCCGCGCTGCGCGGGGCCCTGGAGGACGCCGGCTTCCGCATCGACCACAGCGAGGCGAGCCTGTACCTGTGGGCCACCCGCGACGAGGACTGCTGGGACTCCGTCTCCTGGTTCGCCGACCGCGGCATCCTGGTGGCCCCGGGCTCCTTCTACGGCGCCGCGGGCTCCCGCCACGTGAGGGTCGCCTTCACCGCCACCGACGAGCGGATCGCCGCCGCGGCCGCGCGCCTGCACTGAGCCCGCCCGCCCCGCGGGGGCGAGGCGCTCCCCGGGGCTCCTGGGCTCTCCTGGGCGCGCCCGGCTGGCCGGGCGGTGCTAGGCGAAGACGTCGACGTGCACGTGGTCGCGGTGCTCGAGGATCTCCGGGTCGCCCCGGGAGGAGCCGGGCACCCGGTAGTCGCGCCACCCCTGGTCGGAGCGCCGCGCCTGCCAGATCCGGTCGTCGAAGATGACCGTCTGCACCCGCAACCGGGCCGCGTGGGCGACCAGGTAGTGGGCGACCGCCCAGCCGCGGCGCCGGTTGTCGGCGGAGACCGGCCGGAAGAAGATGTCGACCGCCCGGCCCTCGTAGTGGGTGGAGCCGGCCATGTGCCCGGCACGGACCCCGCCCGGCGCGAAGCCGCCGAGCTGCTGGGGGCCGAAGGCCCCCGCCACCGCGAGCCGCACCCGTTCCGCGCGCTTGGTCAGGCCCGACCCGGTCAGGGCCGGCGAGGCGTCGGCGACGCCGTCGTCCACGGTGCAGCTCCAGGCCTCGGGGGAGTTCCCGGTCAGGGCCGAGGCCAGCACCCGGGCGTCGTCCTCGTGGTCGGCGTAGGCGTCGGGGTAGGCCGAGCGCTGCACGGTCTGCGCCGCGACGGTGACCTCCATCGAGCGGTAGTCGCCGATCTTCTCCAGGGCGTCGTAGAAGGCGTGGGTGGCGAAGACCGGGTCGAGCACCTGCTCACGGGTGCCCCAGCCCTGGGAGGGCCGCTGCTGGAAGAGCCCGAGGGAGTCGCGGTCGCCGTACTCGATGTTGAGGATCTTCGACTCCTGGTACGCCGTCGCGAGGGCGATCGTCGCCGCCCGGGCCGGCATCCCGCGCTGCACCGAGATCGCCGCGATCAGGGAGGCGTTCTCGGCCTGCTCGTGCGAGAGCCGCACGGTCAGCCCGTCGACCTCCGCCACGCACTCGTCGCGGGCCAGCAGCGGGCCGACCCCGCGGTCGAAGACGACGCCGATGCCCACGAAGAGGGAGAGCGCCACGACGGCGGCCAGGACCCACCGCCAGACCCGGGCGCCGCTGCGGCGCGAGAGTGCGGGTGCTCGGTGCGGCACGCGCTCAGTCGTTGGCGTGGAGCGCGTCGTTGAGGGCGATGCCCTGGCCCTTCCACGGCACGGCCTCGATCGCCCCGGAGACCGAGTTGCGCCGGAAGAGCACGTTGCTCGCGCCCGAGAGCTCGGCCGCCTTCACGACCCGGGTCTCCTCGCCCTCGCCCTCGCGCACGGTCACCTTGGTGCCGGCGGTGACGTAGCAGCCGGCCTCGACCACGCAGTCGTCGCCCAGCGAGATGCCGATGCCCGCGTTGGCGCCCAGCAGGCACCGCTCGCCGACCGAGACGACCTCGGTGCCGCCGCCGGAGAGGGTGCCCATGATCGAGGCGCCGCCGCCGATGTCGGAGCCGTCGCCGACCACCACGCCCGCCGAGATCCGGCCCTCGACCATCGAGGTGCCCAGGGTGCCGGCGTTGAAGTTGACGAAGCCCTCGTGCATCACCGTGGTGCCGCTGGCCAGGTGGGCGCCCAGGCGCACCCGGTCGGCGTCGGCGATCCGCACGCCGCTGGGCACCACGTAGTCGACCATCCGGGGGAACTTGTCGACGCCGAAGACGGTGACGTGCTGGCCCGCGGCGCGCAGCCGCGCCCGGACGGTCTCGAAGCCCTCGACGCGGCACGGGCCGGCGGAGGTCCACACCACGTTGGCGAGCAGCCCGAAGATGCCGTCCATCGAGATGCTGCGGGGGGTGACCAGGCGGGCGGAGAGCAGGTGGAGCCGCAGCCAGGCGTCCTGGGCGGTGCTGGGTGCGGCGGAGAGGTCGGCGATCTCGACCAGCTCGACCCGGCGCGAGACGCGGCGCAGCTCGTCGTGGCCCTCCAGACCGGCGAGCTCCTCGGGAGCACCCTGACGGTCGGCCGAGCCCAGCGCGGGCCGGGGGAACCAGACGTCGAGGACGGCGTCGGAGGAGTCGCGCGAGACGAGGCCGTAGCCCCAGGCGGCGGTGTCGGAGGTCGCAGGCGAGGTCACCCGCAGAACTCTACGGGGGCGCTCGATACCCTCGGGCACGTGTCTCCCGCCTTGTCCTACGCAGTCGCCGGCTTCCTCGGCCTGGTCGCCGTCCTCGCCCTCCTCGCGCTGCGCCTCCCCGGCCTCGACCCGATCGTGCGGCGCTTCATGGTCGCCGCCCACGGAGCCACGGCCGTGGTGGTGCTGCTCGACGTGATCACCCTGCTGCGCGGTCACGAGGTGGACTCCCCGGTGACCCACATCGGCTACGCGGTGGCGGCGGTGGGCCTGCCGGTGATCCTGCTGAACCGGCGGCCGCTCGTCGACGACGCACAGGGGGAGGCGGAGGAGGAGACCGGCGAGGAGCCGGCGGAGCCCGACCTGCCGCACCTCGGCGTGGTGGCGGTGACGGCCATCGCCATGGTGGTCCTGGTGGTCCGCCTCCAGCTGACGTGGTGAGGCCCGCGGCCACGCCGGTCCCGGCGCGCCGCCGGGCGGTGGGCCAGGTGCTGATCGCGGCCTACGCCGTCTTCGCGGTGGCGGCCGGGGCACGCTCGTTCGCCCAGATCGTCACCAAGCTGGAGGAGGCGCCGGTCGCCTACCTGCTCTCCGCGGTCGCCGCGGTGGTCTACCTCGTCGCCACGCTGGCCTTCCGGCGTCCCGGGCGTCGGGCCTTCCGGGTCGCGCTCGCCGCCTGCCTCTTCGAGCTGGTCGGCGTGCTCGGCGTCGGGCTGTGGACCGTCCTGGACCCTGACCTCTTCGCCGATGCGACCGTCTGGTCGCACTTCGGCCAGGGCTACGGCTTCGTCCCGCTGGTCCTGCCCTTCGTCGGGCTGGCCTGGCTCAGGCACGTGGAGCCGGAGACCCGCCCCGGGCGCTGACGGGGCGGAGCCTCCACCCGCTCGCCCGCTGTCCGCAAGGTCGCCGTCGAAGGAGTGGGGCGACGGGTCGGCTTCCGCATCCGCAACGGGCGCGTCGTCGGATGGACCGGCACCATGCAGACCCGGTGCGGCGGCTACGGGAGCATCCCGCCGTACACCCAGAACACCTACGACTTCCCGAAGAAGGTGAAGGTCCCGCGCAACGGCATCGTGGACGCCTCCGCCTCGGGCCAGGCCGCCGGGAGCAAGTGGAGTGTCTCCCTCCGGCTACTGCCCCTTGCGGCCGTCGATCGCCTCGCGCAGCAGGTCGGCGTGCCCGACGTGGCGGGCGTACTCCTCCAGGAGGTGGACGACGACGTCGCGCACCTCGATCGGCATGCCCTGCACCAGGACGTGGGAGTCGAGGTCGAGCTCGACGAAGAGCTTGCGGGAGTGGGTGAGCTCGCGGAACCAGGCCTCCCAGGCCTCGATCACCAGGTCGTCGTCGGCCACGGCGCCGTCGAAGTCGTTGTCCGGCACCTCGTCGGTGTCGTAGAGCCGGGGCAGCGCCCAGTCGCCCTCCAGCACCCGCCGGTTCCAGTGGTGCTCGACCTTCGCCAGGTGGCGCACCAGCCCGAGCAGGGAGAGCGTCGACGGCGGCACGGAGCGGCGGGCGAGCTGCTCGGCGTCCAGACCGTCGCACTTGAGGTCGAGGGTGGTCCGGTAGCGGTCCAGGTACTCCAGCAGGATCGCCTTCTCGCCCACCGCGGGCACGTCGGCGACGCGGGGGTCGTACTCGGGATCGACCCACATGTCGGGTGCCTTGCGCTCGGTCATGGGGGACATTCCATCAGAATCCCCGGCGGAGCGTCGCCGGACACCCGGGTAGCGGGGTTCGGGGCCCCCACGTAGCATGTGACCACAGGCGTCCGAGCCGTCATCAGCGGCGAGCCTTCCGGAAGAAAAGGCCTTCCACGCCGGGAAGCGCCCCACTAGAACCGGACGGGTGGGCCCGACACAGCCCGCAACGAAGTGGTCGCCCCTGCCCGGTCCCTCGGACCGGCATCGGGCGGCAAGCGAGGTGGTACCGCGGCTCTCGTCGTCCTGCGACGGTGGTCGTCCTCGTGGCCAGCAGCATCCGCCACGCACGACGACCCGCAGGAGCAGCACCGATGACCTATCCGAAGGTCTCCCACCTCAGCACCAGCGAAGCCGCGACCGGTGGCGCCCCCGCCGTGCCGAGCAACCCCGACTTCCCGGCGATCGAGGAAGCGGTGCTGGCGCACTGGGCCGCCGACGACACCTTCCGCGCCTCGGTGGCGCAGCGCGACCCGGGCGCCGACGGCGGCAACGAGTTCGTCTTCTACGACGGGCCCCCCTTCGCCAACGGCCTGCCGCACTACGGCCACCTGCTCACCGGCTACGTCAAGGACATCGTCCCGCGCTACCAGACGATGCGCGGCAAGCGGGTCGAGCGCCGCTTCGGGTGGGACACCCACGGGCTCCCCGCCGAGCTGGAGGCGATGCGCCAGCTGGGTCTGAAGACCACCGACGAGATCCACGAGATGGGCGTGGAGAAGTTCAACGACGCCGCCCGTGCCTCGGTGCTCCGCTACACCGACGAGTGGCGCGACTACGTCACCCGCCAGGCCCGCTGGGTCGACTTCGACCACGACTACAAGACGCTCAACCCCGACTACATGGAGTCGGTGATCTGGGCGTTCAAGCAGCTCCACGACAAGGGGCTGGTCTACGAGGGCTTCCGGGTGCTGCCCTACTGCTGGAACGACGAGACGCCGCTGTCCAACCACGAGCTGCGGATGGACGACGACGTCTACCAGAACCGCCAGGACCCGGCGGTCACCGTCGGCTACCGGCTGGAGCGCGACCCGTCGCTGGCCGCCGACGCCGAGGACCCGCTCGAGGGCGTGCTGGCCCTGGTCTGGACCACCACGCCGTGGACGCTGCCCTCGAACCTCGCGGTGATGGTGGGGGAGGACATCGACTACGTCGTGGTCCAGGGCCCCGTCCCCGGCACCGACCGCACCGCCCGCTACCTGCTCGCGGAGCCACGGCTCGCGGCCTACAAGCGCGAGCTCTTCCCGGACGCCGAGGAGCCGGTCGTCCTGGCCCGCTACCGCGGCGCCGACCTGGTGGGACGCACCTACACCCCGCCGTTCTCCTACTACCTGGGCCACGAGAACGCCTTCCGCCTGGTGCCGGCCGAGTTCGTCACCACCACCGACGGCACCGGCCTGGTGCACACCGCCGGCGCCTTCGGTGAGGACGACAAGGTGGTCACCGACCGCGAGGGGATCGAGGCGGTGATGCCGGTCGGCAAGGACGGGCGGTTCACCTTCCCGGTCACCGACTACGAGGGGCTGCAGGTCTTCGACGCCAACCTGCAGATCATCGACCACCTCAAGGCCGCGACGCGGGAGGAGGCCGCCGGCTCGGTGACGCCCGGCACCGTGCTGCTGCGCCGCGAGTCCTACGACCACTCCTACCCGCACTGCTGGCGCTGCCGGGAGCCGCTCATCTACAAGGGCGTCTCCTCCTGGTTCGTGGAGGTGACGGCCTTCAAGGACCGGATGGTCGAGCTCAACCAGCAGATCCGCTGGGTGCCCGAGCACATCAAGGACGGGCAGTTCGGCAAGTGGCTGGAGAACGCCCGCGACTGGTCGATCACCCGCAACCGGTTCTGGGGCAGCCCGGTGCCGGTGTGGAAGAGCGACGACCCGGCGTACCCCCGCATCGACGTCTACGGCTCCTTCGAGGAGATCGAGCGCGACTTCGGCCGGCTGCCGCGGGGCGCCGACGGCGAGCCCAACCTGCACCGCCCCTTCGTCGACGACCTGGTGCGGCCCAACCCCGACGACCCGCGCACGCCGGAGGAGGGCCAGTCGATGATGCGGCGGGTCACCGACGTGCTCGACGTCTGGTTCGACTCCGGCTCGATGTCGTTCGCCCAGAACCACTACCCGTTCGAGAACGCCGAGTGGTTCGACGGGACGGCGCAGAAGAAGGGCCACTTCCCGGGCGACTTCATCGTGGAGTACATCGGCCAGACCCGCGGCTGGTTCTACACGCTGCACGTGCTGGCCACCGCGATCTTCGACAAGCCGGCCTTCTCCTCCTGCATCAGCCACGGCATCGTGCTGGGCTCCGACGGCAACAAGATGAGCAAGTCGCTGCGCAACTACCCCGACGTCCGCGAGGTCTTCGACCGCGACGGCGCCGACGCGATGCGCTGGTTCCTGATGGCCAGCCCGATCCTGCGCGGCGGCAACCTGGTGGTCACCGAGCAGGGCATCCGCGACGGGGTCCGCCAGGTGATGATCCCGCTGTGGAACAGCTGGTACTTCTTCCAGCTCTACGCCAACGCGGCGCGCCCCGGCGGGTACGACGCCGCCTGGTCGACCGCGTCGACCGACCCGCTGGACCGCTACCTGCTGGCCAAGACCCGGCAGTACGTGGCCGCGATGACCGAGCAGCTCGACGACTACGCGATCGCCGACGCCTGCGAGACCACCCGCGGCTTCCTCGACGTGCTCACCAACTGGTACATCCGCCGCTCCCGCGAGCGCTTCTGGGCCTCGGGCGGGGCGCTGGACGAGTCCGGCCGGGCGGCCTTCGACACCCTGTACACGGTGCTGGAGGTGCTCTGCCGGGTCACCGCGCCCCTGCTCCCGCTGACCACCGAGGAGATCTGGCGCGGCCTGACCGGCGGCCGCTCGGTGCACCTGACCGACTGGCCGGACGTGGAGGAGCTGCCCGCCGACGACGCGCTGGTCGCCGCCATGGACACCGTGCGCGAGGTCTGCTCGGCGGGCTCGGCGCTGCGCAAGGCCGCAGGCCTGCGCAACCGGCTGCCGCTGGCAGGGCTCACCGTGGTGGTCCCCGACGCCCGGGCCGTGGCCGGCTTCGAGTCGATCGTGGCCGACGAGCTCAACCTCAAGTCGGTCACCGTGCTGAGCGCCGACGACGCCGAGGCGGCGGCCCACGCGGTGGAGCAGCGCCTGACCGTCCACGCCCGCGCGGCCGGTCCCCGGCTGGGCAAGGACGTGCAGCGCGCGATCAAGGGCTCGAAGTCGGGCGACTGGTCGGTGGCCGAGGACGGCACCGTGACCGCCGGCGGCCTCGTCCTGGTCGAGGGGGAGTACACCCTGGAGACCGTGGCCGGGGACGCTGGAGGGGGCACGGCGACCGGGGTGCTGCCCGGTGGTGGCTTCCTCGTGCTCGACACGACCCTGACGCCCGAGCTGGAGGCCGAGGGCCTGGCCCGGGACCTGGTGCGGTCGGTGCAGCAGGCCCGGCGCGACGCCGGCCTGGAGGTCTCGGACCGGATCGCGCTCACCGTCTCGGGTCCCCAGGCGGTGCTCGACGCGGCGCGCACCCACCAGGAGCTGCTCGCCGGCGAGACCCTGGCCACCTCTGTCGACTATGCGGGGACCGCCGAGGAGGTCTCGGTGCAGGTGCGGGTGGCCGACGCCTGAGGCACACCGTCAGCGCCGGTCAGCCCAGGATGCCCCGCTGGTAGCCGGCGGCCACGGCGGCGGCCCGGTCGGCGACGGCCAGCTTCTCGTAGATCCGCACCAGGTGGGTCTTCACGGTGGCTTCGCTGACGAAGAGCTCCTCGGCGATCAGCCGGTTGGAGCGGCCCCGGGCGACCAGCGCCAGGACCTCGCGCTCGCGCGCGGTCAGGGCCCCGGTGCGCGCCGGGGCCCGGACGTGCGAGGCCAGCCGCGCCATCACGGTGGGGGAGAGCACCGTCTCGCCAGCGGCGGTGGCGCGCACGCCGGCGACCAGGGTCGCGGTCGGGGAGTCCTTGAGCAGGTAGCCGGCGGCGCCCGCCTCGATCGCGGCCACCGCGTCGGAGTCGGTGTCGTAGGTGGTGAGCACCAGCACCGAGGCCCGCAGTCCGAGCCTCCGCAGCTCACCCACCGCCTCGACCCCGCCCCCGCCGGGCATCCGGAGGTCCATCACCACCACGTCGGGGTCCAGGTCGACGGCCAGGGCCACCGCGGCCGGCCCGCTGTCGGCGTCGCCCACCACCTCGAAGCCGTCGACGGCTGCCAGCAGGCTGCAGACGCCGTCGCGGACCACGGGGTGGTCGTCGACGACGAGGATGCGGATGGGACCGTCCGTCACGGCGCGCCTCGTTCCAGGGCGGGCAGCCGGACCGAGACCGCCGTGCCCCCGCCCGGGGCGGACTCGACGTCGAGCACCCCGGCGAGCCGCTCGGCGCGCTGCCGCATGCCCCGCAGGCCGAATCCCGGGCCGCCCCCCGCCGGGTCGAACCCGACGCCGTCGTCGCGCACGTCCACGATCACCTCGTCGTCCAGGTAGCTGAGCGTGAGGCCGACCCGGTCGGCCCCGGCGTGCCGCGCCACGTTGGCGAGCGCCTCCTGGGCGATCCGTACCAGCGTCGACTCCACCTCGGGGTGCAGGGGACGCACCTCCCCGGTCACGTGCAGGTCCGTCTTGGCGGGGTGCTCCTGTGACCAGCCGTCGAGCACGGCCGCCAGGGCCTGGGGCAGCGTCGCCCGGTCGAGGGGAAGCGGGTCGAGCGCGTGCACCGAGCGCCGGGCCTCCGCGAGGGCCGAGCGTGCGAGAGCGGTGGCCCGCTCGACGCGGGCGCGACGCCGTACGAGGTCGACCTCCTCGTGGCTCGCCTGCAGCTGGGCGACGACCCCCGCGAGTCCCTGGGCGATGGTGTCGTGGATCTCCTGGGCCAGGCGCTGCCGCTCCTCGCGGACCCCGGCCTCCCGGGCCTGTGCCACCACCGTCTCGTGCAGGGTCGCGTTCTCGGCGGCGGACCGCTCGAGCTCGGCGTTGAGCCGGGCCAGCTGCTCGATCGTCACGGCCCGCGCGACGTTCTCCTTCTCCATCCTGAGGGTGAGCAGGCTGAAGAAGGTCGCCATCCCGAAGTTGAGCACCAGCAGCGCGAGGAGGACGATCCACTGCACCCCGCTGTCCGGCGGCAGGCCGCCCGACTGGGAGCCCGCCTGGGTGACCGCGACCACCAGGGCCCCGGGGTAGGCCCAGCGGCCCTCGAAGATGTCGAAGACGTCGAGGAAGCCGACGAAGGCGAAGATCCCGAAGAAGGGATTGAGCCAGGTGAGCGCGAAGGCAGCCGCCGTCCGGCCGACGTACATCACCTGGCGGCGCCGCCGGGTCGACGGCAGGACGAACGTCCACAGCGCCATCCAGGCCGCCGTGAGCCCGGCCAGGCCCAGGATCACGCGCAGGTCCTTCGCCTCGTCCTCGAAGAGCGGGTTGGAGACGACCGCCGCGAGGATGGCCAGGGCCAGCAGGGCGAACGGCATCAGCCGTGCCCAGCGCGCGTTCTCGAGGTCGACGGTGATCCCCGGACGGGAGACGGTCGCCTGGCTGCTCACGGGGCACAGCCTGTCATCGCGTCACTCCCACCGGAAGGCACGCACCGCGAGCAGGGCGAGGAGGACGGACCAGCCGCCGGTCACCGCCAGGTCGGCGAGGTCGGGGAACCCGCCCTGCGTCGCGTCGTGCAGCGCCTCCGCGGCGGCCCCCATCGGGGTCAGCACGACGACGTCGCGCAGCACCCCGCCCATCCCCTGCACCGGGTAGTACACACCGGCGGTGAACATCGAGGGGAAGAACGCCGCCATCCCGATCGCGGTGCCGGTCCGGACGTCGGAGCCGACGGCGACGACCGCCGCGCCCAGGCCGAACGAGGACGTGACCGCCAGGGCCAGCGCGACGACGTAGCCGGCGCCGGACTCGGGAAGGGCGACGTCGAAGAGCAGCCGGCCCACGGCCAGGACCAGCACCACCGACGCGAGGACCGCCGCCGCGTGCAGCGTCACCTGGGCCAGGAGGACGGAGCCGGGCCGCACGGGGGTGGTGCGCAGCCGGCGCAGGATCCCGCGCTCCCGGTAGCCCAGCAGCACCGGGGGCATCGAGATCAGTGAGGCCGCGATCAACGACAGCAGCACCGCGACCGGGACGTAGGTGTCGATCATCCGCAGCCCGCCCAGGCCGGGATCCGGCTCGCGGAGGGCCGGCACCGCTCCCAGGATGCAGAGCAGGAGCGAGGGGAACAGCACGATCCAGAACAGGGACCCGGGCTCCCGGGTGAAGAGCCGGGCCTCGGTGCGCAGCACGGCGGCGGTCGGGGTGCTCATGCGGTCTCCCGGGTCTGGTCGGTGAGGTCGAGGTAGGCGGTGTCGAGGGTGCTGTCGACCACCCGGAGGCGGTGCGGGACGACGCCCCGGACCGAGAGCCAGCCGAGCACGGCCACGGCAGCCTCCTCGCTGCCCTCGACCGTCACCCGGCCGGCGTCGGTGCGGGCCGAGGAGACGCCGTCCAGCGTGCTCAGGGCGGTCAGGTCGACGCCAGCGCTCGGCACGAAGGAGGTGACGGTGGCCCGGGAGGCCCGGCGGATCAGCCCGTCGGGGGTGTCCAGGGCACGGATCCGGCCGTCGGCGATGATCGCGACCCGGTCGCACAGCGCCTGTGCCTCCTCCATCAGGTGGGTCACCAGCAGCACGGTCACCCCGGTGTCGCGCAGTTCGCGCACCAGCTGCCACACGTCCTGGCGGGCCCGGGGGTCCAGGCCGGTGGTCAGCTCGTCGAGGATCGCCACCCGGGGCCGGCCGACCAGGGCCAGGGCCAGGGAGAGCCGCTGCTGCTGGCCTCCGCTGAGCTTGGCGAAGCGGGCGTCGACGTGGCCGGCCAGGCCCAGCCGCTCGACCAGCTCCGGCCACGGCACCGGGTCGTCGTGGAACGCCGACCAGAGCTCCAGCGCCTCGCGGACCGTGATCTTGTCCTGCAGCCGGCTCTCCTGGAGCTGGACGCCGACCAGCCGGGTGACCGCCTCGCGTTCGGTCCAGGGGTCGAGCCCCAGCACCCGGACGCTGCCCGCGTCGCCGGTGCGCAGCCCCGAGACACACTCCACCGTGGTGGTCTTGCCCGCCCCGTTGGGGCCGAGGATGCCGAACACCTCCCCGGGCGCGACCTCGAGGCTGAGGCCGTCCACCGCCGTCCTGTCGCCGTAGGCCTTGCGCAGGTCGGTGACCCGCACCGCCACGTTCTTGTCCTGGTCCATGCTCCCAGCGTGGTGCCCCGGGGCGCCGGCGCGCATCGCCCGACGGGCCCGACCTCGGGTCAACCGATCGGATGACACCGAGGGAGGCCGGGTCGCCCGCCGGCGGACGGCTCGCAGCCCCACCCTGGTCCGGGTGGTTGGATGGGCGGCATGTCCGAGCCGACCACATCCCCCGCCCTCGACCTGAGCCTCGACGCGGTGGCGCTGACGGAGCAGCTGGTCAACATCGAGTCGGTGAGCCACCACGAGGCCGGGATCGCTGACGCCGTCGAGCAGGCGCTGCTGGCCCTGCCCCACCTGGAGGTGGTCCGCCGCGGTCACACGGTGGTCGCGCGCACCCACCTGGGGCGGTCCGAGCGGGTGGTCATCGCCGGCCACCTCGACACCGTCCCGGTCAACGGCAACCTGCCGGCCCGCCGCGAGGGCGGCACGCTGCACGGCCTGGGCACCTGCGACATGAAGGGCGGCGACGCCGTCATCCTGCGGATCGCCGCGACCGTCCCCGAGCCCAACCGGGACCTGACCCTGGTCCTCTACGAGGCCGAGGAGGTCGAGGCGGTCCACAACGGGCTGCGCAAGCTCTCCGAGAGCGACCC
This sequence comes from Nocardioides sp. Z40_12, assembly GCF_058215795.1. Lineage (NCBI taxonomy): Bacteria > Bacillati > Actinomycetota > Actinomycetes > Propionibacteriales > Nocardioidaceae > Nocardioides > Nocardioides sp. Z40_12. Next base: position 215,901 of record NZ_JBZAJA010000007.1, read on the forward strand.
CGACCTGCTGGCCGCCGACTTCGCCATCCTGATGGAGCCGTCGAACGCCGCTGTCGAGGCCGGCTGCCAGGGCACGCTGCGCGTCGAGGTCCGCACCAGCGGGACGCGGGCGCACTCCGCCCGCAGCTGGCGCGGCGTCAACGCGATCCACGCGGCCGGCGAGGTGCTGGACCGGCTGCGGCACTACGAGGCGCGGACCCCCGAGATCGACGGGCTGACCTATCACGAGGGGCTCAACGCGGTCGCCATCCGCGGGGGAGTGGCCGGCAACGTCGTCCCCGACGAGTGCGTCGTGGAGGTCAACTTCCGCTTCGCCCCCGACCGCAGCGAGGCCGAGGCGCTCGCCTTCGTCACCGACTTCTTCGACGGCTTCGAGCTCACCCTGACCGACTCCGCGCCCGGAGCGCTTCCCGGCCTGTCCCGGCCCGCCGCCCGCGCGTTCGTCGAGGCGGTGGGCGGCGAGGTGGCGCCGAAGTTCGGCTGGACCGACGTGGCGCTCTTCACCAGGCTCGGCGTCCCCGCGGTCAACTACGGACCCGGCGACCCGCTCTTCGCGCACCGCCAGGACGAGCAGGTGCCGGTCGCCGACATCCTCCGCTGCGAGGAGCAGCTGCGGGGCTGGCTGGAGGGAGAGTCGTGAAGGACCAGTTCAAGGGACCGGTGCGGATGCGCCGCCAGCAGGTCGAGACGGTCACCACCGACCAGCGGCTCCTGGACTCCCGGGGGCCGTCGGACTGGGTGCACACCGATCCCTGGCGGGTGATGAAGATCCAGGCCGAGTTCGTGGAGGGCTTCAACGCACTCGCCGAGCTCGGGCCGGCGATCGCGGTCTTCGGCTCCGCCCGGACCGCCACCGACCACCGGTACTACGACCTCGCCGAGCGGGTGGGTCGCGGGCTGGTGGGGGAGGGCTTCGCGGTGATCACCGGCGGTGGGCCGGGCGCGATGGAGGCCGCCAACAAGGGGGCCAGCGAGGCCGGCGGGGTCAGCGTCGGCCTGGGCATCGAGCTGCCCTTCGAGGCCGGGCTCAACCAGTGGGTCGACATGGGCATCAACTTCCGGTACTTCTTCGCCCGCAAGATGATGTTCGTCAAGTACTCCCAGGGCTTCGTGGTGCTGCCCGGCGGCCTCGGCACCTTCGACGAGCTCTTCGAGGCGCTCACCCTGGTGCAGACCCGGAAGGTCACCTCCTTCCCGGTGGTGCTGATGGGGGTCGACTACTGGTCGGGGCTGGTCTCCTGGCTGCGCGAGACCGTGCTGGCCGAGGGCAAGATCTCGGCCGAGGACCTCGACATGCTGCGCGTCACCGACGACGTGGACGAGGCGGTCGCGCTGATGGTGGCCGCCCGTGAGGGTCGCTATCCCACGGCGGCCCCGCACCCGGTGGAGTGAGGCAGGCATGCGCGGCATGATCGGACCGGTCAAGGGAGAGACGACGTGAGAGTCAGGAGCGCAAGATGATGTGGATGTTCGCCATCCTGCTGGTACTCGTGCTGGGCGGCGTGGCCGCCGTGGCGGCCGGCCGCTCCGGGACCTGGGAGGAGCCGGAGCGCGACCGGGTCCCGGTGGTGCTCCCCGAGGGTCGCCTCCAGGGGGCCGACCTGCGCCGGGTGCGCTTCCCGGTGGCCCTGCGGGGCTACCGGATGCGCGACGTCGACGCGCTCCTCGACCGTCTCGCCGACCAGATCGAGTCGTCCGCGAGCACGCCGGTGCCGGTCGGCGCCGGGACGACCGGCGAGTCTCCCGACGGGCCCGGCGCACAGGACCCGGACAGCGCCAGGACCTGAATCGGGCGTTTACGTGGCGGCGGCCACATCTCTACGGCACACTTCCGTCCGTGGAGAGCAAAGAAATCATCGTCTGGGTCCTCACCGGTCTGGGCCTCGTGGTCATCCTCCTCACCCGGGTCCGCCTGGGCAAGGACGAGACCGAGGGGCCCATGAAGGTGAACAAGCCGGCCCTCAATGTGCACACGTTCGTGGGCCTGCCCGCGTTCATCCTCTGGGTCGCGTGGCTCGTCTCCCCTGACGACTCGTTCCTCGGTGGGAACCTCGCCGGGATCATCGCGCTCGCCCTCTACTGGGTGACCGCCCTCGCCGGACTGGCGCTGCTGCTCCGGTGGCTGCCGTCCCGCGGGCGCCACGCGACCAACGTCGAGGAGGACACCTGGAGCGAGGGCCCCGGGCTCTCCGTGCTGGCCCACTTCGGGATGCTGGTCGGCGTCTGCGTGTTCACGTTCTTCTACCTCACGACGGCGTAGCCCGCGCCCGTCCGCGGGGCCGCCCGACGGCGGCCCCGTGGTCGGAGTCGTCACGCCCGGCCTCGCGCCCGGACCTGCAGCCGCCGGTCCGGGCGTTCGGCCGTCCGGGGACCGGGGGACCGGGCGGTCACCTCCCGTGGAAGGTCGGCCGCTCCTTGGCCAGGAACGAGTCGACCGCCGCGCTGTGGTCCTCGGTGCCTCCGGTGAGCGTCATCATCGCGGCCTCGAAGGCGAGCGCGTCGGTGAAGGAGTGCTCCGCCGCGTAGGCCACGGAGCGGCGGATCGCACCCAGCGCGACCGTGGGGCCCGCGGCCAGCCGGCCGGCCAGGTCGAGGGTCGTGGGCATCAGCTCGTCGGGCGGGACCACCCGCCCGGCCAACCCCAGTCGGGCCGCCTCGGCCGCCGGCACGGTGGAGGGGAGGTAGAGCAGCTCCAGGGCCTTCTCCCGGCCCACCAGGCGGGGAAGCGTCCAGCTCACTCCCGTGTCGCAGGACAGCGCGATCCCGGCGAAGGCGAAGTTGAAGCCCGCGGCGTCGGAGAGGATCCGCAGGTCGCAGGCGAGGGCGAGGGAGACCCCGGCGCCCGCCGCGACGCCGTTGACCGCGCAGAGCACCGGCTTGGGCATCGTCGCCAGGGCGGTGACGATCGGGTTGTAGTGCTCCTCCACGGTCCGGAAGAGGGACTCCCGGTCGTCGCTGCGCAGGATGGCCACGTGCTCCTTGAGGTCCTGGCCGACGCAGAAGGCGCGCCCGGTGCCGGTGAGCACGACCGCCCGGACCTCGGTGTCCTCGGCCACCGACCCGACGACCTCGCGCAGCAGCTCCTTGGTGGCCACGTCCAGGCTGTTCATCGCCTCGGGGCGGTTCAGCGTGATGGTGGCGACCCCGTCGCGCACCTCCAGCAGCACGGGGGCACTCATGGCTGCCAGTCTGCCCCAGGTGACAGCGCCCGGGCCACGAAGCGGTCCGCGGGCTCGCGCAGGCGCTCGGCCTCGGTGGAGAAGAAGGCCGCGGCGCGGTCCCCGGGCCAGTCCGCGGGGAGGAGCTCGCCGGGCAGCGCCGGGTCGGTGAAGAGGAACTTGCGCCACTCGTGGACGAGGTGGAACCGGGCGGCGAACGCCCCTTCGTCCGGGTCCTGGTGCTCGGCGAGGTGGCGGCGCACCGAGTCGGCCGCGTCGGCCAGCCAGGAGTCGTACGCCGCTGCCACCCCCGTCAGGTCCCAGCACTCCAGGGGCGTGCCGTGCGGCTCGAACGAGGTCGCCCGGGCCAGGACCGCCGTCGCCTTGCAGCGCTCGAGCACCTCCTGGAGCTCGTCGCGGGGGTAGGGGCTGAGCCAGGTGTGCTGCCTCAGCTCGGCGTAGCCCAGGTAGACCAGCTCGCGCTGCAGCCGAGCCCGGTCGGTGCGGGTGCCGGTGCACGAGACCAGCGCCAGGTGCCAGGCGCCGTCCCACGGGCGCGTCTGGCGCCGGTAGATGCGCTCGGCGGCGCGGGCCAGCCGACGTACCGCCTGGTCGGTGGCGGCGTAGCCCCGCCCCTGCTCCAGGGCGACCGGCTCGAGCCAGCCCTGCGCGACCATCCGCGAGATCGCGGTGCGCACCGCCGGCGCGGCGATGCCCACCGGCCGGAGCAACCGGACCAGACCGGCGACCGTGGCGCGGTTGGCACGACCGGGGAGCAGATCACCGTAGACGTCGAAGAGCGCGGAACGGGCGTGCATTCCCGCAGTCTGGCAGGCACCAGGTGCGCTGTCTTGAAGACCTGTGGTGCGGGTCACCGGTCCTATGGGGGATAATGGGAGGTCAAAGCATCCCCGCGGCCCCCGAGCCGCGCGATCACAGGAAGCAGAGGTGCGCCCATGGCGGCCATGAAGCCGAGGACAGGCGACGGACCGCTGGAGGTCACCAAGGAGGGCCGTGGCATCGTGATGCGCGTGCCGCTCGAGGGTGGAGGCCGGCTGGTGGTCGAGCTCAACGCCGAAGAGGCCGGAGCCCTCGGTGACGCCCTCAAGGACGTCGTCGGCTGATCGTGGCAGTCTCCGCCGCCCTGCCGACCCAGGTCTCGCCGCCTGCGTTCGCGCTCTCCGCGCACGCGCCCCACGAGATCGGCGGTGTCGAGTGCTGGGCCTTCCCGGTGCTCCCCGCCGAGGATGACGGGACGCTCCAGCTGGGGCCCGGCGCCGACGACGCGGCCGAGCTGCTCGGCCTCGACCTGCTCGACCTGCTCGACTCCGCCCGGGCCACCGGCCGCGTCGGTGAGGTCACCGTGGTGCCCGTCTCGCACGGCGAGGTGCGCCAGGTCCTGCTGGTCGGCGTCGGGGATCAGTCGCCCACCGACTTCCGTCGGGCCGGGGCCTCGCTGGCGCGCGCGGTCAAGGACCGCGCGAGCGTGGCCACCACGCTCGCGGCGATCGCCCCCCAGGAGGGGCTGGAGGCGGTGGTGGTCGGCGCGATGCTCGGCTCCTTCGGCTTCCACTGGCGCTCCGAGGGGCCGGCCGCGCACCCGGTGCGACAGGTCGTCCTGGCCGGCGTGCCCGAGGCGCAGGACCGCCGGGTCGAGCTCGACCGCGCGCTCGCGCTCGGCGGCGCCGGCTGGCGGGCCCGGACCCTGGCCACGGTGCCCTCCAACCTGAAGAACCCCGCCTGGCTCGCCGAGCAGGCGGCCGAGGTCGCCGAGGAGGCCGGTCTCGAGATCACCGTCTGGGACGAGGACCGGCTCGCCGCGGAGGGCTTCGGCGGGATCCTCGCCGTCGGCGCCGCGTCCAGCACCCCGCCCCGGCTGATCCGGCTCGACTACCGCCCCGAGGGGGTGGCCGACGACGCGCCCCTGGTGGTCCTGGTCGGCAAGGGCATCACCTTCGACACCGGTGGCCTCGACATCAAGCCGGCCCAGGGCATGTCCACCATGAAGCGCGACATGACCGGCGGGGCCGTGGTGCTCGCCACCATGGCCGCGTTGGCCGACCTGGGGTGCCCGGTGCGGGTCACCGGCCTGGTCCCGGCCGCGGAGAACGCGATCAGCGGCTCGGCGATGCGCCCCGGCGACGTGATCGTGCACCACGGCGGACGGACCTCGGAGGTCAACAACACCGACGCCGAGGGGCGCCTGGTGCTCGCCGACGCGATGGCCTACGCGGTCTCGGAGCTGAAGCCCGACGTGCTGGTCGACGTGGCCACCCTGACCGGGGCGATGAAGGTCGCGCTGGGCCAGCAGACCGGCGGCTTCTTCGCCAACCACGAGGCGCTGGCCGCCGACATCGCCGCCGCCGGCGAGCGGTCGGGCGAGCGCGTGTGGCGGATGCCGCTGGTCGCCGACTACGAGGAGAAGCTGGCCTCCAAGATCGCCGACGCCGACAACGCGGCCGGGGGAGCCGGCGCCATCACCGCGGCGCTCTTCCTCCAGCACTTCGCCGGGGACGTGCCCTGGGCGCACCTGGACGTCGCCTCGGTGGGCGACGCCCCCGAGGAGCGCTTCGAGTGGACGACCGGTCCCAGCGGGTTCGGCGCCCGGCTGCTGCTGACCTGGCTCGGGCGGCCGGCGCCGCTGGAGGGCCTGCGATGAGGGGGCTCACCGTCAGGTGGTCGCTGGCGGGGGCGGCCGAGGGCGTCGAGGAGGAGCTGGCGCGCTACGTCGACGAGACCTCGCACGCCCGCTTCACCGGGATGGCGGGGCTGCGGTTCAAGACCTGGCGGATGCGTCGGGGCGAGTGGTTCGAGGGCTGCTACGTCTTCGCCGACGACGCTGCGCGGGCCGAGTTCGAGGAGACCTTCCGGCGCGGGGCCGCGGAGGCGCCCGGCTCGCAGATCATCGGCTCGTCCCCGGAGCTGATCGAGCCGTGCGAGATCGTCGCGGTGGCGGAGGGCTGGGAAGGCTTCGAGGCCACGCCCCGCTGACCGGTGCCGGTCGACACGCCGAACCGGCCCCGGTCGTGGCGCTCACTCCTCGCCGGCCCACTCCTTCTTCGCCAGCAGCAGCCCGTCCCCGACCGGCAGCAGGACCGGGACGAGCGACTCGTGCTCGGCGACCTGGCGTCCCAGCTCGCGGATCGCCACGGTCTCCTCGTCGCGCTGGGACGGGTCGGCGACCCGGTCGTGCCACAGCGCGTTGTCGAAGGCCACCACGCCGCCGGGGCGCAGCAGGCGCAGTGCCTCCTTGAGGTACGCGGAGTACTCACGCTTGTCGCCGTCGCAGAAGACCAGGTCGTAGTGGCCGTCGGTGAGCCGGGGGAGCACGTCGAGCGCGGCACCGCTGATGGTGCGGGCGCGCTGGGGCGGGATCCCGGCCTCGGAGAACGTCTCCTTGGCGAGACGCTGGTGCTCGGCCTCGATGTCGACGGTGGTCAGCACCCCGTCGGGCCGCATGCCGCGCAGCATCCACAGCCCCGAGACCCCGGTCCCGGTGCCGATCTCCACGACGGTGCGGGCCTCGAGGACCGCGGCCAGGAACCGCAGCGCAGCACCCCCGCCGGAGCCGATCGGGGTCACCCCGACCTCCTCGGCGCGGGCCCGGGCGGCGCGGAGCACGTCGTCCTCGGCGACGAACCCCTCGGCGTGGTTCCAGCTGGCGGGCTTCATGGGTGCGGTGATGGCGACCTCCTGGGGTGCAGGGTGGGAACGGGCGAGTGCCCGTGTGCGGAGGTCCGCAGCCCCGGGCCCTCGGCGACTCTATCGCGTGGGACGCCCCGCGCCGCGCGGGAATGCCGGGGGATCCTCACAGGTTCCTCTCAGTACGGGAACCTACTGTCGTCCTCGAGCGTCAGGAGAGACATGCGCCTGTTCGCCCCGTCGTCCCGTCCCAGCCCCCAGGAGGCCCCGGTGGAGAGCTCCAGCGAGGCGGCGGGCCGCCCGGACGCCGAAGTCGTGGACGCCGGCGCGGTCCCGACCTGGGACGAGGTCGTGGCGCGGCACTCCGACCGGGTCTTCCGACTCGCCTACCGCCTCACCGCCAACCGGCACGACGCCGAGGACCTGACCCAGGAGGTCTTCGTCCGGGTCTTCCGCTCCTTGGACTCCTACACCCCCGGCACCTTCGAGGGCTGGCTGCACCGGATCACCACCAACCTCTTCCTCGACCAGGCCCGGCGTCGTCAGCGGATCCGCTTCGACGCTCTCTCCGACGAGCGGGCCAGCCGGCTGACCTCCGCCTCGCCCGCGCCGGAGACGGCCTACGCCGACCGCACCTTCGACGACGACATCGAGCGCGCCCTGGCCACCCTGCCGCCGGACTTCCGGGCGGCCGTGGTGCTCTGCGACGTCGAGGGCCTCTCCTACGAGGAGATCGCCGAGATCATGGACGCCAAGCTCGGCACCGTCCGCTCGCGGATCCACCGGGGCCGCACCATGCTCCGCAAGGCGCTCGCCCACCGGGCTCCGGGGGAGGGACGCGAACGGCATGCCGGCCCCTTGTCGGAGGAGCAGCCGGTGCTGAGGAGCGGATCGTGATCGGCCACCTCGGAAGCCGGGTCAGCGCCCTGCTCGACGGTCACCTGAGCCCGGCGGAGGAGGAACGGGCCTGGGAGCACGTCCACACCTGCCACCCGTGCCGCGACATGGTCGAGCGCGAGGGCTGGGTGAAGACCCGGCTGGCCGAGCTCACCCACTGCTCCCCGGCGGCCCCCCCGGGCGTGGCCGACGACCTGCGCAGCGCGCTGCTGGCGATGGCGCCGGAGGGCGCCTCCCCGATGCAGCGCCACCTGGACGAGGTGCGCTCCCCGGGCCGCCCGCGCCCACGTCACCTCGTCGCCCTGGGCGGAGGCGGGGTGGCCGTGGCCGTGGTCGGCGTCCTGGCGCTCGGTGCCGTGCCCGCCAACGCGCCGCAGACCGAGCGCCGGGGCCCGGTGACCAGCCTGGTGCCGCCGACCTCCGGCAACGACTCCCGCACCGGCGGCCAGCCGGCCATCCGGCCCTCACCGGTGCGTCCGGGCGGCGCTCGGGCGACACTGTTCCCGTGAACCATGACCACCCGGGGGACGAGACCCCCGAGCAGCGGGACGACGAGCCGTCCCTCGCCCAGCCCCCGGTGCCGCCGCAGCAGGCACTGCCGCCGGGACCCCCTCAGGCCATGCCGCAGTCCATGCCACAGGCCATGCCGCAGTCCATGCCACAGGCCATGCCGCAGTCCGGGCCCTGGGGCCCGCCGCCGCCGGCGGCCGGTGCCCAGCCCTCGAACCAGCCCCCGAACGAGCCCCCGAACGAGCCGCTGACACAGCCTCTGGCACCGCGTCCGAGCCAGCCGGGGTCGCAGGAGTGGGCGCAGTCGCAGCAGGGCCCCGCCGTTGCCCCCGGTGCCCCCGGTGCCCCCGGTGCCCCCGGTGCCCCCGGTGCCCCCCGGTCCCAGCACCGGGCGCGAGCCGGGTCCGCCCCAGGGTTCGTCTGGCCTGCCGTGGCCGCACTGGCCCTGCTCGTCGGGCTGGCCGGCGGGGCGCTCGGTGGCGCGCTCTACGAGTCCCTGGAGCTCGGCGGCTCCGGCCTCGAGCCCGGGACCACCCGGACCGCCCCGCCGTTGGCCGAGGACAACCAGTCGGTCTCCGCGGTCGCCCGGGAGATGCTGCCCAGCACCGTGCAGGTGCTCGCGGGGGCGGGGGAGACCGGGGCCACGGGCTCCGGGTTCGTCCTCGACAGCGAGGGGCACGTGATCACCAACCAGCACGTCGTGGCCGGCGTCGAGGCCCTCGGCGGAGCGCTGCGGGTGGTCGACTCCGAGGGTCGCACCTATGAGGCCAGCGTGGTGGGCGCCAGCCAGGTCTACGACCTCGCCGTCCTCTCCGTGGAAGGGGCCGAGGACCTGCGGGCGGCCAGCCTGGGGGCCTCCAGCCGCCTGCTGGTCGGTGACCCGGTGGTCGCCTTCGGTGCGCCGCTGGGGCTCAGCCAGACGGTGACCTCCGGGATCGTGAGCGCGCTCAACCGTCCGGTGACCACCGGCGAGAGCGACGACGAGACCTCGTTCATCAACGCCGTGCAGACCGACGCCGCCATCAACCCGGGCAACTCCGGAGGGCCGCTGGTCGACCTCGCCGGGCAGGTGGTCGGCGTCAACTCGGCGATCGCCACCACCGGTGGGATGCTCCGCGAGGCGGGCAGCATCGGGGTGGGCTTCGCGATCCCGATCGAGCAGGTCCGGACCACCGCCGACCAGATCCTGCGCACCGGTGAGGCGCGCTACCCCGTGATCGGGGCGACCGTGCAGACCCAGGGCGACCAGGACGTGCGCGGGGCGCGGATCGACGAGGTGAAGAGCGGCACCCCCGCGGCCACCGCCGGCCTCCGCAAGGACGACGTGGTGGTGGCGATCGACGGCGACCGGATCGCGGACGGGATCGCCCTGATCGTGATGATCCGCACCCACCAGCCCGGGGAGACCCTCGAGCTCACCGTGGTGCGCGACGGGGAGGAGCGGACGGTCTCGATCGTCCTCGACTCCGAGGTCGGCTGAGGGCGCCCCGGCGGGCGCCTCAGTCCTGGCCGCGCGACTCGGCCTCCACGAAGGGGTGCTCGTCGACGAACTGCTTGGTCTCGGCGTACATCTTGTCGATGAAGTCCTCGAGCTGGGTGTGCTCGACCCGCCACTGACCGCGGCCCCCGATCTTGATGGCCGGCAGCTCGCCGCGCCGGACCAGGGCGTAGACCTGCGCGCTGGAGGTGTTGAGCACCTCCGCGACGTCGGCCAGGGTGAGGAATCGTGGCGTGCCGGGCATGGCCCCCATGGTGCCATCCGGACCTGCCTGATCCGTGGAGGAGACCCCGGGCTGTGGAGAGATGCCCTCTCTGTGGACGGACCGGGGAAGGGTGGTCCGGGCGCGGGAGGATGATTCCCGTGCTGACGAGTCCTCCGGGTGATGACAGTCCTGCCGCACAGCGCTCCGCGAGCGCCGGCTGGCGGGATCCTCGCCTGTGGGTCGGGCTCGCCCTGGTGGCGGTCTCGGTGGTCGTCGGGGCCCGGGTGGTCGGCGGCGCCGACGAGACGGTCGCGATGTGGAGCGTCGCCTCCGACCTCGCCGAGGGGGAGGAGGTCGAGCCCGGTGACCTGGTCGCGCGCCGGGTCCGGTTCGCCGTCGAAGCCGACGCGGCGCGCTACTTCACCACCGACCAGGAGCTGCCCGACGAGCGTCACCTGGTGCGCGGGGTCGCGGCCGGCGAGCTGCTCCCGCGCACGGTGCTCGGCGCCGCGCAGGAGCAGGAGCCGCACGTCTCGGTCTCCGTCCCCGCCAGGCAGCTCCCGCCGGCGGTGACCACCGGGTCGCTGGTCGACGTGTGGATGCTTCCGCACGCCGGCTCGGGCGAGGGGAGCAAGGCCAGGCTGGCCGTCCCGGGGGTGCGGGTGGTCGACGCGCCGCGGGCCCCAGGCGACCTCGGGGTCGCGGGCCAGGACCGCCAGCTGGTACTCGGCATCCCGGACGACGGGGTCACCCTGGCCCGGGTGCTGACCGCCAGCGGCGAGGGCCGCCTGATGCTGGTCGGGCGGGGCTGAGCGGTGGTCTGCGTGCTGGTCCTCGCCTCCGGGGCGGCCTGGGAGTCCGCCGCGCTCAGGTACCTGGGGGAGGCCGCCGGCGTGGTGGTGCTCAAGCGCTGCGTCGACGTCGACGACCTGATGGCGACCGCGGCCACCGGCCAGGCCGACGTCGCCGTGGTGGCCCTGGAGGCCCCCGGGCTGGACGGCTCGGCCGTGGAGCACCTGCGCCGCCACGCGGTGCGTCCGGTGGCCGTGGTGGCCGCGCCCGGGCGCGACGACGTGGCCGCCCGGCTGGCCCGGCTGGCGGTGCGCACCTGGGTGGGGGCCGACGACGTCGCCCAGCTGCCGGGGGTGGTGGCGCTGGCCGACGACCTCGCCGACACGCGGTCCCGTCCGGTGCGTGCCGCCGGCGCCCCGGGCCCGGCCGACCGGCCCGGCCCGGCGGGTCCGCCCGCTGCGGGGCCGGAGTCGGAGTCGCAGTCGCGTCGGGTGATCGCGGTCTGGGGTCCGGCCGGTGCCCCGGGGCGGACCACCCTGGCCACCGCGGTCGCGGCCGAGCTGGCCCGGCGCGGCCGCCCGACCCTGCTGGTCGATGCCGACCCCCACGCCGCCTCCGTGGCCCAGCACCTGGGCGTCCTCGACCAGGTCTCCGGGGTGCTCTCCGCGGCTCGGCTGGTGTCCTCCGGCACCCTGCGCGAACGGCTCCCGTCGGCCTGCCGCGCCGTGGCGCCGCACCTGGAGGTGATGACCGGGCTGCCACGCCCGGACCGGTGGGTCGAGGTGCGTCCCGGCGCGATCGCCGACGTGCTGCACGAGGCCCGGCAGCGCCGCGACGTCGTCGTCGACACCGGCGCCGACCTGCAGTCCGACGTGGGGCTGGGCCACTCCGGCCTGCGCAACCAGATGACGTTGGAGGCGTTGGAGGCGGCCGACGAGGTGCTCGTGGTCGGGGGTGCGGACCCGGTCGGTCTCTCGCGCCTGGCCCGCGGGCTGGTCGACCTGCGCGAGCACGTCCCCGGCGTGCCGGTGCGGGTCGCGGTCAACCGGATGCGGCCCTCGCTCGGCTGGGCCGACTCCGACGTCGCCGGGATGGTCGAGGGGTTCGCCCGGGTCTGCGGCCTGCACTTCCTGCCCGACGACCGGGCCGGCGCCGACCGGGCGCTGGTGGCCGGGCGTGCGGTCGGCGAGCAGGCCGAGTCGCCGCTCTCCCGGGCGGTGGTCGAGCTGGTCGACGCGCTGCACCCGACCAGCTGCCGGCCGGGCGGCTCCGGTGGTCCGGGCCGCCGGCTGGTGCGGCTGCTCAGGCCGCGAACAGCAGGTACAGACCGCCGGCGGTGAAGCCCACCATGGCGAACAGCAGCGGCAGCTGACCCGTCAGCTGGTGCTGACGGGGCAGCAGCTTGACCGCGCGGTCGTGCGCGGCCACGACCCCGAGCACGTGGCCCAGCACCACGCCGAGCACCTTGATGTCGGCCAGCAGGGTGGGGTGGTAGGAGAGCCAGCGGTTCACCTGGAGGTCGGCGGTGCCCAGGAGGTCGTCGCCGCGGGAGAGCGGGTCGCTCATCTGGATCAGGGTGACCTGCCCGTACTCGATGAAGTAGGACAGGTAGTGGGCCACGATGTAGCCCACGATGATCGGGACCATCGAGTGCGCGAAGAGCGCGGGCAGGCGGCGCCGCTGCACGTCGTCCCCGACGCCGGTGGCGGCGGTGGACGCGGCGAAGACCAGGCCCACCCCGGCGCAGAAGGCGAGCAGCGCCAGGTTGCCCAGCAGCACCGAGCTGAGCTCGGAGGACTGCACGTAGCGCAACCAGGGGGGTGACTCGCGGAAGGAGTCGAAGCCGGTGCTGCCGAAGAGCACCGCCACCACCGCCACCAGTCCGGGCCGAGCGGGGGTCCGGGCGAGGTTGGCCAGCGGGGAGCGCAGCACCAGCTCGCCGTCGTCGCGCCGTCCCCACACCGAGAGGCGACCGACCAGGGTGGAGTACACCTCGAACGGGTCGGCGTGCTCGAAGAACCTGTCCCCGAAGACGGCCCCGCCGAGCACCATCACCGCGACGTAGACCGCGACCCAGAGGCGTACCGTGCCGAGCTGGGTGGAGTCGGGGTGCACCAGCTCGAGCCAGACGAACGCGAAGAGCCCCAGCGCCGCCGGCCAGTAGCCCCACCGGGCCGGGTAGTCGCGCAGGCCCCGCGAGGGGTCGGAGCCGGTGAGCCGGGCCAGGCCGGTGTGCAGGGTGCGCACGGGGCTGAGCGCCTTGTACGCCGGCCCGAGCAGCAGGCTCAGCGGCACCAGGCCGACCCACAGGAGCACGTAGAACATGCCAAGGGCCGGGTTGATGACCAGGTTCTCCCCGAGGACGGCCGCGAAGAGGAACCACCCGAAGAGTGCCATCCCGAGCGCCCGCACGACGCCGACGAACCAGGCCGAGGCGACGACGCGGCGCAGCCGCTCCGGCGCGAGCCGGCCGGGCTCGCCGTCGAACCGGGGCGTGCGCCAGGCCAGCGCCAGCACGCTGAAGGAGACGACGAGGGCCGCTACCGCCCCGGCGATCGCGAGCTCGGGGGAGATGGGCAGGTCCTTGGCCCCGCCCAGCCCGTGGGCGAGGAGGTCGCGCTCCACCTCAGCGGACTTCGAGCTGCAGCACGACGAGGTCGGGGTCGTGGGACTCGACCTCGACCACGCCCGGGCGGTCGAGCACCAGCTCGTGCTCGGTGGTGCCCTCGGTGAAGGCGATCTCCTGCTCGGGGGTGGAGTGGACGTGCAGCTCGCCGTCGCGGTCGGAGGTCACCTCGATCATGACCGGCTCGTCGACCCCGACCTGGACCCGCTCGCCGGCGGGCTGGATGCTGTCACCCTCGACCGTCACCCGGATCGGCGCCTGCTGCTGGGTGGTCGAGCCCTCCGCGGGGTCCGCGGAACCGGCGGAGTCGTCCCCGCACGAGGTCAGACCGAGCAGCACCAGGCAGGAGGCGGCGGCTCCGGCGGCGAGTCGCCGACGGCGGCGGATCGGGGCAAGCATCTGGGCGTTCCTCCTGTGGGTGGGGTCCTTCTGCCAGAATCCCATGAGCAGGCAAGTCCGAGGACGGAAGGGCAGACATGAGTGAGCGGCTGCGGCCGCGAGACCTGGCGTTCCTCGCCACGGATTCGCCTTCGACACCGATGCACAACGCGACGCTGGAGGTCTTCGAGCCAGGCGCCCGCGGGTTCGACTACTCCCAGGTGGTCGAGCTCATCGCCGAGCGGATCGCCTACGTGCCCCGCTACCGGCAGCGGCTCCAGGCCGTCCCCGGCCGGATCGCCAACCCCGTGTGGGTCGACGACCAGGAGTTCGACCTCAGCTACCACGTACGCCGTTCGGCGCTGCCGCGCCCGGGCACCATGGACCAGCTCCGCGAGCTGACCGCCCGGATCGTGTCGCGGTCCCTGGACCGCAACCGCCCGCTGTGGGAGGTCTACGTGATCGAGGGCCTGGCCGAGGGCCGGGTGGCCGTGCTGGCCAAGTCGCACCAGATCCTGGTCGACGGGATCGAGACCGTCGACCTGGGCCAGGTCATGCTCGACGTCGACCCCAAGCAGGCGCCCCTGGGCCGGGACGAGTGGCGCCCGGGGCGCGCGCCGACGCCGGCCTCGCTGGTCGCCGGCGCGCTGCTGGAGAGCCTGGAGTCCCCCCGCACCCTGGTCAACACCGCCCGCAGCAACCTGGGCGCGCTGCTGCGCACCGCCGACGACGCCCGCCACCGGGTGAGCCACGTCGCCGGTGCGCTGTCCAACCGCCGGCCGGTCCCGGAGTCGCCGGTCAACGGGCCCCTCTCCCAGCAGCGCCGGGTGGTCACCGTGGCCACCGACCTGGCCGACTACCGGCGCATCCGCCGGGTGCACGGCACCAGCGTCAACGACGTGGTGCTGGCCACCGTCGCGGGCGCGCTGCGCGGGTGGCTGATGACCCGGGACGAGGGCCTGCACGGCATCAAGCGCCTCAGGGCGGTGGTCCCGATGTCGGTGATCGACCACGAGCTCGAGGCGACCTCCTTGGGCACCCAGGTGACCGGGCACGAGGTCTACCTGCCGATCGGCGAGCCCAGCCCCGTGGTCCGGCTGCTCCAGGTCAGCTACGGGTTCCACAGCCACCGGGAGACCGGCCTGGCCGTGGGCGCTCGGCGGCTGGCCGGGATCGCCGGCTTCGCGCCGACCACCTTCCACGCGCTCGGCTCGCGCGTCGCCGCCCAGGAGCTGCGCCGGGGCTTCCACCTCTCGGTGACCAACGTCCCCGGCCCGCAGTTCCCGCTCTACGCGGGCGGCGCCCAGATGCTCGAGAGCTATCCCGTGCACCCTCTCCTGCCCGGCCACGCGCTGGCCATCGGCGTCACCTCCTACGACGGCCGGGTCTTCTACGGCATCACCGCCGACCGCGACCTGCTCCCCGACGCCGACGTGCTGGGCCAGTGCGTGGTCGAGGCCCTCGAGGAGCTGAAGGACTCCGCCAGCGACTCCCGCCCCCGCGCGCCACGCGGTCGCCGCAAGAGCGGCGCCACGCCGCCGCGCGCCGGCAAGGAGGGCCGGTGAGCACCCGGCTGTACCTGCCCACCACCACCCGGGGGCTGGGCGTGCTGGTCGCCGGCGGCGTGCTGCCGCCCGACGAGGTGGCCGAGGAGGGCCCGGTCCGGGCCGAGGGTGACGACGAGGAGTCCGAGTACGCCGCCCTGATGACCGCCGCGGACCTCTCCACCGCACTCGGCGCCCGGCTGGGCGTGCCCGGGGGCCGGCGGGTCGTGGTGGTGACCGAGACCGGGACCGACCCCGCGACCGACCTCGCGACCGACCCCGAGGCCGGGGCCCCGGCCGGCACGGCGCGCCGCGACGTGGTGGCCGTGCACCTCGACACCGAGGACAGGGCCGCCGGCGCCGATCCCGACGACGACCTCGCCTGGTTCGCCCCCGAGGAGCTGGAGCACCTCGTCTGAGCCGGGCTAAGGTCGCGAGCATGGACGGCATCGCATTCCCTCCGGCCCCGGTCAACGAGCCGACCCTCACCTACGCCCCGGGCACGCCCGAGCGCGAGGAGCTCCTGGTGGAGCTGGCCCGCCTGGAGGGCGAGCAGTCCGAGCTGCCCGCGCACATCGGCGGGGAGCGCCGGGCCGGGCGCGGACCCGAGACCTCGGTGGTGCAGCCCCACGACCACCAGCACGTGCTGGCCACCTTCCGGGGCGCGAGCGCCGAGGACGCGGCCGACGCGGTGGCCGCCGCGCACGAGGCGGCTGGCCCCTGGCAGCGGATGTCGTTCGACGAGCGGTGCGCGATCCTGCTCAAGGCCGCCGACCTGCTCGCCGGCCCGTGGCGGCAGCGGCTCAACGCCGCCACCATGCTCGGGCAGTCCAAGACCGCCCAGCAGGCCGAGATCGACTCGGCCTGCGAGCTGATCGACTTCTGGCGCTTCAACGTCCACTACGCCAAGCAGATCCTCACCGACCAGCCGATCGCCCAGAGCCGTGGGGTGTGGAACCGCACCGACCACCGCCCGCTCGAGGGCTTCGTCTACGCCATCACCCCGTTCAACTTCACCGCCATCGCCGGCAACCTGCCCACCGCCCCCGCCCTGATGGGCAACACCGTGCTGTGGAAGCCCTCGCCCACCCAGCAGCTGGCCGCGAGCCTGACCATGCAGCTCCTCGAGGAGGCCGGGATGCCGCCCGGGGTGATCAACATGCTGCCCGGCGACGGGCTGGCGGTCTCCGAGGTGGCGCTGGCCCACCGCGACCTGGCCGGCATCCACTTCACCGGCTCCACCGCGACCTTCCAGCACCTGTGGCGCACCGTGGGGGAGAACATCTCCTCCTACCGCGCCTACCCGCGGATCGTCGGCGAGACCGGAGGCAAGGACTTCATCGTCGCCCACCCCTCCGCCGACCCCGACGTGCTGCGGGTGGCGATGGTCCGCGGCGCCTTCGAGTACCAGGGCCAGAAGTGCTCGGCCGCCTCGCGGGCCTACGTCGCGCGCTCGGTCTGGGAGAAGGTGCGCGACCCGCTGGTCGCCGAGGTCGAGGGGCTCGCCATGGGCGACGTGACCGACCTGGGCAACTTCATGGGCGCCGTCATCGACCAGCGGGCCTTCGACCGGCACCGCCGGGCGCTCGACCGGGTGGCGCAGACGCCGCACCTGAGCCTGCTGGCCGGCGGGGAGTGCGACGACTCGGTCGGCTGGTTCGTCCGCCCGACCGTGGTGGAGTCCAGCGACCCCACCGACCAGATGTTCTCCGAGGAGTACTTCGGCCCGATCCTGGTCGTCCACGTCTACGACGACGACCGGTTCGAGGAGGTGGTGACCCAGATGGAGTCCTTCGCCCCCTACGCGCTCACCGGCGCCGTCATCGCCCAGGACCGGTCGGCCGTGGCCTGGGCGAGCGAGACGCTGCGCTTCGCGGCCGGCAACTTCTACGTCAACGACAAGCCGACCGGGGCCGTGGTCGGCCAGCAGCCCTTCGGCGGCGGCCGCGCGTCGGGCACCAACGACAAGGCCGGCGCCGCGCTCAACCTGCTGCGCTGGACCAGTCCCCGCTCGATCAAGGAGACCTTCGTGCCGCCGACCGAGATCGGCTACCCGCACATGGACTGACCCGCCGACGCCCCCGCGACGCCCCCGCCGACCGGCCGGGGTGGCCGCGGCCGGCGGGGTGGGAGGACAATGGAGGCATGCCCGTCCTCCCGCTCCACATGGGACCGCTCCACGCCTACGAGCAGGTCCTCATCCTGCTGCTCGCCTTCGGGCCGTTCGCGCTGCTCGCGGTGGTGGTGTGGCTGCGTCGCCGGGCCGACGTGGCCGACATGGCCGACGTGGCCGACGTGGCCGACGTGGCCGACGTGGCCGACCGGGCAGAGCAGGCCTCAGCCGGCGAGCCGGGCGCGGCCGACCCGGTTCTCGACCTCGAGCGCCTTGACGACCAGGTCGTGGACGACCCCCTCGATCCTGCCGCCGACGAGCGGGACGCGGACCGAGATGTCGAGGGACACGGTCTCGGTCGTCGTGCCCCCTGACTCGGTGAGCACGGCGGTGCCGGAGATCTCGCCCGGCTTCCCGGGGATCTCCACGCGGTAGTCGGCGCGCTCGTGGTCGTGCCAGGTCTCGGTCTGCACGATGTCGATGCGGTCCCCGACGATCTTGGCTGCGACGGCCGGGATGCCGCGGGCCTCCTGGACCTGCGTGACGGTGACCACCGTGGTGGCGCCGAGCTCCTCCACCGAGACGCGGTGCTCCAGCACGTGCTGCTCCCGGCAGACCTCCTCACGGAACCCCGGGTCGCGCAGCATCGCGGCCACCTCCTCGAGGGGGGCGGGGTAGGTCAGCAGGTGCGTGAGTCGCTTCGTCATGGGGGACATCATGACGGGTCGGCGGGCCCGGCGGGGACGCGCCGGGGGGTGATGGTGTTGTGTGGCTCACATCCCTGTGCCTAGGGTCTGGGGCGTGTCCGTGGACCTCGAGGAAGACAAGTCACAGCTGCTGGTGGAGGCGGTCGCCCTGGGGCGCGGTCGGACGACGGGTCGGGACCCGGGGGAGGACGAGGAGTCCCTCGTGCGGGCCTACTACCGTCACGTGGCTCCCGAGGACGTGGTCGAGCGCACTCCCGCCGACCTGTACGGCGCCTGGGCGAGCCACCGGCAGCTGGCGCAGGAGCGCCCCCAGGGTCGCGCCGTGGTCCGCGTCGGCACCCCCGTCGCCGAGGAGGCCGGCTGGTCGGCCAAGGGCCACTCGGTGGTGGAGATCGTCACCGACGACATGCCGTTCCTGGTCGACTCGGTGACGATGGAGCTGGACCGCCTCGGCTCCGGGGTGCACCGGGTGATCCACCCCCGGTTCGCGGTGGCCCGCGACATCACCGGTGCCCTGGAGTCGGTCCGTCCGGTCGACGAGACGGCCCACGTGGCCCCGGAAGCCGGGGCGGACGGCAGCGTCGAGTCGTGGATGTCGGTCGAGTTCGACCGGGTCGTCGACGCCGACGAGGCGGCTGTGGTCGAGGAGAACCTCCAGCGGGTGCTGCGCGACGTCCGCGAGGCGGTCGAGGACTGGGCCAAGATGCGGGCCGAGGCCGAGCGGGTGATGGCCGAGCTGCGCGAGGACCCGCCCGCCCTGCCCGACGACGAGGTCGCCCAGGGCCGGGCCCTGCTGCAGTGGCTGGTCGAGGACCACTTCACCTTCCTGGGCTACCGCGAGTACCGGCTGGAGACCGGCGAGGAGCCCGACCAGGTGCTGCTGCGGGCGGTGCCGGGCACCGGGCTGGGCATCCTGCGGGCCGACCCCGACATGAGCGGGGAGGGTTCGCGGCTGCCCGAGATCGCCGCCCACAAGGCCGCCGAGCGGACCCTGCTGGTGCTGACCAAGGCCAACTCGCGCGCCACCGTCCACCGGCCCGCCTACCTGGACTACGTCGGGGTCAAGAAGTTCGACGCCCAGGGCCGGGTGGTCGGCGAGCGGCGCTTCCTGGGGCTGCTCTCCAGCGGTGCCTACACCGAGTCCATCACCCGGATCCCGCTGCTGCGGGAGAAGGCCGCGGGGATCCTGGAGAGCGTGGGCTTCGACCGGCGCAGCCACGCCGGCAAGCAGCTGATGGACACCCTCGAGCACTACCCGCGCGACGAGTTCTTCCACACCCCGCTCTCCGAGCTGGCGCCGATCGCGGAGAGCATGATGCACGCCGGCCAGCGCCGCCAGCTGCGCGTGTTCCTGCGCCGCGACACCTACGGTCGCTACGTATCGGCCCTGGTCTTCCTGCCCCGCGACCGCTACAGCACGACCGTGCGGGAGCGGTTCGCCGCCATCCTGCGCGAGCACCTCGACGGCGAGCACGTGGAGTTCACCGCCCGGGTCAACGAGTCCGCCACGGCGCGGGTCCACTTCGTGGTGCACCCGGCCGCCGGCGGGGTGCTGCGCGACGTCGACCCGGCCACGGTCGAGCAGCTGCTGGCCCAGGCCTCGCGCTCCTGGCGCGACGACCTGCGTGCCGAGCTCGTCGCGCGCTGCGGCGAGGACCGTGGCGCCGAGCTGGCCCGGCGCTACTCGGCTGCGTTCCCCGAGGCCTACAAGGAGGACTTCTCGGCCGCCACGGCCGCCGAGGACGCGCTCCGGCTGGAGGCGATCGAGGGCGACGAGGGCCTCGACCTGGTCCTGCTCGCCGACGAGGACCAGGAGCGGCGCAGCCAGGCCCGGCTCAAGATCTACCGGCTCGGGGCACCCCTCTCCCTCTCGGAGGTGCTGCCGATGATCTCCTCCCTCGGCGTGGAGGTCGTCGACGAACGGCCCTACCAGCTCGAGGGGCTGGCCCGGCCCACCCACGTCTACGAGTTCGGCCTGCGCGACGAGCGGCCGCCCGTCGAGGGCGCCGCCGCCCTGGCGGTCGAGACGCTGCTGGCCACCTGGCAGCGACGCAACGAGAACGACGGCTTCAACGCGCTGGTGCTCTCCGCCGGCCTGACCTGGCGACAGGTCAGCGTGCTGCGCGCCTACGCCCGCTACATGCGCCAGGGGAACGCGCCGTTCACCGTCACCTCGGTGCAGGGTGCGCTGCTCACCAACCTGGAGATCGCGCGCCTCCTCGTCCAGCTCTTCGAGGCGCGCTTCGACCCCGGCCGCGACGACCTGGCCGCCGACGCCGAAGCCCGCACCAGCCTGGTCTCGGTGGTCGAGGAGCGGCTCGAGGCGGCGCTGGACGACGTGGTCAGCCTCGATCACGACAGGATCCTGCGCTCCTACCTCACCCACCTGCAGGCCACCCTGCGCACCAACTACTTCCGGCCGGAGGGGGACGACCCCGAGGCCGGGCCCCGCCCCTACCTCGCGCTCAAGCTCGACCCGCAGCGGATCGGCACCCTGCCCGAGCCGCGGCCGGCCTACGAGATCTTCGTCCACTCGCCCCGCGTCGAGGGGGTGCACCTGCGGTTCGGCCGGGTCGCCCGCGGCGGGCTGCGCTGGTCCGACCGGCGCGACGACTTCCGGACCGAGGTGCTGGGCCTGGTCAAGGCGCAGATGGTGAAGAACACCGTGATCGTGCCGGTCGGCGCCAAGGGCGGCTTCGTGGCCAAGCAGCTCCCGGACCCCTCCGACCGGGAGGCCTGGATGGCCGAGGGGGTGGCCTGCTACCGCAGCTTCATCCGCGGCCTCCTCGACGTCACCGACAACCTGGTCGACGGGCGGACCGTGCCGCCGCCGAGGGTGGTCCGCCACGACGGCGACGACTCCTACCTGGTGGTGGCGGCCGACAAGGGCACCGCCTCGTTCTCCGACATCGCCAACGAGATCTCCCGCGACTACGGGTTCTGGCTCGGTGACGCCTTCGCCTCCGGCGGCTCCGTGGGCTACGACCACAAGGGGATGGGCATCACCGCCCGTGGCGCCTGGGTCTCGGTGCAGCGCCACTTCCGCGAGCGCGGCGTCGACTGCCAGGCCGAGGACTTCACCTGCGTCGGGATCGGCGACATGTCTGGCGACGTCTTCGGCAACGGCATGCTCTGCTCCGAGCACATCCGGCTGGTGGCCGCCTTCGACCACCGCGACATCTTCCTCGACCCCGACCCGGACCCCGCCGCCTCCTACGCCGAGCGCCGGCGGCTCTTCGAGCTGCCCCGCTCCAGCTGGCGCGACTACGACTCCGCGCTGATCTCCGAGGGTGGCGGGGTGCACAGCCGGGAGAGCAAGTCGATCCCGCTCAACGACGCGGTGCGCCGGGCCCTGGGCATCCCCGACGACGTGGACAAGATGCCGCCCTCGGACCTGATGCGCGCGATCCTGACCAGCCCCGTCGACCTGCTGTGGAACGGCGGCATCGGGACGTATGTGAAGGCGAGCTCGGAGAGCCACGCCGATGCCGGGGACAAGGCCAACGACCCGATCCGGGTCGACGGCGCCGACCTGCGGGCCGGCTGCGTGGGCGAGGGCGGGAACCTCGGCTTCACCCAGCTCGGCCGCATCGAGTACGCGCGAGAGGGCTGCGGCGGCGAGGGCGGCCGGATCAACACCGACTTCATCGACAACTCCGCCGGGGTCGACACCTCCGACCACGAGGTCAACATCAAGATCCTGCTCGACCGCGCGGTCGCCGACGGACAGCTGGAGGCCGAGGCGCGCAACACCCTGCTGGCCGAGATGACCGACGAGGTGGCCGCCCTGGTGCTGCGTGACAACTACGAGCAGAACCTGGCACTGGCCAACGCGGCGAGCCAGGCCCCGGCGATGCTCCACGTCCACGAGGACTGGATGCGGGACCTGGAGCGGCGGGGGGTGCTCAACCGCGAGCTGGAGGCGCTGCCGGACCGCAAGGAGGTGCGCCGCCGGCTCGAGCGGGGGGAGGGGCTCAGCCTGCCCGAGCTCTCGGTGCTGCTGGCCTACACCAAGATCGTGCTCGCCGACGAGCTGCTCGCCACCGACCTGCCCGACGACCCCTACCTGATCCTGGACCTGATCACCTACTTCCCCCAGCGGATGCACCAGGACCACCGGGCCCAGATGCTGGCTCACCCCCTGCGCCGGGAGATCATCACCACCCAGGTCGTCAACGACCTGGTCAACGGGGCCGGGATGACCTACTGGACCCGGCTCGCCCGGGAGACCGGCGCCGGGGCCGGGGAGCTGACCCGGGCCAACTTCGTGGCCCGGGAGGTCTTCGGCTCGCTCGCGCTGCGCCGCGAGCTGGAGGAGTGGGACAACCGGCTCTCGGCCTCGCTCCAGACGCAGATGCGGCTGGAGATGCGGACCCTGGTCGAGCGGGCCTCCCGCTGGCTGGTGACCCACCGGCGACCGCTGCAGAGCGAGGAGCTCGTCGACTCCCTCAGCGTCCCGGTGCAGCGGACGATGGCGGCCCTGCCGGGGCTGCTCGGCGGCCGGGAGCTGGCCGCCTTCGAGGAGCGCCGGGACCGGCTCGTCGACCACGGGGTGCCCGAGGAGCTGGCGGTGCGGGTGGCGGTGCTGCCGCCCAGCTATGCGCTGCTCTCCGTGGTGGAGACCGCCCAGCGCAAGTCCCTGGAGGCCGACGAGGTGGCCCGGGTCCACTTCGCCCTCGGTGAGCGGCTGGGCCTGCCCTCGCTGGTGCAGCGGATCCAGCAGCTCCCGCGCACGGACCGTTGGCAGACGATGGCCCGGGCCGCGCTGCGTGACGACCTCTACTCGGTGCACGCCTCGCTGACCGCGGAGGCGCTCGCCGCGGCGCCCGACGGCTCGGCCGACGAGCGCGTGGCCGCCTGGGAGGCGCAGCGCCCCGAGGTGGTGCGGGGCGCGGTGCAGACCCTGGAGGAGATCGTGCTGGACGAGGAGGCCGACCTGGCCCGCATGTCGGTGGCGTTGCGGGTGGTGCGCAGCCTGCTGGCCTGAGGCCGTCCTCCGGACTCGCCGCGGGTCAGCTGGCCTTCTTCGCCGCCGGCGCCTTCTTCGAAGTCTTCTTGGCGGCGGCCTTCTTGGCCGGAGCCTTCTTCGCGGCGGCCTTGGTGGCGGCCTTCGCGGGGGCCTTCTTCGGGGCGGTCTTCTTGGCGGGCGACTTGCGTGCGGTCGCCTTGCCGGCCGGCGCGGCCGCGTCCGCCTCGCCTGCGTCGTCCGCGTCGCCTGCGTCGTCCGAGTCGTCCGCGTCCCCGTCGCCCGTCCCAGTCGCGTCGTCCGCGTCGTCGGGGACCTCCTCGCCGCGCGCCTTCTTCGCGGCCGCGACCGACTTCTGCAGGGCGGCCAGCAGGTCGACCACCTCGCCGGAGGACTTGGTGGAGGTGGCGGTCCGCTTGACCTCGCCGCCCTCGATCTTGGAGGTCACCAGCTCCTCGACCGCCTCGGCGTAGTCGTCCTCGAACTCGGCGGGGTCGAAGTCGCCGGCCAGCGTCTCGACGAGCATCTGGGCCATCTTGACCTCGCTGGGCTTCACCTCGCCGGCCTCGACGGAGAAGTCGGGGGTGCGGACCTCGTCGGGCCACATCATGGTCTGGAGCACGATCACGTCGTCGCGGACCCGGAGCACCGCCACCGAGGTGCGCTGGCGCAGCGCGACGGTGACCACCGCCATCCGGTCCGCCTCCTCGAGGGCCTGGCGCAGCAGTGCGTAGGGCTTGGCCCCGCTCTTCTCCGGCTCGAGGTAGTAGCTCTTCTCGAAGAGCATCGGGTCGATCTGGCTGCTGGGCACGAACTTCTCCACCGCGATCTCGCGCGACGAGGTGGAGGGCAGCTGGGCCAGGTCGTCGTCGGTGAGGATGACCATCTCGCCGTCCTCGGTCTCGTAGCCCTTGGCGATGTCGGCGTAGGGCACCTCCTCGCCGTCGACGGAGCAGACCCGCTGGTACTTGATCCGGCCGCCGTCCTTGGCGTGCACCTGGCGGAACGAGACGTCGTGCGACTCGGTCGCCGAGTACAGCTTGACCGGCACGTTGACCAGTCCGAACGAGACCGAGCCCTTCCAGATCGCCCTCATGTGCCGATCTCCTCTCCCAGCGACGCGTCGGGGTCGCGTCGCCCCAGTATCGCCATCCTTACCCCCTGTCCGCGAGGATGAACCGGTGCGTCCCATGCTCGCGACCCGGGGAGACCGGCTGCCGACCGGCGACCAGTGGTGCCACGAGGTCAAGTGGGACGGCATGCGGGTGCTCGTCGAGGTCGTCTCCGGGCAGGCCCGGCTGTGGTCGCGCAACGAGAACGACGTCACCGTCTCCTTCCCCGAGCTGGCCCGGATCGACGCGCCCGACGCGCTCCTCGACGGGGAGGTGGTGGCCTTCGACGACGGCCGGCCGAGCTTCGGCGCGCTCGCCGAGCGGATGCACCAGCGCAACGCCCGCCGGGCTGCGGCCCTGGCCGAGTCGCGGCCGGTCACCCTGCTGCTCTTCGACCTGCTGCGCCGCGACGGGGCCGACCTGACCGGCGAGCCCCTCGAGCGGCGGCGGGGCCGGCTGGAGGCGCTGGGGCTGGGCACCGACCGGTGCCAGGTCCCTCCGGTCTACGACGACGGCGAGATGCTGTGGGAGGCCACCCGCCAGCAGCGGCTGGAAGGGGTGGTGAGCAAGCGCCTCTCCTCGCGCTACACGCCCGGCGTGCGCACCCCCCACTGGCTGAAGTTCCCCCACCGCGAGCGGACCTCGTGGGTGGTCGGCGGGTGGCGGCCCGAGACCGGGTCGTCCCAGCGGGTGGGCTCCCTGCTGGTCGGCGAGGTGACTCCCGGTGGCCTGCGCTTCCGGGGCCGGGTCGGCAGCGGGATCGCCGGGCGGGTGGGGCCGGTGCTCAGGGCGCTGCTGGAGCCGCTCGCCAGCCCGGAGTCGCCGTTCGCCGAGGAGATCCCGCGGGTCGACGCCGTGGGCACCCACTGGGTGCGCCCCGAGCTGGTCGTCGACGTGGAGTCGCTGGGCTTCTCCCACCACGCGCGGCTGCGCCAGCCGTCGTTCCGGGGGGTCCGGACCGATCTGGCCCCGCAGGACCTGGCCGAGCAGGATCCGGCCGAGCAGGAGGTTGCCGAGCACGATCCGGCCGAGCAGGGGGAGGGGCAGGACGATGAGTGAGGTGCACGTCGAGGTCGACGGCCGGACCCTGCGGCTGAGCAACCTGGAGAAGGTGCTCTACCCGCGCACCGGCACCACCAAGGGCGAGGTGCTCAACTACTACGCCCAGGTGGCCCCGGTGATGCTGCCGCACCTGGCTGACCGCTGCGTGACCCGGATCCGCTGGCCGCACGGGGTCCAGGACGGCAGCTTCTTCGAGAAGAACGTGCCCGCCCGGACGCCGTCGTGGGTCCGCACCGCCGAGGTGCCGACGACCGGGTCGAGGGCCGGCTCGGACGCCTCGGGCACCCTGGTCTTCCCGGTGGTCGACGACCTCGCCACGCTCACCTGGTTGGTCAACCTCGCCTCCCTCGAGCTCCACGTGCACCAGTGGCGGGTCGCCGGGGACGGAACGCTGCGCCACCCCGACCGCCTGGTGATCGACCTCGACCCCGGCGAGCCGGCGGGCCTCCACGAGTGCGCTCGGGTGGCGCTGATGGTGCGCGAGCACCTCGAGGCCCGCGGGCTGACCGGCAGGCCGGTGCTCAGCGGCAGCAAGGGGATCCACCTCTATGCCGGCCTGGACGGCGAGCTGGACGAGGAGGGCACGACCGCGTTGGCCAAGGAGGTCGCCGAGGAGCTCCAGCGCGAGCACGGCGACCTGGTCACCGCGACGATGACCAAGTCCCGGCGCGGCGGCAAGGTCTTCCTCGACTGGTCGCAGAACTCCGGCTCCAAGACGACCATCTCGCCCTACTCGCTGCGCGGCCGGGAGCGTCCCACGGTCGCCGCGCCGATCACCTGGGCCGAGGTGGAGGCCGGCGCGGAGGACGCCCTGGCCCTGGAGCAGCTGGACATGGAGACGGTGCTGTCGCGCATCGCGGAGCACCGGGACCTGTTCGATCCCCGCCGGGCCCACTGAGTCCCACAGCCCGGAAGCCCGGACAGCCGCAGCCTCAGTAGGCGCCCCGGTGGCCGATCACGGCCTTCGCGGTCCGCGCCACGATGACCAGGTCGAGGGCGAGCGACCAGTCCTCGACGTAGCGCAGGTCGATCCGCTTGCTCTCCTCCCAGGAGAGGTCGGAGCGGCCCGAGACCTGCCACAGGCCGGTCAGCCCCGGCTTGACCACCAGCCGCCGGAAGGCGTCCGGGGGGTAGGCCGCCACCTCGCGCGGCAGGGCCGGGCGGGGCCCCACCAGCGCCATGTCGCCGCGCACGACGTTCCACAGCTGGGGGAGCTCGTCGAGGGAGTACTTGCGCAGCACCCGCCCGAGGCGGGTGACGCGGGGGTCGTGGCGCATCTTGAACAGCACCCTGTCGACCTCGTTGCGGTCGCTCAGGTCGGCGAGGCGCTCGTGCGCGCCGCGGTGCATGGTGCGCAGCTTCAGCATCACGAACTGGCGGCCCCCGCGACCCACCCGGACCTGCCGGAAGATCGCCGGACCGCCGCGGTCGGAGCGGACGGCGAGCATGAGGACGGCCAGCAGCGGGAGCAGCAGGACCAGGAGCAGGGCGGCGAAGGCCCGCTCCCACACCTCCTTGACCAGGCGTGCCGGCGAGACGGCGACCTGACGGCCGGTGGCCCGGACGCCGGTGGCCGAGGTGTGAGGGGGTGCCAGGTCGTCGAGGGCCGGGACGAGGCGGAGCCTCATCGGGGCGGGCCTGGTGCTCCCCGGCGCCGGGGCCAGGTCGGTCATCGACCCGGGACTCCCCGGTACAGCTGGTCCACGAGCTCTCCGAATCGCACGGTCGTCTCAGCGCGCTGGGTCGGGACGTCGGCGGCGACGCGGCCCATCACCTTGGCCAGGGCCACCGCCTCGCGCAGCTGGTCGAGGCTGTCGACCATCCGGATGTCGCCGCGCTCGTCGAGCCGTTGCGCGAAGCGGATCTGGTGGCTGTCGACGTGCTCGCCGAGGCTGGGGTCGCGGGGGACCACGATGGGGATGTGCCGGGCGCCGCGGGCCTCCATGATCAGACCCGGGCCGCCGTGGGTGATGACCACGTCGACGGAGTCCAGGAGGCGGGCCAGCTCGCGGCCGCCGAGCATGTGGCGACCGTCGAGACCGACCTGAAGGTCGGTCGCGCCGTGCTGGACGAACCAGGGGTCGGGGCTCTCGGCGGCCAGCGTGGCCGCCCAGCCCACCAGCCGGTCGAAGGGGTGGTGGTCGGTGCCGAGCAGCACGGCGACCCCGGGACCGGCCGGGCTGCGCAGGACTGTGGGGAGGGTCCGCTGCCGAGGGATGCGGATCTGGCGGGAGAGCATGGTCACCACACCTTCCCCAGCAGCACTGAGTCACGGTAGAGAAGCTCCTGCTCGGGCCACTGGACGAGGAAAAGGTCGGTCACCGGGTGGCACAGCCGTGCGGTGAGGGTCTTGGAGTCGATCCGGTCGAACACCTCGAGATAGACCGTCTTGGCGCCGACGAGCCGACGGAGCCAGAAGAAGGGGACCGCCACGCCGGCACCCGTGGTGAGCACGATGTCGGGGCGGTAGTCGCGCAGCACCCGCCAGGCCAGGACCGTGTTGCGGAGCAGGTTGCGCAGGTTGCGGGTGGTGGGGTGGTGGGCGTGGACGACGTCCTCGGTGGCCAGCTTGGTCACGGCGTCCTCGGTGTCGAAGGTGACCCACCGGCGCTCGTGCTCGGTCCACCAGGACTCCAGGCACATCAGCTGCGTGAGGTGCCCGCCGGAGGAACAGACCATGAGCACTCGCATCGAACGGTCCCCCCCCACGCCGCATCCCTGAGTCACAGGGTCACCCTGGCGGGCGACGGCGCTCACGCTATGAAACGAACGAGAGGCACGCATGCCCCAAATAGGGCATGTGACAGCAGGACCGGATTTGTTCCGGCCAAGGCCCGGTGGTCTAGTCGGGCAGGTCAGGAGGAGACGGGGGCGACCCAGCCGGCGTGGTGGGCCAGCCCGACCGCACCGATCTGGGAGGTGACCTCGAGCTTGGAGAGGATCGACTTCACCTGGGTGCGCACCGTGGCCTCCGAGACGACGCTGGTCTCCGCGATCTGGCGGACCTGACGCCCGTCCATCAGCTGGCCGAGCACCTCGGCCTCACGGGCGGTGAGCCGGTTGAGACGGTCCTGCAACTCGCTGACCGCGGCTCGCTCCTCCTGCCAGTGGCGCACCAGCTCCTCGCGCTCGGCGACCGGCATCACCGGCCGGCCCTCGCCGATGAGGCGGATCGTCGCCAGGATCTCGTTGAGCGGCGCGGTCTTCACCATCACCTTGCGCGCGCCCAGGCGCAGGCACTGGCCCCAGCGGGCCCGGTCGCTGCTGCCGGTCAGCACCACCACGGCGGTCCCGGCCCGGGCCACCGGCTCGATCAGCCGGCTGCCGTCGGCGTTGCCCAGGTCGAGGTCGAGGAGCAGGACGTGGGGCTGGTGCTTCATCACCGCGGGGAGCAGGCTGGTGGCCTGGTGCAGGTCGGCGGGGAGCGGGACGCGGCGCACCTCGTGGCCCTTGAGCTCGAGCGCGATCTGCAGCGACTCCGCGAACAAAGTGTGGTCCTCGATGACACACACCCTCGATGTGCCTCTCATCGTGCCCTCCAACTGTCGCCCTACCGTGTCTCGTCGTCCCGGTGTCCGGGACGAGTTCGGGCGAATCTGCGGCGCCGGCCGCCGTCCGCTGGTCTACCGAGGTGCCGCCCCGGCCTCCGTGTCGGACACCGGCCCGGTTCCGGGTCCTGGCGTCTTCTCCCACCAGGGAGGTTACGGCCTGTCCTCCTTCGGCGTCACCCGGTCTCGGGAATCCGTTGCCTCAATTGGGTGACGCGGCGGCGGCCGGAGAGCGGGGGAGGCGAGGCATCCGGAGGGCAGGCTCATCAATAGTGGGGAATAACTTCGGCGTTCGTGCCCCCCGGGGCCTCCGAGGGCGGACCATGGCCCCTGGGCTCGTCGTGGCGGGTGCGACGGAACCGAGGCGGTCCGGCCCTGCGTCGCCGCCACCGACAGTCGACAGGAGTTTGCTGGGTGAGCGGTCCGTACGACCTGTACCTCAAGCCGGAGGACCGGTGGACCCGGCGCGCCCTGCGCGGGCTGCGCACCGGGGTGGCCCTGGCCGTCCTGGCGAGCCTGCTCGGCCTGCTCGCCGGCGGGTGGTACGGCGCCCGCCGCGCCGCCTACCACGAGGCGACCGCCGTGGTGCTGATCAGCCCGCTGGAGGGCAACGCCTTCAGTCCCGACGGGACCGGGAGCGCGCTGGTCAACCTGGAGACCGAGGCGCAGCTGGTGCGCTCCAACGCGGTCGCCGACGACGTGCTGGTCGACCTGGCCCTCGACCTGTCGCCGGCCGAGCTGCTGGAGTCGGTCTCGGTCGAGGTGCCGCCCAACACCCAGATCCTGCGGATCGCCGCCGAGCACCGGGACCCCGACCGGGCGCTGTCCACGGCCCAGGCGTTCGCCGAGTCCTACCTCGACTTCCGGCGCGGCCGCGCCCTGGCCGCCTCCAGCGCCCTCGCGGAGCAGGTCAGCGAGCAGATCGCCCAGCGTCAGCAGGAGCTCAACCGCAAGTCGCGCGAGCTGCCCGCGGCGCAGCCCGACTCCCCGGGCGCCCTGCTCGTGCGCCAGCAGATCCTCGACATCAACACCCAGCTCGTCGAGCTGCGCGCCCAGCTCTCCGCGCTCCAGGCCGCCCGCGCCGACCCGGGCGAGGTGGTCACCCCGGCGGCGCTGCCCGAGGCCGGGCTGCTCGGCCCCCGCGAGCTGATGGCCGGGCTGGGCCTGCTGCTCGGTCTGGGCGGCAGTCTCGGCGCGGCGGCCGTGCGGGCCCGCCGCGACGGCCGCGTCCGCTCCATCGACGACCTGGCCGAGGTCGGCGTCCCCGTGCTGGGCGAGGTCGCCGACGCCGGTGACGGCGACGACCTCACCACCGCCGGCCTGCGCTCCGGCATCCTGGCCGCGCTGCCGCAGCGGCCGCTGGTGCTCGCGCTGGTCAGCGCCGGGCGCGAGGTGCACGTGGCCGAGGGGCTGGCGCGCAGCATGGCCCGCGCCCGCTACGAGGCGGTCCTGGTCGAGCTCACCTCGGGGGCCGGCAACCGCGAGGGGCTCTCCGACCTCGTGCTCGACCGGGTCTCGCCCGACGACGTGCTGGTCCCGGTCACCTCGCACCTCTCCCGGGTGGTCCCCGGGCGGATGCCCGAGCGGCTGCCGGACCTGCTCGGCTCGCCCGACATGGGCACCACGCTCGGCGAGCTGGGCAAGCGCGCCGACGTGGTGCTGCTGGACGCCGGCTCGGCGCACGAGGCCTGGAGCCAGGCGGTGGTCCGCCACACCCAC
This sequence comes from Nocardioides sp. Z40_12, assembly GCF_058215795.1. Lineage (NCBI taxonomy): Bacteria > Bacillati > Actinomycetota > Actinomycetes > Propionibacteriales > Nocardioidaceae > Nocardioides > Nocardioides sp. Z40_12. Next base: position 246,378 of record NZ_JBZAJA010000007.1, read on the forward strand.
GGCGTGCTGCTCGAGGTGCACGCCGAGAGCACCAGGCTCAAGGACATCTCCGCGGCCCGCTCGATGATGTGGAGCGCCGGCGGGCAGGTCGTCGGACTCGTGCTGGTCCACCGGACCGAGGAAGCCCCCGCCCCATGACCGAGGCGCGGCAGCACCTCCGCCACGTCGCCCGGGGAGCGAGCCTGAGCCTGACCGGGTCGGCCGTCTCCGCGGTGGCCACCTTCGGGCTCGTCCTGGTGGTGGCCCGCGCCTTCGACACGGAGGTGACCGGGCTCTTCTTCGCCGCGACCGCGGTCTTCCTGATCCTGGTGGGACTGGCCGGGCTCGGGACCGAGGCCGGACTGGCCCGCTTCGGCCAGCGCCTGGAGCACGAGGGCCGAGCCACTCAGGTGCGGGCCCTGTTCGGCCAGGCGCGACGCGGTGTGCTGGCCAGCTCGCTGGCGCTGAGCGCACTGGTCCTGCTGGTCTCCGGCCCCGCCGCCCGACTGATGGAGTGGGGCGACGCCGGGGCCGACATGCTGCGGGTCCTCGCGCTCGCCCTCCCGCTGGCGGTGCTGGCCGAGTTCGGCCAGGCCGGGACGCGCGCCTTCGGCCGGATGCACGAGACCGTGGTGGTGGACCGCATCGGCCGCTCGCTCGCGCAGGTGGCCGGGGTCGCCCTCGCCGGCGCCGCCGGCGCGGACCCGGTGGGGTTGATGCTCGCCTGGCTGGCCTGGTACCCGGTGGCGGCCCTGTGGTCGACCCTGGCGCTGCGCACCTTCCTGGCCCGCCGGCTGGCCGCAGACCCCGACGACCCGGGCGGGGTGACGGCGGAGACCACCCGGGAGTTCTGGTCGTTCACCTGGCCGCGCACCCTCTCGGTGGTGGCCCGCCTGGGGATCCAGAAGGTCGACGTGGTGCTGGTCGCCGCCCTGCTGACCCCGCAGGACGCCGCGCTCTATGCCGCGGCCACCCGCTTCGTGGCGCTGGGCCAGGTGGCGGCCACGGCGGTCACCCAGGTGCTCCAGCCGCGGTTCGCCACCCTGCTGCTGGAGGGCTCGCGGAGCAACCTGGCCACCGTCCACCAGACCGCCACGGCCTGGAGCATCCTGCTCTCCTGGCCGCTCTACCTCGCCGTGGGCTGCGCCCCGGCCGCCTACCTGGGGCTCTTCGGGCCGGGCTACGACACCGAGCAGGCCCGCTGGGTGGTGATCGCGATGACGCTCGCGATGCTGGTCACCGCGGCCACCGGCCCGGTCGACACGCTGCTGGTGATGGCCGGGCGCAGCACCACGAGCATGGTGAACTCCGTGGTCGCGCTCGCCGTCGACCTGGCGCTGTGCCTGGCGCTGATCCCGGTCCTCGGGATCGTCGGCGCCGCCACGGCGTGGGCCGCGGCCGTGCTGGTCAAGGCCGGTCTCGCGGTCTTCTTCGTCCGCCGGGAGGTCCGGGTCGTCGGGCTGGCTCCGGTGGTGTGGCTCGCCGGCGGCGTCTGCCTGCTCGCGGTGGCGGTGCCGGTGCTCAGCCTCACCCGCGCCGGGGCGTCGTGGCCGGTGGCCGCGGCCGCGGCACTGGCGCTCTACCTCTCGGCGGTGCTGGTCCTGCGCCGCCACCTCCAGCTCGACGTCCTCGGGCGCTCGGCCCGCGCGCGGGTCTCGGGCGCCGCCGTCTCCTCGGGAACCCGACCGGAAGGAACCCAGCTCGTGGGACTCAGGAAGATCACCTCCGCGGTGAGGCAGCGCGCACCCGAGCCGGTGGTCCGGGTGCTGCGAGCGCTCACCTTCGGCTGGGGCTGGCTCACCGCCGACCTGCGGATGACGCCGACGGTGGTGGTGGTCGGCGCGCAGCGGTGCGGCACCACCACGTTGTTCCGGATGCTGGAGTCGCACCCCGTCCTGCTGCGTCCCACCCAGTCGAAGGGCACCGGCTACTTCGACGACCACCACCACAAGGGACCCCGCTGGTACCGCGCGCACTTCCCGCTCCGGCTGACCGGGCGTCTCCTCGGCGGCCCGCAGGCGCGGGCCTTCGAGAGCAGCGGCTACTACCTCTTCCACCCCCTGGCCGCCGAGCGCCTGGCCGCGGAGCTGCCGGACGTCCACGTGGTGGTGCTGGTCCGCGACCCCGTGGAGCGGGCGATGTCGGCCCACCGCCACGAGCTGGCCCGCGGGTTCGAGGAGCTGCCCCTGGAGGAGGCCCTGGCGGTCGAGGCCCGCCGCCTGGACGGCGAGGTGGACCGCCTGGCCGGCGATCCCGGCTACCGCAGCCACACCCACCGTCACCACGCCTACCTCGCCCGCGGGGAGTACGGCAGCCAGGTCGCGCGGTTCGTCGAGGCCCTGGGCCGGGACCGGGTGCACGTGGTCGACGCCGACGCCTTCTTCGCCGACCCCGCCCGGGAGTTCGCCGACCTGCAGCGGCGCCTCGGGATCCCCGTCCACCTGCCCGAGCGGGTCGAGCGGTGGAACGCCCGGCCCGGGGGCTCCCGCCTGCCGCAGCAGCGCCGGGAGCTGCTGCTCCAGCACTTCGAGTCCTCCGACGCCCAGCTCGAGACCTACCTGGGCCGCCCGCCGATGTGGCGTCAGCGCCCGGCGAGCACCGACTCCAGCGCCGCCAGCGAGACCAGCGCCCGCGGCACGATCAGCTCGCCCCCCGGCGCGGCCGACATCTCCAGGTAGCGCGCGGTGATGGCCACCAGGTAGGCCGCCTCGACCGCTCCGGTCCCCGGAAGGGCGGCGAGCACCACCTCCGCGGTGGTCCCGTGGCGCCGGGTGGCCGCGTTGACGGCGAAGTGCACCCGGTCCAGCCCGGCGGGGACGCCGGTCTCGAAGCGCTCCCAGTCCCAGACGAGCAGGGCGCGGCCGCCGTGGGCGGCTCCGCCCGGCACCATGTTCCAGGGGGTCCAGTCCCCGTGCCAGGCGCCGACCGGCACCGGTCCGGGGTGGCGGCGGCACAGCGTGTCCATGGCGGTGGCGAGCCGGGCGCCCGCCTCGCGGTCGGGCGCGGCCCGAGCCTGGGCCAGGCAGCGTTGCCACCAGGACAGCTCCGCCAGGGGGGTGGGCTCGGCCGAGAACGCCGCCGCGAGCTCGTCGCCGGCCCGCCGGATCAGGCCGCGGCGTCCCGGCAGCGCCGCCGCGGGCCCGACGCGGAGGTCCTCCTGGACCAGCACCCGGACGTCGTGCCAGGCCCCGGTGAAGAGGAGCCGGGGCACCCGCAGCGTGGCGAAGGGGGAATCGGCCGCCAGCTCCGCCAGGGTCGCCAGGGCCAGGGACTCGGCGCCGACGTGTGCCGCGGCGGTGGCGGAGTCGCCCAGCTTGGCGAAGCCCAGGGAGCCTCCGCGCTCGTCGAAGAGCTGGAGCACCGGCTTGCGGTTGACCCGGGCGGGACCCACGCTGAGGCTGAAGTCGACCCGCGAGGTCCCCAGCTGCCGGGCCAGGAAGTCGGCCAGCGAGCCGGGCCCGCCCGGGTCGCCGGCCGGCGCGTGGACCAGCAGCCGCTCCGGCAGGGCGCGGGTGGCGCCGGCGCGCAGGGCCGCCGAGGCCAGGGTGCGGGCGCCGATCTCCGCGGGACGGGCGGCCGCACTGAAGCGCAGCACGGACGACGCGGCGGCGGCCGGACCCACCGGGAGCAGGAGTCGGGGGGAGCGCGCGTGGGGGAGGAGCAGGAACTCCGCGGTGGCCCCCGGGTCGTCGCGCCGGGAGCGGACCAGCTCGGTCCTGGCCCCCGGCCACAGCCGCTCCAGGGTGGAGCGCAGCACGTCCAGGGCGTCGTCGGAGGCGGCGGGCACGGGAGCAGTCTCCCGTAGCCGGCCGCCTCCGGCGTCCTGCGACACCTGTGAGCGGCTCAGCGGCCGGTTCAGCGGGTCGGCAGCAGCGGGGCGCCCGCCTGGGCGGCCGAGAAGCTGGCGAACTTGGCCGGGCTGGTGATCGGGTAGGAGTTGCCGTAGCTGTTGAGCTCGGTGTTGAAGTAGGCCATGGCCAGGCCGCCGGTGTCGACGAGCTGGGCGTAGGTCCGCTGGAGCCAGCCCTGGTCGGCGGCGAAGGCCTCGTCGGTCAGCCCGGTCTCGGCCAGCGCCCAGGTGGTGTCGTGGGCCGCGGCCCACGCCTGGAACTTCTCGAAGTAGACCGACCTGACGTCCTCGGTCTTGGTGATGAGCGTGCCGTCGGACTTCCTCGTCATGTGCCAGTTGTAGACGTCGAAGCCGGCGACATCGACCTTGGTCTGGGGCCAGATGTTCTCCAGCCGGAACTCGGCGGGCCCGTAGAGCTGGTTCCAGCCGGTGGTGATCACGGTGAAGGCGACGTTGGGTGCGGCGTGCCGCACCAGCGGGCCGAGGCGCTCCTGCATGGCCTTCCAGGCCCGGATGTCGCCGTCCTTCTCGGGCTCGTGGTGGAAGGCCACCCAGACCGGTCCGCCGACCGTCTTGAGCTTGCCGGCGAGGTCGAGGGCCCAGGCATCCCCCTTGCCGGCGGCCATGTCCTCCCAGCTCAGCGGGAGCTTGAAGCTGATCCAGGGGAGTCGTCCGGCGGCCAGGTCGGCGGCGGAGACCGACACCGCCTTGTCGACCTGGTGGCCCTGGTAGTAGGTGCGGCGCACGCCGAGACGGTGGCCGGTGGCCGCCTCCATCGGGGCCGGGTCGGAGTTGGCCCCGAAGGCCGAGCCCAGGTAGGCGCCGCAGGCGGGGAGGCCCCGGCTGTCGTAGCTGCAGCCGTTGCTCAGGTAGCCGGCCACGTCGGTGGGCGTGGGCGTGGGCGTGGGCTCGGTGGTCGGCGGGGAGGTCGGCTCCGGGGGCTTGGGGCCCTTGGGCTTCTGGTTGCGTGGCTTCTTCTTCTTCGGGTTCTTCGACTCGGGGTTCTGCTTGCGGTCCTTGGGCGGCGTCTGCCGCGCCTTCTTGCCCTTCTTGACCCGCAGCACCCGCACGTCGTCGAGGAGCACCCGGTCCTGGCGCGACTGACGGGTGCGCACCTCCACCTTGACCACCGAGGTGTCGGAGCTGCGGACGACCCGCACCCGGGCCAGCGACCAGGCCTTGCCGACCGTCAGCCTGTCCCGGCGGGTGTCCAGCACCTCACCCGTGGCGGGCTCGACCTCGCGGACCACCAGACGGGCGGGGACCCGGCCCCGGGTGGAGCGGAGCCAGGCGGTGACCTCGTGCCGGGCACCCTTGAGGTCGCGGGCGTGGGCGGTGGAGGCGGCCACCACGAGGCCCGTGGACGTCGCCTTCAGGCGGGCCGCGCGGTGGGAGCGCCGGCCCTCCGCCACGGTGGTCAGCCGGGCCTTGCCGCGGGCCGTCCAGCCGCGGGTGCCGTACTCGAAGGTCTCGTTGAAGAGCGCTCGGGACGACGGGGCGGGGGCGGAGGCGGCGGCTCGCTGGGTGCCGTCCTGCGCCGGCGCTGCGCCGGAGGAGGGGACCAGGAGGAGGGGAGAAGCCATCAGGACGGTCGCCAGCGCCGGGAGGAGGGCGCGCTGAACCGAGGTGCGTGAATGGGTCACGGGCAGAACCTTCGTGGGGCCGGCGCAGTGCCGGGCGAGGGGCGGGAGTCGCGGAAGGTGAAGCGGCGGCGGGGGAAGTGATCTCCCTCATACCAATGCTCCGAACGTACCCCAATTTCGGTAAGGCGTCTCGCGATCCATCCCCTATCTGGGGTAGATAACCCGGGTCATTCCTCGGGTCCGACTAGGCCACTCCAGACCGGCGTCCGGCGGGTCAGATGCCGCGACCGCGGCGGTGGGCCAGGTCCATCAGCCGCTCGGCCGAGACCAGCCGCAGTGCGACGGAGGCGGCCAGCAGCCAGCGTCGCTCCATCGGCCTGGCCCGGACCGTGGCCCTGATCGCGGCCCAGGCCCCGGGGTCGCGCAGGGCGGCCAGCGCGAAGGCGCGCTGGCCGAGGAGCCGGGCCAGCGCCCGGGGATCGGCGTGGAACTCCGGGTGCTTGCCCAGCCAGTAGTCGGTGGCCGCCACGATGGTGGCCCAGCGCTGGGAGAACATCGACTGCCCCCAGGTGACCCGGACCAGCGGCCGCTCCACGACGGCGAAACCGCCGTGGCGCGCGGCGCGGATGATCCAGTCGTAGTCCTCGCCGTGGCTGCCGGGGATCTCCTCGTCGACCAGGCCGATCCCGCCCAGCAGCGCCTCGCGCGCGACCATCACCGTGGAGGGGTGCGCCGACATCACGCGACTGCGCACCAGGTTGGCCAGGGTCAGCTCGTCGCGGGTCGCCACCCGCGGGGTGCGGGTCTCGCCGTAGGCCACCACGATGCCGGTCACGCAGGTGGGGGCGCCGGTACGGGCGAGCTCGCCGACCTGGGCCAGCAGCTTGCCCTCGAGCCACTCGTCGTCGTCGTCGCAGAACGCCACCCAGGGTGCGGTCCCCGCCAGGATGCCGCTGTTGCGGGCCCCGGCCAGCCCGGCGGAGCGCGTGTTGGCGATGGGGTGGACGGGCCGGCGGGGGTCGGTGGAGGCGAGCGAGGGGTCCACCTCGCTCCGGTCGAAGACGACCCAGGTGCGCACCACCCCGGGATAGTCCTGCCCGACCACGGCCCCCAGGGCGCGCCGCAGCAGCTGGGGACGGTCACGGGTGGCGATCACCACGTCCACGTCGGGGCAGGCCTCAGTCACGCTCTCGTCTCCTGGCACGTGGGGGCATCAGCGTCATCAGGATGACACCCCCCAGCAGGCCGACCGCACCCCCGGACACCGTGAGCAGCTCGTAGTCGCGTCGCCCCGGCTCGGGCTCACCGGTGCGGACGACCTCGCCGACCGCCCGGCGGTCGGTCTCCAGCTGGTTGATCGCGGCGTTGAGGCTCGCCCGGGCCTCCTCCGAGGCGGCCCCGCCCTGGAGCTCGCGCAGCTCCTCGCGCAGCTGGGCGACGACGTCCTGGCGGCGCTGCTCGAGGTAGTCCTCGCGGGCGTCGAGGTAGGACTCGCTGACGGCGGTGGCCAGCGCGGGGATCTCGGCCGGGTCGGGCCAGCGCACGTGCATCACCAGCACGCTGGAGTTGGGCTCGCCGGTCACGGCCAGGCCCTCGCGCAGCCGGCGGGGGGTCGAGTCGACCGAGCTGGCGGCCGCGCGCAGCGTGGCCTCCGACATCAGCAGCGCCGCCTCGGTGTCGACGGTGATGTCCTGGGAGGGCCGCTTCAGCTCCTCCTCCACCGCCTCCTCCTCGGGCACCTCGGTCTCCAGGTAGACCGGGGCGGGGGTGATCGCGATGGCGACCCTCGCCTCGTGGTCGGGAGCGGGGGCGAGCAGCGCCAGGACCAGCCCCACCACCGCGCCCACCGTGGCGGTGCCGATCAGGACGACGCGCCCGCGCCGTACCTCGGCGACGAGCCGGGGCAGCGTGGTCAGCAGGCGGGGCGGTCCGCTGCCGTCGGCCTCGCGCCGCTCCCGGGCCACCAGGCCGATGGCGAGCATCAGCACCATCAGCGGCAGGCCGAGGGTGTCGTAGATCGGGAGCTGCAGCAGGAAGAAGGCGATGGCGAAGGTGCAGAGCGTCTCGTTGACCGTCGCGCACCGCCAGGACCTCAGCAGCGCCAGCAGGATGAAGAGGAGGAAGAAGGCCAGGCCCGGCCAGCCCTGGGAGAACAGCACCATCCACAGCAGGCCCTGGGTGCCGAGCGGGGGGACCCCGCAACCGGGGCAGTCCGGCGTGGAGGCGCCGGTGATCGAGGCGAAGCTGCCCTGGACGTCCCGGGTGCCGCCGAAGCCGAGCACCGGCGACCCCTGGGAGACCGACTCGGTGGTGAGGGTGAGCAGGCCGCCGCGCCGGTCGTTGCTGTGCTGGTTGTCGAGGCGGTCGGTGACCAGGCCCCCGAGCGGGGTGACCAGCACGGTGAGCAGGCCGATGCCGGCCAGGAGGCCGCACGCCATCAGCAGCGCCGGTCGCCCCTTGGCCGCGGCGAGCAGCGCGAGGCCCACCCCGCCCATGGCCAGGGCACCCCACAGCCCCCGGTTGAGGGAGTAGAGGACCGGCGGCAGGGCCGCGGCCACGCTCACCAGGGCGACCACCGACCAGCGCACCCGGGAGCGGCCGCGGGCCCGGGCCAGCCAGCCCCCCACGAAGACCAGGGACATCGCCATCACCGCGCCCCAGGTGTTGGTGTAGGCGAAGGGCGCCTTGGGGCGGGTCCCCTCGGTGCCCAGCACCGTCTGCACGTCGGCGACCTCGACGTGGACCAGTGACTGGACGAAGGCGTTGGAGGCCACTCCCGGCGGCAGCAGCATCTCGAACGGGGTCCGCAGCTCCAGGGTGGGGGCGATCAGCGCGAGCAGGCCGCCGGCGGTGCTGACCAGGAACATCCACGCCACCGAGCCGTGGACGAGGCGGTCCGGGACCGTGCGGCGCGGCATCGTGGTGATCCAGACCAGGGCGACCGTGCAGGCGACGTACCAGGCGAGCTTGAAGGCGAAGACCATCAGCCTGCCCCCGCCGGCCCCGCCGGGCACCGCGCCGGGGGCGTCGATCCAGAGCATCGCCGCCCCGAGCACGATCCAGACGAGGAAGAGCGCCCACCACCCGAAGCCGCGCGGCAGGTGGACCAGGGGCTGGCGGACCAGCTGGACGGCCATCACCCCCGCGACCAGGAGCGGCACGGTCTCGGCCAGGCCCAGGAGCCACCAGACGGGCCAGCCGAGCAGCATGGCGGCCAGCGGCCAGCCCTGGCCGAGGCGGCGCCACCAGCGGGTGCGAGCGGGGCCGGCCAGGGAGGGCGGCGACGTCCGCACGGGGGTCGGCGAGGCAGCCTCACCCACCAGCTGCGTCATGCGGTCCATCACAGGCCGGGACCCCTTCGGGGAGCGTCATCAATTGAGGGGAAATCATGCCCTCGAACGGCTTATCCGGAGGTTCCTTGGTCAAGATTCCCCCTGGTGGCCACCTCGGGACGGCCAACGGTCCCGGTGACGCAAGGGTCGCCAGCTGGTTCTAGGAACGGTGGCAAGGCATATGGGCAGCAGGATCAACCGCGCGCTGGCGATCGTCGTCCTCGCGTGCGTGACGGCGCTGGTGGGCCACCTCCCCGCCGTCGGCGTCGTCCAGCCGGGCGGACAGCTCGTCCGCGACGTGGCGGCGGCGCGCACCCCGCACGTGCTCGACGGGATGGTCTACTCCGTGGTCGAGGCCGGCGGCAAGATGGTCCTGGGCGGTGACTTCAGCAAGGCGCGCAACGAGGGCGCCACCGGCCAGCTGTCCCGCGAGAACCTGCTGGCTTTCGACCCGGTCTCGGGCGAGATCAGCCAGAGCTTCGTGCCCCAGCCCAACGGCGTGGTCCGCGTGGTGCTGCCCGCGGCCGACGGCCAGTCGGTCTACGTCGGCGGCAAGTTCACCAGCATCGGCGGCCAGAGCCGCAAGAACCTGGCCCTGGTCCGGATCTCCGACGGCGCCGTGCTGCCCTTCGACGCCGGCAAGATCACCGGCCAGGTCCGCGACCTGCGCCTGACCGGCGGCCGCCTGTGGGTCGCCGGCCACTTCACCCACGTCCAGGGCCACGACCAGACCGCGCTGGCGACCGTCGACCCGCGCAGCGGCGCCTTCCTGCCCTACATGCGCCAGCGCATCGCCGGCGTCCACAACAGCGGCGCGACCAACGTGCTCAAGATCGACGTCAGCCCCCGGGGCGACCGGCTGGTCGCGGTCGGCAACTTCGACACCCTGCAGGGCGTGGTGCGCCACCAGCTCCTCCAGCTCGACATCAGCGGCTCCGAGGCGCGCGAGACGGACTTCAACACCAGGTTCTTCACCGCGACGTGCTCCAAGTCGTTCGACACCTACATGCGCGACGTCGACTTCTCGCCCGACGGCTCCTTCTTCGTGGTGACCACCACCGGCGCCTACGGCGGCGCGGACTCGCCGTGCGACGCCTCCTCCCGCTTCGAGACCTACGCCTCCGGCCAGACGGTGCAGCCCTCGTGGGTGAACCTCACCGGGGGCGACACCCTCTACGCCGTGGAGGTCACCGAGTCGGTGGTCTACGTCGGTGGCCACTTCCGCTGGCAGAACAACCCCTACGGCTCCGACGTCGGCAGCTACGGCGCCGTCGGTCGCGCCGGCATCGCCGCGCTGGACCCGGCCAACGGGCTGCCCTACTCCTGGAACCCGGGCCGCGACCGGGGCATCGGGGTCTTCGACTTCGCCCTGACCGGCAGCGGCCTGTGGGTCGCCTCGGACACCGAGCGGATCGGGGCGGGCCAGCTCAGGCCGCGGATCGCCCGGCTGCCGCTGGACGGCGTGACCTTCCCGGCCGTCCGCTCGGCCCAGCTGCCCAACGACGTCTACACCGTCGGCAGCTCGACGGTGACCGCCCGCAGCCTGCGCGACGGTGTCGTGGGCCCGGCCCGCTCGGTCTCCGGGCTCTCAACCAGCACGGTCAAGGGCGCGTTCATGGTCAACGGCTGGCTCTACCTCGCGCAGTCCGACGGCACCTTCGTGCGGCGGACCTTCGACGGGACCACCCTCGGTCCGGTCGAGCGGGTCAACACCAGCGACCTGATCCGGCTGGACACGACCTGGCGCGAGGACATGCGCTCCGCGACCGGCATGTTCTACGACAACGGCCGCCTCTACTTCACCCAGTCGGGCACCAACGAGCTGCGCTACCGCTACTTCACCCCGCAGAGCGGGGTCGTCGGCGCCAAGCGCCTGGTCGCCTCCGGCAACGTCTCCGGCATCAGCTTCTCCGGGGTCCGGGGCATGTTCCTGGCGGACGGCAAGCTCTACTGGGCCGACGCCTCGGGGGCGCTGCGCCGGATCGACTGGACCGAGAAGGGCACCTCCGGCGCGCCCGTGGCCGGCACCATGGCGATGGTGTCGGAGCCGCGGACCGGCGGGGTCAACTGGACCGCGCGGGACCTCTTCGTCTTCCAGGACGCCCAGGGACGCGGGGCGCCGATGGACTCGCAGGCCTCCTTCGACTTCTCCTGCACCAGCCTCACCTGCACCTTCGACGGCACGTCGTCGGTGACGCCGGGCGGCGAGGTCGCCTCCTACGAGTGGAGCTTCGGCGACGGCGCCACGGCGACGGGCCCGACTGCCACCCACACCTTCGCCTCCAACGGCCGGCGGCAGGTCACCCTGTCGATCACCAGCACGCGGGGCGGGAGCAGCCGGGTCACTCGCGACGTCGAGGTGGTCCGGGTCAACCAGCGCCCTCAGGCGGCCTTCACCGCCTCGTGCCTGGGCACCAGCTGCTCCTTCGACGCCTCGGCCTCGACCGACGCCGAGGGGCCCCTGCAGTACGCGTGGAACTTCGGTGACGACACCTACGGCACGGGCATGACCCCGAAGAAGACCTACGCCGCCGAAGGCACCCGCCGGGTGACCCTGACGGTGACCGACAGCGACGGGGTGAGCGTCAGCACCACCCAGGACGTGGCCGCCAACCTCCTCAAGGTCGTCTTCGGCGGGGCCGCCTCCGCCAACAGCAACAGCACCAGCCACCGGGTCGTGCTGCCGGCGACGGTGGCGGCCGGCGACCTGCTGGTGCTCCAGCTCGCTCTCAACAGCGACGTCGAGGTCACCGCCCCGGCCGGCTGGACGCCCCTGGAGACACTCTCCGGCGGCGGGGTCGCGGGTCGGTCGTGGTGGCGCTACGCGGCGGCCGGGGACGCCGGCAAGGGCGTCCGCGTCGACGTCGGGGCCGCGGCCAAGGGCGACCTCTCGGTGGCCGCCTACCGCGGCACGGGCGGGCTCCAGGCCTACGTGGCCGACCACAAGGGGCGTCTCCACACCTCGCGGGGCACCGAGTTCACCACGCCGCAGGTGACCGCGCCGGCGGACGGGGGGTGGCTGGCGAGCTACTGGGCGCTGAAGGCGGCCGCCGAGACCTCCTGGAGCCAGATCGGGGGGCAGACCGCGCGAGCCACGTCGTCGGGGGCCGGCAGCGGCCGGATCACCGCCACCATCTCGGACTCGAACGGCCCCGTGGCCGCCGGGCCGGCGGGCAACCTGGTGGGCAGGACCACCGTGGAGGTGTCCCGTGCCATCGTGTTCTCCACCGCCATCGGTCTCAGGTAGGCGGTTCGGGCGCCGCGGGGGAGAAGGTTCAGCAGCGCCGAGGGACGAAAGATCAGAGCAGTGTCAGGGGTTCGGTGACCACCCCGGTCGCCAACCAGGTGGGAGTGGGTGGGAGTGAAGAAGACAGACGCATCGGGGCGGCTGTCCGGGGCCGCCTGCGTCCTCGTCCTGCTCACCCTGGTCGGGTGCGGTTCCGCCACCGAGGCCACCGAGCGGGCGACCAGCCTGCCGGGCCCGCGGGGCCAGCTCGTGCTGGAGTTCGACGAAGGGCTGAGCGCTGAGGGCGACCCGATGCGGCGGGTGCAGAGCTCCGGCACCGCCACCCTGCGGATCAGCGTGAGCACCGCCGGCGGCGGAACTCTCGACCGGGTCGTGGGCCGCTCCGGCTACGCGGTCCGGACCCCGCCGTTCAGCGACGCCGGCCCCACCCCGGCCGCGGTGCTGGTGGTCAAGCCCCGCGGCGCCGACCAGCTCAGCCCCGGGAGCCGGGCCTTCCGCTGGGGTGCCGACGTGATGCTCGACGCCGAGCAGGGCACGACGCAGGGCGACAACGGCGACAACGTGATGCAGCGCGGTCTCTTCGACGACCAGGCACAGGTCAAGCTCCAGCTCGACGGCGACGTGCCGTCGTGCCGGGTGCGGGGCGAGACGGGCGAGGCGATCGTCTCGGCGAAGGTCTCGGTGGACCGTGAGCAGTGGCACCGCATCATGTGCCAGCTGCGCCACGACGAGCTGACCCTGGCGGTGGGCGAGCCCGGGCGACCCGACCCCCAGGTGTGGTCGGTGCCGGCCGCCGTCGGGGCGATCGAGTTCCGGCGCTCGGAGCCGGTCGCCATCGGCGGCAAGGTGACACCCAAGGGGCGGATCCAGCCCCGCGACACCGACCAGTTCAACGGGCTGATCGACAACGTCTTCATGGACATCTCGTGAGCGCCGGCCGAGGGGAGGGGGAGGACCGGTGAGCGCGTCCCCGCCGAAGGTCGTCGTCGTCGCCGAGGGTCACCTCGTCGGCGAGGCCATCGAGGTGGCGCTGAGCGCCCGCGACTTCCAGATCGTCCGGATGGCCAGCCCGCGCTCCCGCCAGGAGCTGATGGAGGCCCGCCGCGAGATCGCCCGGGAGAAGGCCGGGGTCGGGGTGGTGGTCGCCGAGATCGACGACCTGGGCCAGTGGCGCGACGCGCTGGCGATGGTGGAGTCGATCCGGATGCGCTGGCTGGTGGTCACCGGCTCGCGCAACCCGGCGCGCTGGGGGGCGCTGGTGGCGGCGGGCTGCCTGGGCATCGTCCCGATGTCGGCCGGGCTCGACGTACTGACCCGCACGCTGTGGGCGGTGGCCCGTGGCGGGCCGGGGATGCCGGCGTCGACCCGCGAGGAGGTGCTGGCGGAGTGGGAGCGCCTCGGGGCCTCGCGCCGGTCGCTGATCCTGCGGATCTCCGCGCTCTCCCCGCGTGAGTGGGCGGTGCTGGAGATGCTCAAGGAGGGCCTGTCGATCAAGGCCATCGCGGAGGCCGGCGGGGTGAGCGAGGGCACCGTGCGCAGCCAGGTGAGGGCGATCCGGCAGAAGCTCAACGTCAAGTCGCAGCTCGCGGCGGTGGCGGCCTACCAGCAGGCGACCGACCTCAACTACTCCAAGACCGGCTGAGCGCTCCGCCGCCGGCCCCGGCCCTGCGTCGCGCGGCGTGCGCCGCGGCGTGAGTCGCGGCGTGAGTCGCGGGGGGTGCATCACCGGCGTGCGTCCCGGGCTGCCGTCCCGGGCTGGGCGGGCCGCGATAGTTTCGGGGCGAGGGCCGGTCGCGCTGTACCGGTCCCGAAGCACGGGAAGGCGTCACATGATCGAGATCCTCAATCCCGCCCGGGTGGCCCTGGGCCGGGAGACGGGCGCCCTGGTGGCCGAGATCCTGCAGACGATGCGGCGCCGCAGCACCCCGGGCACCAACCTCCTCGACATCGACCGGGGGGTCAAGGAGATGATCCTCGACGCCGGGGCCGTCTCCTGCTACGTCGACTACGCGCCGTCGTTCGGCAGCGGGCCCTTCGGCCACTACATCTGCACCTCGGTCAACGACGCCGTGCTCCACGGTCTCCCGCACGACTACGAGCTGGCCGAGGGCGACCTGCTCTCCCTGGACCTGGCCGTCTCGCTCGACGGGGTGGTCGCCGACTCGGCCATCAGCTTCGTGGTCGGTGAGGTGGAGCGGCCCGAGGACACCGCCATGATCGAGGCGACCGAGCGGGCCCTGGCGGCGGGGATCGCCGCGGCCGGGCCCGGCGCGAAGATCGGGGACCTCTCCCACGCGATCGGCTCGGTCCTCGCGGCGGCCGGCTACCCGATCAACACCCAGTTCGGCGGGCACGGGGTGGGCTCGACGATGCACCAGGACCCGCACGTCTCCAACAACGGGCGCCCGGGTCGCGGATTCACGCTGCGCCCTGGCCTGCTGCTGGCCCTGGAGCCGTGGGTGATGGCCGACACCGACGAGCTGGTCACCGACGACGACGGGTGGACGCTGAAGAGCGCCACCGGCTGCCGGACCGCGCACAGCGAGCACACCATCGCGATCACCGACGACGGCGCGGAGATCCTCACCCTGCCGCGGTAGCCCGTGCTCCGATGGCCGCCGTTCCCGGTGGCCCGGTGTCCCCGTCGTACCCCCGATAGCCCGGGGTCGCAGTCCGTCCGGCCCGCCGGCGGCGGGCTCCCCGGTCGTTCGTCCGTCGTTCGGCCTATGCCCGCTGAGGTATCCCGCCTACGCCATCGTGGGTAACTTCCCCGCCCGGGCGGCGTGTCCTCCACAGGAGCGCGGGACGGCGGCCGAGGCCCCCTCGCGCTCCACTAGCGTCGCTGGGGTCGATGTTCGGGTCGTCGCAGGAGAGCTCGGGGGGAGAGCCATGACCGCGTCCGTGGTGTCCGCCTCCGGCTCGTCGCTGCCGGTGAGCAGCCCGCCCGAGGTGGTGGAGGCGCTGGACGCGCGGCTGCGCCAGGTGGTCCGCCGCGAGGGCATCGATCCCCAGCGCGACGCCGGGCGGGTCCGTCAGCTCGCCGAGCAGCTGGTGACGGCCCACGACGAGCAGTCCCTGACCGGCGCGGTGGCGCCGGTGCCGGATGCCGAGGCGCTGGTCGACGAGCTGGTGGCCCGGGTGGCAGGCTTCGGCGCCCTGCAGAGCCTGCTCGACGACCCGACGGTGGAGGAGGTGTGGATCAACGACCCGAGCCGGGTCTTCGTGGCCCGCCACGGCCGCCACGAGCTGACCAACCTGGTCCTCACCCAGGCCCAGGTCACCGAGCTGGTGGAGCGGATGCTGAAGACCAGCGGACGCCGGGTCGACCTGAGCCAGCCCTTCGTCGACGCCATGCTCCCCGACGGCCACCGGCTGCACGTGGTGCTGCAGGGGATCAGCCGGGGGTTCACGGCCGTCAACATCCGCAAGTTCCGGCTCCAGGCCGCCCGCCTGGCCGACCTCGTCCAGCTCGACAGCCTCACCCCCGCGGCGGCCGCCTTCCTCGAGGCCTCGGTGCGGGCCGGGCTCAACATCCTGGTCGCCGGCGCGACGCAGGCCGGCAAGACCACCATGCTCAACTGCCTGGCGGCCGCCATCCCGGGCGGCGAGCGGGTGATCAGCGCCGAGGAGGTCTTCGAGCTGAAGTTCCCCCACCCCGACTGGGTGCCCATGCAGACCCGTCAGGTCGGGCTCGAGGGGACGGGCGAGATCCGGCTCCGCGACCTGGTCAAGGAGTCGCTGCGGATGCGGCCCTCGCGGGTGATCGTGGGCGAGGTGCGGGCAGAGGAGTGCCTCGACCTGCTCCTCGCCCTCAACTCCGGGCTCCCCGGCATGTGCACCCTGCACGCCAACAGCGCCCGCGAGGCCCTGGTCAAGATGTGCACCCTTCCGCTGCTGGCGGGGGAGAACATCTCGGCCCGGTTCGTGGTGCCGACGGTAGCGAGCTCGGTCGACCTGGTCGTCCACCTCGGCATCGACGTGCGCGGGGTGCGCCGGGTCAACGAGATCGTGGCCGTGCCGGGTCGGGTCGAGGACGACGTCATCGAGATCGAGCCGATCTTCGAGCGCTCCTCGGGCCCCGGCGGCGCCGGGCTCCGCTGGACCGGAGGGGTGCCCCACCGCCCCGAGCGCTACCAGCGCGTCGGCGTCGACGTCCACCAGCTCCTGAACGGGGGCGGCTCCTGATGGGCGCCCTGGTCGGCCTGGGCTTCGGCACCGGCGCCCTGCTCGTCTGGTCGGCGTTCTTCCTGCCCCGGGCCGAGCGGAGCGGGTCACGGCGTGCCGGCCGGCTCCAGGAGCTCCTGGCCCGGGCCGGGATGGGCGAGGTCTCCGTCTCGAGCCTGCTGGCCCTGTGCTCGGTGCTCGGGCTGGGCGCGCTCGCGCTGGTCCAGGTGGTCTCGGGCGCCTTCCCGGTGGCCCTGGCGTTCGGCCTGATCAGCGCCTACCTGCCGCTGGCGGTGCTGGCGGGGCGGGTCCGCAGGCGGCAGCGCGAGTTCGCCGAGGTGTGGCCCGAGGCGGTGGACAACCTCTCCTCGGCCGTCCGCGCCGGGCTGTCGCTGCCCGACGCGTTGTCGGGGCTGGCGGTCAACGGGCCGGGGGCGCTGCGCGACTCCTTCGCCCAGTTCGCCCTGGACTACCAGGTCACCGGCCGGTTCGGGGAGTCCCTCGACCGGCTCAAGGAACGGCTCGCCGATCCCGTCGGCGACCGCATGGTCGAGGGGCTGCGGATCGCGCGCGAGGTCGGCGGGGGAGACCTCGGGCGCCTGCTGCGCAACCTCTCCGGCTACCTGCGCGAGGAGGCCAGGACGCGCTCCGAGCTGGAGTCCCGCCAGGCGTGGACCGTCAACGGCGCCCGCCTGGCCGTCGCGGCCCCCTGGGTGGTCCTGCTCATGATGGCCTTCC
Source organism: Nocardioides sp. Z40_12 (assembly GCF_058215795.1). Lineage (NCBI taxonomy): Bacteria > Bacillati > Actinomycetota > Actinomycetes > Propionibacteriales > Nocardioidaceae > Nocardioides > Nocardioides sp. Z40_12. Next base: position 263,271 of record NZ_JBZAJA010000007.1, read on the forward strand.
AGACCGAGCTGATCGCCCGCTACGCGACCCCCAGCGGCGCCCTGGTGCTCGTGGTCGGCGCCAGCCTCTGCTTCGGCGCCTACGCGATGATGCTCCGCATCGGCCGGCTCCCCGTCGAGCGCAGGATCCTGTCGTGAGCCTCGCGCTGGTCGGCGCCCTGCTGGGGCTGGTCGCCGGGTTCGGGGTGCTGCTCGTCGCGGTCCGGGTCGCCGCGATCCGGCGCACCCCGATCGCCGTACGCGTCCTGCCCTACGTCAGGGACCTGCCCCAGGCCGGCCGCCTGCCGCAGCTCCAGGCGGTCTCCTCCTCGCCGGTCAGCGCCGCCGGCCAGCTCTTCGGCCCCATGCTTCGCTCGGCCGCCGACCTGGTCGAGCGGGTGCTCGGCGGGTCCGCCTCGGTCGCACGCCGACTGGAGCGTGCCGACCTGGACAAGACCGTCCAGGAGTTCCGGGTGGAGCAGGTGGTCTGGGGCCTGGTCGGCTTCGCCGCGGTGGCCGCCTGGGAGCTCCTGGGCGCCGTCACCGGCTCCTCGTCGGTCATCACCTCGGCGGCCCTGTGCCTGATCGCCTTCGCGGGCGGGGTGGTGCTGCGCGACCAGCGGCTCACGGCGCGGGCGGTGGAGCGCGAGCGCGAGATCGTGGCGGAGTTCCCCATCATCGCCGAGCTCCTGGCGCTCTCGGTGGCCTCCGGGGAAAGCCCGGTGGCGGCCCTGGACCGGGTGGTCCGCCGGAGCAACGGGGCGCTCTCGGCGGACCTGGGCCACGTGCTCTCCGAGATCAGGACGGGCGAGCCGGTGGCGCACGCCTTCGACCACCTCTCCCGGCGCACCGGGCTGACGCTGGTCGCCCGGTTCGCCCAGGGGGTCGCGGTGGCCGTGGACCGGGGGACCCCGCTCGCCGACGTGCTGCACGCGCAGGCGGGCGACGTGCGCGAGGCCGGTCGTCGCGCGCTGATCGAGAGTGCGGCCAGACGGGAGGTCCTGATGCTCGTACCCGTCGTCTTCCTGGTGCTTCCCGTGACCGTGCTCTTCGCCTTCTATCCCGGGCTGGTCGGTCTGCGCCTCGCCACCCCCTGAGCCCCAGCCCGCCGGGCAGGCCCGCTGACGTGCCGGCCCAGCAACCGACCCACCTCGATCCGCCCACCGATCTTCACCAACCGATCCACCCACGGAAGGAACCAGACATGACCCCGAGCCAGAGCTCCGAGACCGTCCCGCACGCCCCGCAGCGCAGCCGCTCCCGTCTGCGGTCGAGACTGGCCGAGCGGGCCGACGACCAGCGGGGAGACGTGCCGGGCTGGGTGCTTGTCACGGTGATGTCCGCGGGCATCGTCGCGGCGCTGCTCCGCTTCGCCGAGCCCGAGCTGGTCAGCATCCTGAAGACGGCGCTGGGCAGCGTCACGCCCGTCGGGTCCTGACGACGTCCCAGGCGACCTCCGGACACCACCCGCAGCGACGACTCCGAGACGACATGGGACGCCAGGCGGGACGACGCGCGGGACGGCGGGCTGGCCAGCGGGCCGGCCGGCGCGGCGAGGAGGGCGCCGCGGTCGTCGACTTCGTGCTGGTGCTGGTGATCCTCGTGCCGCTGGTCCTCGGCATCCTCCAGGTCGCGCTCGTGCTGCACGTGCGCAACACGGTCGCCTCGGCGATGGCCGAGGGCGCCAGGTACGCGGCCACCTGGGAGGCCACCCCCGAGGACGGCCTCGCCAAGGCCCGCGAGCAGTACGCCGGTGCCCTCGCGCCCGAGCTCGTCGAGGGGGCGCAGATCGAGGCGGTGGAGATCGAGGGGCAGCCCGCCTACCGGATGACGGCGCAGGTCCGGGTGCCGGCGCTCGGGCTGGGCGGGCCGGCGATCACCTTCGAGGTGAGCGGCAACGCCGTGATCGAGCCGGACCCCGCCCGCGGGGTGCCGGCGGCACCGAGCCCCGAGGACGGCGAAGCGGCGGGCGGCCACGAGGACGGGGGAGCGCCGTGAGCCGCCGAGGACGGGGGAGCACCGGGCAGCTCCCGGGGCGCCGCGCCCGGCGCGACGAGCGGGGCAGCGCGCTCGTCGAGCTGGTCTGGCTGGGAGTCCTGCTGCTGGTGCCGCTGGTGTGGATCGTGGTCTCGGTCTTCGAGGTGCAGCGGGGCGCCTTCGCGGTGAGCGCCGCCGCCCGCGCGGCGGGGCGCGCGTACGCCCTCTCCCCGGACGAGGGGACCGCGCAGCGGCGCGCCGAGGCCATCGCCCAGCAGACCCTCGACGACCAGGGCGGCGAGGGCATGACCGCCGAGGTCAAGGTCACCTGCAGCAACGGGCCCGGGCGCTGCCTCGAGGGCACCTCGGTGATCACGGTGCAGGTCGTCTCCGGGGTCGACCTGCCGGCGATTCCGGACGCGCTGAAGGGCGGCCGGTCGAGCTTCGGCCTCGAGGCCAGCCACACCGTCCCGGTGGGGCAGTACACCCAGGGCGGCGGCTGATGGGCCCGGCGCCGCGCCGCCGCGGCGAGGAACGAGGGCAGGTCTCGGTGCTCATCATCGGCTTCGCCGCCATCCTGCTGATCGCCATCGCCGTGGTGATCGACGCCTCGGCGGCCTACCTCCAGCGCCAGGGGCTGGACACCCTGGCGGACGGCGCCGCGTTGCAGGGGGCAGACCTGGGCTCCACCGGCGTCTACGGCGGAGGTATCCCCCAGGACAGGCTCCGCCAGGAGCGCGAGTCCGTCGACCGGGCGGTGCGCGACTACCTCGAGCTGGTGGGCGCCCGGCAGCGCTTCCCGGGGCTGACCCACAGCGTGCAGGTGGACCCTGCAGCCGGGCTGGTCCGGGTGACGCTGACCGCCCCGCTCGACCTGCCGTTGGCCGTGCCGGGGCTGGAGGAGCCGCCGGCGGTCTCGGCCAGCGGCGCCGCGGCGGTGACGGTGCAGCGGTAGGGACGACGGCTCAAGGAGGTGCCCGCCACCCAGCCAGGGCACACGTCAGACGATGAGGGAGACCCCGTCGTTCGTGCACCTTTGATGCACGGTCGCACACTGCACTTCCGAGGGCAGGTTGTGGAAGATGACCTTGGTGCCGATCGTCCGTCCTCGCCGGTTGGCCCACGCAACCGCCACTGCGAGCCGGTAGGTGGCCGGCATCGTGTACTGGTTCGCAGGCTGGACCGACCAGGCGGGGAAGGTGACCTGCCTGGTCCACCGTCCCATCCGGGAGGTGTATGGCTCGCTCGACTGGTAGGTGACCCAGGCGGTTCCGTCCCAGGACTGCAGGTTGTACTGGGCGGAGACCGTCTGTGGTCGGGGCTTGCGGCCTCGTCGAGGACTTCGGCCAACCGTGAGGCCGTTCGTGGCGAACGACTTGTACGACATGATCAGCCCCGGCCCCAGGTACACCTGGTTGTCCCGGATCGTCAGCATCGGTGTGTACACGGTGGTGTGCCCGGGGCGGCCGCTCGTCACCTCGGTGACCGCCGCGGCCGGCGCGGTGGACACTGTCGAGAGCAGACCTGAACACACAAGTGTCACGACGACACCGACGACGGTTCGCCGAAGCATTCGGGTCGGCTGGGTCACGGATCCTCCCGGTGCGACTGAGCGGCGACCGCGTCGGTGAGATCAATACGCGGGCATCCACTTGCCAGCGTGACACGCCGTTGCTATGGGGTGAAGACCCCAAGAAGGGCCTACCGGGCGAAGCGCCCCGGCCGGGAGAGCTCTCGCGGGAGGCCGTCGACCGAGGAGCCCGAGCGCGACTCCGTACGGTGGGTGGAATGACGGGTGGGGGGAGGGACGACGTGACGGACGACGTGTCGCAGGCGGGGACGGACTCGGGGGCGGGCGAGCCTGCGGGTGGGCGGACCGGCGCGCTGCGCTGGGGGGTGCTGGGCACCGGCGGGATCGCCCGGCGGTTCGCCGACGACCTGCGGGCCGACGGGCTGAGCGTGCAGGCCGTCGGGTCACGGACCCGGGAGGGGGCGGAACGGTTCGCGGCGTCGGCCGCCGCTTCCGGCACGGCCGCGGGAGGTGGCGGTGAGCTCCGCCCGCTCACGGCCCACCCGAGCTACCAGGCGCTGGTCGCCGACCCCGACGTCGACGTCGTCTACGTCGCCACGCCCCACGTCTTCCACGCCGAGCACGCGCTGCTCGCCCTGCGCGCGGGCAAGCACGTGCTCCTCGAGAAGCCGTTCACCCTCAACGCGGCCCAGGCCAGGGCCGTCGTCGCCGAGGCACGGGCGCGGCACCTGGTCGTCCTCGAGGCGATGTGGACCCGCTTCCTGCCGCACATGGTGCGGCTGCGCGAGATCGTGGCGGCCGGCACCCTGGGCGAGCTCCGCACCCTGGTCGCCGACCACAGCCAGCAGCTCTCCGACGACCCGGCCGGCCGGCTGCTCGACCCGGCACTGGGCGGGGGCGCCCTGCTCGACCTGGGGATCTACCCGGTCTCGTTGGCCTGGGACCTCTTCGGTGCCCCGGTCACCGTCGACGGCAGGTCGGTCCCGACGCCCACCGGGGTGGACCGCCAGACGGCGGTCACGCTCACCCACGCGCGGGGGGAGCAGTCCGTCCTGCACACCGCCCTCGACGTCGCCGGGCGCAACGACGCCGTCGTGCTGGGGACGCGGGCGCGGGTCGAGATCGCGCCCACCTGGTATGCGCCGACCACGCTGCGCGTCATCGCCACGGACGGCACGCTGCTCGAGGAGTACGACGGCCGCGAGCCGGGCCGCGGTGCGGGCCGCGGGATGCAGCACCAGGCGCGGGAGCTCGAGCGACTGGTCCGCGCCGGTCTCACCGAGTCGCCGCTGCTGCCCGCGACGCAGAGCATCGCCGTGATGGAGACGCTGGACGAGGTCCGTCGACAGATCGGTCTGGTCTACCCGGGCGAGGAGTGAGCCCCCTCGCGTTACGGTGGGCCGCCCGTCCTGACCTCTCGACGACCGGAGCCCCGAGATGCCTCGTGCCGGACGCCGCCGCCACGCGCGGCCCACGCCCTTCGCGATCCTGCCCGCGCTGCCCGTCCTGCCGGTGCTGCTCATCCTGACGCTGCTGCTTCCGGCGGCCGCGGTGGCCGGCCCGGACGGGAGCACCGGGAACGGCGTACGCGGGGCGGTGGGCCACGAGGCCGCCGGATCGAGCCGGGCGGCCACGGGCAGGCGCTACGCCAAGAAGGCGCTGCGGGCCACCAACGCCCACCGCGGCCGGCAGGGCCTGAGCACCTTCCGCACCCACCGCTGCCTGGTCCGGTCGGCCCAGGCCCAGGCGAATGCGATGGCAGCGAGCGCGACCTTGTACCACCAGGAGCTGGGCCCGGTGCTGCGCCGCTGCGGCATGCGCACGGTGGGGGAGAACGTGGCGATGGGCTATCGCACGGGCCGGGCCGCGGTCCGTGGCTGGATGGACTCGCCCGGTCACCGCGAGAACATCCTGCGGCGCGAGTTCCGCCTGATCGGCATCGGCGCGGCCAAGGGCGGCGACGGGATCTGGTACTCCGCCCAGGTCTTCGGCGGCCGGTGAGCGGGGCGCGGGCGCGGGTCGCCGACGTCCTCGGCGTGACTGCGCCGGCCACCTGATCGCGACCCCAAACAAATACCCTGAATTGGTCACAACAAATGGGGGGTCGATGGGGTCACACTGTCGAGCCTGCAGGACCAGGTGCCTGCACACCGACGAGGGAGAAGACCCCATGAAGCGCACCATCATCAGCACCGCCGCCGCCGTGGCGCTCGCCTCCATGACGCTGGTGGCCGCCCCGGCCGGCACCGCGGCGCAGGCGCCAGCGCACCGGGCCGGCGCGCAGAGCGCCGTCGACGCCTCGGGTGCGGCGGCCCTGAAGGCCCAGCCGAAGAAGCAGGGCAAGGTCCGCCTCAAGGTCGACCGCGAGGTCGCCGTCGCCGGTGCGGACGTCCTGAAGTTCACCGGTTGGGCCCGGCCCAAGGTCAAGGGGCAGCGGGTGGTCCTGCAGCAGCGCCTGGCCGGCAACACGCGCTGGTCCAAGTCGAGCTCCACCCGGCTGCGCGCGAGCGGCCGGTTCACCCTCGAGGACGCGCCGAGCGCCCCCGGCACCCGCTTCTACCGGATCCGCAAGAGCCCGGGCAAGGGCGCCACGGTGGCCTTCTCCGAGGAGGTCAAGGTCGTGGTCTACCGCTGGGACCGCCTCACCGCTCGCACCTTCGGCCCCAAGGTCAACGTCGACCCGGGCATCGTCAACATCGGCGCCCAGGTCTACGACAACAGCCTGGCGACCAAGGCCCCCGGTGAAGGCACCGTCGAGTTCACCCTGGGTGGTCTGTGCACCTCCCTGTCCGCGACCTACGGGCTGACCGACAGCAGCTCCACCGGGGCGACCGGCACCGCGAAGCTCGAGGCCGACGGGGTGACCAAGGTCTGGGAGGACCTGACCATCGGGGCGATCAAGAAGCACACCAGCGACATCACCGGTGCCTACCGGGTGCTCTTCCGGTTCAACGCCAGCGCCGAGCCCGCCGCTCAGGTCGCGGCCGGCGACGTGTGGGTCCTCTGCACCAAGTGAGCGCGCCCCGACGCCGCCGGTGACCGTGGCGGAGCCCTGACTGCGAGGAGGGGTTTCGACACGGCACCGGCGGCGCCGTAGGGTGACTCCTTGTGGCAGGCACCGACTTCGACGCGCAGATCAAGCAGCTCCGGGCGACGATGCACACCATCGGGCAGGTGCTCGACCTGGACGCGATGCGCTCCGAGATCGCCGACCTCGGCGACCAGGTCGCGGCCCCGGACCTGTGGGACGACCAGGCCAACGCGACCCGGGTGACCGGACGCCTGTCGATGCTCCAGGGCGAGCTCGACAAGTTCACCGGCCTCAGCGACCGCATCGACGACCTCGAGATCATGGTCGAGCTCGGTCAGGAGGAGGGCGACGCCGACGCGATGGCCGACGCCGAGACCGAGCTCGAGCGGATCAAGAAGTCGGTGGAGTCGCTGGAGATCCGCACCCTGCTCAACGGCGAGTACGACGCCCGCGAGGCGCTGGTGAGCATCCGCGCCGGTGCCGGTGGCGTCGATGCGGCCGACTTCGCCGAGACCCTGATGCGCATGTACACGCGCTGGGCCGAGCAGCACAAGTACCCCGTGGAGGTCTTCGAGACCTCCTACGCCGAGGAGGCCGGGCTCAAGTCCGCCACCTTCGCCATCCACGCCCCCTACGCCTACGGCACCCTCTCGGTCGAGGCCGGGACGCACCGCCTGGTGCGGATCAGCCCGTTCGACAACCAGGGCCGCCGGCAGACGTCGTTCGCCGCCGTCGAGGTGGTCCCGGTGCTGGAGCAGACCGACGAGATCGACGTCCCCGACGAGGAGATCCGGGTCGACGTCTACCGCTCCGGCGGCCCCGGCGGCCAGTCGGTCAACACGACCGACTCCGCGGTGCGGCTGACCCACATCCCCACCGGCACGGTCGTCTCCTGCCAGAACGAGAAGTCGCAGCTGCAGAACAAGGCCTCCGCGATGGTGGTCCTCAAGGCAAAGCTGCTCGCGCTGAAGAAGGCCGAGGAGAAGGCCCACCTCGACGAGATGCGCGGCGACGTCCAGGCGAGCTGGGGCGACCAGATGCGCAACTACGTGCTCAACCCCTACCAGATCGTCAAGGACCTGCGCACCGGCTACGAGGTCGGCAACCCCAGCGCGGTCTTCGACGGCGACCTCGACGGCTTCCTCGAGGCCGGCATCCGCTGGCGCCGGGGCACCGACAAGGCCGAGGAGAACTGACCCCGGCCCGCCCCGGGACCGCCGCGGCGGACCGGGCGCCGGGGCTGGTGGTGGTGGCCGGGATCACCCCCGTGGTCTCTCTCACGGCACGCGTCGACCGCCGCTCTGGCGCGGCGCCCCCACCCGCTGGTGCCCTCGCGTACCCTCGGGTCACGTGATTCGATTCGAGAAGGTCACCAAGGCCTATCCAGGGCATCCGCACCCCGGTCTCGACCAGGTCTCGGTCGACATCGAGAAGGGCGAGTTCGTCTTCCTGGTCGGGTCGTCGGGCTCCGGCAAGACGACGTTCCTGCGCCTGGTGCTGCGTGAGTACAAGGCGACCTCGGGTCGTGTCTACGTGGCCGGCAAGGAGATCAACCGGCTGGCCAGCTGGAAGGTGCCCCGGCTGCGCCGCGACATCGGCACCGTCTTCCAGGACTTCCGCCTGCTGCCCAACAAGACGGTCAGCGAGAACGTCGCGTTCGCCCTGCAGGTGATCGGCCGGTCGCGCTCCGACATCAAGACGCTCGTCCCGGAGACCCTGGAGCTGGTGGGCCTGGAGGGCAAGGGCGACCGGATGCCCGACGAGCTCTCCGGCGGCGAGCAGCAGCGGGTCGCGGTGGCGCGGGCGTTCGTCAACCGGCCGATGATCCTGATCGCCGACGAGCCCACCGGCAACCTCGACCCGACCACCTCGGTGGGGATCATGAAGCTGCTGGACCGCATCAACCGCACCGGCACGACCGTGGTGATGGCCACCCACGACGCCGGGATCGTCGACCAGATGCGCAAGCGGGTGATCGAGCTGGAGCACGGCAAGGTCATCCGGGACCAGTCCCAGGGCGTCTACGGCGTCCAGAACTGACGAGAGGCAACAACCCCCCATGCAGCTGCGTTACGTCTTCTCCGAGCTCGGTCAAGGGCTTCGGCGCAATCTGTCGATGCATCTCGCGGTGGTGCTCACGCTCTTCGTCTCGCTCACCCTGGTCGGGCTCGGCGTGCTGCTCAACCAGCAGGCCGACAAGGCCGCCGCCCACTGGGGCAGCCAGCTGCAGATCACCGTGTGGCTCTGTAAGGCCGAGGACAGCTCCGCGGCCTGCACCGGTGAGGTGACCGACGCCCAGCGCGACGCCCTGGTGGCGGTCGTCGAGGACAACCCCGAGGTGGCCGGCTACCACCTGGAGTCCAAGGAGGAGGCGTTCGAGAAGGTCAAGGAGCTGGTCGGCCCCGAGCGCTTCGAGGGCCCCAACCCGGCGGCCACCGCCGAGGACATGCCCGAGTCGGTCTGGATCGAGCTCAAGAACGCCGAGGAGTACGAGGGCATCGTCTCCGCGGTCCGGGGGCTCGACGGGGTCTCCGGCATCCGCGACATGCGCGAGACGCTCAAGCCGATCTACGGCTCGATCAACGCGCTGAAGTGGGGAGCCCTGGGCACCGCGGCGTTCCTGGTGCTCGCGGCGCTGCTGCTGGTCGGCAACACCATCCGCCTGGCGGCCTTCGCCCGGCGCAAGGAGATCGGCATCATGCGACTGGTGGGTGCCTCCACCCTCTACATCACGCTGCCGTTCCTCCTCGAGGCCCTGGTCACCGCGCTGATCGGGGTGGCGCTGGCCGCCGGGGCGCTGGGGGCCTTCATGTACTTCGGGATCCACGAGCGCACCGCCGACGACTTGAAGTTCATGCCGTGGATCGGGATGGGGGAGTACGGCACCGCGGTGGCGGCGATCGCGCTGCTGGGTCCGGTGCTCACCCTGCTCCCGACACTCGTGCTGACGCGCAAATACCTCAAAGTCTGACCGCGCTCGGTTACCGTCGTCGAGTTCACTTCCCCGAACATCGAAGGCAACACGGTGCGTCCCTTCCCCCGTACCACGCGTCGCCGCACGGGCTCCGCGCTGCTCGCGAGCACCCTGGCGGTCAGCGCGCTCGCTGTCGGCGAGCTGAGCGCGGCCACCGCGTCGACGACCGCGCAGGGCTCCATGGCCATGCACTCCGGTGTCGCGCAGGCCGGTGCCGACGACCTGAAGAAGAAGCGACGCAAGGTCGCCGAGCGGATCGAGGACGCCGAGTCCGAGCTGCACTCCTCCAGCCGCCGGATGCAGCGGGCCAGCGCCGCCCTGGCCACGGCCCGCGACCAGCTCGGCGCCGCCCAGGTCGCCCTGGCCGCCGCCGAGGCCAAGGTCGCCACCGCGCAGGAGCGTGACGCCCGGATGCAGGCCGAGCTGGCCGAGGCCACCGCGGCGCTGGAGCAGGCGCAGGCCGAGCTCGCGCAGGGGCAGGCGGACCGTGCCGTCCAGCGCGACCAGGTGGCCGCCACCATCGCCGACATGTACCAGCAGGGCGACCCCGAGCTGCTCGCCTTCGCCTCGCTGCTCGACGCCCGCACCCCTGCCGACCTGACCCGCCAGAGCGAGATGCGCGACGCGATCGTCGACCGCGAGGCCCGGGCCTACCAGCAGCTCCAGGCCTCCGAGGTGCTGCTCGCGGTCCGCGAGACCCGGGTCGCCGAGGCCAAGGCGGCGGTCGAGGTCAAGCGGCAGGCCGCGGCCGACCACCTCGTGGAGATGCAGGGCTACCAGGCCGAGGCGGAGGCCGCCAAGGAGTCGGTGGCCGCGCTGGTGGGGGAGCGACGTAACGCACACGCGGAGGCCGCAGCCGCCCGGCGGGCCGACGAGGCCGAGCTGGCCCAGCTCGAGCGCGAGGAGAAGGCGCTCGCCGAGAAGCTGCGACAGCTGGCTCTGGCGGCCCTGCGGGCCCAGCGCGCCCGGGCGGCGCAGCAGTCGGGCCCGCCCGGCAACAGCGGCGGCTTCCTGAACCCTCCGGTCGGCGGAGGCACTCTCTCCTCGCCGTTCGGCTACCGCTCCCACCCGATCTACGGCTACTGGGGCCTGCACGACGGCCAGGACTGGGCGGCCGACTGCGGCGAGCCGCTCTACGCCGCCGCCGACGGGCGGGTCGTCTCGTCCTACTACTCCTCGGTCTACGGCAACCGTCTGGTGCTCAACCACGGTGTCGCTGCGGGCCGCGGGCTCGCCACCGTCTACAACCACGCGACGAGCTACACCGTGGGGACGGGCGCCAGCGTGCAGCGCGGCCAGGTCATCGGCTACGTCGGCAGCACCGGCTGGTCCACCGGCTGCCACCTGCACTTCACGGTGATGGCCAACGGCCAGGCGGTCGACCCGCGCGGCTGGCTCTGAGAGCTCCCGGGTGCCCTGCCCGGCGGGACCGCGGGCGGGGGGCGGGTCGGCTCGGCCCGCCCTGTGGGAACCCGGTTGCGCACTGTTGAGAGGATGAGCCCCATGGCCAGGGAGCAGGGCACCAAGACGATCGCGCAGAACCGCAAGGCGCGGCACGACTACCACATCGAGGACACCTGGGAGGCCGGCATCGTGCTGGTCGGCACCGAGGTGAAGTCGCTGCGCCAGGGTCGCGCGTCGCTGGTCGACGGCTTCGCCGAGGTCGACGGGGGCGAGGTCTGGCTCCACCAGGTGCACATCCCGGAGTACAGCCAGGGCACCTGGACCAACCACGCCTCGCGCCGCAAGCGCAAGCTCCTGCTCAACCGCTCCGAGATCAGCAAGATCGAGCGCAAGGTCTCCGACTCCGGCTACACCCTGGTGCCGCTGCAGCTCTACTTCAAGGACGGGCGGGCCAAGGTCGAGATCGCGCTGGCGAAGGGCAAGAAGTCCTACGACAAGCGTCACTCGCTGGCCGAGAGGCAGGCCAACCGCGAGAAGGAGCAGGCCGTCCAGCGGCGGCTCAAGGGCTACAAGGACTGAGGGGTGCCCCCTCGCGACGCCGACGGGCGGGAGGCGCCAGAGCAGGACGCCGCCGCCGTCCGGGCCTGGATCGACCGGATGGGGCTCCCGGGACTCTTCGACGTCCACACCCACTTCCTGCCCCCGCGGGTGATGGCGAAGGTCCGGGCCCAGTTCGACGCGGCCGGTCCGCTCATCGGCGGGGCGTGGCCGCTGCGCTACCGCGACACGGACGAGGCCCTGGCGGCTCTCCTGCGCTCCTTCGGGGTGCGGCACTTCTCCGCGCTGCCCTACGCGCACAAGCCGGGGATGGCCGAGTTCCTCAACGACTGGGCGCACGACTTCGCGGTGCGGACGCCGGAGGCGCTGCACTGCGGCACCTTCTTTCCCGAGCCCGGGGCGGCCGACTACGTACGGCGCCGGATCGAGGACGGCCTGGAGCTGTTCAAGGTGCACGTCCAGGTGGGTGCGTTCCATGTGACCGACCCGCTCCTCGACGAGGCCTGGGGCGTGGTGGCCGAGGCGGGCACCCCGGTGGTGCTGCACGCCGGCAGCGGCCCGGTCCCCACCCCGTACACCGGGCCTGGCCCGGTCGCCGGGCTGCTCGCCCGGCACCCGCGCCTGGCGCTGGTGATCGCCCACATGGGGGCGCCGGAGTACGAGGAGTTCACCACGCTGGCGCAGTCCTACGAGCACGTGCGCCTCGACACCACGATGGCGTTCACCGACTTCTTCGAGGAGATGGGCGGACCGTGGCCGGACGCGCTGCTGCCGCGGCTCGTCGACCTGGGGGAGAAGGTGCTGCTCGGCTCCGACTTCCCCAACATCCCTTATCCCTACGTGCATCAGCTGGAGTCGCTGGAGCGCCTCGGTGAGCGCCACCCCGGCCTCGACCGGGCGTGGCTCCGCGCCGTGTGCTGGGAGAACGCCATCGGGCTCTTCGGTCGCTGACCGGCCGCATATGGGCTCCTACCTGCGGCGGCGGTAGCGGATGTCGCCGTTGGGGAGGCGGTCGTGGAGGTAGCGGTCGTCGTGGACGAGGTGGTGATGGTGGGAGCAGAGGAGGAGCCCGTTCTCGAGGTCGGTGGGGCCTTGTCGGGTCCAGGGTGTGAGGTGGTGGGCTTTGGTCTTCCCCCGGTCTCGTGGACACCGTCACAGTGGTCGAAAGACCACGGAGAGGTGTCTAGATGACGACCTATTC
>NZ_JBZAJA010000008.1:0-220496 GCF_058215795.1 Nocardioides sp. Z40_12
TCGACAAGCCACATCCCATCCGGAGGTTCTCGTTAGTTCAGCCAGGCTCGCCGATACCAACGTCCTGGCCGGGTACACCTAGGCCGGGGCCGCCGACTCCATCGCGTCGGCGTAGCTGGCGGCCCACGCGAACGACATGGCGCCGATCAGGGTGACCTCGTCGTGGTCGGCGGCCACCCGGCCACCGGTGTCGAGCGCCTGCTCGTGCTCCTCGACCCGGTCGATCAGGGCACCCACCGCACCCTCGCGAGCGAAGGCGGCCTGGGTCAGGTCCTCGCCGACGCTGATCTGCTCCTCGACGTCGGCGACCGGCACGCCCAGCAGGATGTGCAGCGCCGAGAGGAGTCCGGCGGTGAAGGCGAAGGGGCCGTCGATGCCCCGGTTGCGGGCCAGCAGCTCACACATCCGGGCGCGGACCAGGGTCGTGACCAGCGCGTCGCCCTGCCGCTGGCTGTGCCGGCTCAGGATCACCAGGGCCGCCCACTGCCGCAGCCGGACCGTGCCCAGCACCACCAGGGCCTCGCGCAGGGTGCGCACCTGACGGCGGACGCCGCCACCGGCACCGGACGAGGCCATGGTCAGCAGCTGGGCGACCAGGGCCGGGTCGCCGCGCAGGACGTCCTCGATCCGGTCGAGGTCGAGGTCGCGGCTGAGCAGCTCGACCCCGAGCTGCAGCTGCGTGACCGGCAACGGCGCACCGGCCACCTCGCTGGGCGCCTCGAAGACCCGCACCGCGCGCCCCAGGAACATGGCGAAGCCGGCCGACTGCGCCCAGGCGAGCTGGAGCTCGGTGTCGCAACCGGCGGCCACCAGCTGAACCGGCTGCTCCGCGTAGCCGGCGACGGCCGCCTCGGCGGCGGTCCGGTCGAGGGCGCCGACGTCGAGCTTGACCAGGTCGGCCAGGGCCAGCAGCGCAGAGGTCGGCTCGGTCCAGTCGGCGTGCTCGACCAGGATGGTGAAACCGGCCTGCTTGTAGGACTCGATCGCCGCCAGGAGCTCGTCGTCGACTTCCGACGGCACCTCGAGGACGACGCGGCGCGGCGGCAGGCTCAGCCGGGTCTCGCTGACCAGGACCGCCCGGTCGACCGCACAGAAGAGCAGGCTCCGGCCGACGATGGCCGACAGGTTGATGTCGATCGAGCTGAGCAGGCTCGCCCCGCGAACCACGGTCTCGCGCTCGTCGAGCTGGGCGTGGGCGGCAGGGTCGGGCGCGCGGTTGACGAGCTCGAAGCCCACGATCTCGCGGGCGGCGTCCACCACGGGCACCCGGCCCACGATCATCCCCGCAGCCACGTCTGCCTCGTCCATCAGGCCGGTCATCTGTGATCAGTCTCCTGTCGAGCGGCACCGAGAGTTCCGCCCGCAGATCGTATGTCGGCGTTCGCGGTCGCGCAGGAGAATCGGCGCGGGTGCCGAGCGACCGTCAGAGCAGCACGGTCTCCCCGCGCTGGACCGACTGCACCCGGTCGCCGAAGCCCGCGTCCCGGGCCCGCCGGGTGAAGTCCGACAGCGGCGAGCGGAACACTCGGTAGTCGTCGTGGTGCACCGGGATCGCGCTCTTCGGCTGCACCCGCCGGAGGAAGTCGACCCCTTGCACGTCGTCCATGGTCACGGTGTGGAAGAGCACGCGGGTGCCGCCCAGGTGGACCACGGCCACGTCGATCTCCGGGTGCCGGCGCGCAACCTCGTCGAGGTGGTCGCCGGTCAGGGTGTCGCCGCTCAGGTAGACCCGGCGGCGCACCTCGCCACCGATACGGTGGGTGAGCAGGCTGCCCATCACCGGCGGCAGCAGCGCGCCCATCACCCCGCGGGCGTGGATCCCCGGCACCGCCTCGACGCTCAGCGTCTCCTCGCCCTGCTCGCCGCTCTTGGTGAGCGTCTCGCTCTGCCAGGTCTCCAGCCCCCTGGCCTGGAACTTCCAGCTCCGCAGCTTGTCCGCCGCCTTCTTCGTGGTGATCACCGGCTGGTCCCGGACGAGCTCGCGTCGGGCGATCCGGTCGAAGTGGTCGCCGTGCAGGTGCGAGAGCACGATCGCGTCCAGCGGCGGCAGGTCGCCCGGCTGCATCGCCGGCTCGGTGAGCCGCTTCGACCAGAGCCCCTTGCCCAGGTAGGCCCGCTGCCCCCGGTGCAGGAAGTTCGGGTCGGTCAGCACCGTGAACGACCCCAGCCGGAGGAGGGTGGTCGCCGTGCCGACGAAGGTGAGGTTGTCCACCCGCTGGGTGTACCCGGGGCCTGGCGGTTTCACCGGGGCGCCGGTGAAACCGGCAGTTCTTGACCGTTGCAACGGTGCAGAACTGCAAGTTTCGTACGAGGAGTCGGCCGATGGGCGCGACTCCGGGGTCGCCCACGCCGTACGCCGGGGCGACCGGCTCAGCGCAGCTGGACGGGCAGGCGGTGGTAGCCGCGGAGGATCCGCGTGGGACGACGTACGGCGCCCGGCGCGAGCTGCAGGTCCGGGAACCGGTCGAAGAGCGCCCGCAGCCCGACCTCTCCCTCCATCCGGGCCAGCGAGGCGCCCAGGCAGTGGTGGCGTCCTGCGGAGAACGCGAGGTGGTCGCGCGCGTTCGGACGTTTCACGTCGAACCGGGTCGGGTCGGGGAAGACGTCGGGGTCCCGGTTGGCGCCGCCGAGCACGGTGGCGACCAGCGTGCCGGGGGCGACCCGCACCCCGGCCACGACCGTCTCCTCCCGGCAGGTGCGCGCGGTGAGCAGCACCGGCGGGTCGACCCGCAGCGCCTCCTCCACCGCGTTGGTCCACCACGACGGGTCCTCGCGCAGCAGCGCGAGCTGGTCGGGGTCCTCCCGCAGCAGCACCACCGCGTTGCCCAGCAGGTTGACCGTGGTCTCGAAGCCCGCGGCCAGCACCAGCCCGGCGGTCGCCTTCAGCTCCTGCTCGTCCAGCCCCACACCGTCGTCCTGGGCCCGCACCAGCTGGCTCATCAGGTCGTCACCGGGCCGGCTCCGCAGCAGGCGCAGGTGCTCTGTCAGCCAGGCGTCGAACTGGGCCAGCGCCGTGTCGACCGACTTGTACTCCGCCCAGGGCAGGCCCAGGTCGAGGCTCGAAGCGGCGGCGGTGCCCATCTCCAGCACCTTGCGCTGCTGGTCGGCCGGCACCCCGAGCACCTCGCAGATCACCGCCACCGGCAGCGGCGCGCAGTAGGCCTCGATGAGGTCGACCGGCCCGTCGGCGGCGCGGGCCGCGAGGTCGTCGAGCAGCCCTGCGGCGATCTCCTCGGTCCGTTCCCGGAGCCGCTCGACCGCTCGCGCGGTGAAGACCCGGGTGACCAGCTTGCGGTAGCGGGTGTGGTCCGGCGGCTCGGTGACCAGCAACGACGGCGGGTGCACGGGATGGAGGCTCTCGGGCGCCGACCAGTCCCGCAGCCGCACCAGCCAGGGCTGCGCGGGGCCAGGTACGCCGGCGGCGAACGCCGGGCTGCTGAGCACCTCGCGGACCACCGCGTGCCGGGCGGTGACCCGGCCGAACGCCGTCCCCGGGAGCGGGCCCCGGGCACGGATGTCCTCGATCACCTGCCACGCGAGAGCCGGGTCGGGCTGGCTGGTGGCGACCACCAACCGGCCCTGCAGGTCACCGCGGCGAGCCGAGGTGCGCAGCGCGAACCGCGGCAGCCCCTCGGAGACGCCCCAGTGGATCGCCCGGGTCGGGCGCAAGCCGGCGGGGACCCTCCGGGTCAGGGCGGAGACGACGCGGACGGGCCCGGACCGGGCGGAGGCCGGCTTCGCAGTAGTGGACGACACGCCAGCCAGTGTGGCCCGATCAGCGCTCCTTGACCACCTGTCGTCCCAGGGCGGCCAGCGCCACCAGGACGACGTACGGCTCCCCCACCAGGACGAGCGCCAGCCCGAGCAGGAGCGCCAGGTCGGGGCCGTGCAGGAGCGAGTGGATCAGCCCCGTCGGCACCGCCCCCGCCGGCGTGCTGATCACCGCACCGAGCTCGACGGGCGCCGGGTCGGCGGCGCGCATCGTGGCGGCCAGCCCGGCGACCGCCAGGTGGACGCCGCCCCACCAGGGCCCGTTCACCAGCAGCACGGCGGGGACGGCGACCAGCGTGCTGGCCAGGGTCGGCGCGAGGGTGAGCGCCAGGGTCACCGTCCGGGGTGCGAGGCGCACCGAACGGCGCAGCCCGCGCGATCCGAGCCAGGTGCGCAGGCCGGCCCCGGCCTGGCGCCCCGCCCAGGCGACGACGGCGGTCGCGGCGAGGATCGCGGCGCCGTAGCCGAACCCCTCGCCCGCGACCAGCACCAGCGGCACGGCCAGGAAGGTGACGGCGACCGAGCGCCACCGCCGGCGCAGCTGCCGGGCGTCGGCGACCAGGAACGCCACCCCGCCCCGGCCGCGCAGCGGGCGGGACGGGTGCCGGCCGCGACGCCGGTCGGAGCGGCGGCGCTGGAGCCCGGAGAGCGGGGAGGCGTCGAGCATCAGGGCGGAGTCCGCGACCGCGTCGACCACCTCGCGGCCGCGCGCCAGCTGGGCGTCGGAGAGCTCGGCGAGGCGGCCGGCGGCGCGGAGGGTGACGACGAGGCCCGCGACCAGGGCCACGGCGAGGACGGCGGCGAGCACCCAGGTCGCGCCCAGCACCCGCTCGGTGGAGAGCCCGGGGTTCCGCGGCAGCCCGGCTCCGCCGAGCAGCACCCAGCTGAGCAGGACCAGCCCCACCCCGCCCAGGAGGCCGGCCGGAAGCCTGCCCGGAGCCCGGCCCCACGGCTGCGCCGTCTGGGTCGGCAGGAGCGAGAGCGGGACCAAGGCGCCACCCACGGCACCGAGGGCAGCCCCCGCGGCGAGCGGGGCGGGCTCGAGACCGCCGCCCTGCGCGGCCATCGCGGCGAGCAGCCCGACGGCCACGCCGCCGAACGCTGACCCGGCGACGGCCGCACCCAGGGGGCCCCGGAGCAGCACCGCCCGGTCCGCGGTGGTGGTGAGCAACCAGCGCGCGCTGGCCCGCTCCGCGGAGACCGGGCCCACCGCTCCGAGCGCGAGCAGCAGCCCGCCGAGGCCGAGGCAGACGACCGCGAGAGCGGCGTACGCCGGGTGCTCCTGCACCGCGCACGCGCCGGCGCTGCAGACGCGGCCGGTGAAGGTCTCGCGGGCGAAGGAGAGGATCCAGACGGTGATCAGCGCCGTGCTGAAGACCCAGGCGTAGAGGTCGGTGAACCGCTCGCCCGCCTCGCGGGCGCGGGACCGGGCGACCACCAGGGCGCGCGCCACCTCGCGCGCGGCGACGTCGTCGCCTCCCCGGTCGCGCGCCACGCCCGTGGCGATCATCCGGCGTCGACCGCGACCACGCGGGCCCCGGAGGCGACCACCAGGTCCTCGGAGTGGCAGGCCATCAGCACCGAACGGCCCTCCGCGGCCTGCTCGCCGAGCCAGGCGCCGAGCCAGGCGCGGCCCTCGGTGTCGAGCCGCTGCTCCGGCTCGTCGACCAGCAGCAGGCGCCACGGGCGGACCAGGGCGACGGCCAACGAGAGCCGCTGCTTCTGTCCGGAGCTGAGCGTGCCCGGGACCTGGTCGGCCACGCCCGTCAGGCCGACCTCGACCAGCGCGGCACGGGCGGCGGCCGTGGGATCGACCACGCTGTCGGCGCGCGCGAGCAGGTCGAGGTGCTCGAGCACGGTGAGGTCGGGGAACCACGCGCCGTCGTCGAGCAGCGCCAGCACGTCGCCGCGGACGTCCGCCTCGCGGGTGTCGAGCGGTCGGTCGTCGAGCAGCACCTCGCCGTCCTCCGGCTCCTCGATCCCGACCAGGCAGCGCATCAGGGTGGTCTTGCCGGCACCGTTGGGTCCGACCAGCGCCACCACCTCCCCCGCGGCTACGTCGAGGTCGACACCCTCGAGCACCTTCCGTCCGCCGAACTCCTTCGTCAGCCCCCGCACCCTCAGCATGCCGAAAGCCTAGGGCAGTCAAGGGGGCGTGCCGGCGCTGCGTCCGGCCCTGTGGACAACAGCCCTCTCGACCCCTCGCAGACTTTTTTCGAACAGGTGTACAGAGTGTGAGACCTGGGCAGACCGAGGTGCCGCCAGCGGCACCTCCGACCTGGCCGACCTGGAGTTCCTCTGCTCCTGGCACCACCATCGAGCCCACGATCCCGGCTACACGACCACCCGGATGCCGAACGGTGACGTCCGGTTCCGCAGGCGGCGGTGAGGGTGCGTCCGCCTGGCACACTCGTGCCCCATGACCACCGCAACCCACGACGAGCCGGCCCGCGGTCCGCGAACTGGAGCCCTCGACGCGATCGCCTGGCTGCTGCTGGGCGCGGGCAGCGTGTTGCTGCTGCTGCGGTACGGCGACCTGGGCGAGGTGCCCACGCACTTCGGCGTCGGCGGGGAGGCGGACGACTGGGGCCCCGGTGGTCGCTGCTGGTCCTGCTCGCGCTCTGGGCCGGGCTGCTGGCGGGGACGACGCTCCTCGCCCGGCGTCCGGAGTGGCACAACTACCCGCGGGAGGTCACCGACGAGAACCGCGCGGTCCTGCACGCGCAGTCCTCACGGATGATGGCGTGGGTCGGGATCGGGTTGTCGGTCGTGTTCGCAGGAATCATGCTGGCCGCGACCTCCGCCGCCGGGGCGGGCGTCGCCGGGAGCAGCGAAAGCACCGGGCTCGCGGTCTCCGGCGTCGGCATCGTGGTCGTCCTCGTCGCCCCGGTCGTCGGGATGGTCCGGATGCTCCGCGCCCGCTAGGAGAACGCGTCGAACGCTGCGGCATAGCGGAACCGGCCGCGGGGATGCTCGCGTCCCGCAAGCGCGAGCGCCTGGAAGAAGTCCCCGTATGCCGCGTCGGGCGCCTCCACGCCCAGCGTGCTCGCGGGCACGAAGCCGAAACGTCGGTAGTAGGCGGGGTCGCCGACCAGCGCCACCAGGGTCTCTCCCGCCTCCTCGGCGCGGGCCAGCACGGCCCGGACCAGGGCAGACCCGATCCCCTGCCGCTGCAGCGCCGGCGTGACGCTGACCGGGCCCAGTCCCAGCGCCGGTGCGGCGTCCACGTGGGCGCGGGTGCAGACGACGTGGCCGACGACCTGACCCTGGGACTCAGCGACCAGGGAGAGCGCGGGGAGCCATCCGTCGTCGCGGCGGAGCAGCCTCAGCAGGTCCACCTCGCCGGGCGGACCGCCTGGCGAGGACGGCGGGGCGGAGTGGGGCGCGCTCCGGAACGCGTCGGCGACGACGGTGGCGACTCGGGGGACGTCGGCCGGCTCCTCGGCGCGGATCACCACGTCCGGGCCGCCGGGCGCACGCGGGCGGAGGTCGTCCTGACCACCGCGCGTGCCGGGCTCGTGCTGCTCCATGGATCGGACGCTAGTCGTCGCCGGCCATCACCCCACCCGTTTTTCCGCGCCCGAGGCGCCCACCCGCCCCGTCCACCCGCCCGTTCACCTGTCGCGGTCCCGCAGGAACTCCCTCTCGGCCTCGTTGTCGGTCATCGTGATCGCCAGGTCGTAGGCGACCCGCGCTTCCTCGCGCCGCCCGAGACGACGCAGCAGGTCGGCGCGGGCGACGTGGAGAGGCTGGTACGCCGCGAGCGGCCCGGCCAGCTCCTCGACGAGCGGCAGCGCTGCGGCCGACCCCTCCAGCTCGGCCACCGCGAGTGCCCGGTTGAGCGCGACCACCGGCGTCGGGGTGACCGCGTAGAGCTGGTCGTAGAGCGCCACCACCTGCGACCAGTCGGTCTCCGCGGCACTCGCCGCGTCGGTGTGCACGGCGTTGATCGCGGCGTGCAGCTGGTGGTGTCCGGGACGGCTGAGCCCGGCGCGGTTGCGGCGCAGGCACTCGCGGACCAGGGCATGCCCCTCTGCCACCAGGTCGCGGTCCCAGCGGGTCCGGTCCTGCTCGTCCAACGGCACCAGCCGTCCGTCGGCCACCCGCGCCGGTCGGCGCGCCTCGGTGAGCAGCATCAACGCCAGCAGCCCCATCACCTCGGGCTCGTCGGGCATCAGCCCCCTCAGCACCCGGGTCAGCCGGATCGCCTCCGCGCACAGGTCGGTGCGCACCGGCTGGGCCCCGTGGCGCGGCAGGTAGCCCTCGTTGAAGACCAGGTAGAGGGTCGCCAGCACTCCGCCCAGCCGGTCGGGCAGGTCGGCGTCGGCCGGCACCCGGTAGGGGATCCGCGCCGCGGCGATCTTCTGCTTGGCGCGGGTGATCCGCTGCGCCATCGCCCGCTCCTCCACCAGGAACGCCGCGGCGATCTCCGGCACGGTCAGACCGCCGAGAAGCCGCAGGGTCAGGGCCACCCGGGTGGCCGGAGCCAGCGCCGGGTGGCAGCAGGTGAACACGAGTCTGAGCCGCTCGTCCGGGATCGACGACGGCGGCTCCTCGGAGCGGCCTGGGTCGTGCAGCATGGCGGCCTCCTGGTGCCGGGCCTGCCGGGTCGACTCCCGGCGCACGCGGTCCAGCGCGCGGTTGCGCGCGGTGGTGGCCAGCCACCCGGGCGGATGCGGGGGCAGGCCGTCGGTGGGCCAGCGGCGTACCGCCTCGGCGAAGGCGTCCTGGGTGACCTCCTCGGCCAGCCCCAGGTCGCCGAACCGGTGGGCGAGGGCCGCCACGATCCGGCCGAACTCCTCGCGGTGGAGCTCCTCGATCCGGTGCCCCACGGAGTACTCGCCCACCCGCTCGTCCGACTGGTCGGGGCCGCGTTCGCTCACCGGCCCCGCTCACTCCGACTGGAAGGGGCGGACCTCGACCTTGCCCCGGCACGCCTTCGAGCCCTCCGCCGCCAGCGCGAGCGCCTCGTCGAGGTCGGCGGCGTTGATCACCCAGAAGCCGCCGATCAGCTCCTTGGACTCCAGGTAGGGGCCGTCGGTGGTGACCGTGTCGTCCTTGGTGCCGTCGACCACGGTGGCGGTGTGCGCGGGCTGGAGGCCGCCGGCGAAGACCCAGTGACCGCGCTCGCGGAGGCTCTCGTTGAAGCGCCCGGTCTCCTCGAAGGCCTGCTCCATCTCCTCCTTGCTCGCATACGGACCGTAGTCGCCGGCGGGCTCGGTCTCGCCCCAGACGGACAGCAGGTACTCGGCCATGACATTCTCCTTCTCGTTCGACGTCAGCACGACGCTAGTGCCGTGCCCTCACCCCTTCCACGAACGGCACCCGTCGCTTGCGACACCCCCCGGCGAAGTTCTTTTCGCCGGCCCGCAGACTTCTCCCTCGTGAACCTCTACTTCCGCCTGCTCAGGATGCTGCTCACCTCGCGGCGCCGCAGACGCGTCGACCTCTGGGACGGCGTGACCTCCCCCTTCCGCGTGCAGCCGACCGACCTCGACACGGTCGGCCACATGAACAACGCGAAGTACCTGGCCCTGATGGACCTGGGCCGCGTCGACCTGATGCTGCGCTCGGGCTTCTTCGCCTCGACCCGCCGGCGCGGCTGGTACGCCGTGGTCTCCGCGCAGACGATCCGCTACCGACGCTCGCTCCAGCCCCGGCAGCGGTTCGAGCTGCGCACCGAGGTCCTCGGCATCGACGAGAAGGCGATGTACTTCACCCAGACGTTCCTGGTCGCGGGCGAGATGTACGCCCAGGCCGTGGTGCAGTGCCGGGTGCTGTCGAAGCGCGACGGCTCGGTGCCGGCCGCCGAGGTGGTCGAGGCGATCGGCGGCGTCCCCGCCGGTCGCGACCTGACCCTGCCGCAGTGGGTGCAGGACTGGGCGCTCGGGGTCCGCCAGAGCGCTTGAGCCAGGGCGCCTGAAAGAGCACTACGCTCGGCCCATGCCCCCCAGCAGCGACGAGGGCACCCCGGCGGCCACCGGTCCCGCACCGGCCGCGGGGCGTCTCACCCGGCTCGTCCGGCGGCCGCGGCTGCTCGGCGTCCTGCTCGGGGCGCTGCTGCTGGTGGAGTCGTGGCAGCCGACGCTGCTGGCGCGCGACTGGCTGCTCCAGGGCGTCGTCTCCGGGGTGGCTCTCACCGTCGGCTACGCCGTGGGCGCCCTCCTGACCTGGTGCGTGCGCCTGCTGCGCGACCGCCTCGCCGCCGGCCCGGGGCCGCTCTCTGCCCAAGCCGACCTGCGGCTCCGCGTGGTCCTCGGTGTCCTGGTGCTGGGCTGGGTGGGGTGGTCCGGCGCCCGGGCGGTGGAAGCCCACCGGTGGACCTGGGAGCGGCTCGGCCACGAGCCGGCCAGCGCCCCGCTGCTCTACGGCGGCTCAGTGGGCGTGGCGCTCGTGGTCGCCGTGGCGCTGCTCGGTCTGGCCTGGCCGGTGCGGTGGCTGCGCCGGCGGGCCACCAACCTGGGCGACCGCCTGCTCCCCCGCTGGATCGCGGCCGGGCTGGCCACCGTGCTGGTGCTGTGGGCGGTGGTCTCCGCCCTCAACACCTGGGTCTACCAACGCACCCTCGATGCGCTCAACGAGGCCTTCACCCTCTCCGACCTCGAGATCGACGGCGGCGCCGAGCCACCCACCTCGCTGCTCCGCTCCGCCGGCCCGGCCTCGGCGGTGGCGTGGGAGGAGGTGGGCGACGAGGGACGCCGCTTCCTGCGCCGCGGCGCCACGCTGGACCAGCTCGCAGAGCTGGCCCCCGAGGGCGTCGAGCCGGTGGAGCCGGTCCGCGTCTACGTCGGCCGGGCCACCACCGACGACCCCGACGAGCGCGCCGCCCTCGCCCTCGCCGAGCTCGAGACGTTCGGCGCCTTCGACCGGGCGGCCGTCCTGGTGGTGGTGCCGACCGGGACGGGGTGGGTCAACGAGCAGATCGTCCAGCCGGTCGAGCACCTCTACGGCGGCGACGTCGCCACCGTCTCGATGCAGTACTCGCACCTGCCCAGCCCGCTCGCCTTCCTCACCGAGGCCGGGGCGGCCCGGGAGTCGGGGCGCGCACTGGTCGAGGCGGTGCAGGAACGGATCGACGCGGAGCCGGCGCAGGAGCGCCCCGCGTTGCTGGTGGCGGGCGAGAGCCTCGGCTCGTTCGGCGGCAGCGCGGCCTACGCCGATCTCGACGACCTGGTCGACCGGACCTCCGCCTCGCTCTGGGTGGGCCCGCCGGAGACCATGCCGCTGCGCCGCGAGGCCGAGCGGGCCCGCCGGGCCGGCTCGCCCCAGGTCAGGCCGGTGGTCGGGGACGGCACGAGCGTTCTCTTCGCCAACCGCGACTCCGACGTCAGCGGGCGGCCACACGCCGTCTTCCTCCAGCAGGCCGACGACCCGATCGTCTGGTGGGACTGGGAGACCGCCTACGACGAGCCCGACTGGCTGGCCGAGCCGCTGGACCCGGCGGTCAACCCGGCGATGGAGTGGTCTCCGGTGACGACCTTCCTCAACCTCGCGGTCGACATGGCGGTGAGCACCGCCTTCGAAGAGGACTTCGGCCACAAGTACGGCACCCAGCCGCTCACCGCCTGGGTGGCGATGCTGGAGCCGGCGGGGTGGGAGCCGGAGCGGGTGGCGGCGCTGCGGGAACGGCTGGCGCGGCTACCCCGCTGAGCCCGGTCAGGTCCAGCCAGCTCAGGTCAGGTCCAGCGCCGCATCACCAGGCGCGGGAAGCCGCCGGCGACCGCGTCGGTGGGCGCCACCAGCTCGAAGCCGGCGTCCTCGAAGAGCTTGCGGGTGCCGACGAAGGCCATCGTGAGGTCGACCCGCTCGCCGCGGTTGTCGACCGGGTAGCCCTCGACCACGGGGCGCCGTGGTCGGCGGCGTAGTCGAAGGCGCCGGCGACCAGGTGGTGGGAGATGCCGCGGCGACGGCGCCCCGGCCGGACGCGGACGCAGAAGATCGACCACGCCGGCTGGTCGTCGATCGCGGGGATCTTGGTGGAGCGGGCCGGTCAGCTCGCGGTTGGTCCGCGAGTCGACGCGGTGGCTCAGGCACCAGCAGACGCTGGCGTCCGGACGCCTGGGCCCGAGCAGGGTGGCGACGTCGTCGAACCGCGCCAGCGTGGCGGGACGGATCTCGATGCCCATCGGCTGCTCCTGGGGGGACGTCATCTCACACCTGTTCTTCCACGCAGGGCCAGGTCGTGCAAGGGTCGTGGTCGTGGCAGCCCAGGACGTGACGGTACGACGCGGCACCCCCCACGACGCCGAGGTGGCGGGCCGTCTCCTCTTCGACTTCAACACCGAGTTCGAGACCCCGACGCCCTCGTCCGCCGTCCTCGCCGAACGCTTCCGGCCGCTGCTGGCCCGCGAGGACGTCTTCCTGCTGCTCGCCCTCGGCGAGGGCGAGGGCGGTGGGCAGGAGCCGGTGGGCTTCGCGCTGCTCACCCTGCGCCCCACGCCCTACTACGACGGACCCCTCGCCCAGCTCGAGGAGCTCTACGTGCGCCCCCGGCTGCGCGACCACGGGATCGGCACGGCGCTCCTCACGCGGGCGATCGAGGCCGTCGACGAGCACGGCGCCGGGGAGGTGCACATCAACGTCGACGAGGTCGACGTCGACACCCGGCGCTTCTACGAGCGCCACGGCTTCGTCAACGTCGAGCCGGGCACCGACTACCGGATGCTCTGCTACCTGCGCGAGCTGTGACGGTAGCTGCTGGGGGTGAAGCCCAGGACGGTCCGGAAGTCGGCCGTCAGGTGCGCGTGGTCGGCGTACCCCAGCTCCGCCGCCACCGTGGCGAGCTCGACCGACGGGTCGTCGCGCACCCGCTCGGCGGCCTCCTGCAGGCGGCGGCGACGGTTCATCGCGGCGGGTGGGATCCCGACGTACCGGCGGGCGAGGCGCTGCACCGTGCGGGGCGAGACACCCAGGCGCTCGGCGACGTGCTCCACCCGCAGCACCTCGGGATCGGAGTCGATCACGTCGGCCATCGCGTTGGCCGTCAGCGCCTGGTCGTCCGGCGGGGGCGCGGTGTCGAGGAGCCAGTCGCCGTACGCCGCCACCGCCGACGTACGCCGCTCCTCGGGCGTGCCCGGCCCGGTCATCGCCGCCAGCACCGGGGGGGCGGGCTCCGCGGCTCAGGTCGGGCGGCGCATCACCACGCGCGGGAAACCGCCCGCCACCGCGTCGGTGCGCGCGGCCAGGGTGAACCCGCCGTCCTCGAAGAGCTTGCGGGTGCCCACGAAGGCCATCGTCAGGTCGACCTTCTGCCCGTCGTTGTCCACCGGGTAGCCCTCCACCGCGGGGGCGCCCTGGGCGGCGGCGTACGCGACGGCACCGGCGAGCAGGGAGTGGGAGATGCCCTGGCCGCGGTGTCCCGGCCGGACCCGGAGGCAGATCACCGACCAGACCGGCAGGTCGTCGACCGGCCGGATCCTGGTCGACCGGGCCACCGGGAGCTCCGCGCGCGGCGCCACCGCCGCCCAGCCGACCACCTCGTCCCCGTCGTAGGCGAGCACGCCCGGGGCGACCTTGCGGGCGCAGAGGTCGCGCATCGCGTCGCGGCGCGCCGTCCCGCCGAGCTCGCGGTTGGTCCTGGAGTCGATCCGGTGGCTCAGGCACCAGCAGACGTTCGAACCCGGCTTCTTGGGCCCGAGCATGGTGGCCACGTCGTCGAACCGGCTCAGGGTCGCGGGCCTCACCTCGATCGCCATGGTTCCTCCCCTCCCGCTCCTGCTTCTCGGGTCCTGCCTGCCACGTTAGCGGCGAGCAGGCCCGGGCGGGCGTGACCGCCCGACGTACCGTGGCGCCATGCCTTCCGAGCCCAGCCGGACCGGATCCCCGGCCACCGGCGCCGACGCCCTGCTGGTGGGCTGCGGCGACCTGGGCACCGCCATCGGGCTGCGGCTGGCCGCCCGGGGGCAGCGCGTGCTGGCGCTGCGGCGGCGCGCCGAGCTCGTCCCGCCGCCGCTGGAGGGGATCCACGCCGACCTCACCGTGGGCCGGCCGGCCCTGCCCCCGATGGACCTCGAGCAGCTCGTCGTCGCGCTCACCGCCCGGCCGCGCACCGAGGAGGCCTACCGGGCGACGTACGTCGAGGGGCTGGGCTTCGCGCTCGACGGAATCGAGGCGGTCGGGGCGGTGCCGCGCCGGGCGGTCCTGGTCTCCTCCACCTCGGTCTACGGGGTGGTCGCCGAGGGCGAGCCGGTCGACGAGTCGACCCCCGCCCGTCCCGCGGACGGCCCGGGCCGGATGCTGCTGGAGGCCGAGCAGCTCTTCCTCGAGCGGGTGCCGCACGGCACCGTGCTCCGGCTCTCCGGCCTCTACGGACGGGGGCCGAGCCGGTTCGCCGAACAGGTGCTCTCGGGGAAGGTCACCGACCCCGACCGGTGGACCAACCGCCTGCACCGCGACGACGCCGCGGCGGCGGTGGTCCACCTGCTCGCTCTGGAGAGCGAGCCGGAGCCGCTCTACGTCGGCACCGACGACGAGCCGGCCGTGCTCGGCGAGGTCGCGGCCTTCCTCGCCCAGCGGCTCGGCGCCCCCCGCCCGCCGAGGCCGTCGGCCCCCCACCGGCACGGCAAGCGCCTCTCCAACGCCCGGCTCCGGGCGACCGGCTGGGAGCCGGCCTACCCGAGCTACCGGGACGGCTACCGCGACTACCCGGCGGCGGGAACCGGCACCTGAGCCTTGGCCATGTCCCGTCCGGCGCGCATGCCGAAGACGACGGCCGGGCCGATGGTCGAGCCGGGACCGGGGTAGGTCCGCCCCATCACCGACGCGGAGTTGTTGCCCGCGGAGTAGAGCCCCTCGATCACCGAGCCGTCGGCGCGCAGCGCCCGGCCCTCGGTGTCGGTGACGACACCGCCCTTGGTGCCGAGGTCGCCGATGACCACCTTGAACGCGGTGAACGGACCCTTCTCCAGCGGCCCCAGGCACGGGTTGGGGCGCACCGTCGGGTCGCCGTAGTAGCGGTCGTACGCCGAGTTGCCGCGGCCGAAGTCGCCGTCGACACCGCAGCGGGCGAAGCCGTTGAACCGCGCCACCGTGGACCCGAGCCGGGCGGGGTCGATGCCCAGCTTGCCGGCGAGCTCGTCCAGGGTGTCGGCCTTGACCATGATCCCGGCCTCGACCATCGCCTTGTTCTTCCGGGGGTCCATCGCGTAGGTGCGCAGGTAGCGGCGGGCGTGCCGGACGTCGGCGATCATCCAGTACGGCCCGTCCTTGTCGTGCTCGAGCATGGCGTGGCCGAGGTCGACGTAGGACTCGGACTCGTTGGCGAACCGGTCGCCGGCGGAGTCGACCATGAGCGAGTAGGGGAACGACCGCTCGCTCACGATGAAGGACGGCTCACCACCCTCGACCGGCGCGATCGAGGCGCCCCACCAGGCGTCGTCCATCAGCTCGAGCGCGGCGCCCGCCCGGGCGGCGATGTCGATCGGCGCGCCGAGGTTGCCGGGCGCACCCGACGGCGAGCCGTCGATGCCGTGGTGCTTGCGCCGCATCTCCTTGTTGTGGTCGAAGCCGCCCGCGGCCAGCATCACGCCGCGCGTGGCCCCGACGGTGACCGTTCGGCCACCACGGGTCACCCGGACGCCGACGACGCGGTCGCCCTCGACGACCAGCTCCTCGAGCGGGGCCTCGAGCCACAGCTCCGCGCCGTTGCGCTGGACCACGACGTCGAGCAGCGCCGCGGTGAAACCGGCGCCGATGCCGGCGAGCTTCTTGCCGCGCACCACGCCGCCCAGGGCGCGGCCGACGAGCTGGGCGCCGCGCGCGGCGCCCGAGGCGGTCACCCAGGAGCGGCCCAGCAGCCAGACGTCGTCGGTCTTGACCGGCAGGCCGGCGGGGGCCTGGCAGGTCTTCCACCAGTCGCCGATCTGCTTGAGGTCGAAGGGCTTGACCTCGAGGCCGCGGCCGATCTTGCCGCCCGGCAGCTCGGGGTAGTAGTCGGCGTAGTCGGGCGCCCGGACCAGCTCGACGCCGTACTTCTCGACGGTCTCGACGAAGTCGGCGATGCCGTCGACGAAGGCCTCCTTGCGTGCCCGCGAGGTGGCCAGCCCCTCCTCGCCCACGGTGGCGTCGAGGTAGGCCAGCGCCTCCTCGCGGGAGTCGCCCACGCCGTCGCGACGCATCAGCGGGTTGTTCGGCATCCACATGCCGCCGCCGGACATGGCGGTGTTGCCGCCCCACTTGGCGGTGCTCTCCACCATCAGGACGCTCAGGCCCTCGTCGGTGGCGGCCAGCGCGGTCGCGAACCCGGCGGCGCCGGTCCCGACCACGACGACGTCGTAGGTGTGGTCGAACGTGCTGGTGCTGGTCATCTCGTTCTCCTCGTCAAACCAACCGGACAATGTTGTCCGGTTCGTAGACTGCCAGCATGCCCCCCGGACCCCGCGAAGACAAGGGCGACCCGCCCGCCGCGCGACTCCCCGCGCGCGACACCCGACGACCCGCGAGGACCGCCTCTCGCCCGGGCGAGCACAACCGCGGCCCGGCCGCCGCCGGGCAGAACCGCGCGGCCATCCTGAGCGCCGCGCGCCGGCTCTTCGCCGAGCGCGGCTACCACGTGCCGCTCAGCACGATCGCCCGGGAGGCGGGTGTCGGGCAGGGCGTGCTCTACCGGCACTTCCCGGCCCGGCACGACCTCGCCTTCGCGGTCTTCGAGGAGAACTTCGCCGAGCTCGAGGAGGTGGCCGGGGGCATCGACTCGCAGGTCTTCGCGCGACTGCTGAGCACCCTGGTCGAGCTGATCGTCGGCTCCGCCGCCTTCGTCGAGATGGTGGTCGACGCCCGGCGCACGCTCGCGACGTACGACGGCGACCAGCGCCTGCGCCGGATGGTGGAACGCGCGCTCACCACCTCCCAAGCCGCCGGCGGGGTCGCCGCCGACCTGGGTGTCGACGACGTGCTGCTGGCGGTACGGATGCTCTACGGGGTGGTCGTCACCGCCCCGGACGCCGCGGCCGCGCGGGTGGGGGTCGAGCGGGCCCGACGACTGCTGGGCGACTGGGCCTAGGCCCCGCAGGCGCAGGAGCCGCAGGCCCCGCCGCAGACCGACGCGGCCCGCTCCTCGGGCGACTCGTCGGCGTGCTCGCGGGCGAACTCCAGGGCGGAGACGTAGACCGCGCTGGGCTGCGGGCCGCCGACGCCGTACTTGCGGTCGATGACCAGGTAGGGCGCGGACTCGAAGCCGATCTGGGCGGCGGTCGCCTCGTCGACGCGGACGTCGTACCCGTGGTCGTCGGAGCCGAGCAGCTCCTCGACCTCGCCGGCCGCCAGCCCGGCCTCGGTGGCCAGCCGCAGCAGCACCGCGCGGTCGGTGGGGGACTCCTCCTCGGTGACGAACGCCTTCATCATCAGCTCGCGCAGCGCCCCGGCGCGACCCTGGCTGTCGGCGAGGTGCACCAGGCGGTGCGCGTCGTAGGTCGAGGGGCGCTCCACCTGGTAGGCGTGCCAGACGACCTCCACCTCGTCGCGGTGCTCCCACTCGGCCAGCGCCGACTCCAGGGCGACCTTCGCGAGGTAGCTGTCGAGGTGGGCCAGATCGGCCCAGATGTCGATGATCACGGCCTCCAGGGTACGCCCCTCACCGGAAGCAGGAGAGCCACGCCGGGGCGACCTGGGGGGTGAAGGCGCTGTGCTCGAAGAGCGCCGGGTCGCCCACACCGGTGCGCAGCCGCTCCAGCTGGCCCAGCCGCAGCCGGACGTCGGCCGAGCCCTCCTCCCAGCACCGCACCACGGGTGCCAGCTCGGTCTGCGCCACGGCCGGACCGAGCTGGTCGTGACCGCCGATGAGCAGACCGGCACACGCGAGGACGGCCAGCTGTGCCCGAGCCACCATGACCCTCGCTTCCTCGGACACCGGTTGTCCCGCCGCCCAGAGCCTGGCAAAGGGAAGCGGGCCAGTCATCGACACAATTGGGCATCGCGACTCCGGGGGCGTGGGCCCGGTCACGCGGAAGGGTTCGGGGCCCGGCGCTGTTGTGGGGGGCATGAAGAAGATCGGATTCCTCTCGTTCGGCCACTGGACGCCGTCCCCGCAGTCGCAGACCAGGTCGGCGGCCGACACGCTGCTCCAGTCGATCGACCTCGCGGTGGCCGCCGAGGAGCTCGGCGCCGACGGGGCCTACTTCCGGGTGCACCACTTCGCCCGGCAGCTCGCCTCGCCGTTCCCGCTGCTGGCCGCCGTCGGCGCCCGGACCAGCCGGATCGAGATCGGCACCGGCGTGATCGACATGCGCTACGAGAACCCCCTCTACATGGCCGAGGACGCCGGGGCCGCCGACCTGATCTCCGGCGGCCGGCTGCAGCTCGGCATCAGCCGGGGATCACCGGAGCAGGTCGTCGACGGGTGGCGCTACTTCGGCTTCCAGCCCGCGCCGGGCCCGGACGGGCAGGCGGGCGACCCGGCGCAGATGGCGCGCCAGCACACCGAGGTGCTGCTGGAGATCCTCAAGGGCGAGGGGTTCGCCGAGCCCCACCCGCGGCCGATGTTCCCCAACCCGCCGGGGCTGCTGCGGATCGAGCCGCACTCGCCCGGCCTGCGCGAGCGCATCTGGTGGGGCGCCGGGTCGCGGGCCACCGCCGAGTGGGCGGCGGAGAAGGGGATGAACCTGATGAGCTCGACGCTGCTCACCGAGGACACCGGCGTCCCGTTCCACCAGCTGCAGGCCGAGCAGATCCAGCGGTTCCGCGACGCCTGGGCCAAGGCCGGCCACGCGCACGAGCCGCGGGTCTCGGTGAGCCGCAGCATCTTCCCGCTGGTCAACGACACCGACCGGGCGTACTTCGGCCACGAGGGCACCGGCCAGGACCAGGTCGGCAACATCGACGGCGGCCGCGCCCGCTTCGGCAAGACCTACGCCGCCGAGCCCGACGTGCTGGTCGAGCAGCTCGCCGAGGACGAGGCGATCGCCGCGGCCGACACCCTGCTGCTCACCGTGCCCAACCAGCTCGGCGTCGACTACAACGCCCACGTGCTGGAGAGCCTGCTCACCCACGTCGCGCCGGCGCTGGGCTGGCGCTGAGCGCGGGCGCCGGACCCCGGCTGCGACCCCGGCTGCGACCCCGGCGCCGGCTCAGGAGCGGAGCGCCGCCAGCAGTCGCACGCGCGCCCCGGTCTGCAGGACACCCCGGGCGTAGAGGCGCCCGGCCAGCCACACCAGGACGGGAAGGATCGCGACGGAGAGACCCAGCGACAGGGCCACCTCCCAGGTCTCCACGCCGCCCAGCGCGGTCCGGACCGGCATCATCAGCGGGGCGCAGAAGGGCAGCTGCGACAGCACGACGACCAGCTGGTTGCCGGGGTCCCACGGCACGACGCTGACGGCGAGCACGTAGGGCACCATCATCAGCATGACGACGGGCGAGATGACCTGGGAGACGTCCTCCTGCCGGGAGACGAGGGCCGCGAGGCCCGCCAGCACGATCGCGTAGGTGGCGTAGCCCAGGACGAACCAGACCAGGGTCCACAGGGCGGTCGCACCCAGGTCGAGGGAGCTGGCGTCGAAGAGGTCGAAGGCCACCGCCGAGACCACCGCCGCCGCGAGCACGCAGACCACCTGGATCAGCCCGACCACGCCGATGCCGAGCACCTTCCCGGCGAGCAGCTGCCACGGGCGCACCGTCGCCAGCAGCAGCTCCACCACCCGGCTCGACTTCTCCTCGACCACCCCCTGGGCGACCATCTGCCCGGAGCTCATCACGGCGACGAAGATCAGGATCCCGGCGGCCAGGCCGGCGAAGACCTGGGCGCCGTCCCGCTCCTCGCCGTCCAGGCGCTCGACGGTGGGCGCCGCCTCGGCCAGGGCTCGGCTGACCGACGCCGGGTCGCCACCGAGCGCGCCGACCTCGTCGGCGAGCGCCTCCTGCTGGGCCATGGCGCTGAGCAGGGGCGAGAGCGAGCCGGGCACGTCCTTGTCGACCAGCACGACGAGGTCCGGCAGCAGCGCCAGGTCGGCGTCGCCTGCTGCGACGAGCCGCTCGGCGGCCTCCCGGTCGGCGACCTCCACCAGCTCGACCTCGGTCTCACCCGCGGCCGCGAGCGACTGCAGCGTGCCACCGAGCACGGCGGAGCCGGGGACGACGGCGACGCGCTCGGCGCTCGGCGAGGCCAGCCAGGCCGCGAGCGCGCTGCCCAGGACGATCGTCGCGACGAGCGCCAGCGTGGTGAGGACGAAGGTCCGGGAGCCGGCCTTGGTCCGGATCTCCCGTCCGGCGACCAGCGCGACGACGTTCCGCGACCTCACGAGGACACCACGTCGCGGTAGAGGTCGACGAGGGTGGGCCGGGCCTGGGCGAACTCGGTCACCGGCCCGGCGGCCAGCGCGGCCCGGAGCAGCCGCTGCTCGGCGCCGCTCGGCGGGTCGGGGAGCTCGACGACCGTGCGGGCGCCCTCGCGAGCCACGACCCGGCTCCCGGGGACGGTGTCGGGCAGCGTGCCGGTCCAGGCGTCGGCGGGTGGACCCTCGACCACCCAGCGGGGAGCCTCGTGCCGGGCGAGCTCGTCGACGCGACCCACCGCCACCATCCGGCCGTCCCGGATGATGCCGACGCGGTCGCAGAGCCGCTCCACGAGGTCAAGCTGGTGGGAGGAGAAGAGCACCGGCACCCCGGCGGCGGCCCGCTCGCGCAGCACGCCGCTCATCACGTCGACCGCGACCGGGTCGAGCCCGGAGAAGGGCTCGTCGAGGACCAGTGCCTCGGGGTCGTGGGTGAGCGCGGCGGCGAGCTGGACCCGCTGCTGGTTGCCGAGGGAGAGCTTCTGCACCTCGTCGCCGACCCGGCCGCCGACACCGAGGCGCTCGGTCCAGCGCACCATCGACGCCTGTGCGTCGCCGCGGGACATGCCGTGCAGCCGAGCGAGGTGGACGAGCTGGTCACCCACCTTCATCCGGGGGTAGAGGCCGCGCTCCTCGGGCATGTAGCCGATCCGGCGACGGTGCTCCTCCCCCACGGGCTCCCCGTCCCAACGGACGGCGCCGGAGTCGGCGGCGAGGACGCCGAGGATGATCCGCATGGTGGTCGACTTGCCGGCACCGTTGGACCCGACGAAGCCGAAGATCTCGCCCGCCGTGACGTCGAACGTCGTCTCCTGCAGGGCCACCACCTCGCCGTAGGACTTGGAGAGACGGTCGATCTCGAGTGTGGGCACGGCCGACAGCCAAGCAGGTTCCGCACGGGTGCCGGGTGCCGGGTGCCGGGGACCGGGTGCCACCCCGCGTGCCACGGCCGGGACGCGCTCCCGGCGGGGCGAGGCGCCCGACGGGGATGAAGTCAGGCAGGGTTGGGCACTGGCGGGCCGGGACGCGCCCGGATCCCGCAGGACCTAGTGACCGGAGAGAGAACGTGCTCGGCAGACGCAGGACGCCACCCCCACAGCCCGTCGTGCCGGCGTTGCCGCCCGCGGCTCCCCCGCCGCCGCCGAAGCCGCCGACCCGCGGCGAGGTGCTCGACCGGGTGGGCGGCCGGATGGCGACCTGGTCGCTGCGGCTGCTGCTGATCGGGGCCGCCACGGTGGTGGGGTTCTGGATCCTCGGCAAGATCTGGGACGTCACCCTCCCGGTGGTGCTGGGGCTGCTGCTCGCCACCGTGCTCTGGCCGCCGACGCGGCTGCTGCGCAAGGTGATGCCGGCGGCGCTCGCGGCGCTGCTCACCCTGCTCGCCGGGATCGGCGCGATGGTCGGGCTGATCTTCGTGCTGGCGCCCCAGGTGATGGGTCAGTGGGAGGAGGTCCGCGACGCCGCGCTCGACGGCATCCTCGAGCTCCGGGACCTGATCGCCGAGGAGCCCTTCAACGTCAGCAGCGACCAGATCGACGACGTCTTCGACCAGATCCTCGAGCAGGCGCAGGGGAACGCCGGCTCCATCGCCGGCGGCGTCCTCACCGGCGTCAGCACGGCCACGTCGTTCCTGATCACCGGGATCCTGGCGCTGGTCCTGTGCTTCTTCTTCCTCAAGGACGGCCCCAAGTTCGTCCCGTGGATCAGCGAGCTCGCCGGTCCGCGGGCGGCACCCCACGCGGCCGAGGTCTCCCGGCGGCTGTGGGTCACGCTGAGCGGCTTCATCAAGGCCCAAGCCGCGGTCGGCCTGGTCGACGCGGTGGCCATCGGCATCGGCCTGGTGATCCTGGGGGTGCCCTTCTGGCTGCCGCTGTCGGTGCTGATCTTCTTCGGCGCCTTCATCCCCATCATCGGCGCCTTCCTGACCGGCGCGATCGCCGCCCTGGTCGCGCTGGTCACCGACGGCCCGACCAACGCCCTCATCGTGGTGCTGCTGATCGTCGTGGTGCAGCAGCTGGAGGGCAACGTGCTCCAGCCGATGCTGGTCGGCCGCACCCTCGACCTGCAGCCCGCGCTGGTGATCCTCTCGGTCACCGCGGGCGGCGGCCTCGCCGGCATCGTCGGCATGTTCCTCGCCGTCCCGCTGCTGGCGGTCAGCGTGGCGCTGCTGCGCTACGCCAGGGAGATGCTGGAGGAGAAGGCGCGGCAGCCCGACGAGGTCGATCCGCGGGGCCCGGCCATCGAGCTGTAGCCGACCGGGCGAGGCCTGGTCCGCTCAGCGGGGCAGCAGCGCCCGCACCCGGGCGGCCAGCTCGACCGACGCCTCGATCTCGGCGCGGCGCACCGAGACGCTCTCCACGTTGAAGCCGATCGGGGCGCCGAGCCGCTCCGCGTAGGCGACCAGCTCGGTGGCCGTGGCCAGGCACTGGTCGAACGACGCCGCCAGGGTGTCGTCGGTGTGGCGCAGCTCGTTCTGCATCCACCGCGGCACCCGGACCCCGAGCCACTGCAGGAAGTCGAGCGTCTTCGCCGAGCCGCAGACCGAGAGGGTGAAGACCAGCGGGACCGGCTCCACCCCCTCGGCCCGGCACGCGTAGGCGTAGTCGGAGAGCAGGTCCTTGGCGGCGTTGACGTCGTAGACCACCTGGGTGACGAAGAACGAGCAGCCCCGGGCCTGCTTGGCGAGGAGCCGCGCGTGCTCGCCGCCGCGCTCCGCGTGCCGCTCCGGGATGGCCACGGCGCCGAGCAGCAGCCCGGCCGGGCCGCCGGGCCGGTCGCTGCCCGGCTCCTGCGGCAGCTCACGGTGCAGCTCACGGTGCAGCTCCTGGGCCCGGGGCAGCGTGGTCCGGACCGGCTTCTCGCGCGACGAGGCCCCGACGAAGACCGTCAGCACCCGGGCGGGGTCCTGCGCCCGCATCCAGCCGGCGAGCTCCTCCTCGTCGTACTTGCCGACGCACCGGTAGATCACCAGCGGCTTCTCCCAGGCCGCGAACTCCTCGGCGAAGTCGGCGGGGTCGAGGGTCGAGCTGAAGGGGAAGGGCCGCTCGTCGGGGTTGCGGTCGCTCTCGTCGTCGATGTCGTAGAGGACGATCGCGTCGAGGTCGAGCCCGGCCAGCCGCTCGAGGGTGCGCTCGGCGACCTGCCTGACCTTCTCCGGAGGGCTCTCGGAGCGCGGTGGGGTGAGCCCGAAGAGCACCATGCCGCCGCGACGGTCCGCGAGAAGGCGGACCAGACCGGGGTCGTTCAGCACTCGGCCCCGCCCTCCACGAACCAGCCGCCGTTGGCGTGCCGGATCAGCGCCAGGACGACCACGGGCCGGCCGTCGACGACCACGGAGGCCTCCGCGCGAGCGCCGTCGCGGGAGTCGATCCGCACCTCGGAGCCGGGCCGCGACCACGGCGCGACCGCGTCCCGGGGTGTGGTGCCCACCGCGGGTGCGGCGGCGTCGCTCATGAAGACCGAGGGCATGCCGGAACAGCCGAGCCGCTCGACCATCGCGGACCAGCGCTGCTGCCGGCCCGGGTCGTCCTCGCCCGGGCCGTTGGCCGGACCGGGGTCGAGGCCCGCGCCCACCTCGGTCAGCGTCTCCAGCAGCGTCGGCGGCGCCTGGAGCACCCCGGTGACCACGCCCGGGTCCTCGTCGAGGCCCGCGACCCGGTCGGCCGGGCGACTGCTCAGCCGCACCTCGCGGCAGCCGAAGTCGTCGACGACGACGCCGGTCAGGTCGTCGTCGTGGGCGGTGACCAGCATCCAGCGCGGTCCCAGCTCCTGGGTGCACATGCGGTCCTGCTTCGCGGGAGCCAGCGCGGCCAGGTCGCGGTCGATCCCGGCGAGCAGCTCCTGACCGACCGGCTGGGGCCCGCCCACCCGCTGCCAGCCCGAACCGGATCCCGAGCCCTGGCCCGGGTCGTAGCGGCAGACCCACGCCTCCTGGGCGGCGGCCAGCGCCGGCGCGGCCGTGGCCGGCTCGCCGAACCGCTCGTCCTGGGAGGCGGGCTCGGGCAGCCGCGCGGGACAGACCTCTCCGTCCGCGGCGGCGATCTCGTCGGACCCGGTCGGCGCCGCGCCCGGTGCGTCCGAGGCCTCCTCGGTGCCGCAGGCGCCGAGGGCGAGGACCAGGCCGAGGAGCGGGACGACGGACGCCCGGGTGAGTGTCCGGGAGCGCAGGAGGCTGTTCATGGGGGTGGGACGCGCCACCCCCGCGATCGGTTCCGTCGGCGCCCGGCCCCTCATGCGGGGGGTGCGGGCAGGCTGACGACGAACGTCGTCCCCGCGCCGAGCCGGGACGAGCAGCTGATCGTGCCGCCGTGGCGCTCCAAGGCCCGCCGGACGATCGAGAGGCCCAGGCCGCTGCCCGGCGAGGAGAGCGCGGCGGGGTTGGTCGAGCGGAAGAACTCCTCGAAGAGGTGCTCCTGGTCCTCCGGCGAGATGCCGAGGCCGGTGTCGGCGACCTCCAGGGTCACCGACCCCGCCCCTGGGGTCAGCCGCACGGCCACCCGGCCCCCCTCGGGGGTGTACTTGACGGCGTTGCTGAGCAGGTTGGTGACGACCAGGTCGAGCTCGTCGCGCACCCCCCAGGCGGGCACCGGGCCCGCGGGCAGCTCCCGCTGGACGGTCAGGCCCTTGCGGAGCACCTCGACCCCGAGCAGGTCGAGCACCTCGTCGACGACCGCCACCAGGTCGACGGGGGCGGGCTCGAAGGGCTGGGTCTCCTGGTCGGACCGGGAGAGGACGAGGAGGTCCTCGACCAGGTGCTGCATCCGCTTGCCGCCCCGCTCGATCACCTCGATGGAGTGCAGGACGCCGTGGGGCAGCTCGGTGTCGCCGTCCAGGATCTCCACGTGGCCGAGGATCGCGGTGAGCGGATTCTTCAGCTCGTGGGCGAGGGTGGAGATGAGCCGCGCCTTGTAGCCGTTGACCTCGCGCAGCTCGGCGACGATCCGTCGCTCCTTCTCGAAGGCGCGGGCGGTGGCGAGCGCCCGGCCGAGGTCGCGGCCGATGTCGAGGGCGGCGCGCTGCTCGCCGGGCGTCCAGCCGTTGTCGGAGTCGTTGCGGCTCAGCACCAGGGTGCCGAGGCACTCGCGACCGGCGCCGATCGGCACGCACAGCAGGCGGGTGATCCCGAGCTCGGCCATCATCTCGTAGACCCGCTGCTGGTCCCGCTCGGGCAGCACCCACGCGGGGGTGGTCTCCCCGTCGAAGATCGCGACGCCCTGGACCCGCCACAGCTCGCGGGCGACCACCCGGCCGACGAGCTTGAGCTCGTGCGGCAGGTCGAGCGTGCGCCCCCGGTCGTCGCGCACCGCGTCGTGGCCGAGGTCGTCGCCCTTGAAGGCCTGGATCCACACCCCGGAGGCACGGAAGCCGTCCAGGATGGCCGTCTGGCAGACCTCGACGATGCGGGAGAGGACGAGCTCGGAGCTCACGGCGCGCACGATCGTCCGGGACACGGTGGCGAGCCTGACCCTCTCGGTCAGCTCGACGTCCAGGGTGGTGGTCATCGCCCACGGCCTCTCACGTGGCGCCCCGCTGCAGGGCATGCCTGGTCGAGCGTACGGTTACCGCCGGGTAGACGTCCATAGGACACAGCCAACAGCGCCGGGCCAAAGGTCCCGACCGTGAACGGGGCCCGTCGGGACGCGACGCGGCCGTCGCACCCCACTGCTAGAGCACGACGACCGCGTGTCGGCCGTACCCCGGTGACCCCGAGCGAACCGGGGTCTATTCAATCCGCGCAGCCCGCTCGCCGGCGCCCGCGATGCGCTGGTCCTCGGCCTGGTCGGCGATCACCCGCTCGGCGACCAGGCCCAGCTTGAGGTTGAGGTCCTGGGAGGCCTTGCGCAGCACCTCGAAGGCCTCGTTGGAGGAGATCCCGTGGGCCGCCATCAGCAGCCCGGTCGCCTTGCCGATCTCGCGGTTGCTGACCAGCCCCGCCCGCAGCGTCTGCGCCTCGGCGTGGTGGCTGGCGGCGCCCAGGGCGACGGAGGCGAAGGCGGCCACGAGGGCGCCGGCGCGGGCCGAGTCGTCGTCGAGCGCGCCCGGGGTCTCGGAGAAGATGTTGAGCGCCCCACCCTTGCGCTGCCCCACCCGGATCCGGTAGCCGATCATCCCGCGCACGGGCGTGCGCTCCAGCACCAGCCGGGCGAGCTCGGGCCAGGTGGATCCCCGGGTGAGGTCGCTGTCGATCTGGAAGGCCTCCTCGGTGATCGCGTCGTAGCAGGGGCCGTCGCGCAGCTCCTCCTCGAGGGCGTCGATCGTCCGGGCCACCTCGCTGGTCGGGCCGTGCACCGTCATCCGGCCACCCCCGGCCAGGATGGAGATCGCGGCATGGTCACAACCCGGCACGACGGCCACCGCCGTCCGCGTGATCGCGGCGTAGATCTCCTCGTAGCCGGGGCGGTCGTAGACGATCTCCGCGAGGGCGGAGAGCGCAAGGGTGACCTCACCCGGAATCTCATCACGCACGAGAGGATTATGCCGCACCCGGCGAAGCCCCCCCGCATCGTCAGGTCGCCGGGCGCTCGACCTGCGCGGCCAGGTGCGCAGGCGCCTGCACGCAGTAGGAGTCGGTCAGCGCCTCGGCCAGCTCCTGCCAGTCGGTCCGCTCGTCGAGCAGCATCCCGATCAGGTTGCCGCCCCACCCGGCGCGGAAGTAGGGCTCGCCCAGGTGCTGGTAGGCCGCCACCTCGTCGGGCTCGCCGCGGAAGGTGATCCGGAAGCGCTGGTCCTCCCCGCCGAAGACGTGCGCCACCGTGGCGCCGCCCACGCGCCACCGCACGCCGGTCCAGGCGGGCTCCTGCCGGCAGGAGGGCAGGGCCGAGAGCACCCGGTCGATCCGGGCGACCCACTCCTCGGGGACCACGGGTCGGTCAGCCAGCGCCATGGGGCGGAAGCCTGCCACGATCGCCGGATGAACCCCTACACGCACGGACACCACGAGTCGGTGCTGCGCTCCCACCGGTGGCGGACGGCGGAGAACTCCGCCCCCCACCTGCTGCCCCACCTGCGAGCGGAGACGACGCTGCTCGACGTCGGCGCCGGCCCCGGCACGATCACCGTCGACCTGGCGGGCCGGGTGGCCTCGGTGACGGCGACCGAGATCAGCGAGGAGGCGCTCGCGCTCAGCCGGGCGCTGGCGGCCGAGCGGGGCGTCACCAACGTGCGCTTCGAGGTGCAGGACGTGCACGCGCTCGACCTGCGCGACGACACCTTCGACGTCACCCACGCCCACCAGGTGCTCCAGCACGTCGCCGACCCGGTGCAGGCGCTGCGCGAGATGCGCCGGGTGACCCGGCCCGGAGGGTTGGTCGCGGTGCGCGAGAGCGACTACCGCGGGTTCGCCTGGTTCCCGGCGCTGCCGGAGCTCGACGAGTGGATGGCGCTCTACCAGGAGGCGGCCCGGGCCAACGGCGGCGAGCCGGACGCCGGGAGGCGGCTGCTGTCCTGGGCGCGGGCGGCCGGGTTCGAGGAGGTCACCGCGACCTCCTCCACCTGGTGCTTCGCCGACGACGCCGACCGCGCGTGGTGGGGCGGCATGTGGGCCGACCGCATCCTGGAGTCGGCGATGGGCGCCCAGCTGCTCGACGAGGGCCGGGCCACCCGCGCCGACCTCGAGCGGATCTCCGCCGCCTGGCGGCGGTGGGCCGCCGACCCCGACGGGTGGCTCTCGCTGCTGCACGGCGAGGTGCTCTGCCGGGCCTGAACCCGGGCCGCCGGGGCGACCACGAGCGTCCTATCGTCGAAGACGTGCCTCCCACACCTCCCGTCCTGCGCTCCGCCGGCTTCGCGGAGCTGACCACCACCGAGCTCTACGCCCTGCTCCGGCTGCGGGTCGACGTCTTCGTGGTCGAGCAGGAGTGCCCCTACCCCGATCTCGACGGCCGTGACGACGAGCCCGGCACCCGCCACGTGTGGCTCGAGCGCGACGGCGAGGTGCTCGCCGCGCTCCGGGTGCTCCGGGACCCGGACGCGACCGTGATCGGCCGCGTCGTCACCCGCGGCGACCAGCGCGGCCACGGGTACGCCGCCCGGCTGCTCACCTCGACGCTCGAGTGGCTCGCGACGCAGGGGGGTGCCGGCACGGTGCGGATCGGCGCCCAGGCCCACCTGGAGCAGTGGTACGCCCGGTTCGGCTTCGTCCGCACCGGTCCGGGCTACCTCGAGGACGGCATCGCGCACCTGCCGATGGGGCTGACGCTGCCGGCCTGACCCGGCCTGACCCGGCCGGCCCCGACCGAACTCCTCCGGGGGAGCTTGGGACGGGTCTGCTTCACTGGCTCGGTGACCAGCCAGACCGCCACCCGAGCCCTCGTCGCCCCCTCCGCGGGCGCGCCCTTCGAGCAGCGCACCGTCGAGCACCGGGCGCTGCGCGACGACGACATCCTGATCGACATCGCCTACGCCGGCATCTGCCACAGCGACATCCACCAGGTCCGCGAGGAGTGGGGCAAGGCCATCTTCCCGATGGTGCCGGGCCACGAGATCGCCGGCACCGTGGCCGCGGTCGGCGACGGGGTGACCAGCCACCAGGTCGGTGACCGGGTCGGCGTCGGCTGCATGGTCGACAGCTGCGGGGAGTGTCAGTACTGCAAGGACGGCCAGGAGCAGTACTGCGAGAAGGGCGCGGTGATGACCTACAACGGCCGCGGCTACGACGGCGAGGAGACCAAGGGCGGCTACGCCCAGCAGGTCGTCGTCTCCGAGCGGTTCGCGGTGCGGATCCCCGAGGGGATCGGCCTCGACGAGGCGGCTCCGTTGCTCTGCGCCGGCATCACCACCTGGAGCCCGCTGCGCCGCTACGGCGTCGGCCCGGGCAGCAAGGTCGCGGTGATCGGCCTGGGCGGGCTCGGCCACATGGCGGTCAAGCTGGCCGCCGCGCTCGGCGCCGAGGTCACGGTGCTGAGCCGCAGCGAGGCCAAGCGCAAGGACGCCGCGGAGCTCGGTGCCACGGCGTACGCCGCCACCGAGGACGCCGAGAGCCTCAAGCCGCTGCGCAGCTCGTTCGACGTCATCGTCAACACCGTCAGCGCCGACCTGCCGATCGCCACCTACCTGCGCCTGCTCAAGCCGCTCGGCACCCTGGTCAACGTGGGCCTGCCCCCGGGCGCCTTCGAGGTGCCGCCGGGGATGCTGGTCGGCGGCAGCCGCTCGATCGCCGGCTCCAACATCGGCGGCATCCCCGCGACCCAGGAGATGCTCGACTTCTGCGCCGAGCACGGGATCGGCGCGACGATCGAGACCATCTCGGCCGACCAGGTCGACGCCGCCTACGACCGGGTGGTCGCGGGAGACGTGCGCTACCGCGTGGTGATCGACACCTCGACGCTGGGCTGACGCCGGCCGGGCACACCCTGCTGCCCACCCGGGCCGCAGGACCCTGGTCGCCGGGCGCGCCCCTGCCTACAGTCGTGGGATGAGCGCCGCCGCCGACCAGCGCCGGACGATCCTGGTGACCGGTGCCGCCGGACCCGCGGGTCGCACGCTCGGCGCGCAGCTGGCCGGGCGCGGCGATGCCGCCGGGCTGCGGGTGCTCGGCGTCGACCTGGCCCCGGTCGACGTCCCCGGCTACGAGGAGGTCGGGCCGGTCGCGGGCGCGCTCGACCCCGACTACGACCAGGCCATGGTCGAGCTGCTGGCCAGGCTGGGTCCCGACCTGGTGCTGCCCACGGTCGCGGAGGAGCTGCCCCGGCTCGCCGTGCTGGGGGCGGCGGCCGGACTCGGCGACCGGCTGGTGCTCTCGGCCCCCGGCCCGGCCGCGCTCGCCGCCGACAAGCTGCTCACCATGTGGGCGCTGGAGCGGGCCGGAGTGCCGGTGCCGGCCTTCGGCGCCGCGGACCGCCTCGGCTCGGCCGCCGAGGCGCTGGCATGGGCCGCCGGACCCCTGGTGGTCAAGCCCCGGGTGGCCAGGGGCGGGCGCGGGGTGCACGTGGTGGAGTCGCCGGACGACCCGGCGTGGCATCAGGTCGACGGCTCCTGGGTGGCCCAGACCTTCGCGCCCGGCACCGAGTACAGCCCGCAGGTCTACCGCTCGCCGACCACCGGCGGGTGCGTGGTGGTGGTGCTGGAGAAGACCGGGCGCAAGCAGGGCCGGGTGGGCAACGCGACGTCCGTCGTCAGGCTCGCCGACGGGGCCGCGCCCGACGTCGCCGAGGTCGCGGCCGCCGCGGTGGTCGCGCTCGACCTGGTGGGGCCGGTCGACCTCGACGTCCGCCGGACGACGGACGGCACTCCCGTGGTGCTCGAGGTCAACGCGCGGTTCGGCGCGGTCTGTGCCGAGGCTCCCGAGCTGCTCGGATCCGTCCTCGAGCAGTGGCCGCGATGAGCGATGCTCTCCTTCCTGGCGGCCCTCCT
The DNA here is from genome assembly GCF_058215795.1 of Nocardioides sp. Z40_12. NCBI lineage: Bacteria > Bacillati > Actinomycetota > Actinomycetes > Propionibacteriales > Nocardioidaceae > Nocardioides > Nocardioides sp. Z40_12. Next base: position 30,387 of record NZ_JBZAJA010000008.1, read on the forward strand.
CCTGGTCATCGTCCTGCCGTTGGCCGTGCTCGGGCTCGTCCGGCTGCTGCTCGTGCCGTGCGCGCTGCTCTTCGAGCTCAGGCAGCGCCGGCAGTCACCCGGGCCGGCGGGGTGCGGCCCGCTCTTCACCGAGCCGCCGCTGGTGAGCGTCGTCATCCCGGCGTTCCGCGAGGGGGTGGTGATCGACAACTGCCTGCGTTCGGTGCTGGGCAGCGCCTACCCGCGGCTCGAAGTGATCTGCGTGGACGACGGGTCCCCCGACGACACCTACGAGCGGATGGTCCGCATCGCGCAGGCACACCCCGGCCGGGTCACGGCCCTGCGCCAGGAGAACGCCGGCAAGGGCGCGGCGCTCAACACCGGGCTCGAGATCGCGACGGGCGACGTGCTGATCCTGGTGGACGCCGACGGCCTCTTCCGTCCCGACACGGTGCTCCGGATGCTGCGTGGCTTCCGCAGCCCCCGCATCGGGGCGGTCTGCGGCAACGACCGTCCGGTCAACCTGGACCGGGTGCAGACCAGGCTGCTCGCGCTGATCAGCCATGTCGGGACCGGCCTGATGCGGCGTGCCCTGGACGTGCTGGGGTGCCTGCCCATCGTCTCGGGCAACAGCGGCGCCTTCCGGCGCGACGTGCTCGAGCGCACCGGGCCGCTGCGCACCGACACCCTCGGCGAGGACCTCGAGCTCACCTGGCGGGTCCACCGGGCGGGCTTCCAGGTGGCCTTCGCGCCCGACGCCCTGGTCTACGCCGAGTCGCCCTCGACCGTGCGCGGCCTGTGGCGCCAGCGGGTCCGCTGGGCCCGCGGCCTGCTGCAGACCACCTCGATGCACTGGCCGGTGCTGGGCAACCCCCGCTACGGCCGGTTCGGGCTCTACCTGCTCTTCAACACCGCCACCCAGGTGGTCGCCCCCTTCGCCCAGGTGACGGGGCTGGTCACCCTGGTCGTCCTGGTCACGACCGACGGCGTCCGCTGGCTCCCCGACCGGTGGTGGGCCTGGGTGCTCGTGCTGGGCGTGCCACTGGCGCTCGGCCTCCTGCTCCTCGCCTGCCTGCTCGACCGGGCCCTGGGCGACCTGCGCTACCTGTGGACGGCCCTCCTGTGGCCCGCCTACTCCACCCTGATGACCTTCGTCATGCTCGATGCGGTCCGCCTCGAGCTCACCCATGCGGAGAACCGATGGAACAAGCTGGAAAGAAGCGGGACCGTGTCAGTGGCGGAAGTCCGCGACGACGAGGGCCGTGGCTGGTGATCCTGGCCGTCCCGCTGGTGCTGACCGTGCTGGCGGCCCTGCTGATCGCCCGGCCGTGGGAGGAGCTGCCCACCCTGCGGCCTGACGAGCGCCCGGACGAGATCCGCTCGCTGAGCATCGACTTCTCCACGGTCGTCGACCCCACCACCAACTGGGGTGCCGTCGACGAGCGGCTCAACTCGGTCGACGCCAACGCCGTCGACCTCAACGCCGGACGGGTGGAGTTCACCGCCTTCGACTGGGACGAGCACCCGGAGGCGGCGGCCCAGCCCGGGTTCGACCACATCAAGCGGGCCGCCAGTGCGCTGGCCCGGACCGACGACGGCACCCCCCGGTCGTTCGCCCTCATCGTGGACGCCTACGTGCCCGGCTGGATCCAGGACGACCCGTCGATCGCGGGGGTCTCGGCGGACGGCACGCGCTCCCGCTACCGTGCGTCTGCCTCGCAGCTGGCCCGGGGCGAGGTGGGCGACCGGCTGGTCGACTACGTGGCGGCGCTGGGCGCCCGCTACGAGCCGAGCCAGATCGCGGTCACCGAGCTCTTCCTCAACCGGTTCAGCTTCGGCGACGACGACCTCGGGCTCTTCCGCGAGATGACCGGCGAGCAGGACTGGCCCCGCACCCCCGACGGCGAGATCGACGAGCAGGGGACGACTCTCACCACCTGGCGGGCCGAGGTGCTGGCCGGCCTGATGAGCCGGATGCGTGCGGCGCTGGACGAGGTCGACGACGGGGAGGGCGCCGAGATCGAGCTGGCCATGGACGTCCGGCTCGACTGGGAGGACCCCGCGGTGGGCTCGCTGGGCAGCGGCCACGACTACGCCGTCCTGCTCGAGGCGGTCGACCGGCTCGTGCTGTGGGCCTACGTCTTCGAGGACCGCGCACCCACGGACATCGAGGAGGTGACCGCGGGGCTGCAGGCCGCCGGACTCGACATGTCGCGCTTCACCATCTCCGTGGGCCTGTGGGCGCGAGGACCGGGTGGGGACGTCGACGACGCGATCACTCCCTCCCGGCTCGCCACGTCGGTCCGCGCCGCCCAGACGCACGGGATCTCCCACGTCAACGTCACCCCGCTCCGGCTGATGTCGGACGAGGCCTGGGCGGCGCTCGCGGAGGTGTGGAACCCCTAGCCCTGCCCCTGACCCTGCCCCTGCCCCGGGTGCTGGTCCGGGTGCTGGTCCGGGTGCTGGTCCGGGTGCTGGTCCGGGTCCGGGTCCTTTCTCGCTGCCTCCTCCGGCAGCGGGTGGGCCCCGGAGTCGGTCGACCGGGCCGTGTCGCTGTGCAGGTCGGGGAGCAGCGCGTCCACCTCGGTGCCACGTCCGAGCTCGCTGCGGATGGACATGGTGCCGCCGTGCTGGGAGACCACCGTCTGGGCCAGGGAGAGTCCGAGCCCCAGCCCGGGCACCTGACGGCGCCGGCTCTCGCGGGTGCGGTAGAAGCGCTGGGTGATCCGCTCCAGCTCCTCCGGGGCGATCCCCACGCCCTGGTCGACCACCCGGATCCGGGCGGCCCGCTCGCCGTCGGGGGCGGTGGCCCGCTCGGCGCTGACCACGACGTGCGTCCCCTCGGGGCTGTACTTGAGCGCGTTGTTGATCAGGTTGTCCACCACCTGGCCCAGCCGCTGGCCGTCGGAGACCAACGGGACCGGCGAGTCGCCGGCGACCTCCAGGGTGATCCCAGCCCCGGTCGCCTCCGGGCCCTGACTGGCGACGGCCGTCCGGACCACCTCGGCCACGTCCAGCTCCTCGGGCACCATCGGAACGCCGCGAGCCACCCGGGCGCCGAGCAGCAGGTCCTCGACCAGCGCCCGGAGCCGGCGGGCGTTGCGGCCGATCACCTCCAGGTAGGTGCGCTGCTCCTCGTCGAGCTGCCCGCCGTGGAGCTCGAGCAGGTCGAGGTAGCCCAGGATGGCCACCAGCGGGGTCCTCAGCTCGTGGCTGACCAGGCTGAGGAACTCCTGCTGGGCCTTCTCGGCCGCCTCCCGCTCGGTGGTGTCGGCCCCGATGAAGAGGTAGCCGGCCGGCACGGCGTCGTCGGGGCTCTCCAGCCCGTCGCGCAGGGTGACGGTGTACTCCAGGTGGCGCTCGGTGCCGTCGGGCAGGGTGCGCACCAGCTCACCGACGTAGGGCTGTCCGTGCGCGGCGTCGCCCACCAGCAGCGTCATCGCCTCGTCATCGGTCAGCAGGCGCTCCCGGATCTCGCTGCCGGCCTGTCGCACCGGGCCGAAGAGCTCGAGCAGGGAGTGGCCGACCAGCTGGTCGGTCGGACGTCCGAGCAGCCGCTCGGCGCCGATGTTGGCCAGCAGCACCTTCCCGGCGAAGTCGGTGGCCACCACCGCCTGCTCGGTGGCGGCGGACATGATCGTGAACATCGTGTCCCGGGAGCGGCGCAGGTCGCGGGCCACGAGTGCGATCCGGTTCCTGGCCGCGACGAGCTGCTCGGACTGGCGCCGGACCGTCTCGGAGAACGCGTGCAGCCCCAACGCGACCGTGATGACCATGATCATCGTGACGAGCGCCCGGACGGCAGGGAACCCGGGGTCGGGAAGCACCACGAGCGGCGCGACCAGCACCACCGCGGACCCGACCAGCGCGATCGACACGGCGGTCCGGCCCGGCGCCAGGGACAAGGTGACGACCGGCAGGAAGAGCAGCACGTCGAGGCTGCCCACCCCCTCCCCGGCACCGAGGTCGATCAGGCCGACGGCGAGCAGCGTGGGCACACCGAGGATGTAGGCACCCACGGGCGAGCGCCGGTCCCAGGTGCCGAGCCAGGCCACCAGCTGCATCGCCACCACGGTCGCCACGCCCGCGACGATCAGCCACGGGTGCCGCGGAGTGATCGCCAGCGGGACCAGCGCCGCGATGAGCACGTAGAGGACGGTGGTCGGCAGCTGGCGCAGGCCGGAGGCGTCGGCCCGGAACCACGCCCGGCTCAGGCGGACGAGCCGGCCCGTGGTCGGCTCCTCGGCGAGGAGGAGCCAGGAGTCGCTCACCGGCGTTCCCGGGCGTCATCCCCGTGCTCGCTGTCGGCGTCCTGCCCGTCGACGGCCGGAGCGACGCGCACCCGCGAGGTGGTCACGACCAGCTCGGTGGCGCGCAACGTCTCCAGGGGCTCCACCTCGCGGGCCGGGCTGAAGCGGGACCAGTAGCGCGCGGTGGTCCGCACCACGTCGGGCTGGATGTACTCGCGGTGCGACTGGGAGACGAACGCCGCGAGCATCTGCAGCTTGGTCTCCACGAACCCCTCGACGTCGACGAACCGGTTGGGCGCGAAGTCGACCGTCGAGGACGGGCTCTGGAAGCACCACACCGAGCCGACGCCCCGCGCACCGATCTCGACCGCCTCGTGGACCGCGCGGTGGTCCTGGTGCCGGTCGTGGGCCCCGTGGGTGTAGATCCGGTCGGGCTGCAGGTCGGCCACCACCTCCTCCACCGACGTGATCAGCCCCTCCGCCGGCACCAGGTGGGTGTCCGGGTACTCCAGGTGGATCAGGCGGGCACCGACCACAGCGGCGGCGTCGGCCGCCTCGCTGCGGCGCTCCACCGTGTCGCCGCCCACCGCTCCGCCGGACATGATGAGGATCGTCAGGTCGTCGCCCGCGGTGGCGTGCGCGGCCAGGGTGCCGCCGACCCCGATCTCGACGTCGTCGGGGTGGGAGCCCACCGCCAGCACCCGCTGACGGGCTCCGCTGCGGCGGGTCCGGGTGAGCTCGGCCAGCTCGGTGGCTCGCTCGACCAGGATGGTGGCCGGCACGGGCTTGGTGAGGAACTCGTCGGCCGCCTCGCGCAGCGCGACCACCGCGTGGTCGAAGGTGGGGTAGGCGGTGAGGATGATGATGGAGAGGTCCGGGTCGATCTCGCGCACCCGCGGCAGGATCTCCAGGCCGGAGCGACCCGGGAGCATGATGTCGCTGACCAGCACGTCGTAGGCGCCCGGCTGCATCCGCGCCAGCGCGTCCTCCGCGGTGCCGACCACGTCGACGGAGAACCCGCCGTGGCGGCTCAGCGCGATGCGGATGAACTCGGCGGAGTCGCGGGCGTCCTCGAGCACCAGCGCCCGCAACTGGAGCTCGGCCACGGTGACTCCCCTCCGCCGGAGGTCGGACCACCACGGTAGGCCCGTGGAGGGCCGGCGTGCACGGGCCAGAAGTCACATCGGCCGGGTCACCGGCCCGTCTGGGACGGTGAAGGCCTCACTGCCGGCGCGGGGAGTCGGCGAACAGGTGGCACAGCAGGTCGCGGCTGCGCAGCTCCGTGCGGCGCGGGTCCGCCAGCACCGGGTGCAACCGCTCCCCCGCGACGCTCCCTTCGACGACCCCGAGCTCGGGCCCGCCGGCGTCCGGGGTGGCAGCGTCGAGCAGCACCTCGACGTCGTGGATGCCGGAGCCGGTCTCCAGGATCGTCGTCGGTCCCAGCCTGCGCAGCATCGCCAGGGAGGCCGGATTGTCCTGCAGCACCTCGGTGAGCACCCTGGTCACCCCGGCGGGGCGGCTGCGCACCAGCTCCGGCAGCAGCGCGGAGGCGACCCCCCGGCCCTGCCACTCGTCCCTGACCGTCACGGCCAGGTCGGCGGCGTCCGGGAGGTCGGGGTAGCGCACCAGGCGGCCGATCGCCACCGGGGCGTAGACGTGGTCCTCGACCTCGGGGCAGAGGACCAGGGCGACGTGGTCGACCCCGTCCACGTCGTCGACGAGGTGGGAGAGCATCGCCTCGCTCAACCGGGTCATGGGGGTCAGGAAACGCAGTCGTCGAGACTCCGGCGAGAGCTGCTCGAACGCCTCCGCGAGCCGCTGCTTGTCGGTGTGGTCGAGGGCGACGACCCAGGCGTGGGTGCCGTCTCGCAGCATGACCTCTTGCGCCATCGGACCTCCCAGATCGGCGGACAGCCTCTCCCGCGAGCCTAGGCCGTCGCGCGTGACACCGCTCTGCGGCGCCAGCCCAGCACGATCGCCAGCACGATCCACACGCCCAGGAGGACGGGCGAGGCATAGAGCACGCCGACGAAGAACCCGCCGACCGGTCCGCCGTAGTAGTCGAACTCGCGGCGCTCGAGCGGCTCCTCGGGCAGCTGCGCGATCCACTCCGGCAGCCGCAGTGCCGCCTCGCCCAGGTACTCCGGCTCCCGCTCGACCCGCGGCCCGTCGTACGGCCCGTCGACGAGGGCGTAGCCCTCGGAGACCTGCGTGGTGCTTCGCTCCGGTCCCTGCCACAGCACGACCACCGCCGGCTCGTCGAGCCGGTGCAGCATCTGCTCGGCGGCCTGGGCGTAGTGGTCGTAGCCGGCGGCGCGGCTCTCCCGCCAGACCACCACGTGCACCGGCAGGTCGCGCTCGGCGATCGCGGCCGCGACGGCCGCCTCGCCCTCCTCGTCGAGGAGGTGACGCGCGTCCTCGCTGACGTGCACCCGGTCGTCGCGGAGCCCCTCGACCGCCGCCACCACCCGGTCGCCGGCGTTGCCGAAGGCGCGCTCGGCGCCGCTGTCGAGGTGGAGCACCACCGGCACGACGGCCAGTGCGCCCAGCGCGAGCGAGACGGGCAGCCGCTTCCACCACCTCATCGCAGCTCCCGCTGTGCGGCGGCCACCGGGTGCCACAGGTCGTCGACGAAGGCGCCGTACCCGGTCCGGGCCCACACCGTGTCGGCCTCGTACCAGGGGCGGCGCCGGCCCAGCACGCCGGCCGGCACCCGCATCGGCTCCAGCGTCCGCTCCGGGGCGTCGCGGCACCACTCGCAGACGGGCACGGTGAGGTCCCGGTCGGCGACCGGCACCCGGCGACGGTGCGGTCCCTCGCCGTGGCGGGGGTCGAAGAAGCAGGGACGGTAGGGCTTGGGGCGCCCCTTCCGCGACCGGGCCGCGAAGTCGAGCGCCCGGTCGGCCGTCCGGGTGAGCACCAGGGCGCCCACCAGGTCGTCGAGGTCCGTCTCGTCGGTGCCGGTGCGGTCCAGCACGGTGCGGGCGGTGTCGTAGGAGCCGTCCACCAGGATCCGGGTCTCCTCCGTGAGCGCCGCTCCGGTCGGGGAGGCCAGCCGCTCGGCCAGCGCGTCGAGCTCGCCCTCGGCGAGCGCCCGGACCTCGTCGGGGCCGGGCAGCGGCGCCGCCTCCCGCTCCGCCTCGACGGGACGTCGCGGCGCGAGGGCCGAGAGGGTGCGCCAGCGGTGCACGAAGCGGAGCACCAGCCAGGCGCAGCCGCCCACCACCAGGAACGCCATGGTCGACCACACGGCGTAGTCGCCCGGCATCGGGTGCTCGTAGTCGAGGTCCCACTCCGGGGGCTCGCGCCAGACCTCCTCCTCCGCGAAGGCTCCCCACTCCTCGGGGCTGAGGTCGCCGTTCTCGGCGAGCACGGTCAGGTCGCGGGCGGCCACGCCGGGCAGGCTGAGCGCGGCGTCCGCCCCTCCTTCGGGGGCGTGCTCGCTCTGGGCCCGGTAGCGCAGCGACTCCTCGGGGACGTCGCCGAAGGTCACCAGCGCGTGGGCGTAGCTCACCGGGTCGGTCTGGACCCAGAAGACCGCGTCGCCGCCGATCCGCTCGTGGAGCAGGGTGGCGAGCTCGCGGTCGGGGTCGTTGCCGGAGAGGCCGTCGGGCGCCGGCACCATCACGACGTACGCCGGGAAGGGCGCCTCCTCGACGATCTCGCGCAGCCCCTCGCGCACCTCCTCGGTGTGGCCGTTGCCGAAGAGGACGTCGACCTGCACCGGGTCCTCCAGCAGCGCCTCGGCGAGCTCGTCGGGGGTCGGGCCGGCGGGGGCGTTCACCGCAGCTCCCGGTGGATCCGGGTGACCAGGTCGGGCTCCAGCGCGCCGAACCCGGTCGACGCCCACGGCTCCCGGTCGGTCTCGAAGTAGTGGCGCGGCCTGCCCTGGACCACCACGTCGAGGATGTCGGGGCGCCGGCCCGCCTGCAGGTCGCGGCGGCAGGCCTCGCAGATCGGCGCCTTGACGGTGCCCGAGTCGTGCTCGAGGGTGCGGTCGCGGCCGGCCCGCCCGTGCAGCGGGTTGAGGAAGCACGGCGCCGCCGGGGTGAAGGCCCTGCCGCGCCTGGCCGCCGCGAGCGCCTCCTGGCCGCGGCCGGCCAGGACCACGGCGCCCACCGCGTCGAGCGGGTCGACGGGGGCCGCCGGGTCGTCGTCGGCCGGGAGGACCCGCCCGGCCGCCTCGTAGTGGTCGAGCGCGGCGGCCCAGGCCGCGCTGTCGGAGCCGGTCATCTCGGCGGCGTCGATGCTCTCCCCGAGGCGCAGCACGTCTCTGCGGGCGCGCCGGACCAGCTCGACGTCACCGGCGGCCCGGACCCGCTCCAGGACCGAGTCGGGCAGGACGAACGTCGCCGACGAGCCCTGGCCGCGCAGCCGGGTCACGGCCGTCTTGACGCCGACGACCACGATGGCGAGGAGCAGCACCACGAGCGCGCCCTCGGCCACCCCGAGACCGTCGTCGGACCCGCCGTCGGAGCGGTCCGACGGGGTGAGCGTCTGGGTCTGGCCGCTCTCCCGCTCCTGCCGGGTCTGCTCCAGGGAGGCGGTCCGGCCCTCGGCCGCGTCGCGCACCAGCTCCCCGAAGGTGCCCTCGGCGAGCCCGTCGACGATGCGCAGCAGCCCTTCGCCGAGCTCGTGCGGGGCGCCCACCCCGTCGGGCTTGCGGTCGCCCTCGGAGAGCACCAGCTCCACGTCGTCGGTCAGGTCCTCCGACCCGGCGACCTCGCCCCACTGCAGGATCGCGAGGTTGAGCTCGGTGCCGTCGGGCAGCCGCGGGTAGAACGCCTCGCCCTCCCGGCTGCGCCAGATGTTGTTGACCCCCACGTAGAGCCCGTCCGGCCCACCGGCGTCGTGCACCCGCACGAGCAGGTCCGACCCGCCGTGGATGCCCTCCTCCGGCGGTTCGACCAGCACCAGGTTGAGGGGCACCCCGGCCTCCCGGGCGGCCGTCTGGATCTGCTCGAGCTGGCGGGGTGGGATCCACCCCTCGGCGCCGGGCCCCACGTGCACCCCGCCGGCCTGGAGGTCTGCGACGATCGCGTCGATGTCGCGGTCGGGCACGCGGGTCTCCTCAGGGTCGTGGGGTCGGCTCGGTCACCTGGTCGTCACCAGGTGAGCTCGATCTCCAGCTCGTTCTCGTCGCCGCCGATCTCGACCTCGACCTTGAGGGTGACCTCGTCGGGCACGTCGACGGTGATCCGGTGGCCGTTCTTCTCCAGCTCCACGGAGTTGTGGCGGGCCAGCGCGTCGGCCAGCGCGTGCAGCTTGGCGGCGGCCTCCTCGCGGCTCATCTTCTTGGTCTGGTCGATGTCGAACAGGTCGTCGCTCACGTGTCTCTCCCTCGTTCCCGACCCGGACGGGTCGCGGTGTTGCCCAGACCGTATCCCGCGGCGCGGGAGGCCCGCCTCAGACGTGGCCGCTGAGCTGGGCCATCCTGGCGGCCAGGGCGTCGACCATCGCGCTCGCCTGCTTGGCGGGGAGCGCGGAGCGCCGGTCGCCGCCCTCGCTCGAGACGGGGAGCACGTCGACGGAGAGCCGCGCCCCGCCGGCGAGGGCGCGCAGCTCGTCGAGCCGGTCGGCGAAGGGGGAGCCGCTGCCGGGCGAGTAGTAGGCCAGCGCCTCCTCGACCCGGTCGGGGTAGAGGTCGGTCTTGGTGACCGCGACGACGAGCCAGACCGGCTTGTCGCGGCGTACCGCCATCGAGGCGATCCGGTGCGCGGTGATCGTCCAGTCCTCCAGCTCGGCGGCGAGCTGCTCCTCACGGGTGGCGCTGGCGGCGCCGGTGGTGCCGGCGGTGCGCCGCGGGGTGGCGTGCCCCCAGGCCACCACGTGGACGACGCCGTCGACCGGCTCGTCGTGGAAGACCTCGTCGAGGGCGCCCAGCCTGGTGGCGGCGTTGTCGCCGGGCACCACCAGGAAGCGGAACCCCTGGAGCCGCCGGGAGCGGCGGGTACGGCGCTCCATCACCGCCGAGCCGACCTCGGCGGCGCCGGCGTTGGTGGTGCGCCGGGTCAGCCGGTCGGCGAGCTGGGTCTTGCCGACCCCGGTCATCCCGGTGACGGCGACGACGGGGAAGCGGCGGCGGAAGAGCCGGCCGACCCGCTCCGGGGTCGCGGCGAGGCCGGTGAGGAGACCGCCGGCGACGGTGACCCCGAGGGCCGACCGGCTGCTCCCCCGGGCCGCGGCGGGCAGCAGCCTGCGGATCCGGGCGGCGGTGGGACGGGACGCGGGGTCGGGCACGTGGCCTCCTGGGGCGCGGATCGGTCGCGGCGTCGGTCGCGGCTGGGAGTGAGCCTACGGTGACGGTCGTGAGCCGCCCAGGGTCAGCCCGGCTCGCTCCGGGCTCGCTCCAGGCCAGTCCAGGGTCGTCGGGGGCAGACTCGAGGCATGGCGGGTGCGGGGTCGACGAGGGTGGGCGCGGGTTCCGCGGTCCTGCTCGTCGTCGGGCTGCTGCTGCTCGCGGTCGCCGTCCCCGCGACGTGGGCGGACCGGACGCTCCTCGACGACGCGCGCTTCAGCGCCGCCGTGGCCCCGGTGATCGAGGAGCCCGCGGTCCGCGACGAGGTGGCCGCCGAGATGACCGACGCCGTCCTGGACCGCGTCCCGGCGCTGGCGCCCGCCCGGAACGCGGTCGCGTCCTCCTTCGAGCGGCTGGTCGCCACCGACGCCTTCGCCGACACCTGGCGCACCGCGGTGGAGTCCGCCCACCGTCGCGCCGTGGCCGCTGTCCGCGGCGAGGACGAGGGCCTGCGGGTCGGCGACACCACCGTGCGGGTCGAGCTGGCGCCGCTGATCGCCGAGGCCAAGCAGCGCCTCGTCGACTCCGGGGTGCCGTTCGCGCAGCTGATCCCCGAGGTCGACGCGTCGTTCGTGCTGGTGGACTCCCCCGAGGTGGGAGAAGCCGTCCGGGCGGCGCGCTTCGTGGACACCTGGGCACCGTGGCTGCTCGCGGCGAGCCTGCTGGTGCTGCTCCTCGCCGTGGCGGCGGCCCGGTCGCGGGCCCGGGCCCTGGGCTGGGGCGGGCTCGGGGTCGCGATCACGATGGCGGCGGTGCTGGGCGGGCTGGCGCTGCTGCGGTGGCGCTACCTGGGCGGGATCGAGGACGCCGGACGCTCCCCCGCCGCTGCGCGGGCGGTCTTCGACGCACTCACCTCGTCGCTGCGCAGCACCACGCTGGGTGCGGGCGCCGCGGGTCTGGCCGTGGCGGTGCTCGCCTGGCTCTGGGTGCTGGCGCGCGGGCGCCGCTCCGCCTGAGCCCGGGCGGGCGTCGGGCGCGCAGGCCGGCGGGGCCGGGGCAGGCCCGCGCATGAGGCGCGCGCCGGCCGGGCACCGAGTGGTCGGGCGAGCGCAGGAGGAGCGATGGCGGAGCAGCGGCTGGTGGCCGACCTGGTGGTGGAGCGGCTGCGCGCCTGGGGCGTGGAGCGGCTCTTCGGCTACTCCGGCGACGGCATCAACCCGGTGATGGGGGCCCTGCGCCGGGCGGGCGGCGATCCCGAGTTCGTGCAGGCACGGCACGAGGAGAACGCCGCCCTGATGGCCGTGGGGCACGCCAAGTACACCGACGGCGTCGGTGTCATGGTCAGCACCCAGGGGCCCGGCGCGGTCCACCTGCTCAACGGGCTCTACGACGCCAAGCTCGACCACCAGCCGGTGGTCGCGATCGTCGGACAGCAGCCCACCACCGCCCTCGGCGCGGAGTACCAGCAGGAGATCGACCTGACCAGCCTCTTCAAGGACGTCGCGGCGCAGTACGTGCAGGCCGTGCTCGCCCCGGAGCAGGCGGCGATGGTGCTCGACCGTGCCTTCCGCACGGCGCTGGCGACCCGCTCCCCGTGCGTGGTGATCCTCCCCCACGACGTGCAGGTCGAGCCGGCCCCCGAGGAGGTGCCGCACGAGCACGGGGTGGTCCCGACGGTGCCGCAGTGGCGCCCGCCGCGGGTGATGCCCGCCGACGACGACCTCGCCGAGGCGGCCGCGGTGCTCAACGCCGGGGAGCGGGTGGCGCTGCTGGTCGGCCAGGGCGCCCGGCACGCCGGAGACCAGGTGCGCGCGGTGGCCGAGCGGCTGGGGGCAGGGGTCACCACCAGCCTGCTGGGCAAGCCGTGGTGGGACGAGACGCTGGCGACCAGCTGCGGCGTGATGGGCCACCTCGGCACCACCGCGTCCGGCTGGCTGCTGGACAGCTGCGACACCCTGCTGATCGTCGGCAGCAACGACCCGTGGACGGAGTTCTACCCGGCGCCCGGGCAGGCGCGGGCGGTGCAGGTCGACCTCGACGGCCGGCACCTCGGCAACCGCTACCCGGTCGAGGTGGGGCTCGTCGGCGACGCCGCCGAGACGCTGACCGCGCTGCTGCCTCTCCTCGAGGAGCGGCAGGACCTGGCCTGGCGCGACGAGGTCGTCGGGCAGGTCGCCCGCTGGCACTCCCTCGCGCAGCAGCGTGCCGGCAGCACCGCCGTGCCGCTCAGCCCGGAGCGGGTGGTCCGCGCGCTGACGCCTCGCCTCCCCGGCGACGCCCGGGTGAGCGTCGACGTCGGGTCGATCACCTACTGGTATGCCCGGCACCTCACCCTGCCGCCCGGCGTGCCGGCGCACCTCTCCTCGACCCTGGCCTCGATGGGCTCGGCCCTGCCCTACGGGCTGGCCGCCAAGCTCGACGCGCCCGACCGGCCGCTGGTGGCGCTGGCCGGCGACGGCGCCATGCAGATGAACGGCGTCGCGGAGCTGATCACCGTCGCCCACCGGTGGCGGGAGTGGGCCGACCCCCGGTTCGTCGTGCTGGTCCTGCACAACCGCGACCTCGCGGAGGTGACCTGGGAGCAGCGCGAGACCGAGGGCGACCCGCGCTACGACGCCAGCCAGTCGCTCCCCGACTTCCCCTACGCCGGCTACGCCGAGCTCCTGGGCCTCACCGGGATCCGGGTGGAGCGGCCCGAGGAGGTCGACGCCGCCTGGGAGCGGGCGTTGGCCGCCGACCGGCCGGTGGTGCTGGAGGCGGTGGTCGATCCGGACGTGCCGCTCCTCCCGCCGTTCCCCGGTGGCGCGGAGAAGCTGGAGAGCTTCCGCCGGGGACTGGCACAGGAGGAGGACGGCGAGCGCGCCCGGGCGCTGCTCGACGAACAGGCCGCCCAGGAAGGGGAGTGAGCCCCCTCCCCGCGATCCCTCCTCAGTCGGCCGGCAGGTCGGCGAAGGACTGCTTCATGTCGCGGTACCAGCCCAGCGACTTCTTCGGGTGACGCCAGCGCCCCTTCATCTCGTCGCGGGCCGGCTGGTGGCTGGCGTCGCCGGCCTTCTCCGCCTCCTTGAGGTGCTGGTCCTGGGCGTTGATCACGTCGTCGGCGCTCTCGCCACGGTGGGCGAGGTCGCAGGGGCCGCCGAGCTGACGGCAGGTCATGGTCTTCATGGTGACTCTTCCTCCTGGTGTCGGGCTGGTGTCGATCTCTCTCTGCCTTGTTGACGAGTGGCGTCGCCCGGGTGTGACCGGGCTGCCGCTCAGCTGCGCGGTCCGGCCCCCTCGCGGCGGACCACGCGGGCGAGGACGGCGGGGTCGGCGCGGAAGGTGATCCGGCGTACGGCGCCGTGCTCGACGACGAAGTCGAAGAGCACCCGCGCCTCGCCGCGGTGGAACCACGCGGCACCCGGTCGGTCGTCGAGGAGGACCGGGAGGGCCGCGTGCGCGCTGCCGTTGAAGAACTCCGCGACCTGCTGCGCGCCCTCGATCCGCTGCGGGGTGCCCGCGAGCAGCGCCGCGTCGTCGGCGGTCACCTCGATGTCGGGGGCGAGCAGCTGGAGCAGGCGCTCGAACTGCGCCTCCCGCGCGGCCGCCATGAAGGCGTCCACCACCTGCCAGTGGGCGAGCGCGTCCTCGGGCGCGGGCTGCCGCACCTTGGCGCGGGCCCGGGAGGCCAGCTTGCGGGCCGCGGCGGGCGTGGTGTCGAGCACCGAGGCGATCGTGGCGAACTCGAAGCCGAAGGTGTCGTGGAGGACGAAGGCGACCCGCTCGGCCGGGCTGAGCCGCTCCAGGACGACCTGGAGCGCGGCACCGACGGTGTCGGCCATCGCCACCTCGTCGGCCGGGTCGGGTGCGAGCGCCTCCACGGCGAGGTCGTCGACGGGGACAGGGGTGCGGGCCCGCAGCCGGTCCAGGCACAGGCGGGTGGTGACCGTGGTCAGCCAGGCGGGCAGGTTGTCGATCGGCGCCCCACCGGGCTGGCCGGGGTCCCCGGCGGCCGCCCGCCGCGCGGTGGCGTCCAGTCGGAGCCAGGCCTGCTGCACGACGTCCTGCGCCTCGTCGGCGTCGCCCAGCACTCGGCTGGCCAGCGTCACCAACCGCGGCCGCTCGGTCTCGAACTCCTGCGTCGTCATCCCACGCTCCTCCTCGGTCGGGCCCACCTTCCTGACGCGACAGCGGGGCCGGACGTGACCGCGCGGAGGCGTCGCTCAGCCGGCGAGGGAGCCGCCGAAGATCTGCCACGCCAGGGCCGACTTCGCGACCAGGCTGAGCACGAGGTAGGCCTTCTCCCCGAACGCGTAGCTGCGCCAGGGACCGACCTCTCGGTACTGCAGCCACTGGTTGAGCGCGAAGCTGTTGAAGAAGACGAAGAGGGAGACGAAGATCCCGATCACGAAGCCCGGGACCTCGTCGGCCGCCACCACGTTGTACGCGATCGCCACCCAGGGCGTGGCGCCCGCGACGCAGCCGAACCAGAACGGCTTCATCGTCAGCCGCTCCCTGCCCGGCGGGTTGGCCGACTCCTGGAGCCAGCCGAAGAGGATCATCGAGACGTTGGCGCCGGCGATGCCGATCAGGGCGCTGATCCCGTCGATCCCCGTGTAGAGCGCGATGAGCACCACCATCAGGGTGGCGCTGAACGAGTACTCCACCCACCGGAAGCGGTTGATCCCGCCCCGCAGGTCGCCCTCGTAGGTGCGCCGGAGGACCGTCGCGGTGAGCAGGTGGTCGACCGCGGCGAGGGCGAGGAAGGCGGCCACCGCCGGACCGATCGGCAGGTCGAGGAGCGCCTCGGGGGACTCCGACGGCGTCCCCGGCGGCCCGGCCGGCAGCGACTCGGTGACGGGGATGGCGAAGTCCGTCGCCAGCCAGACCACCGCCGCCGCCTGCGCGAGGTGGAGGACGGTGAGTGCGAGGTTCCAGCCGCGCAGGGAGCGCAGGCTGCGCTCGTCCACGCCGCTCGCAGTAGTTCCCGAGGTCGTCATCCCGCCATCATGCCGGGTGCGGGGCCCCGGGAGTCAGGGCTCGTCCACGCCCTCGTCGGTCACGGGACCCGCGGGAGCTGCACCCGGCAGTAGAGCGAGCCGCCGTCCTGTCGCGCCGCCCTGGCGAGGGAGGCGAGCAGGTGGAGCTGGACCCGGAGCGTCTCCGGCTCGACGGCGCCGCCGAACTCCTCGGTCCGCGACCACGGGCCCACCGCCGCGGCGAGCTGGTCGGCGTCGGCGCCGGCGAGGGCGTCGACCAGCCCGTCGGTGACGGTGAGCACCTGGCGCTCCCCGCCGTCCCGCTCCGCCAACCGGGCACCCCAGCGCGGGTCCGCGGCGATCTGGGCCGACGGGCGGCCGGTGAGCAGGGCCTCGAGCGTGCCGCCCTGGGCGACCGGATCGACCCGGGTGTCGGCCACGGTCCGGTACGCCGACGCGCCCGGTGCCAGCGCCCCCGCGGCGGTCGCGTCGTCGGGGGCGAGGAACCAGTCGTAGCGCACGGCCATGCCGGAGACCCTAGTGGCGACCGGCGAGGGCCTCGCCGCGAGACCCGGCCAGCACCAGCACGCAGACCTCGATGCCCTCGCTGCCCGCCACGGCGCGCAGCCACGCGGGCCGGGTCCGGTGCACCTCCCGCCATCCTGCGGCGGCGTACATCGCGACGGCCGCCTCGTGCACCGGCAGCACCTCCAGGCAGGGGTGCAGGTCGCGAGCGAGGATGTCGGCGACCACCGTCTCCAGCAGGAGGCGGCCCACCCCCAGCCCCCGGGCCTCCTCCGCCACGAAGAGCGAGCGGACCCAGGCCAGCCGGTCGGTCGGGCTGCCGTGGGCGCGGGCGGCCGCGGTGTTGATCTCCCCGGCGTCCCCGGGGCCGTGGGCCGGCCCGGTCCAGCAGGCGTGCCCGACGGGGCGGCCCTCGAGCTCGGCGGTCCACGCGGCCGCCGCGTCGTGGCCGTGCAGGAACTGCTCGGTCGGCACCGGCAACGGGTTGCGGAACGGGTAGCGGGTGCGGGGCTGCTGGGCGAGCAGCGCCTCGCCCAGCAGCGGGAGGTCGGCGGGTCGGCGGGGCCGGACCACGGCCACCGGTCGCCGGCCGTCGGGGGCGGGCTGCACGTTGCTCACCGGCCCATCCTGCCCGGCGCGCTTCCTCGCAGGCGCCCGGGGCGGGGGACGCCGGTGCGTGACGGCTCGGTGGACCGATCCCGGTGCCGCGGGGCAGAGTGCGGGGATGAGCTGCTTCGTCTCCCACACCTCCTTCGACTGCCGCAACGCCTACGAGCTCTCCGAGTGGTGGAAGCCGGTCCTGGACTACGTCGACGGCGACGGCGACCCCAACCTGCCCGGCCACGACGAGTGCATGATCCGCGACCCGCGGACCGGCCACTCGATCCTCTTCATCGAGGTGCCGGAGGAGAAGAGCGTGAAGAACCGGGCCCACCTCGACCTGCGGCCCCGGCAGGGCACCCGCGACGAGGAGGTGGAGCGACTGCGCGCGCTCGGGGCGACCGAGGTTGCCGACCTGCGGGGCCACTACGGGCCGGGCAGCGGCTGGGTGGTCTTCGCCGACCCCGAGGGCAACGAGTTCTGCGTGCTGCGCTCCGAGGGCGAGCTCGCTGCCGAGTCGTGACGTCGCTCTCGCTGCCCTCACCCGACCGGTACGACGCCTGGGCGGCGTGCGTGCGCGACTTCGGCGACGGCCCACGGCACGGGTCGGGCGACTGGCTGGTGCCCGGCTTCGGACCCGACCGCACGTCGTTCGACACCCTGCTCGCGGCGATCACACGCGAGGCCGACCCGTCGGCGTCGCTGCCTGAGGGCCGGGTGCGCTCGGACTACTACTGGGTGAGCGAGGGCCCCGAGGTGGTGGGCTTCCTGGCGGTCCGGCACGCGCTCACCGACCGGCTGCTGCAGGTCGGCGGTCACATCGGCTACAGCATCAGGCCGTCGCGGCGGCGGCGCGGCCACGCCCACCGGGCCCTGGCGCTCGGGGTGGTGCGGGCCCGCGAGCTCGGCCTCTCCCGGGTGCTGGTCACCTGCGACGAGGAGAACGTGGCCTCCGCGCGCACCATCGAGGGCAACGGCGGCGTGCTGGAGGACGTGAGGGAGGGGAAGCGGCGGTACTGGATCGCCCTCTGACGCCGGCGGCGCGGCCGGAGCCTCAGGTCGCGAGGTCGAGCACCAGGGCGAGCGAGGGGGTCTCCGGGTCGTCGGCGTCGGCCACGGCGAGCAGCCGGGCCCCGTGCGGGCGGGCCTCCAGCAGCATCAGCCCCTCCACCTTGGCGACAGACCCGTGGACCGCCGGCAGGGGCGCCAGCGCGCTGGTGGCGGGACCGTCGAGGAGCGCCAGGGCCGAGCCGACCACCGGGCCGTCGTCCTGGACGGTGGGGCTGTCCTCGGCGGCGGCGGAGACCAGGATCGTGCCGTCGGGGAGGAGCAGCGCGTCGGTGATCGCCAGTGCCACGTCAGCCACGTCGCCCAGCCGGTAGAGGTGCGGGTGGGAGACGGGCACCTCGTCGGGTCGAGCCCGCCCCTGAACCGCCTCGAGCAGCGGGACCAGGGCGAGGTCGACGCTGGCCGACGGCACGCCCGCCGAGGGGAGGCCGCGCTGGTACCAGCGCAGCCTGTCGCCGGCCACCACGTGAGCGCCCTCCAGGTTGAGCGCGCCCGGGTCGACGCCGAGGGTCTCGGCGACGACGGCGTAGAGGGCGGTCATCTCCACCGCCTCCCCGGTGGGCCGGCCGCCGGGTCGCAGCCACGACCAGCGCATCCGGGCCGGGGACGACCCCGACCCGAGGAGCAGCACCCCGGGGCCGTCCGCGAGCGGGACCTCGCAGGCGGCCTCGAGGTCGGGCTTGAGGTGCTTGGTGCCCGAGCCGGTGCCGAAGACCTCGTGCCCGCCGGTGGCCGGGAGCAGCCGGACCGGTACGGCGTCCGCACCGTCGAGGCCACCCGCGAACCAGGCGGCGTGGGTCGCGTCGTCCTGCGCCACCAGGAAGCCGTCGCCCCAGGCGGTCACGGCGGAGGCGGCGCGCACCGGGCTGCCGTCGGCGAACCTCAACTGCTCGACGCGCGCCACCTCGACCCTCATGGGTCCAGCGTCCCACTCAGGAGATGGGGCCGCTGCCCTCCGCCTCGACGCGCTCCTCGTGGAACAGCTCGCGTAGGAGATCTGCTGGCCCACCGGGTGGACTGGACCGGAGCGGCGACTGAGGTGCGTGGGCCCACCCGCGGCCGCCGACGTAGGCTCCTGGGCCTGACCAGCAGACGAAGAGGTGCACCATGCCGGCGAGCCGATCCGCCCGGGAGCGCAAGGCCGCCGTCGAGGCGGGCCCGCTGGCGCGGGTGAAGATCGACGTCGGCGCGGACAAGCAGTTCGTCTACAAGATCAGCTGCTCGGCGTGCGTCGCCAAGGCCGGGCGCCCCTGGTCCACCTATCGTCCCGGCGAGGACAACGGGTTCATGGCCGCGATGGACCGCTGGGTCTTCCACCTCACCGAGAAGCACCCGGACGCGGAGGCACCCTGCCTCGCCTACCTGGCCGCCGCCCAGCAGCGGCTCCACGAACGGCGCGAGGGCGCGGCGCAGACGCCGGACCGCGGTTCCGACGGGTAGGGAGCGCCCGTGCGCCCGGCACCTCCACCTAGGGTCGTCGCGTGACCGCGTCCCACCTGCTCACGCACGCCCAGTACCTCGACCTGCTCGACCGGCACGGGCGTGCCGCCCTCGACGCCCTCGGCGGGCTGGCGCCGGACGCGACGGTGCCGCCGTCGGGGGACGCGGCCCACGGCTTCGCCCGGGAGCACCTGGCGACGCTGGAGATCTGGGCGTGGCTCCTGAGCCACCCGGAGTCCGACTGGCGCGCCTACCAGCAGGTCGAACCCCCGGCCGGCTACGGCGACGTCCTGGCCGCGATCGGCCGGGAGCGGGACCGGCTGGTCCGCCTGCTCATCGACGTCGGCCCCGACCAGGGGCTCGACTACTTCGGGCGGCCCGGCACCTCCCACGACGTGGCGCGGCTGCTCGCCCACGAGTCGATCAGCGTCGCCACCGCCGCCGGCGAGGCGCGCGGCACCCCGGCACCTGCCCTGCACCCCGACGTCGCGTCGGACTGCGTGGACCGTGCCCTGGCGCACTGGGGCGAACCCGAGGCCGACGTCGCGTGGCAGCCCGCGCCCGCTCACCTCGTGGCCGAG
Source organism: Nocardioides sp. Z40_12 (assembly GCF_058215795.1). Classification (NCBI taxonomy): domain Bacteria; kingdom Bacillati; phylum Actinomycetota; class Actinomycetes; order Propionibacteriales; family Nocardioidaceae; genus Nocardioides; species Nocardioides sp. Z40_12. The sequence goes on from NZ_JBZAJA010000008.1 coordinate 50,026, forward strand.
GACACGGGCAGGTCGTGGTGGGTCCGCTTCGGTCTCCATGACGACAGGAGCACCGGGGGCGCCGGGGGCGCCAGCGGCGCCGTCGCCCCGGGGACGGCGGCGCCGCCGGCGCTCACGCTGACGGCCCCCGCCGACCTGCTGCTGCGCTGGCTCGAGGGGCACGCCGGCCCCTCCCCCCGGGTCGAGGGCGACGACACCGTCCTACGGACGCTGCGGGTCGCCCTCGGCCACCGGATCGCGCCGCCGCCGCGGCGGCCCTGGTGGCGGCGGGGCTAGGCGCAGTCGCCGCAGAGCTGCGAGTCCGGGGACGAGCGGCGCGAGCCGTGCTGGACCAGGTAGCAGCCGGAGCAGGTGAACTCGTCCGCCTGCATCGGGGTGACCTCGATGGAGAGCGTCTCGTGGGAGAGGTCCGCGCCCGGCAGCTCGTAGGACTCGGCGGCCTCCGCCTCGTCCTCGTCGACCTTGCCGGAGGACTTGTCCTGCTCGCCCGCAGTGAGGCGTCGCGCCTCCAGGCTCTCCTCCTTCTGCTCCTCTTCGGTCTTGCGTGATGCGTCGTAGTCGGTGGCCATGTGGTCCTTTCAGGGTCGGAGGCCGGATCGTAGCCCCGCAGACGGCTGCGGCGTGCAACGGGGCGACAACCCGGACCCGACAGGCCCTGGCCAGAGGCTCCGACCTGGGCCTACTGTGCCGAGAGGGGCAGGAGAGGAGTGCCGGATGTGTCGTTGGCTCGCCTACTCCGGGTCGCCGCTGCTGGTCGAGGACCTGCTCTTCAAGCCCGCCAACTCGCTGGTGGTGCAGAGCAGGCACGCCCGGCTGGGTGAGGAGTCGCTCAACGGCGACGGCTTCGGCATCGGCTGGTACGGCGACCGCGGGACGCCGGGGCGCTACCGCAGCACCGAGCCCGCCTGGAACGACCTGAACCTGCGCGAGATCTCGGCGCAGGTGCGCTCGTCGCGGATCTTCGCCCACGTCCGGGCGACCAGCGGCTCCCCGGTGCAGCAGACCAACTGCCACCCCTTCAGCCACGGCCGGTGGCTGTGGATGCACAACGGCGCCCTCGCCGGGTTCGGGCTGCTCAAGCGCGACCTGATGCTGGCCGTCGACCCCGCGTTGTTCCCGTTCATCGCGGGCTCCACCGACACCGAGCTCTTCTTCTTCCTGGCCCTGACCTTGGGGCTGGAGGACGACCCGCCCGCGGCGGTGGCCCGGGCGGTCGGCCTGATCGAGCAGACCGGACGGCGGCGCGGTGTGGAGCACCCGGTGGCAATGACGGTGGCCACCACCGACGGCGAGACCACCTGGGCGTTCCGCTACGCCAGCGGCGGGAGGTCGAGGTCGCTGTTCCACAGCATCGACGTCGACACGCTCCGGCACCAGCACCCCGACCACCCGGCGCTGCACGACCTGTCCCCGGAGTCCCGGCTCGTGGTCTCCGAGCCCCTCGACGACCTGGCCGGCGCCTGGCGGGAGATCCCCGAGGCGACCCGCGTCGTCGTACGCGGGCTCGAGGTCGAGGAGCGCCCGTTCGGGCCGCTCGCCCCCTGAGCGCCGGAGGCTTAACGCGCGCGTCACGCGCTGCTAACCGGCGGCGCACTCACGCGCCACAAGGTAAAGCCTCCAGCTCCCGGCGGCAGTCGGGATGCGCCTCGTCAAGGAGGACCACATGCAGTCTCGGAAGCTTCTGGCCGGCGCGGCGATGCTCGCCGCCTCGGCCACCCTCGTCGCCGTCCCGACCGTGGGCGTCGCCCACGGCCCGGGCCCTGGTCAGGGTCACGGCCCACGGCCGGGGTCCTTCGTGCTCGAAGAGGCGACCGTCGCCTCGATCCACCAGGCGTTCCGGTCCGGCCAGCTCACCTGCGCCCAGCTGATCGACGGCTACCTGACGCGGATCCAGGCCTACGAGAACCAGGGCCCGGCGATCAACTCGCTGATCACGGTCGCCGTCGACGCCAAGGCGCAGGCGCGTGCCCTGGACGCGAAGTACCAGCGGGCCAGGGGCAAGGTCGGGCCGCTGCACTGCATCCCGGTGGTCCTCAAGGACAACATCGACACCACCGACATGCCGACCACGGCCGGGTCCAGGACGCTGGTCGACGCCCTGCCCGTCCGGGAGGCGACCATCACCCGCAAGTTCCGCGAGGACGGCGCCCTGATCCTCGGCAAGGGCAACCTGGACGAGTGGGCCCACGGCGGCCGAGCCGGCTACAGCTCGGCCGGCGGCCAGACACTCAACCCCTACGACCTGTCCCGCTCGACGTCGGGGTCCTCCGGCGGGCCGGCGGCGGCCATCGCGGCCAACTTCGCCGTGATCTCGATCGGCAGCGACACCCTGGGGTCCATCCGGGGGCCGGTCGACGCCGAGTCGCTCGCCGGGCTGCGGCCCACGATGGGGCTGGTGAGCCGGGCCGGTGTCGTGCCCTTCTCCTCCACCTTCGACGCGGCGGGCCCGATGACCCGCACGGTCACCGACACCGCGCTCACCCTCAACACGCTGGCCGGCTACGACGCCGGGGACCCCGCCACCCGGGCCAGCCGCGGCAAGATCCCGCGGGACTACACCGCCTACCTGCGCAAGAGCTCCTTCAAGGGGGCGCGGATCGGCGTGCTGCGCAACTACGTCACCGACGCCACGGACCCGATGATGGACTCGGCGGTCGCGACGATGCGTCGCCTGGGCGCCACGGTGGTCGACGACCTGGCCGTCCCGGCGGAGGCGCTGGGGCTGCGGGCGCAGTACTACACCCTGATCTCGGAGACCGAGTTCAAGAGCGAGCTGGGGCAGTACCTCACCTCCACGCGGCCGGGCGCGTCGGTGGCCTCCCACCAGGACGTCTTCGAGGCCAGCTCCCAGCCGGGGTTCGGGATCGCCCCCGAGGTCCTCAGCCGGCTCAGCAGCGAGACCCAGCGCGGCGGCCTGGACGACCCGGCCTACGTGGCGGCGGCGCAGACCGCGCCGGCCCAGATGCGGGCGGCGCTCGACAAGCTGCTCGAGGACAACGACCTCGACGCGCTGGTCCGCCCGACGGCCGGCGGCAGCGACCTGTCGGCGTTCTCCGGCTACCCCGACATGCTGGTCCCCGGCGGGGTCACCACCGGCGGCATCTCCGCGGGCCTGGCGTTCATGGCCGAGGCGTTCAGCGAGCCGAAGCTCCTGGGCTACGCCTACGCCTACGAGCAGGCCGTCCCGGCCCGGAAGCTCCCGGCCCTGACGCCGCCGATCCCCGCGAGCTGGTGGCGGTGACGGCGTGCTGAGCTGACCTGGTCGTCGGCCGTCAGGCCTCGCCCGCGGATGGTGACCTGCCCCACCGGAGACTGACGCATCCGGTCGCCGAGTGGCGAGAGGCGCTTCGAGCCGTTGACGGTCCTGCCACGCGGGTGCCCAGCCCCCTCAGAGGCGGTAGGGCGCCCGGCGCAGGACGTCGTCGCCCAGCACCAGCCGACGTCCGGTGAACGGCTCCTCCAGCGGGCGGCGGGTGAGCGTGGTGTCGGTGACCCGCACCAGCAGCTGCTGGTGCCGCTGCTCGACGAGGTAGAAGCCGGCGAAGTCGGAGAGTTCCTCGTAGGCGCCGATGAGGCCCGGCTGCCCGAGCAGGTCGAGCCAGAACCGCCAGCCGCGCAGCCGCTTGGTGCGGATCAGCGGCTGCACCACCTCGGCGTCCGGGAACGCGGCGCGCACCGCCGCGTCGAAGCGGTGCCGTGCCGGCTTGACCACCGGGTAGGAGCGGGCGTCGATCTGCTCAGTCACCGTGCCCGGCCCGGTGAGCAGGTCGTCGCGCAGGAGGTCGTCGACGCTGGTGCCGAACAGCCCGGCGAGCGCCTGGAGGTTCACCACGTCGGGGATGCCGCGGTCGGCCTCCCACTTGGTCACCGCCTGGCGCGAGACGTTCAGCCTCTGCGCCAGCTCCTGCTGCGTCAGACCGGATGCGGTCCGTCCGGCCCGGATCTTCTGCCCGAGGGTCATCTCGCTCCTGTCGTCGCTGTCGGCCGAGCCCTCCCCCGGGGCCGTTCCGACCGTAACCCTCCGCAGCCCCCGACCTGGCCCGCCAGCACCGAACGGGCGCGCTACTCCTCGTAGCGCGCCCGTTTCCGCAGGTCAGCGTCCTGCGCCCGGCTCAGCGCAACGCCACCACCAGGCTGCACAGGACTCGAGCTGCCAGGACACCACCCGCTCCACTGCCCCGTCATGGCCGGGTTGGGCCACGGAGGCGGCCTTGGCGGCGTACGCCGCGGCCCCCCAGCGCATGCGCGCCCAGGTGGACCAGCCCGGCCGCGCACCGCTGGGCGGGTCGCTCAGTCGCCGCTCCTGCGCGCGGTGAGCAGCAGGTACTCCCACCGCATCGTGTGGTCGGGGCGCTCGTGGGCGCGCGCGAGCTCGGCGAGCGCCTCGTCGAGGGCGGCGACCTTGTCGGGCTCGTCGGCGATGCCGCGGTAGACCGCGATGGTCGGGCCGTACCTCTCCTTGAAGAACTCCCGGAACCCCTCGGCAGTGGCGAAGGCGTCGACCACCAGCTGCTCCCGGCCGGCTTCGACGTCGGTGACGCGATCGCCGAGCAGGCTTCGCACGTGCGTCTCGTCCCCCCAGCGGGGCGGCGGGGTGGCGCCGGGCGGCGGCGGCGGGGCGTAGGGCTTCATGGCCGCGAACATCTGCCCGATGAACCCCTCGGGCGTCCAGGAGACCAGGCCGATCCGGCCACCGGGCCGGACCACGCGGAGGAGCTCCGCGGCACTTCGCTCGTGGAACGGGGCGAACATGATGCCGACGCACGAGAGCGCCGCGTCGAACTCGCCGTCGCGGTAGGGAAGCGCCTCGGCGTCGGCCACCTCCCAGGTGACCTCGAGCCCCTGCGCGTCGGCCTCGCGCCGGCCGGCCTCGAGCAGCTCGGGGGTGAGGTCGCTGGCGACCACGCGGGCACCCGTCCGGGCGGCGGGCAGCGCGGCGTTCCCCGAGCCGGCCGCGATGTCGAGCACCCGGTCACCTCCGGTGATCCCCGTGGCGCGCACCAGGGTCTCGCCGAGCTCGGCGATCACCTCGGTGGCCACGGAGGGATAGTCGCCGAGCGCCCACATCGCCCGGTGCCGGGCCTTGAGGTCGTCGGGCGCGGTGGTGGTGCTGCGGTCTGTGGTGGTCTGGTCGGTCATCTCTGCTCCTCGGGGTGGGACGTGACCCTCAGCGTGTCCCTGGCCGCGCCCCCGGCTCCAGTGCCAGATGTGAACCACCCGCGGTTCAGGATCGGTACTGGTGCTCAGGCCCTGGCGGCGGTCTACTGGAGGGGTGGGGCGCTCCAGCGCGGGAGGCCAGATGACGTCGTACGGTCAGTTCTGCCCCGTGGCCAAGGCCATGGAGGTCCTCGACGAGCGCTGGACCCTGCTCGTGGTCCGCGAGCTGCTCGCGGGGAGCGTGCACTTCAACGAGCTGCGCCGGGGGAACCCGAAGATGTCCCCGGCCCTGCTCTCCAAGCGGCTGCGCACGCTGGAACGGGTCGGGGTGGTGGAGCGCGTCGGCGACGAGGCCGGTCGCAGCAGCTACCGGCTGACCGCCAGCGGCGAGGAGCTGCGCCCGGTCGTGGAAGCGCTGGGCGCCTGGGGAGTGCGGTGGATCGGCGGCCTCGGCGACCAGGACCTGGACCCCCACCTGCTGATGTGGGACATCCGCCGGACTGTGGCCCTGGACCAGTGGCCGCGGGGCCGCACGGTGCTGGCCTTCTGCTTCACCGACGTGCCCCCCAAGGTCGCGCGCTGGTGGCTCTGCGTCAGCGGCGCCGAGGCGGACGTCTGCGACTACGACCCAGGCTTCGAGGTGACCGCCGGGATCGAGACCCCGCTGCGCACCATGACCGAGGTGTGGCGCGGGGACCGGCAGTGGGGTGACGTGCTGCGGAGCGGGGAGGTGCGGGTGCAGGGCTCGTCCTCCGCGAGACGCGACGTGGCTCTGTGGCTCGGCCAGATGCAGCTGGCCGGCGTACCGAGGCCGAGGTGAGCATCGCGTCGTCGCCAGCCCCGAAGGGGAAGCCATGAACGCTGCGATCCAAGCTGGTGGCAGCAGGCGCGACCTCGGCCCTGCTCGCTGCGGCGGCCGTCTCGTCCGGCACGGTTGCCCTCCAACGGATCGCGTCGCTCAACGACGACACCCGCGAGGTGTTCTCCCCCGGCTACCAGGAGTCGATCGACCACGTCGTCTCGACGCTGCGTGACGCCGGCCTGAGGGTGCGGATCGACCAGTTCAACTACCCGATCTGGGAGGAGTTGGAGCCGCCGGTGCTCAACCAGGTCTCCCCGACGCCGAAGACCTACGTGCCGGGTGACGCCGAGGACGACAACTCGCCGACCGCCGACTTCATCACGATGGCGAACTCCCCGACGGTCGAGCTCACGGGCGCGCCGGAGGGCCGGTCAGGCGTTGCCTGTCCGAACACGGCGTGCCACGGTGACGGACATGGTGAGAATCGGAGCGCTTGTGCTGAACGTGTCGGAGGCCGGTCGCGCAGGCGCCTTCTGGTCCGGAGCCCTGGGATACACGAGCCAGCCGCACAACCCTGAGTTCCTGGCCCCCGAGACCGGGACGGGTCCGCGGTTGCACCTCGACGAGGACGACCGGACCCATCTGGACCTGTGGGTCGACGACGAGGCCGAGCAACGGGCAGAGGTGGACCGGTTGGTCGCGCTGGGTGCCGAGCGAGTCGACTGGGACTACCCCGAGGACGCCGACTTCGTCGTCCTGGCCGACCCCGAGGGGAATCTGTTCTGCGTCGTCGACCTGAGCCACCAGCGGACGGCAAGCTCCCGGGTGGTCTCTACGGCAGACGCCGTGCCGTGACGAGGAGTCTGTCCGAGCGCCCGCCGAGTGCCGGGCGTACGCTCCCGCAGGCGGAGCTGAACGCCGACACCAGTCATCGCCGCGTGCGGTCCCTCTCTAGTCGGAGTTGCGCGTGGCCTGCGCGAGCAGCTCGGTGAGACGAGGTCGGCGAGCGTCGCCGGGCCACGTGTCCGCGAACACGAGGTCGAAAGCAACGGTGCTGGTGGCCAGCCACTCACACCCGTCGCCGACCACCACCCTGCTCAACCAGCTCCAAGGCTTGGACACGTCGCCGCCGACCTCACCGTCCACTTCGTCCTCGGCATGGCCGGAGCACTCCTGACGCTGCTGCTCGGCATCGGCAACGGACTCATGCTCCTGCTGATGACGACGTCGGGAGCGTTGATCCCCACCCAGGTGATGCCAGCGGGCATCCAGACGGTGATGAAGCTCTCGCCCGTCCACCACGTCGTCGAACTGGTAGACGCTTCGTGGCACGCAGAGGCTTGGCCGCTGGCATCAGTGGCCTTCCTGGCCGCCACTGCCGCGATCTTCGGCACGCTCAGCACAGTGCTTTTCCGCTGGGACCGCACGTCCTGACGCACCCCAGCTGCGTTGCGCTGGGGTCTGGCGCAAGAGTTGGAGATTCAGCCGCTTCCTTGCAGATTCGCCGATCGCCGGCAGCAATGCCGACGATCGCCCAAGCTGCAACGGGACGACTCTCGAACCCGTTCGGTCCTGTTCGCGACTCAACACTGCAGGACAGGCTCGAATCCATCAGGCGTGAGACGCACGTGCTCGAACTCGAACGGCTCCTCGTACGAGCCGACAAACTCATTCAGCTCGTCGATGAACCATGCGGGTAGCACATCCACCCGCAGGGGGTCTGCGTGATTCGAGCGCTGTCGTTCGATGTCAATGACGAAGTGCTCGCGCAACTCATGGGCGGAGAGGCAAAACGTACGAGTTGCCGACTCGTGAGCGGCGCGAAACACAGGTCTGCCAGCGCTGTCTAGGCTAACCGAGCCGTGTCTACCTAAGACCTCCAAAAAAGATGCCCACAGCGCCGCCTCATCACCTACTAGCGCCGCGCTAGCTTCATCATCGAGGGGTGGCATGGACCCTCCCTTCACCGGACGACGATGTCCTTGCAGTAGGTCTTCTTACGCGGAAGCGCCGTCATGATTCGGGTCCTTGTTGGCATGGGACCAAGAAGCATCACCAGCCACGGGGCGACCTCCTCCTCAGTTCCCACAGACCACAGACGGAAGTCCATCGTCCCATGAAGCACCGACGCACGGGTGACGCTTGCGCATGGCGCCACCCTCGTCCCAGCACCGGCGCACCGGCTCTTCGCTACGAGCCCTGGACCGTGGACTCGGCAACCTGCAAGACCTCCGAAGGCTGGCCTCTCCAGCGACTGGCCGCCCGATCCTCGACAGGTTGCGACCTCGATACGACGCAACTTCCCCCGCACGAGTGACGAGATTGCGATCAGGAACCTGAGCAATGTGCATCGACTGCAAATTGGAAGGTTCCACTGCAAACTCGGTCATCGTCGGCAAGCAACGGGGTCAGTGCGCCATGTCGACGAACCGCGAGTAGTGACCCTGGAAGGCCACCGTGATGTCTCGGGTCGGCCCGTTGCGGTGCTTGGCGATGATCAGGTCGGCCTCGCCGGGGCGGGTCGACTCCTTCTCGTAGACGTCCTCGCGGTGCAGCAGGATCACCATGTCGGCGTCCTGCTCCAGGGAGCCGGACTCACGCAGGTCGCTCATCATCGGCTTCTTGTCGCCTCGCTGCTCGGGACCACGGTTGAGCTGGGAGAGGGCGATGATCGGGACCTCGAGCTCCTTGGCGAGCAGCTTGATCTGGCGGGAGAACTCCGAGACCTCGAGCTGGCGGGACTCGACCTTCTTGCCCGACGACATGAGCTGCATGTAGTCGATGACGATCAGGCGCAGGTCGTGCTTCTGCTTGAGCCGCCGGGCCTTGGCCCGGATCTCCATCATCGTCATGTTGGGCGAGTCGTCGATGTACATCGGCGCCGCCGAGACCTCGCCCATCTTCTTGGCGAGCTTGTCCCAGTCCTCTTCCTGCATGTTGCCGTTGCGGATGTGGTTGAGCGCGATCTTGGCCTCCGCCGAGAGCAGACGCATCACGATCTCCGAGCGCGTCATCTCCAGGCTGAAGAAGACCGAGGCCATGTTGTTGTGGATAGACGCCGCGCGGCAGAAGTCGAGAGCCAGCGTCGACTTCCCCATGGCGGGGCGAGCCGCGACGATGATCATCTGGCCCGAGTGCAGGCCGTTGGTCAGCTCGTCGAGGTCGGCGAAGCCGGTCGGGACGCCGTAGAGCCCCGCCTCCCGGTTGGAGATCGCCTCGATCTCGTCGAGGACGCCGTTCATGATGTCGCTGAGCGGCGCGTAGTCCTCCTTGGCCCGCTTGTCGGTGATCTTGTAGACCTCCGCCTGGGCCTGGTCGACCACGTCGTCGACCTGACCCTCGCCGGCGTAGCCGATCTGCACGATCTTGGTGCCGGCCTCCACGAGGCGGCGCAGGATCGCCTTCTCCCGGACGATCTCGGCGTAGTAACCGGCGTTGGCCGCGATCGGCACGTTGGCCGACAGGGTGTGGAGGTAGGGAGCGCCGCCCACCCGCTGCAGCTCGCCGCGACGGTGGAGCTCGGCGGCGACCGTGACCGGGTCGGCCGGCTCGCCGCGACCGTAGAGGTCGATGATCGCGTCGTGGATCAGCTCGTGGGCGGGTCGGTAGAAGTCGATCCCGCGGACCGCCTCGGAGACGTCGGCGATGGCGTCCTTGGAGAGCAGCATCGAGCCCAGCACGCTCTGCTCGGCGGCGTTGTCCTGGGGCGGGGTCCGGTCACCCTCCCGGCGCGGCGCCTCGCCCGGCGCGTAGGCCGCCGGGCCGTCGCCCCACTGCTCGTAGCCGTCGCCGTACGGCGGCTCGCTCGGCCCGACCGTGTCGTGCTCGGCGATGCTCAAGGGGGCCTCCGGGAGGGCGTGTGACTGGTTCTCGCGGTAGTGATCACGGTAGGAAGACCCTCCGACACTCCTGCGTCCGTGCGTGACGGTACGTGCCGGAGCCCGCATCCGCACAGCCCGTTATCCACAGGTCATGTGCATAACTGGGGGCTGGTGGTGCAGGAATCCCCAAGATCTGTGCACCACCCGGGGGGTGCTGTGTGGAAAACATGTCCACAACTTCTCCAACACGCCGTCTGACCTGCACAAACGTCGTGCTCAGCCTGTGGATAAAAGTTGGGGACAAGTAAACTTTCCGGGCCTGCCCGACATGTGAAACCCGCTGGTTGCTTTGTCGACAAGTTGCTGAGCGGCCCCGACGGGGTGTGATATCCCACGGATGTCCACAGGTGTCACATGCGTCACGCGTAGTGATCAGACGCAGGCACTGACCATTACACTCGCGTGGTGCGCACCACCGACCGCGAGATCCTCCGCCTCGCGGTCCCCGCGTTCTTCGCGCTGGTCGCCGAGCCGCTCTACCTGCTCAGTGACTCCGCCATCGTCGGGCACCTCGGCACCCGCGAGCTCGCCGGCCTCGGGATCGCCGGGGTGGTGCTGCAGACGGTCGTCGGGCTCTGCGTCTTCCTGGCCTACGGCACCACGGCCAGCGTCGCCCGGCACCTGGGCGCCGGCGACCTGCGCACCGCCCTGGCCCAGGGGATCGACGGTCTCTGGCTGGCGGTCCTGATCGGGGTCGGGGCCACCGTCGCCGGGGTCGCCCTGACCGGCCCCCTGGTCGCGGCGTTCGGCGTCTCCACCGAGGTGGGCGGCTTCGCCGAGGACTATCTGCGCATCGCCCTCCTCGGGGTCACCCCCCTGCTGCTGATGCTCGCCGCGACCGGGGTGCTGCGCGGGCTCCAGGACACCCGCACCCCCCTCCTCGTCGCCGTGGCCGGCAACGGGCTCAACGTGGCGCTCAACCTGCTGCTGGTCTTCGGGGCGGGGCCGGTGCCGGCCCTGGGCATCGAGGGTGCCGCGCTGGGCTCGGTGGTGGCCCAGGCGGGCTCCGCCGCGATCCTGGTCGCCGTCGTCGTCCGGGCGGCCCGGCGCGAGGGCTCACCCCTGACCCCGGACGCCGCCGGCATCCGGGCGGCGGCCCACGCCGCCGTCGGGCTGGTGATCCGCACCCTGACGCTGCGCGCCTCGCTGCTGGTCCTGACCTACTCGGTCGCCATGGGCGTCACCGGCGACGAAGGCGCCGCCGAGGTCGCCACCCACCAGATCGCGCTGACCCTGTGGACCTTCCTCGCCTTCGTCCTGGACGCCGTCGCGATCGCCGCCCAGGCGCTCACCGGACGCGCCCTCGGGGCCGGCGACGTGGCGCTGGTGCGCAGCCTCACCCGGCGGATGATCGCCTGGGGGGTCTGGTCGGGCGTGGTGACCGGCCTGCTGATCGCCGCGGCGAGCCCCTGGCTCGGGGCTCTGTTCACCCCCGACTCCGCCGTGCGCGAGCTGCTGGTGCCGGTGCTGCTGGTGATCGCGCTCGGCCAGCCGCTGGCCGGCGTCGTCTTCGTCCTGGACGGCGTGCTGATCGGCGCCGGCGACGGCAACTACCTGGCTCGGGCCGGGCTGGTCACCCTGGTCGCCTTCGCGCCCGTCGCGCTGGTCGTCGCCTGGTCGGGCGGCGGGCTGATCTGGGTCTGGGTCGCCTTCGTGACCGTCTTCATGGGCAGCCGCGGGATCGTCCTGGTGCACCGCGCCCGGGGTGAGGCCTGGATGGTCACCGGCGCCCGCGCCTAGGGGCGCGACGCACCGTCCCACGGACGACTCCGGCCCGCCCGCCCCGTGAGGGACGAGCGGGCCGGAACGTGCGCCGCGACCGGGTCGCGGCGGTGCCGTGCGAAGGTCAGGCGGGGATGACGTTGAGCGTCACCTTGGCCGAGACCTCGTCGTGCAGCTTGACCGAGACCTCGTGGGTGCCGAGGGCCTTGATCGGGTTGCCGAGCACCAGCGTCCGCTTGTCGACGGTCTCGCCGGAGGTGGCCGACAGGGCGTCGGCGATGTCGGCCGGGGTGACGGCGCCGAAGAGGCGACCGCCCTCACCGGAACGCACCTTGAGCTGGACGGACTGGCCCTCGAGCTTGCCCTTGAGCTCCACCGCGTGGGCGTGGTCGCGCACCGCGCGCGAGGCGCGGGCGGACTTGATGGACTCGATGGTCTTCTCGCCACCGCGGGTCCAGCGGATGGCCTCGCCACGGGGCACGAGGTAGTTGCGGCCGTAGCCGTCCTTGACCTCGACCACGTCGCCGGGGGCACCGAGGCCGTCGACCTCCTGGGTCAGGATGAGCTTCATGTCTCCGTCTCCCTTCAGCGACCGGTGGACGTGTAGGGCAGCAGAGCGACCTCGCGGGCGTTCTTGACCGCCATGGCGACGTCGCGCTGGTGCTGGACGCAGTTGCCGGTCACGCGGCGGGCACGGATCTTGCCGCGGTCGGAGATGAACTTGCGGAGCAGCGTGGTGTCCTTGTAGTCGACACCGGTCGCCTTCTCCTTGCAGAACTGGCAAACCTTCTTCTTGGGCTTGCGAATCACTGCCTTGGCCATTGTGGTGCTTCCTTTCTAGAAGCCCGGCCGATCAAGGCCGGAATGGTTGAGGTGTATTCGGATGGGATGGATCAGAAGGGGGGCTCGTCCGAGCCGACCCCGGGAGCGCCCCACGGGTCGGACTGGCCGCCACCCTGGCCGCCACCCTGCGGGGCGCCGTACCCGCCGCCACCCTGTGCGGGCTGCGACGGAGCCGGGGTGCTCCACGGGTCGTCGGCCTGGGAGGAGCCGCCACCGGAGTAGCCGCCACCGCCGCCACCGCCCTGGAAGCCACCGCCGCCGCCACCCTGACGGGTGGTGCGCGTGACCTTGGCGGTCGCGTACTTCAGCGACGGACCGATCTCCTCGACGTCGATCTCGAAGACGGTGCGCTTCTCACCCTCGCGGGTCTCGTACTGCCGGGACTTGAGCCGCCCCTGCACCACGACGCGCATCCCCTTCTGGAGGGACTCGGCGACGTTCTCCGCCGCCTGACGCCAGATCGAGCAGGAGAGGAACAGCGCGTCGCCGTCCTTCCACTCGTTGGAGTTCTTGTCGAAGGTCCGCGGTGTGGACGCGATCCGGAAGTTGGCCACGGGTGCCCCCGAGGGGGTGAAGCGCAGCTCCGGGTCGTCGACCAGGTTGCCGACCACGGTGATGACGGTCTCGCCTGCCATGTCAGGACTCCCTCATTGATCCATCGGTGATGTGGTGCGAATGTCTGCCGGTGTCATCGTTGCCGAAGGCGCCGACAGACCGGTAGGCCTCTCCCCAGGGGGTCGGGCCGTCCGGTCAGCGCTTGCCGGGCTTGATGACCTTGGTGCGCAGGATGGACTCGTTGAGGGTGAGCTGGCGGTCGAACTCCTTGACCGTGGCCGGCTCGGCCTGGATCGAGATGACGGCGTAGATGCCCTCGGCGTTCTTCTGGATCTCGTAGGCGAGACGACGACGTCCCCAGACGTCGACGTTCTCCACGGTGCCACCGTCGTTACGGATGACGTTGAGGTACTTGTCGAGCGACGGCTCGATGGTGCGCTCTTCAAGGCTGGGGTCGAGGATGACCATCACTTCATATGCACGCAAAGCGGTCTCCACCTCCTCTGGACTCGGGCGGCCACGGACTCTCCGTGGCAGGAGGGCTTGCGTTCACGACGCCGGATCCGTCGATGACGGGCCCGGGTCGCGGCCGCGGTGCACGTCTCCCACTGAGGAGGGCGCACCGACAACCGGCCAAGGCTAACAGCCGGCGGGAGCCCCGGCAGAATCGTGGCGGAGGACCGGTGGCCGACCTGTGGATGGTGGTGCCGGAGGGTCGGCGACGGCCCCTAACGTCGGGGGGTGACTCCCCCCACGGGCCCCCCGTCCGAGGCGCCGACCCGTCTGGTCGCCGGTCGCTACCGGCTGCTCGACCAGATCGGGGCCGGGGGCATGGGCTCGGTCTGGCGAGCCCGCGACCTGCACGACGGGCGCCTGGTGGCGGCCAAGGTGCTCGGCCACCACTCCGGGGCACTGCTGGCCCGCTTCATGCGGGAGCAGGCGATCCGGCTGCGCCACCCCCACGTGGTGGCGCCCACCGGGTGGGCGGCCGAGGGCGACGTGGTGCTGCTGACCATGGACCTGGTCACCGGCGGCTCGGTGGCCGACCTGCTCGCCGAGCACGGGCGGTTGCCCGAGCCGCTGGTGGCCGGTGTCCTGGAGCAGACGCTGCTGGCGCTGGGCGCGGTGCACGCCGCGGGCATCGTGCACCGCGACGTGAAGCCGGCCAACCTGCTCCTCGAGCCCCACGAGGACGGCCGGCTGCACGTCCGGCTGGCCGACTTCGGCGTCGCGGTCACCCTGGCGGGCGAGCGGCTCACCACCTCGCCGTCGGCCGTCGGCACCGCCGGCTACATGGCGCCCGAGCAGGCGGCCGGGGCGCCGCCGGACCCGCGCCAGGACCTGTACGCCGTGGGCATGCTCGGGCTCCACCTCCTCACCGGGCAGCGGCCGGTCCGGGGCGCCCCGATGCCGGCGACCCGGCTCCGGCCGCTGCTCGAGCTGCTGCTCGCCGACTCCCCCCAGCACCGGGCGGCCGACGCCCACGCGGCCCTGGCGGTGCTGCGACGACTCGCCGTGCCCCCTCCCGAGGGGCACTGGGTGCGGCCCCGGCTCGGCCCCGCGCCCGACACCCGGGCGCTCGCCGGCTCCGGCGTCCTCGGCGGAACCCTCCCCGGGCTCCGGGTGGCGGCCCGGCTCGGTCCGCTCGCGCTCGCGGTGGTGCCCGCCCTGGTGATCGTCGTCTCCACCGCCGTCACCGTCGCCTGCCTGCTGCTGATCGCCCGGCTGGCCGGCGGCTGAGCCACTTCCTAGACTCGCCGGCATGAGCAGCGCGAGCAGCACACCCGGTTCCCCCCTCCCGAAGGTCGGCGCCCACGTCGACCAGCGGGACCCGGTCGGCGAGGCCGAGGCCCGCGGCATGGGCCTGGTGCAGTTCTTCCTGGGCGACCCCCAGGGCTACCAGGGCCCCGAGATCGCCTACCCGGGCGGGGCGGCGGCGCTGCGCGAGGCGGCCGAGGACGCCGGGGTCGACCTCTACGTGCACGCGCCCTACATCATCAACGTCGCCACCACGAACAACCGGATTCGCATCCCGAGCCGCAAGCTGCTCCAGAAGCACCTGGACGCCGCCGCCGAGATCGGCGCCAAGGGCCTGATCGTGCACGGCGGCCACGTCAACAAGGCCGACGACCCGGCGGTGGGCTTCGACAACTGGCGCAAGGCCGTCGCCGCCAGCGACCTCAAGGTGCCCCTGCTGATCGAGAACACCGCCGGCGGCGACAACGCGATGACCCGCTACCTGGACCGGATCGCCGGGGTGTGGGCCGCCCTGGACGGCACCGAGGGCGCCGACCGGGTCGGCTTCTGCCTCGACACCTGTCACGCCCACGCCGGGGGCAACGCGCTGGAGACCGTGGTGGCCGACGTGCTCGCGATCACCGGCCGCATCGACCTGGTCCACTGCAACGACAGCCGCGACGACTTCGACTCCGGCGCCGACCGGCACGCCAACCTGGGTGCGGGCCGGGTCGACCCCGACCTGCTCGCCGCGGTGGTCCGCGACGCCGGCGCGCCCGTCGTCCTGGAGACGCCCGGCGGGGCCGACCAGCACGTGGCCGACGCCGCGTGGCTCCGGGAGCGCCTCTGAACCGGCCCCGGGCCGACTACCGCCGGGAGCGCCCGGGCCTCACCGGCGCCGCCCGTCCCCCGGCTGCCCCACGCCGGCGGGGACGCTCGACTCCTCGACCCGGGCACCCTGCACCGGCCCCGAGCGCCACTCCTCGGGCCGGTGCGCGAGGTCCCAGAGCGCGAGGAGGTCCCGCGGCCAGACGTCGTCCGTCGTGGCCCTCAGCTCGGCCAGGCTCCACCACCGGAGGTCGACGACCGTGAGCCGCTCCTCCTCGGTGTGCCTCGTCGTGTCGACCTCGAAGGCCGGCACCCGCACCAGGTAGAAGACCTCCGTCTGGTCGACCACCTTGTCGCTGTAGCCGTGGACGACCGAGCGCACCAGGACGGGCCCGACGAGGTCGTCGGCGGAGACCACGAGCCCGGTCTCCTCGCGCAGCTCGCGCACGGCCGCGTCGTGGTCGTCCTCGCCGGGATCCACCCCGCCCCCCGGGGTCACCCACCAGTGCGCCACCGGATCGAGGCCCAGGTCGGAGTCGAGCAGGAGCAGGAGCCGGTCGGCCTCGTCGGCGAGGAGCACCCGCACGGCGCGGCGCCGGCGCCGGGGCCGGTCGGCGGGTGCGGGGACGACGAAGCCGGGCTGGCCCGGGAGCGGGTCGGACATGAGCCCCACGCTAGGCCACTGCCCCCGGCCCTCCTCTGGCCCGAGCAGCGACGCGGGTAGCCTCGACGCGTGCCTGACCTGAGCCCCCCACCAGCCGCCGTCCCGGCCGCCGCGCTGGACCTGCGGGTGGTCAGCGCCACCCAGCACCTCGACTTCCTCCGCACCCGCTCGTCGGCGTCCTTCCTGCAGACGCCCGCCTGGGCGGCGGTGAAGTCGGAGTGGCGCCACCAGTCGCTCGGCTGGTTCGCCCCCGGCCCCGACGGCGACCGGATGGTCGGGGCCGCGCTGGTCCTCTACCGGCAGCTGCCCAAGGTCAAGCGCTACCTCGCCTACCTGCCCGAGGGCCCGGTGATCGACTGGCACGACCAGGACCTGGCGCGCTGGCTGGCCCCGCTGACCCGGCACCTGCGCGGCCAGGGCGCCTTCGGGGTGCGGATGGGGCCACCGGTGGTGACCCGGCGCTGGTCGGCGGCCAGCCTCAAGGCCGGCATCGCCGACGAGACGGTACGACGTCTCGACGACCTGGTGCCGCTCGAGCGCAGCCAGGTCGGGGCCCGCGTGGTCTCCCAGCTCCACGAGCTCGGCTGGCTCCCCCAGTCGGTCGAGGGCGGGTTCGCCGCCGGGCAGCCGCAGTACAACTTCCACCTCCCGCTGGTCGCCGACGGCCGCCCGCGCACCGAGGAGGAGGTGCTCAAGGGCATGAACCAGCTGTGGCGGCGCAACATCAAGAAGGCCGAGAAGTCCGGCGTCGAGGTGGTCTCGACGAGCGGGTCGGCCGCCGAGCTGGGCGCCGACCTCGAGGCGTTCCACGCCCTCTACGTGCACACCGCCGAGCGCGACCGCTTCACCCCGCGCCCGCTCTCCTACTTCCGCACCATGTTCGACGCGCTGTCGGCCGAGGAGGCCGACCGGATCGTCCTCCACCTGGCCCGGCACGAGGGTGACCTGGTGGCCGCCACGATCTCGATCCGCGTCGGCACCCACGCCTGGTACTCCTACGGCGCCTCCTCCACCGAGAAGCGCGAGGTGCGCGGCTCCAACGCCGTGCAGTGGGCGATGATCCGGCAGGCGATGGCGGCCGGTGCGGAGGTCTACGACATGCGCGGCATCACCGACACCCTCGACGCCGACGACCCGCACGTGGGTCTCATCCAGTTCAAGGTCGGCACCGGCGGCGAGGCCGTCGAGTACGCCGGCGAGTGGGACCTGCCGATGAACCGGCCGCTCTACAAGGCGTTCGACCTCTACATGAGGAGGCGCGGATGAGCCTGCTCCTCACCGTCGACGGCGAGCGCTGGCGCGAGCACCTGCGCGGCGTCGCCGAGCGCACCCCGGGCCTCGTCCCGGTGGCCAAGGGGAACGGCTACGGCTTCGGTCTGGGCCGGCTGGCCCGGCGCACCCAGTGGCTGGCCGACCAGCTCGACCGGCCCGCCGACCTGCCGCCCGGCGAGCGGGTCGGCGACGTGCTGGCCGTCGGCACCTACGAGGAGCTCGGCGAGGTCGCCGCCCGCTTCGCCGGCGACCTGCTGGTCCTCACCCCGTGGCGGCCCTTCGGTGCCGCGCTCTCGCTCGACCCCGCCGTGGCGGGCCGGGTGATCCACACCGTGAGCCGGCCCGAGGACCTGCCCGCCCTGCTCGCGGTGCAGCCGGACGCCCGCTACGTGCTCGAGCTGGTCACCTCGATGCTGCGCCACGGGATGACCGGGCGCCAGCTCCGCGACGTGGCCGGGCACACCTCGCGCGGCCGCCTCGAGGGCGTGGCCATGCACCTGCCGCTCGCCCAGGGCTCCCACCTGAGCCAGGTCCACCGGCTGATCACCGACGTGGTCGCCGCGGGTCTGCCCACCCACACCCTGTGGGTCAGCCACCTGACGCCCGGCGAGCTGAGCCGGCTGCGGGCCTCCTACGCCGACTTCGCGATCCGGCCCCGGATCGGCACCGACCTGTGGCTGGGCGCCCGCGACGCGCTGAGCGTCACCGCGACCGTCCTCGACGTCCACCCGGTGGAGCGCGGCGACGTCTTCGGCTACCGCTCGCGGACCGCGCCGAAGTCGGGCCACCTGCTGGTGGTCAGCGGCGGCACCGCCCACGGCATCGGCCTGGAGGCCCCGACCGGCGACCAGTCGATCAGGTCCCGGGCCGCCACCCTGGCCCGCGGCGGCCTCGACGCGGTCGGCTTCGTGCGCTCGCCGTACTCGATCGACGGCAAGCAGCGACTCTTCGCCGAGCCCCCGCACATGCAGGCCTCGATGCTCTTCCTGCCCGCCGGCACCCGGGTGCCGCAGGTCGGGGACCGGATCGACGTCCGGGTCCGCTACACCGCCACCTCGTTCGACCGGGTCGAGATCGTCTGAGACCCGGTCTGCTCGGCGGCACCCTGGCCGGCGTCGTCGTCGGACCGGCTGCGCTCCTCGGGCCGCGGCGGGCCGGGCTCCTCGGGGTCCCGGCCGACCGGGTCGTGCTCGGGGCGCAGCACGTCGCGGGTGACCACGGCGACGAGGTAGAGCTCGGCGGCCACCCGCAGCAGGATCGCGGCCCAGTAGGCCGCCGGCTGCCCGCCGGAGCCGGAGGCGAGGAAGTCGCCGAGGTACCACCAGACGGAGGCGAAGTAGAGCAGCTCACCGGCCTGCCAGATGAGCAGGTCGCGCCAGCGGGGCCGGGCCAGCACCGCCAGCGGCAGCAGCCACAGCACGTACTGCGGTGAGTAGACCTTGTTGACCAGCAGGAAGCCCGCCACGATCAGGAAGCCGAGCTGGGCCAGCCGGGCCGGCTTGGGGGCGACCAGCCCGACCACCAGCACCGCCACGCACCAGGCGCCGAAGAAGAGCCAGGAGGCGTTGTTGATCAGGTCGAGGGAGACCATCTCGCCGCTGTACTGCTGCCACAGCAGCCACATCGACCCGAGGTCGGCTCCGCGCTCGCTGTTGAAGCTCCAGAAGACCTTCCAGTCGTCGGGACCCGAGAGCCAGGCCGGCACGTTGGCCACGCCCCAGGCCAGGAAGGTCGCGCTGACCGCCGTGACCAGGTCGGCCCAGCGGCGGCGCTTGAGGCACAGCACCAGCACCCCGCCCAGCAGGAAGAGCGGATAGAGCTTGGTGGCCGTCCCCAGGCCGATCATCACCCCGGTCAGGGCCGGCCGGCCCCGGGACCACGCCCACAGCGCGCCGGCCACGAAGCCGATGGCGAGCAGGTCCCAGTTGACCAGGCCGGTGATGGCCAGCGCCGGCGCGAGGGCGAAGCCCGCGGCGTCCCAGGGCCGGCGCAGGACGCGCCCGGCGATCGCGCGGCTGCGGTTGACGCCGGCCAGCAGCCAGGTGCTCAGCAGCGCGACGAGCAGGAAGCCGACGGCGTTGACCGCCACGTAGAGGCTGCTCTCGGCCGGGATGTCGCGCTCGGGATCGCCGTTGGCGGGCGAGCCGCTGAGCCACCAGGTCACGTAGCTGGTGCCCCAGGCCCAGTAGGAGATCCCGACCGGGTACTCCATCGTCTGGTAGGTGGCCCGGACCTCCGCGTCGTCGGAGTAGGGCCAGTGCCGCTCCAGGAACCCGCGCCCGGTGTAGAGGTAGGGCATGTCGGAGTAGCACATCGCCGCGTAGCGGGTCTCCTCGTCCTGCCACTGCGTGGTCGCGCACGGCGTCTTGGTGACCAGCCCCAGGCTGAAGCACAGGGCGGTGAGCACCAGCAGCACCCGGACCGGGGTCCACCACGGATGTGCTCCGGCCCTGCTCCCGACCGGCCCGCCGACCACTTCGCTGACCGTCGCGACCAGCGGGTCGTCCTGGGTGGGGTGGACCCACCCGGGCTCCGGGGAGCCGGGCCGTCGCGTCATCTGGGCTCCTAGCCGTCAGGCTGGGTCGGTGTCGGCGCGGGCACCGGCACGGTGGGGGGCGGCACCACCGGGGTCTCCGGCGGGGGCGGCGGTGCCGGGGTCTCCGGCGGCGGCGGGGGCGGCGGTGGTGCCGGGGTCTCCGGCGGCGGCGGCGGGGGAAGCGTCGGGGTCGGCTCCGGGGTGGGAGTCGGCTCCTCGGTGGGCTCGGGGGTCTTGGTGGGCTTCGGCTTCTTCGGCGGGGCTGCCGGCGGCTTGGGTGCGGGCGCCGGCGGCGGGACGTACTCGTGGCCCTCGGAGGGAGCGTCACCGTCGAGGAAGACCGGTTCCGGGAAGTCCTCGACCTCCATGCCCTCACTGAGCCGCTCCATGATGGCAGTCCAGGTCTGCGCTGGATAGGTGCCGCCATAAAAAGAGGGCAGCCAGTCGTCGAGCTGGTCGTCGCCGTCGCCGCGGACGTACATCACGGCGGTGGAGAGCTGGGGGGTGAACCCGACGAACCACGCCGAGGAGACCTGGTCCTTGTCGTTGGTCGCGGTGCCGGTCTTGCCGGCGGCTGGGCGACCGACGCCCTGCGCGGCCCGGCCGGAGCCGTCGTTGACGACCTCCTCCAGCGCGTAGACCGTGTCGGCGCTGACCTCCTCGTCGACCGCGCGGCGTGTGGAGTCCTCGCGGGTGTAGCTGGTCTCGCCGTCGGCCTCCACGACCTTCCGGACGACGTGCACGTCGGCGCGCTCGCCCTCGTTGGCGAAGGTGGCGTAGGCGTTGGCCATGTTGATCGGGCTGACCCGGGCCTTGCCGAGGGTGATCAGCGCGTCGTCGGGCTGCAGGTCGATGCTGCGGGAGGGGATGCCGGGGAACCGCTCCTGGGCCTCCTGCGGCGGCAGGCCGGCGGCGACCGCGAGGTCGTGGATCTTGCGCGGTCCCTTGTCCATCGCCGCGCTCATGTCGACGAAGGCGGTGTTGGTGGAGTTCTCGGCGGCGGTCACCATCGAGATCGAGGAGCCGAGGTCGGTGGCGCCCTCACCGGCGTTGTAGACCTCCAGGCCGTCGGGGAAGGTGTAGGGCGAGTTCCCGTCGAACCGGTCGTTGAGGGAGAAGCCCTCCTCGATGGCGGCGGCGATGGTGAAGGCCTTCATCGTGGAGCCGGCCATGCCGCCGGTGGCGGCCCAGTTGATCTGGGAGTCGAGGTAGTCCTGGCCGCCGTAGAACGCCTTCAGCGCACCGGTGCCGGGCTCGACGGTGGCCGCGCCGATGTGCAGCTCCTTGTCGCCGAACCCCTCGGGCCGCTGCTCGATCACGGCCTCCTGGAGGTCGCTCATCATCTCGGCGTCGAAGGTGGTGGTGACCCGCAGGCCGCCCCCGTCGATCTCGCTCTCGGTGTAGCCCAGGCGCAGCAGCTCGTCGCGGACCAGCTTGAGCATGTGGCCCTTCTGGCCGCCGTAGGCGCTCTGGGCCTCCTGCTTGGGGAACTTGGGGAGCCGCTTCTTGGCGGTCTCGGCCTTCTCCTCGCTGATGTGGCCGTCGGCCGCCATCCGCCCCAGCGTGTACTCGTAGCGGGCGGTGACCGCCTCGCGGGCCTCGTCACCGTTGGCCGGGTCGTAGGAGGAGGGGTTGTTGATCACGCTGGCCAGGAAGGCGGCCTCGCGCAGCTTGAGCCGCTTGGCGTTCTTGTTGAAGTAGGCCTCGGAGGCGGCCTGGATGCCGTAGGCGCCGCGGCCGAAGTAGATGGTGTTGAGGTAGCCCTCGAGGATCTCCCGCTTGCTCATCTCACGCTGGATCTTGAGGGAGAGGATCGCCTCCTTGACCTTGCGCGAGAGCTTGCGCTCGGAGGTGAGGTAGAGGATCTTCACGTACTGCTGGGTGATGGTGGAGCCGCCCTGGGTGGTCTCCCCGGCCGCGGCGTTGGAGAACGCGGCCCGGACGATCCCCTTGGGGTCGATGCCGCTGTCCTTCCAGAAGTTCTTGTTCTCGGCCGAGACCACGGCGTTCTGCATCCGCTTCGGCACGTCGTCGAGCGGGATCGAGACGCGGTTCTGCCGGGCGTACTGCCCGACCTCGCTCTCACCGTCGGCGTAGTAGACGAACGAGGTCTGGGTCTCGAACTCCTCGTTGGCGTCCGGGATGTCGATCGTCTGGTAGGCCACGACGAAGGTGCCGACGCCGATCAGCGCCCCGACCAGGGCGAGCAGGCCGACACCGAGGGCACCCCTCTTGGCCCACTGCTTCGGGGTCAACTTCTTCTTGCCCGGCCTCTTCTTGACGGCGGGGCCGGGCTTCCTGCGGGTCTGACTCACGCGAGCCAGGGTAAACCGGACTCAAGCGTCCCCCGCCTCTTCGCCCCGGGTCGGCGACGCAGGTCACGCACACCCGCGGTGTTCTGTTGTCGCGGATATATCGCTACGATAGGTCGTATGGCACGTCGTGCGGAGACAATCGAGCTAGCAGTCCTCGGACTGCTGCACGAGGGACCCATGCACGGCTACGAGCTCCGCAAGCGGCTCAACCTGATGCTCGGGTGGAGCCGCCGAGTCCTCTCGTACGGCTCGCTCTACCCCGCCCTGAAGAAGATGCTGCGCGCCTCGTTGATCGAGGAGGTCGACTCGGTCCCCGCACCGGTCACCCGCCGCCCCCGCATCGTCTACCGGGTCACCGAGGCCGGGCACGCGGAGTTCGAGCGCCTCATGTCGGAGGTCGGTCCCGCCGCCTGGGAGGACGACACCTTCGACATCCGCTTCGCCTTCTTCTCCTCCACCGACATGGAGATCCGGCTGCGCGTCCTCGAAGGACGGCGTACCCGCCTCCAGGAGCGGCTGGAGAAGGTGCAGACCGACCTGGCCCGCACCCAGAAGGAGGTCGACCGGTATGCCGCCGAGCTCCAGCGCCACGGCGTGGAGTCGGTCGAGCGGGAGGTCCGCTGGTTGTCGGACCTGATCAAGGCCGAGCGGGACGGTCATTCCAAGTCTGGCCCGGTCGCCGAGCCCGTCACCCCGGACTGATCTCCAGTCCGTCAGAACATCGCGAGCACGCACGTTTCGCATCAAGAAAGAGGAGAGCCCATGGGTTCGGTACGCGTAGCAATCGTCGGCGTGGGCAACTGTGCCACGTCACTGGTCCAGGGTGTGGAGTACTACAAGGACGCCGACCCCAACGGGACCGTCCCCGGCCTGATGCACGTCGTCTTCGGTGACTACCACGTCAAGGACGTGGAGTTCGTCGCCGCCTTCGACGTCGACGACAAGAAGGTCGGCAAGGACCTCTCCGAGGCCATCGGCGCCTCCGAGAACAACACCATCAAGATCGCCGACGTGCCCACCCTCGGTGTCGAGGTGCGGCGCGGCCCGACGCTCGACGGCCTCGGCAAGTACTACCGGCAGACCATCGAGGAGTCGGCCGCGGAGCCGGTCGACGTGGTCCAGGTGCTCAAGGACGCCCAGGTCGACGTCCTGGTCTCCTACCTCCCGGTCGGCTCGGAGGAGGCGGACAAGTTCTACGCCCAGTGCGCGATCGACGCGGGCGTGGCCTTCGTCAACGCCCTGCCGGTCTTCATCGCCTCGGACCCCGTGTGGGCCAAGAAGTTCGAGGACGCGGGCGTGCCGATCATCGGCGACGACATCAAGTCCCAGGTGGGCGCCACCATCACCCACCGGGTGATGGCGAAGCTCTTCGAGGACCGCGGCGTCGCGCTGGACCGGACCTACCAGCTCAACGTCGGCGGCAACATGGACTTCAAGAACATGCTCGAGCGCGAGCGCCTGGAGTCCAAGAAGGTCTCCAAGACCCAGGCCGTCACCTCCAACCTGCACGGCTCGCTGAGCAACGTCGGCGCCGACGACCGCAACGTCCACATCGGCCCCTCGGACTACGTGGCCTGGCTCGACGACCGCAAGTGGGCCTACGTGCGGCTCGAGGGTCGCGCCTTCGGCGACGTGCCGCTCAACCTGGAGTACAAGCTCGAGGTCTGGGACTCCCCCAACTCGGCCGGCATCATCATCGACGCCGTCCGGGCGGCCAAGATCGCCAAGGACCGCGGCATCGGCGGCCCGATCATCCCGGCTTCGGCCTACCTGATGAAGTCCCCGCCGGTGCAGATCCCCGACGAGGAGGGTCGCACCCAGCTCGAGGCGTTCATCCGCGGCGAGTGACCTGACCCGCCGTACGACGAGGACCCGTCAGCCCCCTGGGGCGGCGGGTCCTCGTCGTTCCCGCCCTCTCCGACCGACCCCCTCCGACTCTCCGACTCGCGGGACGTCATCGCCGCTGGTCGCGCGAGCGACCGCGGCTGATGACGTCCGGCGAGCCGGGGACCCGACGCCGCCCTTCGAGCAGGTGCTCACCACCCGGTCAGCGCGAGGGTGCCGTCTCGGCCTCGGCCTTGATCCGGGCCAGCGTCTGCCGCATGCCCGCGCGCAGCTCGTCCTGGAAGCTCACCTGACCGCCCATGAACCGGTCGATCAGCTTGCGGGACAGGGCGGTGGTGCCGTCCGGCGCCTCACGCCGCTGGACGATCCGGGTGCCGTCGGCCTCCGTCCCGTCGACGCCGGTGGTCGGCTCGAGGGCGAACGACCAGGTGGTGCCGTTCTCCTTGATCTTGAACGCGATCTCGCGGCCGGGCTCCAGGCGGACCACCTCGGCCTGGGTCGGCCAGACCAGCAGGCCGCGCCGATTGACGTTGACCATCCGGCTGCCGAGCCGCACCGGGCTCCCGCCGCGCAGGAAGCTGCGGAGCACCTGCGGGCTCCACCGCGACATCCGGGGCAGGTCCGAGACGAGCTCCCAGACCCGCTCGGGGGTGGCGCGGACGTCGATCGTCTGCTCGAGGAGGGGCTCGACCTGGTCTGTGCTGGACGTCGTCATCCGGGCAATCTAGAGGACGGGTCCCCAGCGCGCGAGGCATGTCGCCGCGGCGCCGGTCGGCGTACGGTGAAAAGGCACGGCACCGCACGGCACCGCACGACAGTGCCCGGGCACGGCGAGGGGCTTGCGCATGGGCGACGGCGACCGACCGGCGAGCACGGTGCCCGAGGCGTGGTGGGCGCTGCCGGCCGACGAGCTGCTCGACGCGCTCGCCGCCACCGAGGCGGGGCTGGACGCCGGCGAGGCCGCGCGGCGGCTGGAGGCGACCGGCCCCAACCGGCTCGCGCCCGGGCACCGGGTCTCCTGGCCGGTCGCGCTGGCCAAGCAGTTCACCGAGCCGATCATCCTCATCCTGATCTTCGCCAGCCTGGTCTCCCTCGTGCTGCGCGACGTCACCGACGCGGTGATCATCTTGACCATCGTCGGGCTCAGCGGCCTGCTCGGCTTCTGGCAGGAGCACCGGGCCTCGCTCACCGTGGCCCGGCTGCTGGCCCTGGTGCAGGTCCACGCCGACGTGCTGCGGGGCGGGACCGAGACCGAGGTGGCGCTCGAGGAGGTGGTGCCCGGCGACGTGGTGGTGCTGCACGCCGGCGACGTGGTGCCGGCGGACTGCCGGCTGCTGAGCGCCGACGCGCTCCAGGTCGACGAGTCGGCCCTGACCGGGGAGACCTTCCCCCGGCACAAGCACCCCGGGGCCACCCCCGCCCACGCCGCCGCGGCCGACCGGCACGCGGCCCTGCTGCTCGGCTCCCACGTGGTCAGCGGCCGGGGCCTGGCCGTCGTGGTGGCCACCGGTGACAGCACCGAGCTGGGCCGGCTCTCCCGCCGGCTCGCGCAGCAGCCCCCGGCCACCGGCTTCCAGCGGGGGATCCGCCAGTTCGGGCTGCTGCTGGCCCGGGTGACGGGAGCGCTCGCCCTGGTCATCCTGCTGCTCAACCTGGTGCTGGAGCGGCCCTTCGTCGACTCGCTGCTCTTCTCGCTCTCGCTGGCGGTGGGGCTGACCCCGCAGATGCTCCCGGCGATCATCGCGGTCAGCCTCTCGGCCGGGGCCAGGCGGATGGCGCGCGAGCAGGTCGTCGTCCGCCGCCTCGACACCATCGAGGACTTCGGCGCGATGGACGTGCTGTGCACCGACAAGACCGGCACCCTGACCGTCGGCACCACCCGGCTGCACGCGGCCGTGGGGCCGGACGGCGCCGAGAGCGACCTGGTGCTCGGGCTGGCCGCCCTCAACGCCGGCCTGCAGACCGGCTTCGTCAACCCGATCGACGCCGCGATCGTGGAGCGACGCCCGCCCGACCCGGCCTGGCGGGCGGTCGCGGAGCTGCCCTACGACTTCGAGCGCAAGCGGCTCGGGGTGCTGGTCGACGGGCCGGACGGGCGCCAGTTGGTCTGCAAGGGTGCCTACGCCTCGGTCGTCGGCGTCTGCGCCGGCGCGGACCGGGCGGGGCTGGACGCCCGGTTCGCCGAGCTCAGCGGCCAGGGCTACCGGGTGCTCGGTCTCGCCCGGCGGCCGCTGCCGGAGGCCAGGACGCTCACCGCCGACGACGAGCGCGAGCTGGAGTTCCTGGGCTTCCTGGCCTTCGCCGACCCGGCCAAGCCGGGTGCCGCCGCGGCGCTGAGCGACCTGCGGGAGGCCGGGATCAGCGTGCGGATGATCACCGGCGACAACCACCTCGCCGCCGCTCACATCGCCGCCGAGGTGGGGATGGACGCCGCCACGGTGCTCACCGGCGACGACCTCGACGCGCTCGACGACGACCAGCTGGTGGGCCGGGTCCGCGAGGTCGAGGTCTTCGCCGAGGTCGACCCGCTCCACAAGGAGCGGATCATCCGGGCGCTGCGCGACAGCGGTGCGGTGGTGGGCTACCTCGGCGACGGGATCAACGACGCCGCGGCGCTCCACCTCGCCGACGTCGGCATCTCGGTCGACACGGCCGTCGACGTCGCCAAGAGCGCCGCCTCCATCGTGCTGCTGGACAAGGACCTCGCGGTGCTCGGCCACGGCGTGAGCCTGGGCCGCCAGACCTTCGCCAACACCCTGAAGTACGTCTTCACCACCGTCAGCGCCAACTTCGGCAACGTGGCCAGCATGGTGATCGCCTCGGCGTTCCTGCCCTTCCTGCCGTTGCTGCCCCGTCAGATCCTGCTGCTCAACTTCCTCTCCGACATCCCGAGCACCACCCTCGCCGTCGACCGCGTCGACCCCGAGCAGCTGGCCCGGCCCCAGCACTGGGACCTGCGCTTCGTACGCGACTTCATGGTGGCCTTCGGCCTGCTGAGCACCCTGTTCGACCTGCTGACCTTCGCGGTGCTGCTCCAGGTCTTCGACGCCGGCTCGACGCTCTTCCGGTCGGCCTGGTTCGTGGGATCCACCGTCACCGAGCTGGCGGTGCTGATGGTGCTCCGCACCCGCCGGCCGGCGATCCGCAGCCGGCCCGCGACCCCCCTGCTGGTCACCTCGCTCCTCGTGGGGATCCTCACCCTGGCGCTCCCCTTCGTGCCCGGGGTCGCCGAGGTGCTCGGCCTGCGCGCCCTGCCCGTCAGCGTGGTGGGCGCGCTGCTGCTGATCACGCTGGGCTACGTGGTGGCCGCCGAGCGCCTCAAGCGCTCCTTCTACCGGGCCGCCGACCGCCCCCGGCCCGACGTACGCCGCCCGCAGCACCCCCGGCTGGTGCGCCTGGTGCGCGAGCACGGCGGGCGGCCGGGCGGGGTCACGCCTGCCGGGCCGCCCACCACGCCCGGAGCGCCGCCTCGGCGGCCTCGGGGCTCTGGGGACCCTCGTCCATCCTGAGCTCGAGGAGGTAGCGGTAGGCCTCGCCGACCTCGCGGCCCGGGCCGATGCCGAGGATCTCCATGATCTGGGTGCCGTCGAGGTCGGGGCGGATGGAGGCGAGCTCCTCGGCCTCCGAGAGCCTCTCGATCCGGGCCTCGAGGTCGTCGTAGGTACGCCGCAGCCGCGCCGCCTTGCGGGCGTTGCGGGTGGTGCAGTCGGCCCGGGTCAGCACGTGCAGGCGCTCGAGCTGGTCGCCGGCGTCGCGGACGTAGCGGCGCACCGCGGAGTCGGTCCACTCCCCCGAGCCGTAGCCGTGGAAGCGCAGGTGGAGCTCGACCAGCTTGGAGACCGCCTCGATCTCGTCGTTGGAGAAGCGCAGCGCCTTCATCCGCTTGCGGGTGATCTTGGCGCCGACCACGTCGTGGTGGTGGAAGGTGACGGTGCCGTCACCGACGAACTTGCGGGTCCGGGGCTTGCCCACGTCGTGCATCAGGGCGGCGAAGCGGGAGACGAAGTCGGGTCCGCCCCCGAGCCGGTCCTCCATGTCGATCGCCTGCTCCAGCACGGTCAGGGTGTGCTCGTAGACGTCCTTGTGGCGGTGGTGCTCGTCGCGCTCCAGCGCGAGGGCCGGCAGCTCGGGCAGCACGTGGTCGGCCAGCCCCGTCTCCACCAGCAGGCTCAGCCCCCGGCGGGGGTACGGCGCGCAGATCAGCTTGACCAGCTCGTCGCGGATCCGCTCGGCGGAGATGATCTCGATCCGGCCGGCCATCGCGCGCATCGCCTCGACCACCTCGGGCGCCACCTCGAAGCCGAGCTGGGCGGCGAAACGGGCGGCCCGCATCATCCGCAGCGGATCGTCGGAGAAGGAGTCCTCGGGACGGCCCGGGGTGCGCAGCACCCGGTTCGCCAGGTCGACCACGCCGCCGTACGGGTCCTCGAAGGTCCGGTCCGGCACCCGCACGGCCATCGCGTTGACCGTGAAGTCGCGGCGGCCGAGGTCGCCGGCCAGCGAGTCTCCGAAGTCGACCTCGGGCTTGCGGGAGTCGGGGTCGTAGGTCTCGGCGCGGTACGTCGTGATCTCGACCTGCCACTCGCCCTTGCGGCAGCCGATGGTGCCGAAGGCGCGGCCCATGTCCCAGATCGCGTCGGCCCACCCCTTGAGCAGCCGCTCGGTCTGCCCGGGGCGCGCGTCGGTGGTGAAGTCGAGGTCGTTCTGCAGCCGGCCCAGCATCGCGTCGCGGACGGGCCCGCCGACCAGGTGGAGCTCGTGGCCCGCGGCGGCGAACCGGGCGCCCAGGTCGTCGACGACCGCACCGATCCGGTCGAGCTCGGCGGCCACCGCTCGCTGGACCTCGACCATGCTGAGCGGGGGGAGGGAGGGGGCGTCGGACACGAGGAGCCAGTCTAGGCGCACTACAGTCGTGGGGTGCCCAGCCGTCGTCCGTTCCTGACCGCCTCCGTGGCGGGACCGGTCGTGGGGCCACGCGTGCGGCCCTCGGCGGGCCCGCTGCTGACCCTGCTGGTCGCGGTGCTCCTGGTGCTGCCCGGCCTGCTGCTGCCCGGCCTGGCGCTGCCGGCCCAGGCGGCGCCGGGCAACGCCGGGGAGGACCCGCTGCGCCTGGAGATCTCCGAGCTGACGCCCTCGGTCCCGCGGGCCGACGAGCAGGTGACGATCGCCGGCACCATCACCAACCAGAGCCGCGAGACGTGGACCACCATCAACGTCCACGCCTTCCACTCCGAGAGCCCGGTCCTCGACGCGGCCACCCTCGCCTCGGCGGCGAACACCCCGGACGGGGAGTACCTCGGCCCCCGGGTGGTCGCCCCGGGCACCTTCCAGACCATCCCGAGCCTGGCGCCGGGTGAGTCGACCACCTTCACCGCCTACCTCCCGGCCGGCTCGCTCATCGGCGGGGACGGCGTCTACTGGGCGGGCGTGCACGCGATCGGGGAGACCGACAGCCAGCCGCGCGACGAGTACACCGACGGCCGGGCGCGGACCTTCCTGCCGGTCATCTCCGGGGAGCGGCGACGCCTCGACGCCGCCCTGGTGCTGCCGCTGCGCGCCCCGATCCGGCACACCCCGGCCGGACGGGTCGCCGACCCCGGCCGGTGGGCCGAGCTGCTCGGTCCCGGCGGCCGGCTGCGCAACCTGCTCGAGGCCGGCCGCGCCGCCGGCGAGCGGCCCGTGACCTGGCTGCTGGACCCCGCCGTCCCGCACACCGCCATGAAGCTGGCCGCGGGCAACCCGCGCGCCAGCCTGGCCCCGCTGCCCGGGTCGGAGGAGGAGCCGGCCGACCCGGAGGGCGGCACCCCGGGCGAGGAGCCGGCCAGCCCCGCGCCCACCGAGCCGACCGTGCTCCCCGACCCCGACCCCGACGAGGGCGCCGCGGAGCAGCTCGACCCCGCGGCGCAGGCCGCGGCGGCCGCCGCGCAGGGATGGCTCGAGATCTTCAGGACCGAGATGGCCGCCCACCCGGTGCTGGCCCTGCCGTACGGCGACGTCGACGCCTCCGCGCTCCAGCGCGAGGACCCGGACCTCCTGGCCATGGCCCGGGCCCACTCCACCCAGGTGCTCACCTACCTGGGCATCAGCGCCACGCCCGTCCTCGCCGCACCCGACGGCCACCTCTCACCCGAGGTCGTCTCGGCCGCCGCGCCGGAGACCCTGATGCTGCTCAGCGACCGGGCCCTCCAGGACCCGCTGGGCCAGGTGCCGAGCACCGGCCAGGTGCTGGGCCACACGTTCGCCACCACCTCCTCCGGGGTGGCCGCGGGCGGTCCCGGCCCCGAGCCGGCCGCGGGGCCGATCGCGGTCCGCCAGCGGGTGGTCAGCGAGGCGGCGCTGCAGATCCTCGCCGGGGACCGCTCGCCGCTGGTGATCGCGCCGCCCCCCAACTGGGACCCCGCCACCGGGTCCGCAGTCCTCTTCTCGACCTTCGACGAAGGGCTGCTGCGCCTGCGCCCCCTGGCCGACCTCGTCGGCGACGACGTGCTCACCGCCCCGCCCGCCGCCGGTGACGGTGCCGAGGCCGGCGGCACCGACCTGCCGGCCGAGGCCCTCGTCTTCGGCGAGGCCCAGCAGGCGGCGGAGCTGCCCGCCACCAGCATCTCGGCGGCCACCCAGCGGCTCGAGCGGGCACGGCTGCTCGCCGGCGTGCTGACCCGCGACTCCGGCCTGGTGCCCCACCTGGTGGAGGCGGTGCTGCCCAGCCTCTCCTACTTCGCCCGGCAGCGGGCCGGCGAGTGGCGGCGGCAGGACGTCCGCGGCACCGCGTGGCTCCAGGAGCGCCTCGACTCGATCCGGGTCGACACCCCCCTGCGCGCCACCCTGTCCAGCGACCACGGCACGCTGGGGGTCACCCTGGTCAACGACCTCGACGTGTGGGTCGAGGTCCGGATCGCGGCGAGCAGCCAGGGCGGCCTCCGGATCGAGGAGCAGGAGCCCCTGACGCTGGCGCCGCGCTCGCGCCGGCTGCTGCGGCTCTCGGCGACCGCCACCCGCCAGGGCAAGGACGAGCTGACGCTGCGGGTCACCGACGTGGAGGGCACCCCGCTGGGCGCCTCCGCGACCTACCCGGTGCGGACCTCCCAGGTCAGCGGCACCCTGTGGGTCATCATGGCCGTCGGTGCCGTGATGCTCTTCGGGACGATCGGGGTGCGCCTGCTGCGCGGCAACCGCCGGACCCGGCGCGAGCAGGCGGAGGCGGAGGAGGCCGAGCTCGAGACCCTGGCCGAGCCGGACGAGACCCAGCCGACCGAGCCCCAGCCGACCCAAACCCAACCCGCCCAGACCCAACCGGACGAGACCCAACCGGCCCAGACCCAGTCGGCCGAGCCCCGGCCGGTCCAGCGGATCGAGCCGGAGCAGCCCACGACGGAGCAGTCGGGGCAAGGAGCCACATGAGCGCGCCCCAGACGGACCAGGAACAGCGGTCGATCGCCTCGAACAGCGCGGTGATGGCGATCGGGACCACCTTCTCCCGGCTCTCGGGATACCTGCGCAGCCTGCTGCTGGTCGCCGCCCTGGGCAGTGCGCTGCACGCCGACCTCTTCAACGTGGCCAACACGATCCCCAACGCGCTCTACATCCTGCTCGCCGGCGGTGTCTTCAACGCCGTGCTGGTGCCCCAGCTGGTCCGGGCGCTGGGGCGCGACGAGGACGGCGGGGAGGCCTACACCAACCGCCTCATCACCCTGGCCGCGCTCTTCCTCGGCGCGGTCACCGTGCTGCTGGTGCTGGCCGCCCCCACGGTGGTCGACGTCTACTTCAGCAGCCGGCTGGCCAGCCCCGAGCTGGCCGAGCAGCGCGAGTCGGCGATCGCCTTCGCCCGCTTCTGCCTGCCGCAGGTCTTCTTCTACGGGATGTTCGTGCTGATCGGGCAGGTCCTCAACGCCCGCGGCACCTTCGGGCCGATGATGTGGGCGCCGATCGCCAACAACCTGCTCGCCATCGGCGTGCTCGTGGTCTACCTGCTGGTCTTCGGCCCGGTCTCCGGCGCCGGGCTCACCGGGCCCTACTCGACCGGCCAGGAGCTGCTGCTGGGCCTGGGGTCGACGGCCGGCATCGTGGTGCAGCTGCTGATCCTGCTGCCCTACCTGCGGGCCGCGGGCTTCCGCTACCGCCCGCGCTTCGACTTCCGTGGCACCGGGCTGGGCCACACGCTGCGGCTCGGCATCTGGACGGTGCTCTTCGTGGTGGTCAACCAGATCACCTACTGGCAGGTGACGCGGCTGGCCACCAGCGGGACCACCCAGGCCGCGGACGGCACCGGGGTCACCGTCTACGCCAACTCGATGCTCGTCGCGATGGTGCCGCACGCGATCATCACCGTCTCCTTCGCCACCGCCGTGCTCCCCCGCCTGTCCCGGTACGCCGCCGACGGCGAGGACCGGCACCTCGCCCAGACCCTCGGCTCGACGATGCGGACCTCGCTGGGCGTGGTGATCCCCTTCGCCGCCCTGCTGCCCGTGGTCGCCGGCGACATCGCCAACGCGGCGTACGGCTGGGGGGCGGGCGCCGACGACGTGGCCGGCTACGTCCCCTCGCTCTCCCTCTTCGGCCTCGGGCTGGTCTTCTTCACCGTCCACTACTTCATGCTCCGCGGCTTCTACGCGCTGGAGCGCACGCGCACCGTCTTCCTGATCCAGCTCGTCCACGCGGCGGTCAACATCGCGGCGGCGGTGCTGCTGGTCCGCCAGGCATCCGCCGCGGACACCGCCCCGGCCCTGGTGGTGGCCTACGCGCTGGCCTACCTGGTGGTCTCGGCCCTGAGCTACGCGGTGCTGCGCCACGTCCTCGGCGGGCTGGAGACGCCCCGGCTGGTCCGCTTCCTGATCCGGCTGCTGCTGGTGGTCGCGGTCTCGACCCTGTTCGCCTGGCTCACCTCCCGGGCGCTCTCGGGGCTCGGCGACACGCCGCACCCCCTGGTCTCGGTCGGCCGCGGCGCGGTGGTCGGGCTGGTCGACGTGGCCGTGCTCCTCGCGCTGGCGCGGTGGTTGCGGCTCAGCGAGGTCACGGTGCTGCTCGATCCGGTGGTCAACACGGTCCGGCGTCGCCTGCGCACGCCCTGACCTCGCCGTACCATGAGCGGGACCGCAACCGCGCACCCGAGAGACCAGGAGGGCCGTGGCCACCTCGATCCGTGCCGGCGACGTGCTCGCCGAGCGGTACCAGATGGTCGACCTGCTCAGCGAGACCGAGGGTGGGTGGTTCTGGTGCGCCCATGACGACGTCCTGCGTCGTCAGGTGGCGGTCCACCTCATCCCGGCCGACGACGAGCGTGCCGAGGCGCTGATGGCGGCCGCCCGGCGCTCGGCGGCCCTGATGGACCGGCGCAACCTCCGGGTGCTCGACGCCGACCAGGACGACGAGCACTGCTACGTGGTCAACGAGTGGGGCGTCGGCACCTCGCTGGACCGGACGCTGGCCGACGACGGCCCGCTCAACCCCCGCCGGGCCGCCTGGCTCGTCGCGGAGGTCGCCGACACCCTCGCGGTCGCCCACGCCACCGGCCGCTGCCACGGCCGGCTCCACCCCGAGAACATCCTGGTCGACGAGAACGGCCAGGTGCGGATCATCGGGTTCGGCGTCGACGCCGCCCTGCACGGCCTTCCCGCCGACCGCATGGAGGAGGACGTCCACAACCTGGGCGGGGTGCTCTACGCGGCGCTCACCGGGCGGTGGCCGGGGCCCGGGGAGTCCCCCGTCCCGGCGGCGCCCGTCGAGCACGGCCACCCGCTGCGCCCCCGCCAGGTCCGCGCCGGGATCCCGCGTGCCCTCGACCACCTCTGCGACGAGGTGCTCGGCCACCACGCGGCCGGCCGCAACGGGCACGGTCGCGGCACGGGGCTGGCCGGCATCGGTCACCGCTCGACCCACGACCTGCACACCGCCGCGGGCATCCGGGACGCCCTGGAGGAGTTCCTCGGCGACGAGGCCACCGGGGTCGGGGTGGTGCCCCCCGTGGCGCCCCTCACCGCCGCCGTGGTCACCGACCCCGCTGCCCCGGCGGTCGACCCCGATCCCGGGAGCGACGAGCTCCCCGCGCGCAAGGAGGGGCTCCGGCCCGCCACGACGCCCGGGACGCCGCTGACGCCCGGGAGCACCACGCCGCCCGAGCGCCCCGCCGCGGCGACCAGCGACGTCGACGGCATCCCCACCGAGGCCGGGATGCCGGTCTTCCACGACGACGAGGAGGTGGAGTGGCTCCGGGCGCGGGGCAACCGGCCCGCGCCGCCGCCCGCCTTCGAGGAGCCGGAGGTCCGGCCGCTCTTCGCCGCCGACCCCGAGGACGGCACCCCGATACGCCGCGCCCGGCCGCCGCGTCCGGCGCCCGTGGAGGGCGCCGAGTACTGGCCGTGGGACACCTCCACCGGGCACGGCGGCTCCGGCACCGGCAGCCACTCGGGCCTGGTGCCGGTGATCAGGCCCGAGCGCGTGCCCGGGCGCCGCTGGCTCCACCTGGCCTACCTGATCGGTCTCGCCGCCCTGGTGCTGCTCCTGGTGGTGGCGGCCTACCAGCTCGGCGGGGGCGGCGGGGGCGAAGAGGAGGACGACCCGCAGTCCCAGGGCTCCGGTCCGGCCACCAGCGAGCTGACGGCCTACACCGGGCTCTCCGCGACCGACTTCGACCCCGAGGGCAGCCTGCCCCAGGACGAGAACCCGGAGCTCACGCCGTACGCCGTCGACGGGGATCCCAACACCTCGTGGATCACCAGCAGCTACCGGCAGCAGTTCGGGCCCGGGGGCCTCAAGGACGGCGTCGGGCTGACCCTCGACCTCGGCGAGGCCAAGGGCGTCCGGCTGGTCGAGATCTCGGTGCGGGGCGGGCGGACGACCGCCGAGGTCTACCTCAGCGACGAGCCGCCCACCTCGGCCCCGGACTCCGAGCCGGTGGGGTCCGGCACCGGTGACGACACGATCGTGATCGAGCTCGACGAGGCCGTGCAGGCCAGGTACGTGACCGTCTGGCTCACCGCCATCCCCCCCGTCGACGCCGACTTCCGCGGCGAGATCCGCGAGATCGTGGTCAGCGGGTGATCCCGTCGCCGACCGACGCGGACCTGCTCGCTGCCCACGTCGCCGGCGACCCGGAGGCCTTCGGGCTCCTCTTCTCCCGGCACCGCGCCCGGCTCTGGGCGGTGGCGCTGCGGACCACCGGCAACCCCGAGGACGCCGCCGACGGCCTCCAGGACGCGATGGTCTCGGCCTTCCGTCGCGCCGGCTCGTTCCGCGGGGACGCGGCGGTCACCACCTGGCTGCACCGGGTGGTGGTCAACGCCTGCCTGGACCGGCTCCGGGCGGCCCGGGTGCGCGCCGCCGAGCCGCTCCCCGACGACCTCGACCAGCACGCCCGGGCCCTGGGCGCGCCCGGCGGTGACGCGTCGGCCGATCCCGCGCAGCGGGCCCTGGACGGCGAGCGGCGGGCGCGGATCGCCGAGGCGCTCGCCCGGCTGCCCCCCGAGCAGCGGGCCGCCCTGGTGCTGGTCGACATGGAGGGCTACCCGGTCGCGGAGGCGGCGCTGATCCTCGACTGCGCGCCCGGGACGGTCAAGTCGCGCTGCTCGCGGGGCCGTCGGCGGCTGGCCGAGCTCCTGGCCGACCTGCTGGACGCGACGGAGAGCGACCCTGCGAGCGGTGCGGGGAGCGGTGCGGGGAGCGGTGCGGGGAGCGGCGCGGCCGGCCGGGGGAACCGAACGGCGCCCCGGCACGTCCCACCCGAGCAGACGCGTGCGCCGCGCGACGAGGCGCGAGGGCCCCGGACCCGAGAGGCGGAGGGATGAGCGACCAGGAGGAGCAGGTACGCCGCCTGCTCGCCTCGGCGCGCGCCGAGGAGCCGCTGCCCCCCGAGGTCGCCTCCCGGCTGGACGACGTCCTCGCGGGGCTCGTCGCCGAGCGAGCGGACGCACAGGCGGAGGCGGAGGCGGAGCACGCCACGGTGACGCCGCTGCCCGCGGGTCGTCGCCACCGGCGGGCGGCCGGCTGGGCGCTCGCCGCCGCCGCGGCCGTGGTGGTCGGCGGCGTCACGGTCGGCCAGCTGGCCGGAGGCCTCCAGGACTCGCCGGAGGCCTCCGACGCCCAGGACTCGGCCGCCTCCCAGGAGGCGCCCCGGGTGCCGGGCGACGAGGACCAGCGGGGCGGGCAGCAGAGCCGCGGACCCCTCTTCGAGCCCGAGGCAGAACCCGGGACCGGACCCGGAGCGGCACCGGAGGCGGACCTGGGCGATGCCTCGAACCAGGACCCGCCGCGGCTGACGGCGGCCGCCCTGGAGCCCCAGCTCCTGGCGCTGCGAGCCTCGGATGCCGAGCCGCAGGCGCGACGGCGCCTGACCACCCGGAGCTGCTACCCGGAGACCGCGCGGCCCTCGGACAGCCTGTACCCGGTCCTCTACGAGGGCCGTCCGGCGGCGGTGGTCCTGCGGACCCCGGGCCCGGACGGCCAGCGGGCGCTGGTCCAGCTCTGCGGTGAGACGCGGCCCACCCGGTCGGTCCTGCTGCCCGCGACACCCTGACCACCGGCCGCTCGGCGCGGCCCGGACGCGGGACCTGCTCCGGGCCCGCTGACGGCTGACTCGGGGAACAAGGCTCACCTACGATCGGTTCTAGCAGTCGTCCGTCCACCGCCGAACCCGCAGGAGCGCCACGCAGCCATGAGCGACACCGCCGAGACCCGCACCCGCAACGTCATCATCATCGGCTCCGGCCCGTCCGGCTACACCGCGGCCGTGTACGCCGCCCGCGCCGCCCTCGAGCCGCTGGTCTTCGAGGGGTCGGTCACCGCCGGCGGGGCGCTGATGAACACCACCGAGGTGGAGAACTTCCCGGGCTTCCGCGACGGCATCATGGGGCCGGCGCTGATGGACGAGATGCGCGCCCAGGCCGAGCGCTTCGGCGCCGAGCTGATCGCCGACGACGTGGTCGAGGTCGACCTCACCGGTGACGTGAAGGTCGTGAAGACCGCCGAGGCGACGTACACCGCCCACGCGGTGATCCTGGCCACCGGCTCCGGCTACCGCAAGCTGGGCCTGCCCCGCGAGGAGGAGCTCTCCGGGCGCGGCGTGAGCTGGTGCGCCACCTGCGACGGCTTCTTCTTCCGCGACCAGGCGATCGCGGTGGTCGGCGGGGGCGACTCGGCCATCGAGGAGGCGACCTTCCTGACCCGGTTCGCCTCCAAGGTCTACCTGATCCACCGCCGCGACGAGCTCCGGGCCTCGAAGATCATGCAGGAGCGGGCGTTCGCCGACCCCAAGCTCGAGATCGTCTGGAACTCCGAGATTGCCGCCATCAACGGCGCCGAGCGCCTGGAGTCGGTGACGCTGCGCGACACCGTGACCGGCGACGAGCGGCCGCTGGAGGTCACCGGCCTCTTCATCGCCATCGGCCACGACCCGCGCTCGGAGCTGCTGTCCGGTCAGGTCGACCTCGACGAGGACGGCTACGTCCTGGTCAAGCACCCGTCGACGGCGACCAACCTGCC
The DNA here is from genome assembly GCF_058215795.1 of Nocardioides sp. Z40_12. Lineage (NCBI taxonomy): Bacteria > Bacillati > Actinomycetota > Actinomycetes > Propionibacteriales > Nocardioidaceae > Nocardioides > Nocardioides sp. Z40_12. The sequence goes on from NZ_JBZAJA010000008.1 coordinate 87,653, forward strand.
CGGCGTCTTCGCCGCCGGCGACCTGGTCGACCACCATTACCGGCAGGCCATCACCGCCGCCGGCACCGGCTGTGCGGCGGCGCTGGACGCCGAGCGGTACGTCGCCATGCTCGACTTCGCCGCTGCCACCGGTCCCTCCGACGAGGTCACCGGCGAGCTGGCCCAGGAGCTGGTCGACGAGGTCGAGGCCGCAAAGGTCTGATCCTCGACACCGTGGAGGGAACAATGTCTCCCCGCCACGGTGTTGACCCCCCAACGGACGCCACCACCGCCACCGGAAGGACCACCATGAGCAACATGACCGCCGTGACCGACGCCGACTTCGAGGCCACCGTGCTGAAGTCCGACAAGCCCGTCCTCGTGGACTTCTGGGCCGAGTGGTGCGGCCCGTGCCGCCAGGTGGCGCCCATCCTCGACGAGATCGCCGGCAGCCACGGCGACAAGATCACCTTCGTCAAGATGAACGTCGACGAGAACCCCGTCACCCCGGCCTCCTACAAGGTGACCGGCATCCCGACGATCAACGTCTACCAGAACGGCGAGGTCGTGAAGACCATCGTCGGGGCGCGGCCGAAGGCCGCGATCCTCAAGGAGCTCCAGGACCTGATCTGATGCTCCGCCCCTGCTGAGGCTTCAGCGCCGGGCGCACAGCACCCACGAGGCGCTCCAGGGCCTGCTCGACGTCGCTCATCCAGGCGCGAGTTGTCCGGAGCTCCATCCGCATCCGCGGCGTGGTGCTGTGCGCCCGTTGCGTCTTGAAGCCCACGGCACCCAGGAAGGCGGCCGGCAGCACGCAGTCCCGGGCCTGCCCCCGGGGCCCCAGCCCTCGGGTGTCGCCGAAGGCCTCCAGGGCCGCGAAGCCGCGGGGCACCAGGTCCCGGGCCGTCCCCTGGACCAGCATCCGGCCCACCCCGCCCCCGCGGTACTGGGGCGCGACCCACAGCTGGGCCAGCAGCACCGCGTCCGGGCTGGGCGGCGCGGTGGCGAGGTCCAGGGCCCCGGGCAGGTAGGCGGGCGGCGCGTAGAGCGCCACGCCGGCCACCTCGTCGTCGAAGAGGACGACCCGCCCGCACGACCCCCACTCGCGCAGCACCTCCGAGACCCAGGCCTCCAGCTCGGCGGCACGCTCCTGCGGCGCCACCCTGGCCTTCGCGACCGGGTCGAGCTGCCAGCGCAGGCAGGTCCGCGGGTGGGGGTCGAGCAGCGTCAGGTGGTCGAGCGTCAGACGCACCACCTTGCGTGACATCGCCGACCTCCATGACTCCCGAACGCCTCGTCACACTGATATCCCCATGCTAGGACGGACCGCCGCCTGAGAGGATGCCCTCGTGCGCCCGATCAGACAGAGCAAGAAGCTGCAGAACGTCCGCTACGACGTCCGGGGACCCATCCTGGTGGAGGCCCAGCGGCTGGAGGCCGAGGGACACCGGATCCTGAAGCTCAACATCGGCAACACGGCGCCGTTCGGCTTCGAGGCGCCCGAGGCGATCGTCGCCGACATCGTGCACCACCTGCCGGAGTCCCAGGGCTACAGCGACTCCCGGGGCATCTACTCCGCGCGCACGGCGGTGATGAACTACTACCAGTCCCACGGGTTGCGCGACGTCCGGGTGGACGACGTCTTCATCGGCAACGGCGTCTCCGAGCTGATCTCGATGGTGCTGCAGGCCTTCGTGGACGACGGCAACGAGATCCTGGTGCCGGCGCCCGACTACCCGTTGTGGACCGGGGCCGTCACCCTCGCCGGCGGGACGCCGGTGCACTACCGCTGCGACGAGGAGAACGGGTGGAACCCCGACCTCGCCGACATCGAGGCCAAGATCACCGAGAACACGTTCGGACTGGTGGTGATCAACCCCAACAACCCCACCGGCGCGGTCTACAGCGAGGAGACCGTCAAGGGGCTGGTCGACATCGCCCGGCGGCACGAGCTGGTGATCTTCTCCGACGAGATCTACGAGAAGATCCTCTTCGAGGACGCGGTGCACCACCACACCGCCACCTTCGCCGGCAACGACGTCCTCACGCTCACCTTCAGCGGGCTCTCCAAGGCCTACCGGGTCTGCGGGTACCGCGCCGGGTGGCTGATGATCTCCGGGCCCAAGGAGCTCGCCGCCGACTTCCTCGAGGGCCTGACCCTGATCGCCAACATGCGGATGTGCGCCAACGTGCCGGCCCAGCACGCCATCCAGACGGCCCTGGGGGGCTACCAGTCCATCGAGGAGCTGATCGGCCCGGGAGGGCGCTTCTACGAGCAGTCGATGCTGGCGCACCGGCTGCTCAACGAGATCCCGGGGGTGAGCAACGTCAAGCCCCGCGGCGCCCTCTACTGCTTCCCGCGGCTGGACCCGGAGGTCTACCGGATCGAGGACGACCAGCAGTTCGTCATCGACCTGCTGCGGGCCAAGAAGATCCTGGTCACCCACGGCACCGGTTTCAACTGGTTCGAGCCCGACCACTTCCGGCTGGTGACGCTGCCGGACGCCGAGATCCTGGAGGAGGCGATCGGGCGCATCGCCGACTTCCTGGCGACCCGCCGCTGAACCCCCTGCTCTAGGCTGCGCTGGCACCGTCCACGACACCAGGAGCACCACCCATGCGGGACATCACCTATCCGGCGATCATCAAGACCTGCCTGGCCGGCTTCCGCCTGCTCGGGCAGAAGTTCGACGTCCAGGGCACCGAGCACATCCCGGCCGAGGGCGGGGCGCTGCTGGCGTTCAACCACGTGGGCTACCTCGACTTCATCTACGGCGGTCTCGCCTCCCACCTCGCCGGTGGCCGCCTGGTCCGGTTCATGGCCAAGAAGGAGGTCTTCGACAACCCGGTCGGGGGCCCGGTGATGCGGTCGATGCACCACATCCCGGTCGACCGCGGCGACGGCATCGCGTCGTTCCACAGCGCCGTGGAGTACCTGCGTGCCGGTGAGTTCGTCGGCATCTTCCCCGAGGCGACCATCTCCCGCGCCATGGAGCTGAAGGGCTTCAAGAACGGCGCCGTCCGGATCGCGGCGGAAGCAGGGGTGCCGGTGGTGCCGGTGGTCCTGTTCGGCACGCAGCGGCTCTTCACCAAGGACCACCCCAAGGACTTCTCCCGCGGCAAGACCATCGCGATCACCGTCGGCGAGCCGCTGTGGCCCACCGGCGAGGACCCCACGGCCGAGACCGAGGAGCTGCGCTCCCGGATGTCGGCCATGCTGGACGAGACGATCGCCCGGTACCCCGCCGAGGAGCGCCCCCCGGGTGCCTGGTGGGTCCCCGCCCGGCACGGCGGCTCGGCCCCCTCCCTGGAGAGGGCTGCGGAGATGGATGCCGAGGAACTTCGGGCCCGGGCCAAGCGCAAGGCGGCCAAGGCGGCGGAGCGGCACGCTTCCCGCTCGTCCTGACCCCCCTGAACAGCCAACAAGGCCATATGTCGACATATCGACATATGGCCTTGTTGCTTTATCGGTGAGTTTCAGGTCTCCGTGGACCGGCTGCCGGGGTCCATCACGTCGACGATGCGACGCAGATCGTCCATCGAGGCGAACTCGACGGTGATCTTGCCCTTGGACTTGCCCAGGTCGACCTTGACCCGCGTCTCGAAACGGTCGGAGAGACGGTCGGCCAGGTCCACCAGTCCCGGCGCGGTGGGTCGGGAGCGTCGCGCCGGGCGTGGCGACTTCCCGTGGTCGCCGAGGGAGACGATCTCCTCGAGGGCACGGACGCTGATGCCCTCCGCAACCACGCGCTGGGCCAGCCTGTCCTGCAGGTCGCCGTCCTCGACCGCCAGGAGCGCCCGGGCGTGGCCCGCGCTCAGCACACCGGCCGCGACCCGGCGCTGGACGGCCGGGCTCAGCTTGAGCAGCCGCAGCGTGTTGGAGATCTGGGGGCGCGACCGGCCGATCCGCTGCGCGAGCTCCTCGTGCGTACACCCGAAGTCCTCCAGCAGCTGGCCGTAGGCCGCCGCCTCCTCCAGAGGGTTGAGCTGGGAGCGGTGCAGGTTCTCCAGGAGGGCGTCCCGCAGCATGTCGGCGTCGTCGGTCTCCCGGACGATCGCCGGGATCAGCTCCAGGCCCGCCTCCTGGGAGGCCCGCCAACGGCGCTCGCCCATGATCAGCTCGAAGCCGCCGGCCTCCGACGGCCTCACGACCACCGGTTGCAGGAGGCCCACCTCGCGGATGGAGTGCACCAGCTCGGCCAGCGCCTCCTCCTCGAAGACCTGACGCGGCTGGCGAGCGTTGGGCCGCACCTCGGCAATGGGGATCTCGCGGAAGTACGCGCCGGCGACCACGTCGCCCGTCTGGTCGCTGCGCCCGGCTGCGTGGCCGTCCGCCGGGCCGCGGCGGTGAGCGTACCGCTGGTCGGTGGCGTCGGTGCCGGGCGAGGCACCGGGACCCTCCGCAGCCCTCGGCGCACCATCGGCCCGCGGGTCCAGCAAGCCGGGTCCCGCTCCAGCACCTCCCTGTCCGCCGGCGCCGGCCGACGGGGTCTCTCGGGGATCGCTGTCGGCCGGAGCGGTCGGGATCAGCGCGCCCAGGCCTCGACCCAGCCCACGTCGCTGAGGCTTCGGGCTGTTGCTCATGGGGTGGGTGCTCCCTTGCTCGCGATCTCCCGGGCGGCCTCCAGGTAGCACAACGCACCTGGGGAACCCGGATCGTAGGTCATCACCGTCTGACCGTAGGACGGCGCCTCCGAGACGCGCACCGACCGGGGCACCATCGTCTTGAGCACCGTGTCCCCGAAGTGCTCACGCACCTCACCGGCCACACCGGCCGCGAGCCGGGTGCGGGCGTCGTACATGGTGAGCAGGATCGTCGAGACCGCCAGGTCGGGGTTGAGGTGCTTGCGCACCATCTCCACGGTCTCGAGGAGTTGGCCGAGGCCCTCCAGGGCGTAGTACTCGGCCTGGATCGGGATCATCATCTCGTCGCCGGCGACCAGGGCGTTGAGGGTGAGCAGTCCGAGCGAGGGCGGGCAGTCCACGAAGACGTAGTCGAACCGGTCGTCCCCGACCTCCGCGGCGTGCCCGACCCAGGGGTGCCCGTGGATCGCCTTGCGCAACCTGTTCTCCCGGGCCACCACGCTGACCAGCTCGATCTCCGCCCCGGCGAGGTCGATCGTCGCCGGCACGACCCACAGGTTGGCGAGGTCGGGGCAGGTGGTGACCACGTCCAGCATCGGCACCGTGTCGACGAGCATGTCGTAGGTGGACGGAACACCGCGGCGGTGCTCCACGTTGAGGGCCGTCGAGGCGTTCCCTTGGGGGTCCAGGTCGATCACCAGGACCCGCTGGCCCAGCTGGGCCAGCGCGGCGGCCAGGTTGACCGTGCTCGTGGTCTTGCCCACACCGCCCTTCTGGTTGGCCACCACCATCACCCGGGTGCTCTCGGGCCGGGTGGGACCCGAGCGGCCCAGGGCCCCGCGACGTGCCAGCACCACGTTCTCGGCCGCTCGGGCCAGGGGGGTGCTGTTGTCGTAGGTGCTCTGGGCACGGTCGGCGATCTGACCGGCGGTTCGGGGGGTCGAAGCCCGTGAGGCGTCGGCGGCTGGTCGGGAGGCAGAGGCCCGCGCGGCCTCCTCCGTGGGACGGTCCACCGTCGGCCGGTCGCCGACCCAGGCGGGCGTCGGCGGCGCCTCGGGACGCGGGGTGACGCTGCCGAGGACGTCCACGAGATGTCCGGAGGCGGGGGCCCGTAACCCGGCGCCGTCCGTCTCGCTCGCGTTCACCGAGGTGCCGGTTTCACGTGAAACAGGATCACCGACCCTGGGTGTTTCACGTGAAACACCGGCCGAGTCGCCGATTTCCCCAATTCCCACAGGACCTGTGGAGAAACCACCAGCCTGTGGATAACCGGTGGATAACGAGCCTGTTCCACGCTCAGCGGGCAGTGACGCGTCGGTGGAAAACTTGCCGTCGCCGGAGGCGGACCCTCGTTCATCTGTGGTCACGTGGTCGACCCCTTCACATCTTCACCGCTCAATGTTCTGACACACCGCGACCCATGGGGACCGCGGCCGCACGCCCATACCGGGCCGCTGTCCTATCTGACGACCCGAGCCGCCGCAGCGCTCCATCAAGGTGGACCACGAGGGACTGGCCCCCGCACTCCGCCCCTCCTACGTGCGTCGAGCTCGGGAATTCTTCTTGCCCCCCGCACGACCGGGACCACGGTCCTGGCTGCGTCGGGTGCCGACCAAAGGTAGCGCTCCCGGATCCGAGCGGGAAACCCGCAGGGCGAACGTCGGGACCTCTGCCTCGGCACCGCCCAGGACCACGATCTCCGGGGTGCCGCAGCGATGACGGCGCAGGTCCTTGCCGGCGTGCGCCACCTCGTCCTCCACCGACGATCCCTTCAGCGCCACCATGGCGCCTCCCGCGTCGACCAGCGGCATCGACCAGTCCAGCAGGCGCGGCAGCGGCGCCACCGCCCGAGAGGTCACCACGTCGAAGAGACGCTCCCCGTGCAGTGCCTCGGCACGGCCGCGCACCACTTCCACGTTGTCGAGCCCGAGATCCTCGCGGACCTCCTCCAGGAAGACGGTCCTCCGCAGCAGCGGCTCCACCAGCGTCACCGACAGGTCGGGTCGCACGATCGCCAGCACCATCCCCGGCAACCCCGCCCCCGAGCCGAGGTCGCAGACGCTCGCCTGCGGCGGCATCAGGTCGGCCAGCCAGGCGCAGTTGAGGATGTGACGCTCCCACAGCCGCGGAACCTCGCGGGGACCGATCAGGCCCCGCACCACCCCGTCCCCGGCCAACCACTCGGCATACCGGACGAGCAGCGGCAGCCGGTCGGAACCGACAACCCCCCTGACCGCCTCGGGAGGAGGGGAGAGGGGGGCCGGGGTCACGGACCCGTCCGTGGTTCCACGTGAAACGTCGTCGTTCACTTCGGCAGGATGACCACGTGGCGTCGGGGCTCGGCGCCCTCGGACTCGGACACCAGGCCAGCGGCCTTGACGGCGTCATGCACGACCTTGCGCTCGAAGGACGACATCGGCTCCAGCTCGATCGCCACTCCCGACTCGCGCACCTGGGCGATGAGACCCTCGGCCAGAGCGATCAGGTCCCGGCGCTTCTGCTCGCGGTATCCGGAGATGTCGAGCATCAGGCGCGACCGCTCGCCGGTCTCCCGGTAGACGGCCAGGCGGGTGAGCTCCTGGAGTGCCTCGAGCACCTCACCGTCGCGGCCCACCAGCATCGAGAGGTCGGCCCCCACGATCGAGACGGACGCCCGGTCCACCTCGACGTCCATGTCGAGATCCCCGTCGAGATCGGCGATGTCGAGGAGCTCCTCGAGGTAGTCGGCCGCGATGTCGCCCTCCTGCTCCAGGCGCTCGACCTTGCCGGGCCGGCCGGCTGCCGACTCCTGGGCGTCCGGCTCGTCGCCGTGCACGTCGTTCTCGGTCTCGGTCACGCGATTCTCCCTGCGTCGTGATGGGTTTGGCGGTCGAACCGCCGACAGTCGTGGGTCAGCGCTTCTTGCGCTTGGAGCGGCTCTGGCGCTTCGGCTGCGGGCGCGGTCCGCGCGGGGCCTCCGGCTCCTCGATCGCCACCGCGCCCGGCTCCTCGCCCGGCATCGGCAGACCCTTCTTGGCCGCCTTGGCCTTGTCGCGCTCCTGCTTCGCGGTGAAGGCCGGCGTGCCCGGAGCCGGGTTGTTGCGGATGACGTAGAACTGCTGGCCCATGGTCCACAGGTTCGAGGTGGTCCAGTACATGAGCACCCCGATCGGGAAGGCCACACCGCCAACCGCGAAGACGACCGGCAGCACGATCAGCAGCATCTTCTGCTGCTGGGCGTACGGCCCGCTCAACGCGTCGGCGGGCATGTTCTTGCTCATCAGCTGACGCTGGGTAAGGAACGTGGTGGCGGTCATCGCCAGCACGAGGGCCGCGGCGAAGGCCACGACCACCCACTCGTTGCCCCACGCCTCGGTGAGCCGGCTCGAGATCGGGACGATGCCCCACAGCTCGGCCTGACCGAAGTCCTCGGCCAGCTTCTCGGTCATCACCCCGCGCGCCCTGCCGTTGGCGGCGTTGTCGATCAGCCGGAAGAGCGCGAAGAAGATCGGCATCTGCAGCAGGATCGGCAGGCAGGAGGCGAACGGGTTGGTGCCGGCCTCCTTGTAGAGCGCCATCGTCTCCTGGGCCAGCCGCTCCCGGTCGTGGCCGTACTTCTTCTGCAGCTCCTTGACCTTGGGCTGGATGAGCTGCATGTTGCGGCTCGACTTGATCTGCTTGACGAACAGCGGGATCAGCGCGGCGCGGATGACCAGGGTGAGCCCGACGATGGAGAGGGCCCACGACGCACCGCCCTGCGGGTCGAACACCCGCCCCAGCACGTTGTGGAAGCCGACCATCACCACGGAGATGACGTAGTAGAGCGGCGTCATGATGGCGCTGCCGATGGCTCCGAAGAAGTCGAGCACTCAAGCTCCTCGAGTAGGGGGTGAGGCGGCCCCGGCGTGGGACGGGGTGTCGCGGGGAGGAACGGGGTCGTAGCCCCCAGGGGACCACGGGTGGCAGCGGGCGAGCCGCCGGACGGCGAGCCAGCTGCCCTTGACGGCGCCGTACCGGGTGACCGCCTCGAGGGCGTAGGCCGAGCAGGTCGGGTGGTACCGGCAGACCTGACCGTAGAGCGGACTGATGACCGCGCGATAGAGCCGGAGCAGACCGATCAACAGGTACTTCACCGGGTGCGCCTCACGCGATCAGGCTCCCTCGCCGGGCCCGCGGGTCCGCACCGGAACCTCCAGCACCCGACCGAGACACCGGTCGAGGTCCGCGGCCAGGCGCCCGGAGGCCGCCGACGCGGAGTCGGGAAGCGCACGGACCACGAGCACGCCACGACCCGGGAGCTCCCTGAGGTGCTCCCGGGTCAGGTGGCGTAGTCGCCTCTTCACGCGGTTGCGAACCACGGCGTTGCCCACCGCCTTGCTCACCACGAACCCGATCTGGACCGGTCCGGTGCCGCCGTCGTGCCAGTGCACGACCAGGGTCCCGGACCCGGCCCGCCGGCCGCCCCGCACCGCCTGCCGGAATCCGGCCTCGCGGGTGAGGCGAGCGGATCTCGGCAGCATGCGGTGCTCGACGTCTGGACGGGTCCGCGTGGGCCCGGCGTCAGACAGCCAGGCTGTTGCGACCCTTGCGGCGCCGCGCCGACAGGATGGCGCGGCCGGCACGGGTGCGCATCCGCAGGCGGAAACCGTGCACCTTGTGGCGGCGACGGTTGTTGGGCTGGTAGGTGCGCTTGCTCACGAGCTCTCTCCGATGTGTCTCTGCGGGTGTCCACTCCGGCGGGGGTTCGGTGCGCCAAGCTTCGGCTGGCACCGCCTCCCCACGGCACACGCCGATGGTCTGGGCGTGAATATCCGTGGACATGCGGCACCGGTCGACCACGAGCGGACGTCGGGTGACCTGCCAACGGTACGCGGAGCGGAGAACCAGGGTCAAACCCACGCGACCCGGCCCCCGGTGCGGCTCGTCCAGGCCTGTGGATGACGGCTTGCCCAGGCGCGGGCCACGTTGTTACTTTTCACCACGTCCCGCGATCTCTCCACGCTCCTCCCCTTCCTCGCGGCGCCGGCGCTGCACAGCTCAGAAGACGGATCAAAACCGCGTCTGACCTGCGAGAACAGCAGGTGCGTCTCCTGTTCGGCGGAGGTCGGGACAGGGAGCGATCATCCAAATGGGGCAAGATGCACACCTGTGGATAACCTTGTGGACCGATGACCTGTCCCGCCACCTCGCGGAGCGCGGCAGACCTCCGTCCACAAGGACGATCCAGCAGCCGGGCAACAAGGGAGAGACGTGGAGAACGAGCCGGTCGACCTGACCACCGTGTGGCGCAGCGTGGTGGACCAGCTGCAGCCCAACCAGCGGGCCTGGCTGCGCGCCAGCGAGCCGGTGACCCTGCACGAGAGCACCGCCATCATCGCGGTGCCCAACGACTTCACCCGCGGTCAGCTGGAGGGCCGGCTGCGCGCGCAGCTCGAGGACTCCCTCAGCGTCCGCTTCCACCGCGAGATCCGGATCGCGGTGACGGTCAACCCGGCCCTGGAGGACCAGGCACTCCCGGTCGCCCCGGATGAGCCGACAAAGCAACAAGACGATATGTCGACAAATGTCTGGGACCGGGACGTCAGCGGGCTGGCGGAGTCCCCCGCCTACTCCGACCACCGCCCCGACCACCGCCCGGGTCAGACCCTGGGCGAGAGCCTCGGCCACAGCCCCGAGCCCCTCCGCCCCGGCCTGGGCGCGACCTCCGGCGGGCCCGGCTTCCACTCCTCGGTCCACCCGAGCGCCCCCAGCTCGCTGGAGACCCGGCTCAACCCGAAGTACACCTTCGAGACCTTCGTCATCGGCTCCTCCAACCGCTTCCCGCACGCCGCGGCGGTCGCGGTGGCCGAGGCGCCCGGCAAGGCCTACAACCCGCTCCTGGTCTACGGGGAGTCCGGGCTGGGCAAGACCCACCTGCTGCACGCGATCGGCCACTACGTGCGCTCGCTCTACTCCGGCGCCAAGGTGCGCTACGTCTCGTCGGAGGAGTTCACCAACGAGTTCATCAACGCGATCCGCGACGACCGCCAGGACCGGTTCAAGCGCCGTTACCGCGACGTCGACGTCCTGCTGATCGACGACATCCAGTTCCTCGAGGGCAAGACCCAGACGCAGGAGGAGTTCTTCCACACCTTCAACACCCTGCACAACGCCAACAAGCAGATCGTGCTCACCTCCGACCGCCCGCCCAAGCTCCTCGAGGCACTCGAGGACCGCCTGCGCAACCGGTTCGAGTGGGGCCTGATCACCGACGTCCAGGCCCCCGACCTCGAGACGCGCATCGCGATCCTGCGCAAGAAGGCCGCGATGGACCGGCTCACCGCACCCCCCGACGTGCTGGAGTTCATCGCCTCCAAGATCCAGACCAACATCCGCGAGCTCGAGGGGGCGCTGATCCGGGTCACCGCCTTCGCCAACCTCAACCGGCAGGAGGTCGACATGAGCCTCGCGGAGATCGTGCTGAAGGACCTGATCCCCGAGGGCGGCGAGCCGGAGATCACCTCGCCGTTGATCATCGCCCAGACCGCTGCCTACTTCGGGGTGAGCATCGACGACCTGTGCGGCCCCAGCCGAGGGCGCCACCTGGTGCTCGCCCGCCAGATCTCGATGTACCTGTGCCGGGAGCTGACCAGCATGTCGCTGCCCCAGATCGGCCGGGAGTTCGGCCGCGACCACACCACCGTGATGTACGCCGACCGGAAGATCAACCAGCTCCTCGCCGAGCGCCGGGCGGTCTTCAACCAGGTCAGCGAGCTCACCAACCGGATCAAGATGCAGGCGCGTCAGGGCTGATCCCCCACGAGCCGACCGCGACGCCGGCCTCCCCTGTGTAATTCCTGTGCTCCCGGACCCCTTCTCCTCCACAGCCCTGTGCACCCCTGCACGGGACCGGAGGACGAACTCCGGCTCGCTCACACGACGCAGCAGGGGTGCACAGGCCGTGCACAGGCCACGCACACAGGCCCGCGGCGTGCTGACCTGCACCGATCGAGGTTCTCCACAGTTTCCCCAACCCCTATGACGACTACTCACCTCTCCATTGACCAGTTCTCATCAACAACCATCCGGACCGATTCCTGGGGACAACCGCCTCGAGAGCCCCCAACCGGAGCACCTCGATGAGCCGGCCCGAAGCGACGCAGACCGGCGGTGAAGCGCTGGTGACGGCACCGGGCGGGCCTTCGGACCTCCCTGGGCACCGCGCGGACAACCTGTGCCCCGGCATGGCAGGATCACCCCACGCTCGAACCACAAGATCCGGAGGAACGAAGTGAAGTTCCGCGTCGACCGCGACGTCTTCGCCGACGCCGTCGCCTGGGCTGCACGCAGCCTGCCCGTGCGTCCCAGCGCACCCGTGCTCGCAGGTCTCCTCGTCGAGGCCGGTGACGACGGACTTGTGCTCTCGTCCTTCGACTACGAGACCTCCGCCCGGGCCGAGGTCCGCGCCGACGTCTCCGACGAGGGCCGGGTCCTGGTCAGCGGGCGCCTGCTGGCCGACATCTGCCGCAGCCTCCCGCACAAGCCCGTCGACTGCGAGGTGGTGGGCGCCAAGCTGGAGATCAAGTGCGGTTCCGGCCGGTTCAGCCTGCAGACGATGCCGGTGGAGGACTACCCCTCCCTGCCCGCCGTGCCTGCCCCGAGCGGCGTGGTCAAGGGCGAGGAGTTCGCCAAGGCCGTCGCCCAGGCGGTCACCGCCGCCGGCCGCGACGACATGCTCCCCGTGCTCACCGGTGTCCGGATCGAGATCGAGGGCGACCGGATGTCGCTGCTGGCCACCGACCGCTTCCGTCTCTCCCACCGCGAGCTCACCTGGACGCCGGCCCAGACCGACGCCTCCCTGGCCGCGCTGGTCCCGGCCAAGGTGCTCAGCGACACCGCCAAGACCCTCGGCGGCGACGTGACCATCTCGCTGGCGGCCGCCGGCGGCGACGGGATCATCGGCTTCGAGGGCTCCACCCCCGACGGCGTGCGACGCACCACCACCCGCCTGCTCGACGGCGAGTTCCCCAAGGTCCGCAGCCTCTTCCCCGCCGAGCACCTCACCGTGGCCACGGTCAACCGCCAGGACCTGATCGACACCGTCAAGCGGGTGGCCCTGGTCGCCGAGCGCAACACGGCGGTGCAGATGAAGTTCGCCGACGGGGAGGTCGTGCTCGACTCCCAGTCCGGTGACGAGGCGCAGGCGACCGAGGCCATCGAGGCCGAGATCAAGGGCGGCGAGATCATCACCGGCTTCAACCCGACCTACCTGCTCGACGGCCTCAGCGCCCTCGACGGGGAGAAGGTCGACCTGGCCTTCACCCAGGCGACCAAGCCCGTGGTCATCTCCGCCACCGACGGCGCAGAGCACGCCTTCCGCTACCTGCTGATGCCGAGGAGACTGCTCTCCTAGCGGCCTCGCCGCGGGCACGCCCGCCGTCGCGCCAGACCAGCCGTCACACCACTGGAGGGATCCGCATGGAGATCGGGCTCGTCGGACTCGGCAAGATGGGCGGCAACATGCGCGAGCGGCTGCGCCGCGGCGGTCACACCGTGGTCGGCTTCGACCACAACCGGGAGGTCAGCGACGTCGACTCGCTCGAGGCGGTCGTCGGGCAGCTGTCGGCTCCCCGCGTCGTGTGGGTGATGGTCCCCGCCGGGGGGCCGACCCACGAGACCGTGACCGCGCTGGGCGAGCTGCTCTCCCCCGGCGACGTGGTCGTCGACGGCGGCAACTCCCGCTGGACCGACGACGTCGCGCACGCCGAGCAGCTCGCGGAGAAGGGCATCGGCTACGTCGACTGCGGGGTCTCCGGCGGGGTCTGGGGCCTGGAGAACGGCTACGCCCTGATGTACGGCGGCACCCCCGAGGACGTCGCCAAGGTGCAGCCGGCCTTCGACACCCTCAAGCCGGAGGGCGACTTCGGCGCCGTCCACGCCGGCAAGGTGGGCGCCGGTCACTTCTCCAAGATGGTCCACAACGGCATCGAGTACGCGATCATGCAGAGCTACGCCGAGGGGTGGGAGCTGCTCGAGGCCGTCGACGTCGTCGACAACACCACCGAGGTGCTCCGCTCCTGGCGCGAGGGCACCGTGATCCGCTCCTGGCTGCTCGACCTGCTGGTCGCCGCGCTGGACGACGAGCCCGGCCTGGCCGGGATCCAGGGCTACGCCGAGGACTCCGGCGAGGGCCGGTGGACCGTGGAGGCGGCCATCGAGAACGCGGTCGCGGTGCCCGCGATCACCGCCGCGCTCTTCGCCCGCTTCGTCTCCCGCCAGGACGACAGCCCGGCGATGAAGGCGATCGCGGCGATGCGCAACCAGTTCGGCGGCCACGCCATGCGCACCCCCGCCCCCGAGGGCGGCGACGTGGCCGGCGCCACCGGGCCGGAAGAGGCCGGCGCCGCCCGCCAGGCCGGGGCGGGCGACGACACCGAAGCCGCGGAGAGCTAGCACCCCCGTGTACGTCTCGCACCTCCTGCTCCACGACTTCCGCTCCTACACCGACATCGACGTCGAGCTGGAGCCCGGCGCCACGGCGTTCATAGGTCGCAACGGCCAGGGCAAGACCAACCTCATCGAGGCCGTCGACTACCTGTCCCGGCTCGGCTCCCACCGGGTGGCCACCGACGCCCCGCTGGTGCGCGCCGGCACCGACCAGGCCCTGGTCCGTGCGGTGGTGGTCAAGGACGGACGCCCCGCGACCCTGGAGGTCGAGCTCAACCCGGGCCGGGCCAACCGGGCCCGGATCAACAGGTCCCCGCTGCCGAGACCGCGCGACCTGCTCGGCCTGGTCCGCACGGTGGTCTTCTCCCCCGAGGACCTCACCCTGGTCAAGGGCGACCCGAGCGACCGCCGCCGCTTCCTCGACGACCTGCTGGTGCTGCGTACCCCCAGGCTGGCCGGGGCCCGCGCGGACTACGACCGGATCCTGCGCCAGCGCAACTCGCTGCTCAAGACCGCCGGCGCGGCGCGCCGCGGCGGCTCCTCGCAGGAGGCGGCGCTCTCCACGCTCTCGGTCTGGGACTCCCACCTGGCCCGGGTGGGCGGCGAGCTGCTGGCCCACCGGCTCGAGCTGGTCGAGTCCCTGCGCCCCTACGTCGGCAAGGCCTACGAGGCGGTGGCCCGCGGTGCCGCGCGCGACGACGCCGAGATCGACTACAAGTGCTCCTTCGAGCTGGAGCCGTGGACCGAGCCCCCGGGGGCCGAGGACCTGGAGCGGCAGATCCTGGCCGAGCTGGAGCGGCGCCGGCGCGACGAGCTGGAGCGCGGGGTCAGCCTGGTGGGTCCGCACCGCGACGACCTGCTGCTGGTGCTGGGCAACGGCGACGTCCGGCTGCCGGTCAAGGGCTACGCCTCCCACGGGGAGTCGTGGTCGGTCGCGCTGGCGCTCAAGCTCGCCTCCTTCGACCTGCTGCGCAGCGAGGGCGACGACCCCATCCTGATCCTCGACGACGTCTTCGCCGAGCTCGACACCGGACGACGCCAGCAGCTGGCCGCCCTGGTCGCGGGCGCGGAGCAGGTGCTGGTCACCGCCGCGGTCGCCGAGGACGTGCCGCAGGCCCTGGCCGGGGCCCGCTTCCACGTCGCCGAGGGGCGGGTGACCCGTGGCTGAGGTGCGGCCGGACCCCGTCGGGGGCGAGGAGGCGAAGGAGAGCGCGGGGTCCCCCGAGGCTGGGGAGCCGAAGGGGATCGAGGAGCTCGAGGAGCACCGCGACGACGGCCTCGACCTGGCGCGGGCCCAGGCCCGGGCCACGTCGCGCTCCCCCGGCGCCCCGCCGGCCAAGCGGCGCAAGCAGGCAGGGCAGGGCAGTGCCTTCGCGCCGCGCACCCGGGGCCGGAGCCGGGTCTCGGGGGCCCACCCCGACGACCGCGACCCCCAGCTGCTGGGCAGCGCCCTGGAGCGGCTGGTCCGGAGCCGCGCGTGGGAGACCGACCTCCAGGTGCAGAGCGTCTTCGCCCGCTGGTCGGAGCTGATCGGTGCGGAGGTCGGCGACCACTGCACCCCCGAGACGCTGGTCGACGGCAAGCTGGTGGTGCGCACCGACTCCACCGCGTGGGCGACCCAGCTCAGGATGCTCGCCCCCCAGCTGGTGCGCCGGCTCAACGAGGAGCTGGGGCACGGCACGGTGGTGGTCATCGAGGTGCTCGGCCCGCACCTGCCGTCGTGGAAGAAGGGACCACGTTCCACCCGCGGCCGGGGGCCCCGAGACACCTACGGCTGAGCCTGGGGCCGACGGGCCAGAGCCGCGTCGTGCGGATCTGAGAGGCCCGCGGACGTACAGGGAGTCATCCGGACCCCTGATCGGGGCTCGGAGGGGCCTTCTCGGACCGCTCAGAGCCGATTTCGTCCCCAGATCGCCCCATCTGTGGCCCGGATGCATGCCTCAGGAGGTCCTAGCCGCTAAACTTGCCGCTGGGTCGCGGACTCTGGTAGTCGCGGCTTTCTGTGTGTCGAGATGCCCCTGAGCGGGCGAGTGGAAGAGGGACCGCGTGAGTGCTGAGTCGCCAGTCGAAGACCTGAACCCCGGCCAGTCGAGCACGGCGAGCGACGGCGAGTACGACGCCTCCGCGATCCAGGTGCTCGAGGGCCTCGAGGCGGTCCGGAAGCGCCCCGGCATGTACATCGGCTCGACCGGTGCCCGGGGTCTGCACCACCTGATCTGGGAGGTCGTCGACAACTCGGTCGACGAGGCGCTGGCCGGCCACTGCGACCGGATCGTGCTGACCCTCCAGGCGGACGGCGGGGTCCGGGTCGAGGACAACGGTCGCGGCATCCCCACCGGCATCCACCCGACCGAGGGCATCTCCGCCCTCACCATGGCGCTGACCATGCTGCACGCCGGCGGCAAGTTCGGCGGAGGTGGCTACAAGGTCTCCGGCGGTCTGCACGGCGTCGGCATCTCGGTGGTCAACGCGCTGTCCACCCGGGTGATCGCCGAGGTGAAGAACCGCGGCCACCTGTGGCGCCAGACCTTCCACATCGGCGTCCCCGAGGCCGACCTCGCGGAGGTCCGGCCGATGGAGGACGGCGAGCGCACCGGCACCACGATCATCTTCTACCCCTCCCGCGAGATCTTCGAGACCGTCGAGTTCGACCTGGAGACCATCACCTCCCGGCTGCGCGAGATGGCCTTCCTCAACAAGGGCCTGGAGATCATCATCCGCGACGAGCGGCCGGCCGCCGAGGCCGTCGCGGACGCGGTGGAGGACGGCACCGTGGCCGTCGACGCGGCTGAGCCCGCCGACAACGCGCTGCGCCGGGGCGCCGGCGGGGGTGTCGAGCGCCGCTTCAAGTTCGAGCGCGGCATCGTCGACTACGTCGAGCACCTCAACCGCAACAAGGACCGGGCGAACGCCTCGGTCATCTCTTTCGAGGCCCAGACTCCGCCCACCGCGCAGAGCCACATGAGCCTCGAGGTGGCGATGCAGTGGAACACCAGCTTCAACGAGTCGGTGCACACCTTCGCCAACAACATCAACACCCACGAGGGGGGCACCCACGAGGAGGGCTTCCGCGCGGCGCTCACCACCCTGGTCAACAACTGGGGCGAGGAGTGGGGCCTGGTCAAGAAGAAGGATGACCGGGTCTCCGGTGACGACATCCGCGAGGGCCTGACCGCCATCATCTCGATCAAGCTGGGCGAGCCCCAGTTCGAGGGCCAGACCAAGACCAAGCTCGGCAATACCGAGGCCAAGGGCTTCACCCAGCGGGTGGTCAACGACCAGCTCGGTGCCTGGCTGGAGCAGAACCCCAACGAGGGCAAGGAGATCATCCGCAAGGCCCAGGCTGCCGCCTCGGCCCGGATGGCCGCCCGCAAGGCGCGCGACCTGGCCCGCAACCGCAAGGGCCTGCTGGGTGGCGGCGGACTGCCGGGCAAGCTGGCCGACTGCCAGTCGACCAACCCCCGCGAGTGCGAGGTCTTCATCGTCGAGGGTGACTCCGCCGGCGGCTCGGCCAAGCAGGGTCGCGACCCGCGCATCCAGGCGATCCTCCCGATCCGCGGCAAGATCCTCAACGTCGAGAAGGCGCGGATCGACAAGGTGCTCGGCAACGCCGAGGTGCAGGCGATCATCTCCGCCCTCGGCACCGGTATCCACGAGGAGTTCGACCTCGACAAGCTGCGCTACCACAAGGTCGTGCTGATGGCCGACGCCGACGTCGACGGCCACCACATCAACACGCTGCTGCTGACCCTGCTGTTCCGGTTCATGAAGCCGCTGATCGAGCACGGCTACGTCTACATGGCGCAGCCGCCGCTCTACCGGCTGCGCTGGAACAAGCCGCACGAGCACGAGTTCGTCTACTCCGACGCCGAGCGCGACAACCTGATGCGCGACGGCCTGGAGCAGGGCAAGAAGCTGCCCAAGGAGAACCCCGTGCAGCGCTACAAGGGTCTGGGCGAGATGAACGCCGACGAGCTGTGGGAGACCACCATGGACCCGACCCAGCGCCTGATGCTGCAGGTCACGCTCGACGACGCGGCACAGGCCGACGAGATCTTCTCCATCCTGATGGGCGAGGACGTCGAGCAGCGGCGTTCCTTCATCCAGCGCAACGCCAAGGACGTCCGATTCCTCGATATCTAGGTTTCTAGCAGGATCCTTAGATTCGAGTAGATCAACCGATCAAGAGAGACGAACACGTGACTGAGACTCCCCCGGGCGGCACCACGATCCACGGCGGCGGCGACGACGACGGCCGGATCCAGCCGATCGAGCTGCAGACGTCGATGAAGCGCTCCTACATCGACTACGCGATGGCCGTCATCGTGGGCCGCGCCCTGCCGGACGTGCGCGACGGTCTCAAGCCCGTGCACCGTCGGATCCTCTACGCGATGTTCGACGGCGGCTACCGGCCCGACCGCGGCTTCTCCAAGTGCTCGCGCGTGGTCGGCGACGTGATGGGTCAGTACCACCCGCACGGCGACTCCGCGATCTACGACACCATGGTCCGCCTCGCCCAGCCCTGGGTGATGCGCAACCCGCTGATCAACGGGCAGGGCAACTTCGGCTCGCCGGGCAACGACCCGGCCGCCGCCATGCGGTACACCGAGTGCCGGATGGCCCCGCTGGCGCTGGAGATGGTCCGCGACATCGACCACGACACCGTCGACTTCCAGCCCAACTACGACGGTCGCTCCTCCGAGCCCACCATCCTGCCCAGCCGCTTCCCCAACCTGCTGGTCAACGGCTCCGCCGGAATCGCGGTCGGCATGGCCACCAGCATCCCGCCGCACAACCTGCGCGAGGTCGCCGAGGGCGCGATCTGGGCGCTGGAGCACCCCGACGCCTCGCGCGAGGAGCTCCAGGACGCGATGATCGAGCGGATCAAGGGGCCCGACTTCCCGATGGGCGCCCTGATCGTCGGCCGCCAGGGCATCGAGCAGACCTACCGCACCGGTCGCGGGTCGATCTCGCAGCGGGCCGTGGTGGAGATCGACGAGGACGCCAAGGGCCGCACCTGCCTGATGATCTCCGAGCTGCCCTACATGGTGAACCCGGACAACCTGGCGCTGAAGATCGCCGAGCTGGTCGACAACGGCCGGATCCAGGGGATCGCGGACGTCCGCGACGACACCTCCTCACGCACCGGGCAGCGGCTGGTCGTCGTGCTCAAGCGCGACGCGGTGGCCCGGGTGGTGCTCAACAACCTCTTCAAGCACACCGAGCTGCAGTCCAACTTCAGCGCCAACATGCTCGCGCTGGTCGACGGCGTCCCGCGGACCCTGACCATCGACCAGTTCATCAGCCACTGGGTGACCCACCAGATCGAGGTCATCCAGCGCCGGACGCGCTTCCTGCTGGCCAAGGCCGAGGCCGACGCCCACATCTGGCGCGGCCTGGTCAAGGCCCTGGACATGCTCGACGAGGTGATCGCGCTGATCCGCCGCTCGCCCGACGTGGACGAGGCCCGTACCGGGCTGATCGCGCTGCTCGACGTCGACGAGCTCCAGGCCGACGCGATCCTCACCATGCAGCTGCGCCGCCTGGCTGCGCTGGAGCGGCAGAAGATCATCGACCGCCTCGCCGATCTCGAGCGCGAGATCGCCGACTACAAGGACATCCTGGCCAACGAGGCCCGGCAGCGGCAGATCGTGATCACCGAGCTGACCGAGGTGGTCGACAAGCACGGCGACGACCGACGCAGCCAGATCATCGCTGCCGACGGGGACCTCTCCATGGAGGACCTGATCCCCGACGAGGAGCTGGTCGTCTCGATCACCCGCGGTGGCTACGCCAAGCGCACCCGCCGCGACCAGTACCGGATCCAGAAGCGTGGCGGCAAGGGCGTGCGTGGGGCCACCCTGCGCGGCGACGACGTGGTGGAGCACTTCATCGCCACCACCAACCACCACTGGCTGCTCTTCTTCACCACCGCCGGCCGGGTCTACCGGACCAAGGCCTACAACCTGCCCGAGGCGTCCCGCGACGCCAAGGGCGGTCACGTCGCCGGTCTGCTCTCCTTCCAGCCCGACGAGTCGATCGCGCAGGTGCTGGCCATCCGCGACTACGACCAGGCGCCCTACCTGGTGCTCGCCACCAAGCAGGGGCTGGTCAAGAAGACCCGGCTGGCCGACTACAACTCGCCGCGTCAGGCCGGCGTCATCGCCATCAACTTCCGCCACGACGACGACGAGCTGATCGGCGCCGAGCTGGTCAACTCCGAGGACCACATCCTGCTGGTCTCCCGCAAGGGCCAGGCGGTGCGGTTCCGCGCCGACGACTCCCAGCTGCGTCCGATGGGCCGGGCTACCGGCGGCGTGACCGGGATGAAGTTCCGCGACGGCGACTCGCTGCTGTCGATGTCGATCATCCGGGCCGCCCAGGTCGAGGCCGAGGACGCCGCCGGCGAGGCGGGGGTCTCGGTGGAGGATGCGGCGGAGACCACGTCCGGCGGTGCCGAGCAGCCGGTCGGCGAGCAGGGTCCGTGGTTCGGCCTGCACCCGCAGTACGTCTTCACCATCACCGACGGCGGGTTCGCCAAGCGGACCCCGATCCCGGAGTACCGCGTGCAGTCGCGTGGTGGCATCGGGATCAAGGCGATGTCGCTGGCCAACGCGGAGCGGGGCCAGCTGGTCGGCGCCTTCATCGTCGAGGAGGGTGACGAGATCCTCTCGATCACCGCCGGCGGCCAGGTCGTGCGCAGCCCGATCAACGAGAACTTCCGCCCCACCGGACGCTCCACGATGGGCGTGAAGTTCGTCAGTCCGAAGGCCGGGGACTCGGTCGTCGTGGTCGCACGCTCGATGGAAGCGCGCGAGGATGCAACAATCGATGAGGACGTCACGGCCGAGGAGGTCACCGAGGCCGAGGCGGGCTCCCACCCGCAGTCCGACCCCCAGACCGAGAGCAGCACCGAGAGCAGCACAGAGAGTGACTCCTGATGACCGAGAGCGCACGTCCGCGCAGCCGTGAATCCGAGGACACGGTCGTGCGGACGGCGCTGCCCGGACGGATCGGCGCCACCCTGAGCAAGGCGGCGGAGGAACACCGCGACACCGCCACCATGAGGCCGACCACGGCGGGCAAGAAGCAGCCCCGCCGGGCCCGGCTCCGCCTGACCCGGCTCGACCCGTGGTCGGTGACCAAGACCTCGTTCCTGCTCTCGGTCGCCTTCGGCATCGTCACCTTCGTCGCGGTCTTCATCGTCTGGTTCGTGCTGGGTGCCGCGGGCGTCTGGGACTCCATCAACGAGACGGTGGCGAGCGTCGCCGACCCCAAGGACTCCCCCAGCGCCTTCGACATCACCGAGTACGTCGGGATGTCGCGGGTCCTGGGCTTCACCGCCCTGGTGGCGGTGCTCGACGTCTTCCTGCTGACCGCTATCGCCACCTTGGGGGCGTTCCTCTACAACATGTCCGCCGCGCTCCTCGGGGGCGTGGAGGTCACCCTGGCCGAGGACCAGCACTAGGCGTTTTGTTGCTCCCGAAGCCGATCAGGTAGTCTTCCCCGCGGTCACCGCCTCGGCGGTGACGTCGTCCGGCCCCGGCCGGAGGAGGGCCTATAGCTCAGACGGTTAGAGCGCTTCCCTGATAAGGAAGAGGTCACAGGTTCAAGTCCTGTTAGGCCCACCACCCCCGGTCGGACTCCCCGGCACTCGTCGAGGTCACTCCCGGCCGGTGAAGACGAGGAGACCACCGTGAAGAAGCTCGTGCTGATCCTGCTGGCCGCCGCCGGTGCCACCCTCGCGAAGAAGAAGCTCGACCAGAGCCGCACCGAGCAGGCCCTGTGGGCCGAGGCCACCGACCCGGTCACCACCAGCACCCCGCCGAGCTGAACCGGGTCGGCTGACACGCGCAGCCGCACCCACCTGGTTCACCAGGGGCCTTGGCGCAATTGGTAGCGCACCTGCTTTGCAAGCAGGGGGTTAGGGGTTCGAGTCCCCTAGGCTCCACCAGAGAAACCGCAGGTCACCTTGCGGTTTCTTTCATTTCAAGTGTGTTCTGGTTTGGTTCGGGATCGGGCGCTAGGGGGACTGGTGGGGGAAGGATGGGATCATCGTCCCGAACTGAATGACCTTGAGGTGGTCCGCGCCAATGGCGTGACGGTTGGATGAGCGGTTCGCTACCCACAACTGGGCCACAGGCTTGTGGAACCTGTGGATGTGATCTGCAGGTCGCCTCCACAGGACCAGAAGTTGCAGTGGCGTCGACCGCTCGCGGGCTGGGAGACTGCTCTAAGGTAACCAGCGAAGCACCACGCGAAAGGGTTCGATGAGCAAGCCAGCGCCCGAGCGCAGCGATGACCAGACCGCCCGCGAACGCGCGGCCGCCGAGGTCTCGGACGTCCTACTGAACATCGAGTATGCGCTTACCCGCGCGAAGAAGGCTCGGACTGTCGTCGTCAAGGATGGCGTGGATGGTAACGCCGGTCTCGCACTCGGGGACACGATCCGTGAGCTCGAGCGCGTGCGGAAGCGGCTCACGCAGGACACCTACTACGCAGCCGACACTCGGCTTATCTGATCAGGTGCGCAACGGGGAAGAGATCCAGCGAGCTCTAGGCACCTTCGTCGATCGGTGGCGCTCTTACTCCGGGACTGAGAAGGCCGAGGCACAGACCTTCCTGAACCAGCTCTTCGAGTGCTACGGGAGCGATCGCCGCGAGCTCGGGGCCGAGTTTGAGTCCTACGTGCCGGCTGCCGGTGGCTTCATGGACCTGCACTGGCCAGGTATTGCTCTGATCGAGATGAAGGCCCCCTCTGTCTCGGTGGCGACCGCGCAGAGTCAGGTTGAGCGCTACTGGCGGGCGTCCTCGGACCGCGCGTCGGGTCGTCCCGCGGCCCGGTGGATCGTGATCTGCAATTTCCGGGACTTCGCGATCTGGGAGTACGGCCGCTACCCGGACGCTCCGATCGTCGAGTTCACGCTGGCCGAGCTGCCGGATCGGTACGACGCGCTGGCGTTCCTAGCCGGTCCGATGGTGGAGCCGTCGTTCAACGAGCACTACCGGGAGCTCACCAAGGAAGCGGCGAAGGTCGTCTCTCAGGTCTTCGCCTCGTTGGTCGATCGATCCGCCGCGCCTCCGAACGAGCTCCAGCGTTTCATCCTGCAATCGGTCTGGTGCATGTTCGCCGAGGACCTCACGATGCTGGACGGGTACCCGTTCCAGTCGACGCTCAATGAGATACGGGACCAGCCGGGGCGCTCTGCGGCCGAGCTGGGCCACCTGTTCCGCGTGCTGAACCAGAAGGGCAAACACAATCGGGTCGGGCGACTCGCCGGTGCCCAGTACGTCAACGGCGAGCTGTTTGCGCAGCCCGCTGAGGTTGGGCTCAATCGGACTGAGATCGACTTGCTGCTCGAGGCCACTGCGTTCGACTGGCGCAAAGTGAACCCGACCATTTTCGGCTCCCTGCTCGAAGGTGTCCTTGGGCGCGAGCGCCGGTGGGAGCTCGGCGCCCACTACACGCACGAGGTCGACATCATGAAGATCGTCACTCCGACGATCATCCGGCCCTGGCGGGAGCGGATGGACGCGGCGGCGACACCCGCCGAGGCACGCGCAGCCCTCGACGACCTTTGCCAGTTCAGGGTCCTCGACCCGGCCTGCGGCTGCGGGAACTTCCTCTACGTCGCCTACCGGGAGCTCCGAGCATTGGAGTCCGAATTCAAGCAGCGGATCCGGCACCTCGCCGCCGAGACCGGCCTCCCCGTGCCCGATGGTCCCGAGCCCTACTTCCCACTGCGCAACATGCAAGGCATCGACATCGAGAGTCGCGCTGTCATGATCGCTCGGGTCACGCTTTGGATGGGCCACCGCCAGATGATTGACCTCTACGGCGCCGCTGAGCCGGCGCTGCCGCTCCAGGATCTCTCCACCATCCGGCAGGCGGACGCGCTCCGCGTGCCTTGGCCGGACACGGATTGCATCATCGGCAACCCACCGTTCCTTGGGGCGAGCCACGTCCGCGGTGGCCTTGGGGACGCGTACGTAGAGTGGCTCAAGCGCGAGTTCGGCGTCGGGGTGAAGGACCTCTGTACATACTGGTTCCGCCGGACTGCTGACCATCTGAAGCCGGGGCAACGCGCCGGTCTCGTCGGCACGAACTCAATCTCCCAGAACCTTGGCCGGTCGGTGTCGCTCGACTATGTCGAAGCGACGGGCGGCGTGATTACCGACGCAATCTCCACCCAAAAGTGGCCTGGCGAGGCGAAGGTTCACGTCAGCATCGTCAACTGGGTCGACGAGCCAGAGGAAGGGAGTCCGGGGACGTTCACCCTTGACGGTGTTCCGGCCGAGGCCATCTCGACGAGCCTGCGAGACGAGCGGCGCGACTGGATCCCAGTAGCCCTGCCTCCAAATGCGAACCGCTGTTTCGAGGGGCCGAGCCCGAAGGCCAAGGGCTTGATCATCTCGGCGGAGGAAGCGATTGCTCTGCGGTCGGACCCAACGGTCGACTATGTGCCCGTCGTCCGCCCGTATCTGACGGCGAGCGACCTGACTGATGATCCAGGGCAGGCAGCGAGCCGGTGGGTGATCGACTTCGGCCTCCGGCCCCTTGAGCAGGCGATGGCCTTTCCCCGAGCGTTGCAGATCGTCCGTGAGCGAGTTCGACCGGAGAGGGAGCGGAATCGGCGGAAGAGCTACCGCGAGAAGTGGTGGCTCTTCGCTGAGCCGAGGACGGCAATGCGCCGTGCCCTAGACGGCCTGGATCGCTTCGCGGCGCTTCCCGGACACGCGAAGCGGATTTCGTTGGGCTGGGTCTCCGCCGAGGTTCTTGCCAGCAATGCGACCGATGTGGTCGCGATTGACGATGATTACTCGATGGGGATTCTACTGTCCCGGACGCATGGAGCGTGGGCGTGGGCACAGTCGTCGACGCTCAAGGGCGATCTTCGCTACACACCGTCATCCGTCTTTATGACATTCGCGTGGCCTGATTCTGTGACCGACGTGCAGCGCGAGCGCGTTGCCGATCTGTGCCGGCGGCTGTTGGCGCGGCGCTCCGAAATCTGCCTCGCCGAGCACATCGGCCTGACCCGGCTGTACAACGCGGTGGACGATGGCGCCTGGACCGATCTCAAAGATCTTCATTGCGAGCTCGACGTCGCGGTGGCGGCCTGCTACGGCTGGCCGGCTTCGATGGCCCAGGACGACCGCGACATTGTGCGCAGGCTCACAGACCTGAACCGCGACATCGTTGAAGGGCGGAGGGAGTACAGCCCCTTCGCGTGATCCGATTGACTGCCTTGTCCTTCCGCTGCGACATGGCACGAGGATGGGCGTCGGGTACCCCGTGCCACGCGCAGTTCGTCGTCGATTGCACCTCCTGGCGCCTGCCACAGCCTGTACCCGTCAGCTCGGCGTCCCGCCACGCGGTTAGCGTCCCTCGATGACACACGGTGATGGACTCTGACGAGTCCCCAATCCAGGTCCCCCTAGGCCGTTCGAAAGGTTCAAAACCGAGCGGCACGCATGCTACGAAGGTCCGTAGATCGGTCCGCCCCTCGGGGCGGGCCGAGCGTCATTTCAAGGCTAGGTGACGAGTATTGACGGGGCGGTGACGAGGGCGATGCACGGTGGAGTGAAGTTCTACCGCGGCTCTGCGTCCGCCGCGCGCTCCAACGTGGAGGCGGACCGCTCACGAGTGGACGACTACTACCTGGCCGAGGGCACCGGGGTTGCCGAGCGCTACGTCGCCACGACTCCGCTGGGGGAGGGGGGACGCGGTGTTTCCGCAGTTCAGGACGGGGGGACGCTTGACGGTGACGCCTACGAGCGATGGGTTGCCGGCTACGACGTGCTGACCGGCGCAGCCAAGGGCCGGCTACGTGACGACACACACGCGTTGCGGTTCGTCGAGGTCGTCGTCAACGGGCCGAAGTCCTGGTCGCTGGCCGCGGCACTGCACCCCGACATCGCGACGGCCTACGACGCGGCGATGGACCGGGCCGCAGGCGAGGTGATCGGGTGGGTGGCCGACCACGCCACCACCCGCGTCGGACCACGCGGCCGCCAAGTGCAGGTCCCGGTGGAGAAGGTCGAGGCCGCTGTCGTTCGTCACTACACCTCGCGCGCCGGCGACCCGCACCGCCACCTCCACGTGCAGATCAACGCCCGCGTCTTCGCGCGTGGCGCGTGGCGCGGACTGCACTCGGTCGGCGTCGTGGACAGCATCGAGGCGCTGAACGGCATCGGTCACGCCGCCGTGATGTGCGACCCCGAGTTCCGGACCGTCCTTGCTGCGCGTGGCTACACGCTCGACGACGACGGTGAGATCCAGCAGCTCGCGCCGTACACCGGCGGTTTCAGTCAGCGCGCGGCACAGATCAACCGCAACGTCGACCGCTACGAGGCCACCTGGCGGGTCCTGCACCCCGACCAGGAGCCCGGGCCGCGGCTGCGCCGTACCTGGGACCGCCGCGCCTGGGTGGACGCCCGACCCGACAAGGTCGTACCGCACAGCGGCGCCGACCTCGTCGCCGCGTGGAACAGTGAACTCCACGACCTCGGCTTCACCCCACCGACCAGCCCCGCGACAGAGCCCGGCCTGCAGATCGGCCGGATCAACCGCAACGTCGCCGCCGACCTCGTGCTCACCCGACTCGGCGCCAAACGGTCGGCCTGGAACGCCGCAGACATCCGCGGCGAGACCGAACGGCTCATCGCCTCCATCGGCGTGGTCGCCGATCGACCCGTCCGGCACGAGCTGGTTGAAGACATCGCCCAGCGCGCCCGGGCACGATGCGTGCCCCTGCTGAAACGGGACGACGTCCCGGAGCACGTCCGCAGTTTGACCTCCGAGCGCGTCCTCGATGTCGAGGCAGAGCTGGTCGACAGCATCGCGTCACGCTCCGCCCGGCCCATCAGTAACGCGGCCCGGCTCAGCGGCCTCGCGCACCTCGACCCCACGCAACGGCGCGTCGTCGCGGCCCTCGCCGGCGACGCCGGTCTGATCGTGATCGAAGGCGCAGCCGGCACCGGCAAGACCGCCACCCTGGCCGCCACACGCGATGCACTCGACGACGGCAATCGCCGACTCGTGGTCGTTGCGCCAACGCTCAAGGCAGCCCAAGCGGCGCAGCAGCAGGTCGGCTCAGACGCCTTCTCCGTGGCCTGGCTCGTCCACCAGCACGGCTACCGGTGGGATGAGGACGGCCATTGGTCGCGGACCGACGCCACACCCGAGGCCCGCGCACGTCTGCTCCCCGGCGACGTCCTCCTCATCGACGAAGCCGGCATGCTCAACCAAGACACCGCCCGCGCCCTGTTCGCCATCGCCGACCGAGCACACGCCACCATCGCGCTCGTCGGCGACCGCCACCAGCTCCCCGCTGTCGGCCGCGGAGGCGTCCTCGACCTCGCCGCACGCTGGGCCCGACCCGAGGCGCACCACGAGCTCGAGTCGGTGCACCGGTTCAGCGATCCCGCATACGCCGACCTCAGCCTGCTCATGCGGAGCGGCGAACGTGCCGGTGAGGTCTTCGACGCGCTACTCGAACGCGGCGAGGTCATCCTCCATGCCAGCGAGGTCGAACGCACGGCGGCCCTGGCCGCGATCGGCGCCGCCCATGCCGACAAGGGTGACCAGCTCATCATCGCCGACACCCGCGATCAGGTCGGTGCGCTCAACGCAGCAATCCGCGACCGTCGCCACGCCACCGACGAGGGATCTGGGGGGCGCCATGGTGAGCGAGCTGGTGAGTCGATCACCCGCCGCGGTGAGCGGATCGCTCTCAACGACCGGGTCGCGACCAGACGCAATCACCGCGACCTCGGAGTGGCCAACCGTGACACCTGGACCGTGGCCGGAGTCGGCGATGACGGCAGTCTGCTCGTCACCGGCCGCGCCGGCCAACGCACTCTGCCCGCCACGTACGTCCACGAGCACGTCGAACTCGCCTTCACCACCACCGCTTACGGCGCCCAGGGCGAGACCGTCGACGCCGCCCACCTCGCGCTCGGGGAAGCGACCGGGGCCGCCTCTGCCTACGTGGGCATGACCCGCGGCCGCCACCGCAACACCGCGCACCTCGTGGCCGCGTCCGTCGATGAGGCGCGCAGCCAATGGACAGAGGTCTTCAGCCGTGACCGCGCCGACCTCGGCCCCAGGCGCGCCGCCGAGAGGGCCGCGCAGGACATCGACCGGTATGGACCGAACGCGCAGCCTCCCGACGCTGCGCTGCAGGCCACGGTGCTGCGAGACGGTCCTCGAAGTCCACCCCACCCAATCCCCGCTCCGCAACCGCCCTCCCACGGGATCGGCCGCTGACCACCTCCACGCCACGTGATCGCCCGGACCAGCCCGGACGACATAGGAGACCAGGAGAGCCCCGGGTCTCGACAGCAGCGGTCACAGTCGACCGATCCGCCGAGCGACGTGTTGCTTCTCCAGCTATGAGTCGCCGAACCAGTCGGCGGCCACGGAGAGAGGTGAAGTGATGGCGACACCCATCGGCATCCCGGACGACTGGGACGACAACAACCTGATCTTGTTCGAGGAGTTCTGCGAGCTCATCCGCACGCCGCAGCGCACCGTCCGCGACTGGCGCCGACGCGGCGTCGGCCCACGGTGGACCCGCTTCCAAGGCGTCGGCCGGCTCTACATAACCGTCGCCGAGGCCCGACGATTCCTCGCCTCGGCCACGGTCTCGCGAGCCGAGGTGCGTTCCGATGGCTGAGCGTCGCGCGGTCCCCGTCTACCTCAGCCTTGAGGAGGCAGCCGAGGCCATGTCGGTCTCGGTCAAGACCATCCGGCGCTGGATCGCAGCCGGCACCCTGCCGGCGTACCGCTGCGGCAAACGCGCCATCCGGATCAAACTCGAAGACCTCGAGGCCGCGCCTAGGCAGATTCCCACCACGCGAGGATGACAGCAAGGCTCTAGAACTGACGACTGCGGATGCGCGAGACGTTCCACGGCCACATCAGTCGGTGCGCTACGCTCGCGACGTGGCGACTTCCCGAAGGGGCGAAGGCTTTGGCTGACCCCCGGTTCAGCAGCCCGCCTGTCAGGGGCGTGGACCTGACGGTCTACTTCGAACCTGTCCAAGGTCTACAGGTAAGCCACTTCTCCGCCCTTCGAGAGGCTTGGCGAGCCGAGTACTCAGAGACAGCAGAGCTCCCTCCTTTGCGCCCGCAAAATCGAGGCGGCGACGAGACGTCCGTGCTTCGCGTCGACCAAGCGTGGCCGTTTCCGTACCTAATGTTCGGGAGTTCCGACAACTCAGGGACCGTCGCGTTCCAAAACGATCGCCTGGTCCGATCGTGGCGGTTCACTGAAGGCAACCAGTATCCGGGGTTCGAGCAGCTGTCTAGCGACCTCTCCTCCAGGCTGGACCAGTTCGCAGGCGTGGTGAAACAAGAGACGGAACAGCAGTTAAGCGTTGTTGGTGCTGAGTGCCACTATCAGAACCGCCTTGATGATTCGCTGGGTGCAAGTTCGCTCTTGGGCTTCCTGACGGGCTGGCGTCCAGGCTTGCCTGAGGTTGCGCTTAAGACTCGGTACTCTGGCTTGCGATTGCACATGTGCGATGACGACGAGCTCAACGGTTGCGGGCTTTGGGTAAGTGTTGACGTAGACGAAGACGGCGTGAACTTGATGATGAACACCGAAACGGATGGTCCCGCTGAGGGAATGCGGTTGGGTGGGCTCGACAAAGCGCATGATCTACTCATCAAGAAGTTCGTCGAGATCACTAGCGAAGAGATGCAACAGCAATGGGGGAGGCAAGGATGAGCATGCACTCGGAGCGTCACCAGCAGATGTGGCAACCGCGCCATCAGGTCAAGCCCCAGACGTGGGTTCATCTGTCTCCCTCAGTTGCTAGCAAGCGCCAGACGTGGAACTCCCCCGCCTACGCGCACGCCATCCAGGAATTGCAGCAACTTGCGGCTGATCTGCTTGCCGTTTCGGAGCCGCAGCCTTCACCGGCGGCGCGGTTCTGCATGCTGGACGTACTTCGTGATGTCCTCGCTACAGACTCTGTCTACCCAGCGCTTTCAGGCGATGGCGAGGGTGGACTGATAGCCGAATGGCGAGCGGACAACAAGATCATCGAAATCCATACAGCGGACAACGGTGAGACCGATTTCCGCGTGCGTCTTCGTCGCGGCGCGACGCTGTACGAGGGCACGTCCACAGTTCAGCTGCGCCGCCACCTGCGAGACATGACAGCCCTTGTGAACTCGGTCAATCCGGGCTGGCGGTTGCTGTTCAGCCAAGGGGCCGCGCCCCGTTCCGCGTGAATGCCGAGTGGCACTGGGACGATCGTGAGGCTGTCCCAGACGAGGACCTGCTGTTGAGAAGGGTTCGACGAGTCCCGGACTGCGTGGTGCGGAACCTCACCACGAAGACCGCCGAACTAAAGTCGGGCGCTCTCATCTTCGATGACGGCGATGGTATGTCCGTCCATCGCGACTCGGTTCGGAGCGAACTACAGGTTCCTAGGGTCGACGTGTGCGACTGGGATCGGTACCACGCTGTTGAGTTTGAGACAGCGGTCGTCCGCAGCGCCCGAAAGTCTGAAGGCGCGGAGACGTTTCAAGTCGGAGGAGTCGTCCATCACGATGACGACGACGATGAGTTGATGGGTAAGGCGCATGCGTTGGTGCGGACTCGCTCGGCCGCGCAGCCCAAAGCTGAGAAACGGGCGATCAGGGACCGCATCATCGACTCATATCGGTGGGTGCCGGAAGACCCCAACTGCCCCGAGGGGTAGGCAATGAAGAGCGCGACGGAGTCATGACTTAGTTCAGCGACTTCCCCGGAGCGCTTCGCGATTGCTACACCGACCCGAGGTGAGCAACAAGGGGTTCGATTTGGAGCGAATTCGAGGCAGACGTCATCGCCGCGACTCCGTCAAATCGACGACAATTCGCTCCAGACTACGATCGACTCTTGCGCCAAGCCTCGTACGTCGCACCGATCTTCTCGGCAAGCGACCTGTCGCGGTCGAGGGTGGCGTGCTGGTAGATCGCCATCGCGGTTTGGGAGGCGTGGCCGGCTCGGGCCTGCAGTTCGGCGGCTGTCGCCCCGTGCTGGCCAGCGAGGGTCAGTGCGGTGTGCCGGAGATGGTGGATAGTCAGGTCCGGGCGGCCGGCAGACTCTCGAGCAGGGCGGTAGCGATCCATCAGGTACCGGACACTCATGTGGTCTGTGCGGTCACCAGGAAAGAGCAGACCGGAGGCTCCCGCAGCACAATGCTCGAGCAGGTGCTTCTGCAGCATGGGCAGGAACGGCGGCGGCACATGCACGACGCGCACACCGCTGGCCGTCTTCGGCGTGCTGATGACCCTGCCGCACTCGCGGCAGGCGCCGCTGGCCCCGGGTATGACGTCCTTGTCGACCTTTCGGGTGACGCTGATGCGGTCGCTGACTCCGTCGACGTCGGAGCGTCGCAGCTCCAGCAGCTCGCCCTGACGGAGGCCGACGAAGCCGGCAAGGACGATGAGCAGCCGTAGCCGCTCGGGCATGTCATCCACGATTGTGGCGAGCTCGTCGAGTGTGGCGGGGACGGCGACTCTCTTCACTCGAGCTGAGCCGGCGCCGCGGATCTTGGGGGGCGCGCGGAAGATCAGCTCTTCCTCCTCGGCGGACTGGAGGATCGCTCGGAGGAGCCGGTACGCGGCGGCGTTGCTGGACTCGGTGACGGGATCGAGCGAGGCGCGCCATTGCTTGATCTCTGAGAGCGTGACCTCGGTCAGCGGCATCACACCGAAGTACGGAAGAATCCGAGACTTCAGCAGCAGCCGATAGTTTCGCTGAGTCGTCGGCCGCAGCCCCCGCTCGTTCAAGAAGCGCTCGGCGAACGAGCCGACCGTGTTGCTGGTCGCGGCAGCCTGCCGCTTCGACTCGGCCGCCTGGCGCGCCGCCGGCGGAGTCCACTGCTCCCGGTCGATGAGGAGCCGCTCGGCGACCAGCCACGCCTCGGCGTCCATTTTGGTCGTCAGGGTCCGTGAGTGGCGGATGCCGTCGGGCATCGCGTAGCGCGCCCGGTGCGTGACCTTCCCGGCCGCGCTCACCCGCCGCTCGACCTCGCCGAAACCGCGTCGCCTGGTCATGCTGGAACCCTTCTCCGGACCCGATTCCTAACCCCCTGCTGGGTTATCAACGGGAGTCCCTGTGGGGGACTGGTGGGGGAAAGAATGGCCCCTGTGGGGGAATTCTGTCCACTCTCGTCCCGCATTTCCGCAGGTCAGAGCCATAGTGCGCCTGCTCAGAGTCGATTTGCAAGCAGGGGGTTAGGGGTTCGAGTCCCCTAGGCTCCACTGAAAGGCCTGGGGGCTCCACCCCGGGCCTTTCTTCATTTTCGGGGCCTTTCGGGGTCCAACCCCCCTGCTCACTCTGGTCGGGCCGTGGGGGGAGGGGGAAGCGCCGTGCGTTTCTGGGCCCGACGGCCTCTCAGCCCTCGGCCGGGCTGCCGGCCCCGCGTGCCTCGGCCGGGCCGCCGACCAGAGCGTCCTCCTCGCGGGACTCCCCGGCAGCCCGAGCGATCCGCTCCCGGCCCCACGCCTTCCACGCCACGACGCTGGTCACCACGACGGTGAGGAGGATGAGGACGATGTCGACGGCCAGCGGCAGGCCGCCCATGCTGGAGATGATGGTGATCCCGTTGGTCAGGATGACCAGGCCGCCGACCAGCGTGCCCATCGGGGCGTGCGGGAGCTTGCCGGCGAGCCGGGCCGCGATGGGCGCCATCGCCACACCGCCCAGGCACAGGCCCAGCACGTAGAGCCACGGGATGTCCTGGTGGGCGATGCCGACCAGGAAGCCGGCGGAGACCGAGATGGCGACCATGAACTCCGCCAGGCTGACCGTGCCGACGACCTTGCGCGGCTCGTGGGAGGTCACTGTGAGCAGGCTCGGGGTGACCACGGGGCCCCAGCCACCGCCGCCGGTGGCGTCGACGAAGCCGCCGAGCAGGCCGATCGGGGAGAGCCAGCGGGCGGTGCTCCCGTTCTTCGGGGTGCGGATGACGCTGCGGTCGAAGCCGAACTTCAGGAAGATCAGGACACCGAAGAAGATCAGCAGCCCCGCCATCCAGGTCTTGGCCGAGGCGAGGCTGATGTTGGTCAGCACCACCGCCCCCAGGAAGCCGCCGACCATGCCGGGCAGGGCGATGCGGACCAGGACGCCCTTGTCGACGTTGCCGACCTGCCAGTGGGAGAGCCCGCTGACCAGGGTGGTGGGCAGCTTGGCGGCGTGCGTCGCCGCGCTCGCGGTGGCCGGCGCGACGCCGAGGAAGAGCAGGACCGTGGCGGAGGTGACCCCGAACCCCATCCCCAGGGTGCCGTCGACCAGCTGGGCGAGGGCACCTGCGACGGCGAAGGCGGCGATGAGGAGCATGAAGGGATGCCTTTCAAGCAAAGTCCATTAACTCACTAGAGTGTGCCTGATTGGTGGTCGCACGTCCACTCCCCGCGGCCCGGCGAGGCGTGGCCTCGGTCTCAGCCCGCGGGGCCCCTTCGAGCCCGGCGAAAGCCCCGCTTCGGCCCGCCGCCTACGCTCGTGACGTGCTCTCCCACCCGCTGTTGCGCCCCGTCGCGTGGGGCGCTCACCTGCTCGCCGTCGTCCTGGTCGCCACCGCGGTCTGGCTCGGTCTCTGGCAGATGGGGTCCTGGCAGGAGCAGCGCAGCGACGCCGCCGTGGGGCGCTCCGAGCTGGCGCCCGTGCCGCTGGCCGACGCCCTGGGACCCGACCAGCCCTTCCCCAAGTCCGAGGTCGGGCGGCCGGTGAAGGTCGAGGGGACCTGGGTCCCCGAGGGCACGGTCGTGGTCTCCGGCCGGCGCCAGGACGGGGAGGACGGCTTCTGGGCGGTCACCCCGCTCGCGGTCGAGGATGCCGACCACCCCGCGGCGCTCCTGGTGGTGCGCGGGTGGTTCGCCGACCTCGACCGGCTCCCCGACCCTCCCCGGGGTCGCGCGGAGCTCACTGGCTGGCTCCAGCCGCCCGAGGGCAGCACCGGCGTCACGGACGAGGACCGCACCGACGACGTCCTGCCCCAGCTGCGGATCGCCGACGCCATCCAGCACGTCGACCAGGACCTCTACGGCGCCTTCCTGGTCCTGGACCACTCCGGCGAGGTGCCGAGCGACGCGGTGCAGGGCCTGGTCCCGGCCGACCTCGCCCAGCTCCCCGAGACCGCCCGGACGACGGGCCTGCGCAACCTGCTCTACGGCATCGAGTGGTGGGTCTTCGCGGCCTTCGCCGCCTTCATCTGGTGGCGCTGGTGCGCCGACGAGGTGGCCCGGGCGCGCGCCGCCGAGACCGACCCCGAGACCGACCCCGAGACCGGCCCCGAGACCGGCCCCGAGCCTGACTCCGAGACCGTTCCCGAGTCCGGGGACACCGGCGGCGAGCCGGGCGTGGGACCCGTCGGCGGACCCGGCGAAGAGGCCTCCGGCACCCTTGCCGGCGGCCGGTAATCTCGGGACCGTGAAAGCAGCACTCACGCGTTACCGGGTCATGGCCTGGGTCGTCGGCGTCCTCCTGATCGTCCTGTGCCTGGTGGGTGTCCCGCTGTCCAACTTCGACGGGACCTCGATGTGGGGGTTCGTCCCCACCACGCCCAACTGGTTCGACGAGGGCAGCCGGGCCGACGAGCTCGGCGAGTTCATCACCGGCTGGCTGGGCACCCTGCACGGCTGGCTCTACATGATCTTCCTGATCTTCGCCTTCTCGCTGGCGCGCAAGGCCAACTGGAGCCTCGGCTTCATGGTCGTGACGCTCCTGATGGGCACCGTCCCGGTGCTCTCCTTCTGGTCCGAGCGCCGGGCGACGGCCAAGGTCCGGGCCGAGTTCGCCGACGAGCTCGCCGCACCGCCGGCGCCCCGCGAGCGGGTCGGTTAGCCGGCGGTGACCACGGCGTTCGTGCTCGGGGGCGGAGGGGTGCTGGGCGCCGTGGAGGTGGGGATGCTCCGCGCCCTGCTCGAGCGCGGGATCGTCCCCGACCTGGTGGTCGGCACCAGCATCGGCGCCCTCAACGGCGCGCTGGTCGCGCAGGATCCGACGCCGCCGGTCGTGGAGCGGCTCACCCGCCTGTGGGTGGCCGCCGCGCGCAACCGCGAGGTCTACGGCGACCGGCCGCTGCGCACCGTCCGGCGTGCCCTCGTCACCCGCACCCACGTCTACTCCTCCCGGCCGCTGGCCCGGTTGCTGCGCGAGGAGCTCGGGGACGTCACCTTCGAGGAGCTCCCCGTCAGGTTCCAGGTGTGCGCCTCCCACATCGAGAGCGCGGCCGAGCACTGGTTCGACTCCGGCCCGGTGGTCGACGCGGTGGTCGCCAGCGCCGCGGTGCCGGGGCTGCTGCCCCCGGCCAGGATCGGCGAGGAGCACTACCTCGACGGCGGCCTGGTCAACTCCGTCCCGGTCGGCCGGGCCGTCGAGCTGGGGGCGACCCGCGTCTTCGTGCTCCAGGTCGGTCGCTTCGACCGGCCGCTCACCGCGCCCTCCACCGCCCTCGAGGTGGCCCGGGTCTCCTTCGAGATCGCCCGGCGGCACCGCTTCGTGCGCGAGATGGCCGCCCTGCCGGACGGGGTGGAGGCCCACGTGCTGCCCGCGGCCGGGACGTCGCCGCGCGACGACTCGCTGCTGGCCCACCGTGACTTCGCGAGCGTCGAGGCGCGGATCGCCGCGACCTACGAGTCGGCGCGCGACTACCTCGCCCAGAAGCTCGCGTGAGGACGCGCCGGTGAGCCCCCGTCGGGCCTGGGTGCTGCAGCGGTTCCTGGTCGCCCCCGTCGTGGTGGGCGCCGCCGTGCTGGCCTGGATCTCGCTGCCGTTGTGGCTGATCGCCGCCGCGATGCTCTCACCGCTGCTCCCGGGCCGGTGGCGGCTGCTGCGGATCGCCTGGCTCGCCCTGCTCTACCTCAGCGCCGAGGCGCTGCTGCTGGTGGTGCTGCTGGCCTTCTGGCTGGCCAGCGGCCTGGGTCGCACCATCCGTTCGCCCTACTGGGCGGGCATCCACTACGAGCTCGTCGAGGGGCTCCTGGTCGTCCTCTTCCGGGAGGCGCGGCGGGTGCTGGCCCTGCGCATCCGCACCGACGGCCCCGACCCCTCCCGGTCGCCCGACGCCCCGGTGCTGGTCTGTTGCCGGCACGCCGGACCCGGCGACTCCTTCACCCTGATGTACGCCCTGATGCACTGGTACGCCCGCGAGCCCCGGGTGGTGCTCAAGGACACCCTGGCCTGGGACCCAGCGATCTCGGTGCTGCTGCACCGGCTGCCCGCGCGCTTCATCTCCACCGGGGGCGGTGCCGAGTCCGAGGCGCAGGTCGCCGCGCTGGCCCGCGACCTGGACGTCGACGACGCGTTCGTCATCTTCCCCGAGGGCGGCAACTTCACCCCCGCGCGCCGGGAGAAGGCCATCGCCCGGCTCCAGGGGCTGGGGCTCCACCGGATGGCCGCTCGCGCGGAGGCGATGATCCACGTGCTGGCCCCGCGCCCCGGCGGCTTCCTGGCCGCCCTGGACGCCGCCCCCGAGGCCGACGTCCTGATGGTCGCCCACACCGGGCTCGACCACCTGCTGACCGTCGGCGACGTGTGGCGCGAGCTGCCGATGGACAAGGAGATCGTGATGCGCTGGTGGCAGGTGTCGCGCGAGGAGATCCCCACCGAGCACGAGGCGCGGATCGAGTGGCTCTTCGCCTGGTGGGAGCGGATCGACGAGTGGGTCGAGGAGAACCGCCCCGGGGACCGGACGCCGACGCCCCGCTGAGCCGGGCTCAGCGGGGCGTTGCGGAAGTCGGGACGGCCGCCTCGACGAGCCGGAGCCCGCCTGCGACCTGCGTCCCGGAGACGTCAGGGACGGGGGGCGTCGCCGGGGACGTCGCTGAGGTCGACCACGTCGGCGGGGGCGTCCGGGGTGGTCGCGGCGTGCGGCTCGGCCGAGGCGTCGGCCAGGGCCTCGCCCGGCTCGGAGCCGACCACGTCCTCACCCTCGCCGGCGGCGTGCGCGCCGCCGACCGCACCCACGCCGGCCGCACCGGACGCGCCGGCCGGGGACGGCGGCGGGGTCGGCACGTAGGAGCTCTGCCACTTCTCCTCCTTGCCCCCGCGCAGCTTGCTGAAGAGGGCGCCGCCGGCCGCCAGGACCAGCGAGACCAGCAGCAGCTTCTTGAGCTTGCCGCCCTTCTTGGGCTGCTCGCCCCGCAGCGCGGCGGACTTCTCACCGGCCACCTGCTTGACGGACTCCGCCTTTTCGGCGGCCAACGCGGCCGCCCGGGCGGCGGCGGCGCCGGCGGCGACCGAGGCCTTGCCGGCCGCGACCTGGGCCTTCTCCGCAGCGACGACCGCCTTGTCGGCCGCGACGATCTTGCCCTGGGTGACGTAGGGCGCAGCCTGGGTCCGCGCGTCCTGGGCCGTGGTGCGGGCGGTCACCAGAGCCGCCTCGACCTGGGGCCGGACCTGCTCGGCGACGTCCTGGGCCTTGATCTGGGCCTTCTCCAGCAGTGTCTTCTGCCTGCGGATGTGCATGTGATCAACCTTTCTGAGGTGTTTTCCCATCTCACCATGCCCGCCGTGGACGGGGCCAGGGCTCTGGTCGCGCCTCGGACCCTTTGGGGGGCGTGGGAAGATCGGGCAGCAACTCCATGTGTACCCACTTGAGCGAGAGGCAGTCATGGCTGACCTGAAGGCCACCCTGAAGACGAACAAGGGTGACATCGTCATCAACCTGTTCCCGAACCACGCCCCGGAGACCGTCGAGAACTTCGTCGGGCTCGCGGAGGGGACCAAGGAGTACCGGGACGACGCCGGCCGCTCCGGCGAGCGTTTCTACGACGGCCTGACCTTCCACCGGGTCATCGACGGCTTCATGATCCAGGGCGGCTGTCCGCTGGGCCGCGGCACGGGTGGTCCGGGCTACACCTTCAAGGATGAGGTGCACCCCGAGCTCGTCTTCGACAAGCCCTACCTGCTGGCGATGGCCAACGCCGGGCCGGGCACCAACGGGTCGCAGTTCTTCATCACCGTGACCCCCACGCCGCACCTCAACATGAAGCACACCATCTTCGGCGAGGTCGCCGACCAGGCCTCGCGCGACGTGGTCGACGCGATCGCCAAGGCTCCCACGGGGGCCATGGACCGCCCCAAGGAGCCGATCGTCATCGAGTCGGTCGAGATCTCGCGCTGACGACTCCGGCCACCTCCCCCCTGTGAGCGAGCCGTCCGTCCCCGCGACCGGGGTGCCCGTCTGCTACCGGCACCCCGGTCGCGAGACCTACGTCCGGTGCCAGCGGTGCGATCGCCCGATCTGCCCGGACTGCATGCGGGACGCGGCCGTGGGCTTCCAGTGCCCCGAGTGCGTCGCCGAGGGCGCGAA
The DNA here is from genome assembly GCF_058215795.1 of Nocardioides sp. Z40_12. Classification (NCBI taxonomy): domain Bacteria; kingdom Bacillati; phylum Actinomycetota; class Actinomycetes; order Propionibacteriales; family Nocardioidaceae; genus Nocardioides; species Nocardioides sp. Z40_12. The sequence goes on from NZ_JBZAJA010000008.1 coordinate 125,942, forward strand.
GTCGACCCGCAGCGGCCGGGCCGCCTACGGCGGGAGCCGCTCCGCGAACCCGGCCCAGACCTCCCTGGTGCTGATCGGCATCAACCTCGCGGTCTGGGTCAGCGTGCTGGTCACCGGCGGGCGGGACTCGTGGCTGGCCTCCCGGCTGATGCTGCTGCCCCAGGGGCGCTGCGCGCTCGAGGGGTCGCCCACCAGCTACTTCCGCGGCGTCGGGGAGGACGCGTGCGCGTCGGTGCCCGACACCTTCTGGGCCACCGGACTCGCCGACGGGGCGTGGTGGATGGCGGTGACCCACGGCTTCGTCCACATCGACATCTGGCACGTGGCGCTCAACTGCCTCGGGCTGTGGGTCCTCGGGCCGGCGGTCGAGGCGGCCCTGGGCCGGGTCCGCTTCCTGGCGGTCTACCTGCTCTCCACGCTGACCGGGGGCGCCACCGTCTTCTGGCTGGCCGACCCCGGCGGCAGCACCCTGGGTGCCTCCGGCGGCGTCTTCGGCCTGATCGGCGCGCTCGCCGTGCTCTCCTTCAAGGTGGGCGGTGACCTGCGCGGCGTCCTCACCCTGCTGGCGCTCAACCTCGTCTTCACCTTCACCTTCCCCGGGATCTCCTGGGAGGGCCACCTCGGCGGGCTCGCCGGCGGCGCGCTGGCGACCGCCGTCTTCATCTGGGCCCCCCGAGGCCCGCGCCGCGCCGCGTGGCAGTGGGCGGGCGTCGGGCTGATCCTGGTGGCTCTGGCGGTCGCCTTCGCGACCCGCGCGGCCGTGCTCGGCTGAGGTCCCGCTCTCTCCACAGGTGGGGAGAACCTGTGCATAACTACACGCGTGTAACTCTCCACAGGTCTCTCCCCAGATGTGGAAACACCCGGGACCCCCACGGGGTCCCGGGTGCTGCGCTCATGCCGCGGGTGCGGCCTCGGCCAGGAGGCCGGTCACTCCCACTTGGTGGCGTAGGTGAAGCCCACCGCCATGAAGGCGATGCCGACCATCAGGTTGTAGTTGCCCAGGTCGTTGAGCACCCACAGGTCGGAGAGCTTGTCGCCGCTGAAGATGTAGAAGACGCAGATCCAGACCAGGCCGAGCAGGAAGCAGGTCAGCATCCCGACCACCACGCCGTTGCCGCGGCCCAGGGGGGAGGAGGGGGACGACGCCAGCGCGAGACCCAGCATCAGGGCGCCGAAGCCGATCGCGTAGTTCCACTTGCCCAGGTCGGCGAGGAAGGCCGGGCCGCCGGGCTCGGCGGGGGGAACGGCAGTCGGGTCGACCCGCACCACCACGTAGTAGTAGGCGATCCAGGCGATGCCGCCGGCCACCAGCAGGATCGCGAGCATGAAGGCCCAGGGGACGGATCGGCCCTTCCGCTCGTCGGTCGACTGCCGGTTGGCGTTGGTCTTGGACACCGTGGGTGCTCCTCGTGGATTGTTGGTGGGCGAGGCTAGCGTAGTCGCCATGGAGCCCAGGACCGACGAGTCCCCCGAGCGGCGGGGATGGCGGGTCGGCACACCCCTGGTCATCCTGCTCAGCGGCGTGCTCTTCGCGGTCAGCGCGGGCAACAGCGAGGGTGCCGACCTGCGTCCCTCCCGCTACACCGACCTCGCCTCCTTCGTCGAGGCGGAGTCCGACGAGGCCAACGCGCTCACCGCCCGCTTCGCCGAGCTCACCGCCGAGAACGAGGCGCTCACCCAGAGCCTCGGCGACCGGACGGTCAACCGCTACAACGCCGAGATCGACCTCCTCGAGGACCCGGCCGGCCTGACGCCCCGCTCCGGGCCCGCGGTGACCGTCGTCCTCGACGACGCGCCACCCGAGCTGCTGGAGCAGGCCACCACCGAGACGGTCGACGAGCTGGTGGTGCACCAGCAGGACCTCCAGGCGGTGGTCAACGCGATGTGGAAGGGCGGTGCCACCGCGGTCACCCTCCAGGGTCAGCGGATCATCTCCACCACCGGCATCAAGTGCAGCGGCAACACCGTCCAGCTCCAGGGCGTGCCCTACTCCCCGCCCTACGTGATCACCGCGATCGGCGACCAGCTCGACATCCTGCGGGCCCTGGAGGGCGACGCCTACCTCCAGGCCTACCGCTCCGCCGCCCAGGACCCGTCGGTCCTGGTCGGCTGGGACGTCAAGGTCGAGGACTTCAAGACCGCCCCCGCCTACGAGGGTCTCCTCGACCTCAACTACGCCAAGCCGATCGTCGACTGACCCGGAACCGGCGTGGCCGAGGTCGACGTAGGGCTCGGACTCGTTGGCTAGCCGGTCGGACCTTCGGGCGGCGGCGGAAGCGTCGGCGTCGGGACCTCGGTGGGCGGCAACGGCGTCGGGACCTCGGTCGGGATCTCGGTCGGCGGCAGCGGGGTGGGGGTGGGCTCCTCGACCGGCTCCTCGTAGACCGAGACGTAGATGACGACCGTGCTGCCCTCGGGCGCCTCGCGACCCGCCTCGGGGGTCTGGCGCACCACGGTGCCCCGGGGCTCGGTGGTCTCGGTGGTCTCCACGACCTCCGGCACGAACCCGGTGTCGATGACCACCTTCTCGGCCGCGCGGCGGCGCATCCCGACCAGCTGGGGGATCTGCTCGGGCCCGTCGGAGAAGAAGAGGGTGACCACGGTCCCCTCGGGGACCTGCTCACCGGCGGCCGGGCTGATCTCGACCACCTGGCCGGCCGGCTCGTCGGACTCCCGCTCCTCGAACTTGACCTTGAGCTTGCGGTTGCGCAGCACGTCGCGGGCCTCCCGCCGGTCCTGGCCCACCAGGAAGGGGACCTCCACCATCGGGGCACCGGTGGAGACCACGAAGCTGATCGTGGACCCCTCCTCGACGTAGACGTCGTTGGGCTCCTGCCGGATCACCTCGTCGGCCGCGGCGTCGGTGGACGGCTCGTGGTCGACCCTGCCGACCACCAGGCCGGCGTCGCGGATCTCCGCGCGGGCCTCGGACTCGCTGAGGCCGATCAGGTCGGGGACGCGCACCTCCTCGGTCTCGTCGGCGAACAGCCTCGGGATCACGTAGGCGGCCAGCGCGATCACCAGCAGGGCGACCAGCGCGATCACCACCAGGGGCCCCTTGCGGGTGCGGGAGGCCTGGGGCGGGAGGCCGGGCGGGGCCGGGGCCACCGCGGTCGGGGCGGTCGTCGCGGGCACCGGGGCGGTGGGCGGTGCCGGGACCGGGGCCGCCTGCACCGCCTGCCCGGCGAGGTAGCGCTCGATGTCGGTCCGCATCGCCGCCGCGCTCTGGTAGCGGTCCTCGACCCGCTTGGCCAGCGCCTTGAGCACGATCGCGTCGATCTCGGGCGTCAGGTCGGGGTCGTGGACCGACGGGGGCTGGGCCGGCTCGCGGACGTGCTGGTAGGCGACGGCGACCGGGCTCTCGCCGACGAACGGCGGCCGGCCGGTGAGGAGCTCGTAGAGGAGGCAGCCGGTGGAGTAGACGTCGGACCGGGAGTCGACCGTCTCGCCGCGGGCCTGCTCGGGGGAGAGGTACTGCGCGGTGCCGACCACCGCCGCCGTCTGGGTCATCGTGTTCGCAGCGTCCGAGACGGCCCGGGCGATGCCGAAGTCCATCACCTTCACGTCGCCGCTGGGGGTGAGCATGACGTTGCCCGGCTTGATGTCGCGGTGGATGATGCCAGCCCGGTGGCTGTAGTCCAGGGCACCCAGCACGTCGCTGGTGATCTCCAGCGCACGCTCGGGCAGGATCTTGCGGCCCTCGCGCAGGATGTCGCGCAGGGTGCGCCCAGCGACGTACTCCATCACGATGTAGGGCTGGGAGACCCTGCCCTCGGGCGAGCCGTCCTCGGTCCACTCCTCGCCGGTGTCGTAGACGCTGACGATGGAGGGATGGTTGAGCGAGGCCGACGACTGCGCCTCCCGGCGGAACCTGGCCTGGAACGTGGCGTCGCTGGCCAGGTCGGTGCGCAGCCTCTTGACCGCGACGGTGCGGCCGAGCCTGGTGTCGGTGCCCTTGCGGACCTCGGCCATGCCGCCGCGGCCGAGCAGCTCGCCCAGCTCGTAGCGGCCGCCGACGACGGTCGGCCCTGCCTTGCTCATCAATCGCCTCTCGGGGTGGGGTCGAACGCGTCGTCCGGCGACGCGGGGGTCTCTTCAGCGGTGGGGGCCGTGGGCTCCGGCGTCGGGGTCGGCGTCGGGGTCGGCTCGGGCGTGGGGGTCGGGGTCGGCTCGGGCGTGGGTGTCGGGGTGGGGGTGGGCGTCGGGTCCTGGGTCGGGGTGGGCTCCTGGGTGGGAGTCGGCTCCTGCGTCGGCTCCGGCGCCGAGCCCCAGTAGGCCACCGTGACCCGGTCGCCGCGCGCCAGCGAGCCCGTGGGGTTCACCGAGATCACCTCGCCGGCGGTCTCCTCGCCGGGGTTGGTCCGTTCGTCGCGCACCACCTGCAGCCCGAGCCGGGAGAGCTCGCGGGCCACCTCGCGCACGTCGCGCCCGACGTAGTCGGAGGCCCGGACCACGACCGACTCGTCCTCGGTGGCCTCCTGGGTCGGCGAGGGGCTCTGCGACCGGGCGGGCCGGACCGGCTCCTCGGGCTCCTGGTCGTCCTGGGTGAGCCACCACCACGCGGCTCCCCCCAGCAGGGCCAGCAGCAGCACCCCGGCCACGGCGAGCGGCCACGAGGGGCGCCCCTGCTCCGGCTGGGCGGGCAGCTCCCCGGTCGCCGGCGGGCCCACGGTCGTCGCGGTGGTGGCGGGCAGCACCCCCGTCGGGGCGACGTCGCCCGGCGGGGGCAGCACGGTGGTCAGCGGCTCGTGGACGGGCACCGTGCCGGCGTAGGCCACCGGGTCGCGCAGCGCGGCGGCGAAGGCCGCCCCGTCGGCGAACCGGTCCTGGGGGTCCTTGGCCAGGGCGCGGCGCACCACCGCGGCCAACGGGCGCGGCACGTCCTCGGGCAGCTCGGGGACCGGCTGCCTGAGGTGGGCCAGCGCGGTGGCGACCGGGCTGTCGGCCTCGAACGGGCGGCGTCCGGCCAGGCACTCGAAGGCGACCACGCCGAGCGAGTAGACGTCGGAGGCGGGGGTGGCCCGGCCCCCCTCGGCCTGCTCGGGGGAGAGGTACTGCGGGGTGCCCATCACCTGGCCGGTCTGGGTCAGCGCCATCCCCTCGGCCGCCCGGGCGATGCCGAAGTCGGTGACCTTGACCCGGCGGTCGGGGGTGACCAGCAGGTTGGCGGGCTTCACGTCGCGGTGCACGATGCCGGCCCGGTGGGCGACGCCCAGGGCGTCGCCGACCTGGGCGAGCAGGTCGCGGGTGACGTCGGGATCCAGGGGGACCCCCGAGCGGAGCAGCGCCGAGAGCGGCTGGCCCTCGACCAGCTCCATCACCAGGAAGGGGCGGGCCGCGCCCGACCCGTCACGGGTGCCGGCCTCGCCGAAGTCGTAGACCGCCGCGATGCCCTGGTGGGCCAGGGACGCGGCGTGCCGGGCCTCGGTCTCGAACCGGGACCGGAACGTCGCGTCGTCGGCGTACTCGGCCTTCAGCAGCTTGACCGCCACCGGCCGCTCGAGCACCGTGTCGGTCGCCCGCCAGACCTCGCCCATGCCGCCGGTGGCGATCCGGGAGTCGAGGCGGTACCGGTGCGCGTCGTCGACCCAGCGCTCCGGGCCGGGGCCGCCCGGGCCCTCCATGCTCTGGGTGGGGGGCTCGTCGTGGTCGCTCACTGGGTGATCACCGCTTCCATCACTGCCTTCGCGATCGGCCCGCCGAGGCGGCCGCCTGCAATCTCGCCGCGCGGGATGTCGGCCTTCTGGATCATCACCGCGACCGCGACCTGGGGATCCACGGCCGGGGCGAAGGAGACGAACCACGCGTACGGCGGCACCTCGGGCTGGCCGCTCTGGGCCGTCCCCGTCTTGCCGGCCACCGAGACACCCGGGATCGCCGCCGGCGAGGCGGTGCCGCTGTCGACCGTGGCGACCAGGAGCTCGGTGAGGTCCCGCGCGGTCGAGGAGGAGACGGCCTTGTTCAGCTCCTTCGGCTCGGTCTGGTCGAGCACCTGCAGGCTGGGGGAGCTGACCTTGTCGACCAGGTAGGGGGTCATCACCGAGCCGCCGTTGCCGATCCCGGCGGCCACCATCGCCATCTGCAGCGGGGTGGCCGCGACCTCGAACTGGCCGATCCCGGTCTGGCCGAGCTGGGCCTCGTCGAGCTGGGTGGGGAAGACCGAGGTGGCCTGCGGCAGGTCCTCCAGGTACTTCTTGTTGAAGCCGAAGGCTTCGGCCTGCTCGATCATCCCCTCGGCGCCCACCTCGACGGCGAGCGCGGCGAAGGTGGTGTTGCAGGAGTTCTCCATGGCCTGGGTGAAGGGGATCGGGCCGGTGCCGCAGGAACGGCCCTCGTTGCCGATCAGCCCGGTCTCGTCGCTGGTCAGCGGCAGCTGGTAGGTCGCGCCGCCCGGGACCTTCGAGTCGGCGGTGTAGCCGGCGTGCTCCATCGCGGCCGCGGCGGTCACCAGCTTGAAGACCGAGCCGGGGGGCAGGCGGGTGCTGGTGGCCCGGTTGAGCAGCGGGTCGCCCGGGGCCTCCTGCAGCTCCTTCTGGGCCGCGGTCACCTCGCCGAGCCGGTGGCTGGCCAGCCGGTTGGGGTCGTAGGTGGGCAGCGAGACCATGGCCAGCACCTTGCCGGTCGACGGCTCCAGGGCGACCACGGCGCCCTCCACGTCGCCGGGCAGCGCGGAGAGGCCGTCGAAGGCGGCCTGCTGGGCGGCCGGGTTGATCGTCGTCTGGACGCTGCCACCCTGGGGCTCGGTGCTGCTCAGCATGTCGATCAGCCGGGTCACGAAGAGCCGGGAGTCCTCGCCGGAGAGCACGTCGTTCTCGCTGCGCTCCAGCCCGGTCTGGCTGAAGTAGGTGAAGGCGCCGGTGATCGGGGCGTACAGGAACGGCTTGGGGTAGACCCGCTGGAACTCGTACTTGTCGTCGGAGGGCACCGACTCCGCGATCGCCTGCCGGCCGACCAGGATCGCGCCGCGCTCGCGGGAGAAGGCGGCCTCGATGATGCGCCGGTTCTGGGGGTCCTCGGCCAGCTCGCCGGCGCGCCAGTACTGGAGGTAGCTGGCGTTGACCAGCAGTGCGAGGAAGAGGAGCAGGCAGAAGCCCGCGACGGTCCGGATGGGCTTGTTCATCGCAGTCTCACCACCTGGGTCGCGTCGTCGTCACCGGTTCCCGCGGCCTGCGGGGAGAGGTCCGGCGGAGGGCGCCGGGCCTGGTCGGAGATCCGGGCGATCAGGGCGATGATGACCCAGTTGGCCACCAGGGACGAACCGCCGTAGGAGAGGAACGGGGTGGTGAGGCCGGTGAGCGGGATCAGGCCGGTGACGCCGCCGACGACCACGAAGACCTGCAGCGCGAAGATCGAGGCCAGGCCGGTGGCGACCAGCTTGCCGAAACCGTCGCGACAGATCAGGGCGGTGCGCAGGGCGCGCTCGACGATCAGGCCGTAGAGCACCAGGACGGCCATCACGCCGGTCAGGCCGAGCTCCTCGCCGATCGCGGCGATGATGAAGTCCGACTCCGCCAGCGGGATGCGGTCGGGCCGGCCCTCGCCGAAGCCGCGGCCGATCAGGCCGCCCCAGCCCATCCCGAAGAGTCCTTCGACCAGCTGTCCGGAGCCGGGGGTCTTGTCGTAGTAGGCCATCGGGTCGAGCCAGATGTTGAAGCGGTTGCGGACGTGACCGAAGAGCTGGTAGCCGGCGAAGGCACCGACGGCGAACAGGCCGATGCCCACGATCGGCCACCCGGGCCGCTCGGTCGCGACGTAGAGCATCACCAGGAAGAGGCCGAAGAAGAGGAGGCTGGACCCCAGGTCGCGCTGGAAGACCAGGATCCCCAGGCTGACCAGCCACATCATCAGGATCGGCCCCAGGTCGCGGCCGCGGGGCAGGTCCAGGAAGAGCAGCCGGCGACCGGCCAGCGCGAGCGCGTCGCGGTGCAGCACCAGGTAGCCGGCGATCCCCACCACCAGCAGCACCTTGGCCACCTCGCCCGGCTGGAAGCTGAGCGGGCCGAGCCGGATCCAGATCCGGGCGCCGTAGATCTCCCGGCCGAGCCCCGGCACCATCGGCAGCAGCAGCAGGATCACCGCGACCAGCGAGCTGGTGTAGGTGAACCGCTGCAGCACCCGGTGGTCGCGGACCAGCACCAGGGTGGCGACGAAGAGGCCCACCCCCAGGGTCATCCAGATCAGCTGCTGCTGGGCGAAGTCGTGGGACCGGCCGGCCGCCTCCTTGGCCAGGTCGAGCCGGTAGATCACCGCGAGGCCGAGCCCGTTGAGGGCGGCCACCACCGGCAGCAGCACCGGGTCGGCGTACGGGGCGAAGAAGCGCAGGGTGAAGTGCGCGGCGAGGACCAGCACGGTCAGCCACCCGCCGTAGCCGACCAGGTTGACCGGGACCTCGCCGTCGACGCCGAGGCCGACAGCCGCGTAGGCGCCGATGCCCACCACGAGCGCGAGCACGAGCAGGAAGAGCTCCGCGCCCCGCCGGCGGCGGTGCACGAAGCCCATCAGGGCACCTGTCTGGCTCATCTCGGACGATCCGTCACGTCGTCAGCCCACCTGCTGGGCGGCGAGGTTGTCGACCGTCTGCTCGGCCTTGGCCAGGTCGTCGGTCTCGATGCCCTCGCGGACCAGCTTGGCGTCGTAGTCGGAGAGGTTCTCCATCTCGATGTCGGTGGTCTCGTAGGGGCTGGAGAGGTCGAGGCCGGGGATGTCGGCGTTGACGCCCCGGAAGATGGTGACCACGCCGTCGTGCTCGCTGACGTAGTACTGCTGCTGGCTCCAGTGCCAGGAGGCGGCCAGCATCATCCACGCGGCGCCGACGCCGACCATGGCGACCAGCAGGCGTCGCAGCCACACGAAGCGCAGCGGCGCCCGGGGGGCGTAGCGGACCGCCTCGACGTCGATCGGCTCGGCGGCCGCCCGCTCGATGGTCGCGGTGCCGGTCGCGGGCCCCCGCGGCGCGCCGCCGGGGTGGGCCTCGGCGCCCGGGGCTCCGGGGGCGGGGGCACCCGGGGTGTGGGGCACACCGCCGGAGCTGCGCCGCGGCAGCTCCGCGGCGGCGCCGACCAGCAGGGGGGTGAGCTCGTCGGGGGCGGGGTCGGTGCCGGCGACCACATCGGCGACCACACAGGTGACGTTGTCGGAGCTGCCCGCCTCGAGGCTGGCACGCACCAGCTCGACCGCGGCGTAGTCGGGGGTGCCGGAGCCGAGGATCTCGCCGAGCCGGTGGTCCTCGAGGACCCCGGAGGCGCCGTCGCTGCACAGCAGCACCCGGTCGCCCTCCTGGAGCTGGACGGTGAACAGGTCGGGCGCGGGGTCGTGGACGCCGTCGAGGGCCTTGAGGATCAGGTTGCGGTGGGGGTGGACCCGCGACTCGGCCTCGGTGATCCGGCCCTCGTCGATCAGCCCCTGGACGAAGGTGTGGTCGTGGGTGAGCTGGCTGATCTGGCCCTGGCGCCACAGGTAGGCCCGGCTGTCGCCGACGTGCCCGATGCCCAGCACCTGCCCGTCGAAGGCGGCCAGGGTGGCGGTGGTGCTGGTCCCGGAGATGGCCGGGTCCTCCTCCACCAGCTCGGCGATCCGGTCGTGGGCGCGGTGCAGCGCGCCGGCGACCCGGCTCAGCAGGGCCTCGCCGTCGGCGCCGGCGGGCGGCTCGTCGAGCCGGCGCAGCACCGAGACCGCGGTGCTCGAGGCGAGGTCGCCGCGGGCGGCGCCGCCGACCCCGTCGCAGACCGTGAGCAGCCAGGGCCCGGCGTAGCCGCTGTCCTGGTTGTCCTTGCGGACCCGGCCCACGTCGGAGAGCGCCGCGTAGTTGAGCCGCATCGCCGCCCGGCCGGCGGGACCGGCGCCGCGCTCGGCGGTGTCGCTCGGCTCGACGACGGGCGGCGTGCGGACCAGCGACGGGTCACGCGCGACGGTGTCGTTCTCGGGGTCGGTCACGAACGGGCCTACTTCCGGAGCTCGAGGATCGTCTTGCCGATCCGCACCTGCGTACCGAGGGAGATCGTGGTGGGCTGGGTGATCCTGGCAGCCCCGACGTAGGTGCCGTTGGTGGAGCCCAGGTCCTCGACGTACCACTGGTCGCCGGAGGCGGCGACCCGGGCGTGCCGGGTGGAGACGTAGTCGTCGTCGAGCCGGATCGCGGCGTCCGAGCCGCGACCGATCAGCAGCGGGGCGTTGGCCAGGTCGGCCCGCTCGCCGGCGTTGGCCCCCTCGACCACGGCGAGGTGGGTGGGCGCGCCGCGACGGCGCACGGGCTTGGCCTGCTTGGCCGCCTTCTTCTTGGACCCGCGGGTCTCGGGGACCCGGGCGCCGAACATGTCGGAGCGGATCACCGAGATCGCGGAGAGCACGAAGATCCACAGCACCGCCAGGTAGGCGAAGCGGATCAGGAACAGCGTCAGCTCCGACATCGACTCACCTCCCGTCCGTGTCGTCGCCCACGACCCTGACCGTGAGCTCGGTGTTGCCGATGCGGACGACGGTCCCGTCGCCCACCGGGGCGCGGTCGATCTTCCTGCCGTCGACCAGCATCCCGTTGGTCGAGCCCAGGTCGCGGACGGAGACGTCGGCCCACCCGTCCGGGCGGTCGGCCACCAGGAACTCGACGTGGCGGCGGCTGATGCCGGGGTCGCTGATCCGGATGTCGGCCTCGATGCCGCGGCCGACCACCACGCCGGGGGGCAGGAGGGGGTGGTGGGTGCCGTTGACGTCGAGCTGGACCTTGGGCGCGCGGTGGCGGGTGTGGTGGTCCTCGCCGGTGACGCTGGCCTGGGCGCGGCTGCGGATCCGGAAGCGCCCGGTGGTCAGGTCGTCGGCGGCCTCGAAGCCGATGTGCACCGGCCCGGGGAAGACGTAGCCCTGGGAGTCGGCGTGGTCCTGGAGCTGGTCGGCGAGGTCGCGCGCCATCGCGTTGTCGTAGGGGGAGAGCCGGTCGAGGTCGGTCTGGGCGAGCTCGACCTGGAAGTCGTTGGGCACCAGGCGCCGCTCGCGACTGAGGATTTGCGCGTTGTTGTCGACCTCTCGCTGCAGGGCGGCGGAGATCTCCACCGGCTGCACCGCACTGCGGAAGGCCCGCGCGAAGGCTCCGGAGATCAGCTGCTCGAGCCGCTGCTCGAAGCGCTGGAACCCGCTCACGCGTACTCCTCCTCATCGGGTCGGACGTCGCCGTGCCGCTGCTGCGACGTGGCCCGCCGGCGGCGGGTTCAGGTGATCGTATCGGGGAGGCAGGTCGGCGGCCGGGTGCCACGGCGCGCCGCCGGTCCGCGAGCGGGTGTCGGACCGCTCCCCGGGACGCCGCCGGGCCGGCCGGGGGACCCGGTGGCGGATCCCGTGCGGAACCCGAGGTGGGGCCCGATGTGGGACCCGATGTGGGACCCGGTGTCGGACCCGTTTGGTCCCGCGGGGTCGAATCCTCCCGGCGCGTTCGCAGGTCACGTCCCGACCCCCCCGGGACCGAGCCGGCCGAACGAGAGCCACAGCACCGGAGCCCCACGAACCAGAGGATCGCGAACCGTGACCGAGTCCGAGACCACCGAGCTCGTCCTGACCCTGTCCTGCGAGGACCGCCCCGGCGTCGTCCGGGCGGTGGCGGACTTCTTCTACCACCAGGGCTGCGACATCACCGAGAGCCAGCAGTACGGCGACCCCGTCTCCAGCCGCTTCTTCATGCGGGTGCAGATGCGCACCGCGCCGCAGACCCCCGGGCCGGCGGAGCTGCGCACCCGGTTCGCCGGTGTCGCCGACACCTTCGGGATGGACTGGGCGCTGCACGACCTCCAGGTCAAGCCGCGGGTGGCCATCCTCGTCTCGAAGTTCGACCACTGCCTCAACGACCTGCTCTACCGCTGGAAGGCCGGCAACCTCGACGTCGAGATCCCGGTGATCGTCTCCAACCACCCCGACCTGGCGCCGCTGGCGCAGTGGCACGGCATCGAGTTCCGCCACATCCCGGTCACCAAGGAGACCAAGCCGCAGGCCGAGCGCGAGCTGCTCGACCTGTGCGAGTCGATGGAGATCGACCTGGTGGTGCTCGCCCGCTACATGCAGATCCTCTCCGCGGACCTCTGCAAGGAGCTGGACGGGCGGGCGATCAACATCCACCACTCGTTCCTGCCGAGCTTCAAGGGCGCCAACCCCTACCGCCAGGCGCACGACCGGGGGGTCAAGCTGGTCGGGGCCACCGCCCACTACGTCACCTCCGACCTCGACGAGGGCCCGATCATCGAGCAGGACGTGGCCCGGGTCGACCACGCCGCGAGCGTGCCCGACCTGGTCGCGCTCGGGCGGGAGACCGAGTCCCGCGCGCTGGCCCGGGCGGTGCGCTGGCACTGCGAGCACCGGGTGCTCCTCAACGGCCACCGCACCGTCGTCTTCTCCTGACCCGGGCCCGGCGCGCCCCGGTTTGGGGCCCCGGCCCGGCGTGGGATAGCCTGAGCCCGCTTCTCGCGCGAGTGGCGGAATAGGCAGACGCGCACGGTTCAGGTCCGTGTGTCCGAAAGGACGTGGGGGTTCAACTCCCCCCTCGCGCACGTAGGTCGGTCGAGTCCGGCCGAGCGGTTTGAGCAAGAGGAAGGGCCCCCGGTCCGCGGAGACGCGGCCGGGGGCCCTTCTCGTCTCCGGGTGGCGCGGCCACGCGTCGAGCAGGCGCAGCACTAGGGTCAGGGTGACCAGGCCGGAGATGGTGGGCCGGCCCCCCGGCGGCCGAGGCCGCCACCGCCGGATCCACCCCGGCCGACGACGCCGCGCGCCGGCGAGACCAGGAGCCACCAGCCATGACCCCCGCCGACGAGCCGGAGGTCCTCACCCGCGTCGAGGGCAGGGTCGGCCGCATCCTGCTCGACCGGCCCCGCGCCCTCAACGCGCTCACCCTCGCCATGGTCCGCGCGATCGGGTCGGCGCTGGAGGAGTGGCGCGACGCCGGCCTGCGGGCCGTGCTCGTCGAGAGCACGTCGCCGAAGGCCTTCTGCGCCGGCGGCGACATCCGTGCGGTGCGCCAGCACGTGCTCGACCGGCACCCGGAGCGCGCCGACGAGTTCTTCGCCGCCGAGTACGCCGTCAACCTCGCGCTCGCCTCCTACCCGGTCCCGGTGATCGCGGTCGTCGACGGCATCTGCATGGGTGGGGGACTCGGGCTCTCCGTCCACGGCCCCTACCGGCTGGTGACCCCCCGGGCGTCGTTCGCGATGCCGGAGACCGGGATCGGCTTCTTCCCCGACGTGGGCGGCTCCCACTTCCTGCCCCGCCTGCCCGGCGCGGTCGGCCGCTACCTGGGCCTGACCGGCGTCCGCCTCCGGGCGGGGGACGCCCTGGCCTGCGGCCTGGCGACCCACCTGGCCCAGCCGGACCGGCTGCCCGGCCTGGCGGCCCTGCTCTCGGAGAGCGACGAGAGCGTCGAGACCGTCGTGCGCTCCCTCGACCCCGGGCCGACGGGACTGCTCGAAGGCTCGGAGCTGTGGGCCCGCCGGCCCCAGATCGACTGGGCCTTCGGGGCGCCCGGGCTCGACGACGTCGTGGCCCGGCTGCGCGGGCTGGCGGACGGGGCAGCGGCGGACGGGGCAGCGGCGGACGGGGCAGCGGCGGACGGTGCGACCGCGGACGGGGCGACGGCGTCGTGGGCCCGCCGCACGCTCGACCTGCTCGCCGCCGCCTCGCCGGCCAGCCTCGAGGTGACCGACCGGCTCCTGTCCTGGGGCCGCGAGCACGACCTGGCCGCCTGCCTGGCGGCGGAGCGGCAGGCCGCCCGCCGGGTCGTCGTCAGCCACGACTTCCTCGAGGGGGTCCGCGCCGTCCTCGTCGACAAGGACCAGGCGCCGCGGTGGGCTCCCGCGCAGACGGCCGGCGCCCCGTCGCCCTGGCGCTCCGGGGGCGCCTCCTCCTAGGTTGGGGTGGTGGATGCCGAGCAGCTCGAGCAGGTCTACGCCGCCGCCACCAGGAACCGGCTCCTGGCGGCGGAGATGTTCGCCGGGCTGGACGCCGAGCAGTGGCGCACCCCGAGCCTCTGCGCCGGCTGGACCGTCCGCGAGGTGGCCGCGCACCTGGTGCCCCCCGAGGGCGGGTTCACCGTGGGCTTCCTGCTCCGCTCGCTGTGGAAGTACCGCGGCGACCTCGACCGGATGGTCGACGACACGGCCAAGCAGGGCGCCGCGCGACCGACCGAGGAGATCGTGGCGCTGCTCCGCAGTCGCGCCGACCGTCGTCTCAAGCCGCCGGTCGTCGGCGCGCTGGGCCCCATGACCGACACCTGCGTCCACCTGCGCGACGCGGCCCGGCCCCTGGGGCTCGACGTCAGCCCCGACCTGGCCGCCTGGCGACTGGGCCTGGACTTCCTGGTCTCCAAGCCCGCCGCCCGTGGCCTCGTCCCCGCCGCGCGGGTCGCCGGCCTCCGGTTCGAGACGACCGACCAGGAGTGGGCCCACGGCGCCGGACTCCCGGTGCGAGGCAGCAGCGAGGCGGTGGCGCTTGCGATGGCCGGCCGCCCGGCAGCCTTGGCCGACCTGGAGGGCGACGGCCGGCAGGTGCTGGCCGAGCGGCTCGCCTGAGCCAGCTGGCACCGTACGCTTCGGGCCATGCCACGCACCGACACAGCCCAGGCCTTCCGCGCCGCCGTCGAGGCGCGCGACGCCGACGCGATGATCGCCCTGCTCGCCGACGACGTCGTCTTCCGGAGCCCGGTCGCCCACAAGCCCTACCCGGGCAAGGCGATCACCGCCTCGATCCTCACCGAGGTCATCGACGTCTTCTCCGACTTCGTCTACCGCACCGAGATCGGCGCCCCCGGGGCCAGCGACCACGCGCTGGTCTTCGAGGCCAAGGTGGGGGAGCGGCAGCTGACCGGGTGCGACTTCCTGCACCTCGACGACGACGGCCTGATCGACGAGTTCATGGTGATGGTGCGGCCGCTGTCGGGAGCCCAGGCGCTGGCCGACGAGATGGCCTCGCGGTTCGACCGGATCGCGGCGCGCGCCACCGGCGCGTGACGCGCGCCCGCTGACCACCGAGGCGGTTGAATCGGGGCGTGACCACGATCTTCGACTTCGGCGCCCCCACCATCGACGGCACCGAGCAGTCCCTGTCCACCTACCGGGGCCAGGTCCTGCTGGTGGTCAACACCGCCTCGCAGTGCGGCTTCACCCCGCAGTACGAAGGGCTCCAGCGGCTGGAGGAGCAGTACGCCGACTCCGGCTTCCACGTGCTCGGCTTCCCGTGCGACCAGTTCGCCGGGCAGGAGCCGGGCAGCGAGGAGGAGATCGCCGCCTTCTGCACCGGCCGCTTCGGGGTGACCTTCCCGATGTTCGCCAAGGTCGACGTCAACGGCCGGCAGGCGCACCCGGTCTTCGAGTGGCTGCGCACCCAGCGGTCCGGCGTGCTGGGCAACCGGATCAAGTGGAACTTCACCAAGTTCCTCGTCGGGCGCGACGGGCAGGTGCTCAAGCGCTACGCGCCCTCGACCAAGCCGGCGGAGATCGCCGCCGACATCGAGGCGGCGCTGGCCGCAGACGCCCCCGCCTGAGCTCGACCCGGTCGAAGACGGCCCGGTCCGGCTAGGCCAGGTTGAACTCTGCGCGGCGCTCGGAGGGCACCAGGTCGACGTACTCGGGGTTCTTCGCCAGGTACTTTGCGTAGAACTCGCAGTGGGGCAGCGCCTGGAGGTCGCGGCTGCGCACGTCCTCGAGGGAGTGGCGCGCCAGCTCCTGTGCCAGGCCGCGGCCGCCGAACTGCTCGAAGACCTCGGTGTGGGTGAAGTCGACGAGCCCGTCGGAGTGCTCGTACTCGGCGAAGCCGGCCAGCTCGCCCCCCACGTGCACCTCGTAGCGGTGCTCGGCGGCGTTGTCGGTGACGGTGGACTCAGGTGTCTGGTCGCTCATGGCCTCGACCGTAGCCAGCGGCTGGTGGTGCAGGCTCAGGTGCCGGCCGGCACGTCCTCGCGGCTCTCGGCCGGCGCTTCCTCGCGCACCTTGCGCGGCCACCAGAAGCGGTCGCCCAGGGTGAGCGCCAGCGCCGGCACCAGGACCGTGCGGACCACCAGGGTGTCGAGCAGGACGCCGACGCAGATGATCGCGCCGAGCTGCGCCAGCACCACCAGGGGCAGCACGCCGAGGACGGCGAAGACCGCCGCCAGCAGGATCCCGGCGCTGGTGATCACCCCACCGGTCGCCGCCAGGGCCCGGAGCATCCCCTGGCCCGTGCCGTGCTGGCGGGCCTCCTCCTTGGCGCGGGTGACGAGGAAGATGCTGTAGTCGACGCCGAGGGCCACCAGGAAGAGGAAGGCCAGCAAGGGCACCCCGACGTCGAGGGCCTCGAAGCCGAAGATCCCGGTGAAGATCCACCACGAGACGCCCATCGCCGCGCCGTAGGTGGCCACCACGGCCAGCACCAGCAGCAGCGGAGCGACCACGGAGCGCAGCAGCACCAGCAGCGCGCCGAAGACCAGCAGCAGGATCAGCGGCAGGATGATGAGCCGGTCGCGCACGGAGGCGTCGTTGTCGTCGAGGGCCTCGGCGTCGCCGCCACCGACGTAGGTCTGGTCGAGGTCGGCGACCGCGTCGCGCACGTCCTGCACCGTCCCGCGGGCCTCGTCGCTGCCCGGCGCGGCGTCCAGGACGGCGTCGACCTGGGCGATGCCGTCGGCCTGCGTGGCGACCCGGGCCGACGAGATCCCGTCGACCTCCTCGACCGCGGCGACCACGTCGTCGGGGTTCGCGCGGGTGAGGACCTGCACCGGGTCGGTGGTGCCGGCGGGGAAGGACTCGCCGAGCCGCTCGGCCGCGGTGATCGCCTCGGGGGTCTCCAGGAACTGGTCGGAGGGACGCAGCCCGGTGTTGATCTGGGTGATCCCGACCATCATCAGGGCCAGGCCGACCAGGGTGACGGCGACGAAGGTGCGGGGCCGCTTGGCCACCGTGTTGCCGACCGAGCGCCACACCGACTTGGAGTCCACCAGCGCCGTGTCGCCCACGTGGGGGGTCCGGGGCCAGAAGATCCACCGGCCGAAGAGGACCAGGGCCGCGGGCAGCACCACCATCACGAAGGTCGCGGCGATCAGGATGCCGATCGCGCAGGCCAGGCCCAGGCCGCGGGTGGGGGGGAAGACCGAGAGCAGCAGGGTCAGCAGGCCCACGAAGACCGTGGTCGAGCTGGCGAAGACCGGTTCGGCGGTGCGGGTGACCGCCATCGCCATCGCGTCGTGCCGCGACTCGTGACGCTTGAGCTCCTCGCGGTAGCGGGAGATCAGCAGCAGCGCGTAGTTGGTGCCGGCGCCGAAGACGAGCACGCTGAGGATGCCGATGGTCGACTCGTCCCAGGTGACGTAGTCGATGCGCGACATCACCTGGGTGGCGACGATCGCGGAGAGCCGGTCGGCGATGCCGACCACCGTCAGCGGGATGATCCACAGCACGGGGCTGCGGTAGGTGATGATCAGCAGCAGCGCCACCACCGAGGCGGTGGCGGCGAGCAGCCGGAAGTTGGCGCCGTCGAAGACCGCGGCGACGTCGGCCTGGATGCCGGCGGGGCCGGTCACCTGCACCTCGACCCCGTCGGGCACCTCCTCGGTCAGCATCTTGCGCAGGTCGCCCACGCTGTCGGCGTTCTCGGAGGAGGTGGTGGCCACCACCGGGACGACGGCGAGCGCCGCGCTGCCGTCGTCGGAGACCTGCACGGGGGACTCGCCTCCGCCACCGGGACCGCCGGCACCCGCCGGGGGGCCGTCCTGGTTCGCGCCGCCCTCGGTCTTGCCGCCGGCCATCTCCGCGATCAGCGGCCCGACCTGCTCACCGATCTGGTCGACCTGCTCCTCGCTGAGCTCGCCCTCCTCGGCGGTCCAGAGGACGATCGCGACCGAGGAGTCCTCCTCCGGGAGCTCGGCCTGGAGGGCCGCCGCGTCGGTGCTGTCGAAGCCCACCGGCATGCCGCTGGTGGGGCCTGTCTCCCGCTCGCCCTCCGAGACCAGCCCCAGGACGCCGAGCGCCAGGATCAGGGGCACGAGGGCCACCACCCAGGCGACGCCCTTGCGGGTGAGCAGCGTGGCCAGGTGGTAGGGAGCGCCGGCGGCGCGGGTGGGAGGCATGATGTTCTCCGGCTGAGAGGTAGGATAACTAGAAAGGTTGATTGCTAGGGAGATTAGCAATCGTGCCACGGACCAGCAAACCGGCCCCCACCACGTCGAGAAGGTGCAGATGTCCGAGGAAGCGATCCACGACCCGAGTCCCGTCGGTACGACGGCTCCCGGGCGGTCGCCTGCTCCCGCCGCGGGTACCCGCGACGCCGAGAGGGGAACCCCCCGGCCGTGGGACCAGACCGGCAGCCTGCTCGCGCTGCGCGCCGTCCTGGACCGGGCCCCGCACCTGAGCCGGGTGGTGGCCCGCCGCACCGGCCTCACCGACCGCGAGCTCGAGGCCATGGCCCACCTCGGCCGCGAGGCCCTCGGCCCGGCGGAGGTGGCCCGCCGCCTCGACGTCTCCACCGCCGCCTCGACCGGCATCGTCGACCGCCTGGTGGCCCGTGGCCATGCCGAGCGCCGCCCGCATCCCGAGGACCGACGGCGCACCGAGGTGCACGTGACCGACTCGGGGCGCAGCGAGGCCTCCGCCCACCTGCGGCCGATGTTCACCGCGCTGGACCGGCTCGACCGCAGCTTCACCCCCGAGGAGCGCGACGTCGTCGAGCGCTACCTGCGGGGGGTGCTGGCGGCCTTCGACGCGGTCATCGAGACCGAGACCAAGACCGAGACCGGGACCGGGACCGGCCGGGCTCCGGGTGCCGAGGGTCACTAGCTAGCGGTAGTACGTCGCGATCAGCTGGCCGTCGATCTCGTGGACCGCGACGGGCAGCCCGTAGATCTCCTCCAGCAGGTCGGGCCGCATGATCTCGGACGGCGGGCCGCAGGCCACCACCTTGCCGTCCCGCATCGCCACGATCGTGTCGGCGTAGCAGGAGGCCACGTTGAGGTCGTGGACCACGACCACGATCGTCCGCTCCAGCTCGCGGGCGGCGTCGCGGAGCCGGCCCATCATCGCCACGGCGTGCCGCAGGTCGAGGTTGTTGAGCGGCTCGTCGAGCAGCACCACGTCGGTGTCCTGGCACAGCACCATCGCCACGAACGCCCGCTGCCGCTGGCCGCCGGAGAGCTGGTCGAGGAAGCGGTCGGCGAGCTCGGTGAGGTCGAGGTAGTCCAGCGCCCTCTCGACGTGGCCCAGGTCGTCGGGGCCGGGGCGGCCCTTGGAGTGCGGGTAGCGGCCGAAGGTGACCAGGTCGCGCACGGTGAGGCGGATGTCGAGGTGGTTCTCCTGGCGCAGCACCGCCATCCGCCGGGCCAGCTCGTCGCCGGGCGCGGTGGCCACGTCGAGCCCGGTGACGGTGACCCGGCCGGCGTCCGCGCTCTGCAGCCGGCCCGCGATGGAGAGCAGCGTCGACTTCCCGGCGCCGTTGGGGCCGATCAGCGCCGTCACCCCGCCCAGCGGCAGGTCCAGCTCGACGTCGTCGACGACCACCGTGCGGCCGTATCGCTTGGTGACGCCCTCGGCCCGGATCCCGGGGCGGGGCAGGCCGGTGCAGGCGGTGCCGGTGGGGGTGGCCGGGTCCGTGGTGGTCATGCGAGGTTCCTCCGGGCGCGGTGGATCAGCAGGGCGATGAAGGTGAGGCCGCCGACGAGCTCGATGACGACCGAGAGGGTGGTGGTGACCTCGAGCAGCCGCTCCAGCACGAACTGGCCGCCGACCAGGCAGATGACCGCGGCGAGCCCGGCCAGCGGCAGCACCACGGCGTGCCGGTGGGTGCCGGCGAGCAGGTAGGCGAGGTGGGCGACCAGCAGCCCGAAGAAGGTGATCGGCCCGACCAGGGCGGTGGAGACCGAGACCAGGACGGCGACCAGGGCCAGCACCCGGGTGGTCTCGCGGCGGTGGTCGACGCCCAGGCTGGTGGCGGTCGGGGCGCCCAGGGCGAGCACGTCGTAGACCCGCAGCCGCCGGACGACGATCAGCGTCGCCACCGCGACCACCGCCGCGGTGACCCAGACCAGGTCCTCGTCGACGGTGGTGAAGGAGGCGAACATCAGGTTCTGCAGGACCTGGAACTCGCTGGGGTCGATCAGCCGCTGCAGGAAGCCCGCGATGCTGCGGAACAGGGTGGCGAAGACCATCCCGACCAGGATCAGCACGTGCAGCGGGTAGCGGCCCGAGGTGAAGAGCCAGCGGAAGAGGGTGAGCGCGAAGACGAGCATCAGCAGCGTCTCCAGCGCGAACTGGAGGCGGGGATCGGTGTCGCGGAAGAGCTGGGCGGAGAAGAAGAAGACCACCACGGTCTGCACCAGCACGTAGAGCGCGTCGAAACCCATCAGCGCCGGGGTGAGGATCCGGTTGCCGGTGACGGTCTGGAAGAGCACGGTGGACAGGGCGATCGCCCAGCCGACCAGGACCAGCGCGACCAGCCGCCGGATCCGCAGCGGCACCACCAGCTCGGCGTACCCGCCGGTGTCGGCGAGCAGGAAGCCGGCGACGACCGCGACCGCGACCACGGCCACCAGGCCGACCCGGGTCCAGGGGGAGAGTCCGCGCCGGCGGCGAGCGACCGGGAGGCCGGTCCGGGGCGGGGCGTCAGTCGACACGGGGAGCCTTCCGCAGCAGCAGGAACAGGAAGAACGCCGCGCCCAGCACGCCCATCACGGTCCCGACCGGGATCTCGTAGGGGTAGCGGATCAGCCGGCCCAGGATGTCGCAGGCGAGCACCAGCCCGGAGCCGAGGACGGCGACCCAGGGCAGCCCGCGGCGGGCGTTGTCGCCGACCATCGCACTGACCACGTTGGGCACCACCAGGCCGAGGAAGGGGATCACCCCGACGGTGACCACGACGACGGCGCTGACCAGGGAGACGATGCTCAGCCCGATCGCCAGGACCGCGCGGTGGTTGATCCCGGCGTTGGTGGAGAAGGTCTCGCCCATCCCGGCCACGGTGAACCGGTCGGCGGCCAGGAAGGCGACCACGACCAGCGCCGCGACCAGCCAGAGCAGCTCGTAGCGGCCACGGAGCACCCCGGAGAAGTCGCCGGTCATCCAGCTGTTGAGAGTCTGGAGCAGGTCGTGGTGGAAGGCCAGGAAGGTGGTGAACGCCCCGATCACGCCGCCGAGCATCAGCCCGATCAGCGGCACCAGGATCGTCTCGCGCACCGGCATCAGCCGGACCACCCGCAGGAAGAGCCAGGTGCCGACCAGCGCGAAGAGCGCGGCCGTGCCCATCTTGGCCATCAGCGGGGCGCCCGGCGCCAGCAGGGTGATCGCCACCAGCCCCAGGCCGGCGGCCTCGGTGGTGCCGACCGTGGAGGGCTCGACGAACCGGTTGCGCACCAGCAGCTGCATCAGCAGTCCGCAGACCGCGAGCGCGGCCCCGGCCAGCACCAGGGAGACGGTCCGCGGCAGCCGGGAGACCAGGACGACCTCCCAGGAGGCGTCGGCGACGCCCACCGACATGCTCACCGCGGCGAGCAGGAGGAGCACGACCACCCCGCCGGCCAGGGCGGCCGGCGGGGTGGTGCGACGCGTGCGCTCCGGGCGCGTCGCGGTAGCGGTCTCGCTCAGGAGAGGCCGGCCTCGACGTCGTCGATGAGGGTGCCCAGCGAGGTCAGGCCGCCGGTGACGATGTACCAGGCCTCGGCGTCGACGTAGGTGACCTTGTCGTTCTTCCATGCCGAGGTGGCGCGGACCAGCTGGTTGTCGAGGATCTCCTCGGCCGACTTGCCCTCCTCGCCGATCGCGGCGTCGCGGTCGACCACGTAGAGCAGGTCGGGGTCCGCCTCACGGATGAACTCGAAGGAGACCGCCTCGCCGTGGCGCGACTCCTCGTCGCCGAGCTCGCCGGTGGCGGCCTCGACGCCGAAGACGTCGTGCAGGAAGCCGAAGCGCGAGTTCACGCTGTAGGCGGTGACCTCGCCGCCGCTGGTCAGCAGGACCAGGGCCTTGCCGGCGCCGTCGGCCTGCTCGGCGACCGCGGCGATCCGCTCGTCGTAGCCGGCGAGGATGTCGGCGGCCTCGTCGGACTTCTCGAAGATGCTGGCCAGGGTCTCGACGTTCGCCCGGGTGCTCTCCAGGTAGTCGCCGGAGTCGACGGAGAGGTCGAGCACCGGGACGCCGTCGAAGGTGTCCTCGAGGGTGTCGTGCATCGCGGCCGAGCGCCCGCCGACGATGATCAGGTCGGGCTCGGTCTGCGGGATCGCCTCGAGGTCGGGCTCGAACAGGTCGCCCACCGTGACGTACTCGTCGCTGTCGTACTTCGTCAGGTACGACGGGACGGCGCCGCCCTTGGCCACGCCGGTGACGGCGTCGACGCCGAGGGTGTCGAGGGTGTCGAGGACGCCCATGTCGAAGACCACGACGCTCTCGGGGTTGAGCGGCACCTCCTCCTGGCCCAGGGCGTCGGTCACGGTGATGGTCTCGCCCGCGGCGGCGTCGTCCGCCTCCGCGTCGTCCCCGCAGGCGGTGAGGGCCAGGCCCAGCAGCGGGAGGGTGGCGAGGGTGGCGACGCGGCGGTGGTTCAGCAGCATGAGTGGTGGTTCCGTTCCGTTCCGAGAGATTGAGTTAGGTAAGGCAAGGCTAAGTTAATATTGGCCTGAGTCCCGGGTCATACCGGGGTCCCGTTCGCCCGCCGAAGGAGCACCGTGCCTGGACCCAGCCCTGCCGGCACCGACCGACCCGGCACCGACCGACCCGGCACCCAGCGACCGACCCGGCACCGGCCCGCCGCGACCCGGCTGGTGGTCACGGGCATCGAGGAGCTCACCCCGACCGTGCGCCGGGTCTGGTTCCGCAGCGACGACCTCTCCGCGTTCGCCGGCAGCGAGCACACCGACCGGTACGTCAAGCTCGTCCTGGGCGAGAGCGTGCGGACCTACACCGCGCTCTTCCCGGACGTCGCCCGCGGCACCCTGGCGATCGACTTCGTCCTGCACGGCGACCACGGCGTCGCCGGTCCGTGGGCCGCGGCCGCGCAGCCGGGCGACGAGCTGGAGGTGCGCGGGCCCGGCGGCGGCTACCGCCCCGAACCCACCGCGGACTGGCACCTGCTGGTCGGCGACGAGTCGGCGCTGCCGGCGATCACCGCCGCGCTGGCCGACCTGGCCGAGCGGGCACCCGACGCGGTCGTCCGGGTGGTGCTGGAGGTCGACTCGGCCGAGCACGAGCCGGCCCTGACAGGCCCGGCCGGGACCCGGGTGACCTTCGTCCACCGGAGCGCCGGCTCCCTGCTCGAGACGGCACGCCGGCTGGAGTGGCCGGCCGGGCGGGTACACGCCTTCGTGCACGGGGAGGCCGAGACGGTGATGCGCGGCCTGCGGCCCTGGCTGCTGGGCGAGCGCGGCCTGCCCCGCGACCAGGTGTCGATCTCCGGCTACTGGCGGCGCGGCGGCTCCGAGGAGGAGTTCCGGGCGTGGAAGCGCGAGCTCGGTGCGCAGGAGGGGAGCGCCGGCCCCGGCCCGCGGGCCCCGGCCGGTCGCGCGGCGGCCGGCTGAGTCAGCGCACGCCGGCCCGGCTGGCCACCAGCGCGGCCCCGATGATCCCCGCCTTGTTGCGCAGCGCCGCCGGCACGATCTCGGTGTCGATCTCGATCAGGTGCAGGAACCTGTCGGCGGACTTGCTGACCCCGCCGCCGACGACGATGAGCTCGGGGGTGAAGAGCCGCTCCAGGGTCCGGTAGTAGGTGGTCAGCCGGGCCGCCCACTCCTCCCAGGAGAGGCTGTCGCGCTCCCGCACGCTGTTGGCCGCGTGGCGCTCCGCGATCCGGCCCTCGATCTCCAGGTGGCCGAGCTCGGAGTTGGGCACCAGGACGCCGTCGTGGACCAGGGCGGAGCCGATCCCGGTGCCGAGGGTGGTGACGATGACCAGGCCGGAGCGGCCGCGCGCAGCGCCGTACTCCACCTCGGCGAGGCCGGCCGCGTCGGCGTCGTTGACCACGTGGACCTCGCGCTGGAGCGCCTCGGTGAAGATGGCGTCGGCGTCGGCGCCGACCCAGGAGGGGTCGATGTTGGCCGCCGACCGGACGACGCCGCCGACCATCACGCCGGGCACCGTCACCCCCACCGCGGCCGAGGAGACGGGGAACTCGGCGACCAGCCGGCGGAAGACGGCCGAGACCGCTGCCGGGGTGGCCGGCCGCGGGGTGTCGATCTTGGCCTTCTCGCCGGCGAGCTCGCCGACGGCGAGGTCCACGGGGGCGCCCTTGATCCCGGTGCCGCCGAAGTCGATGCCGAAGGGGTGCTCGATGCGGGTCTCCATGCCGCACATGAGACCACAGGTGCGCGTCGCCGCGGCGTGGTCGCCGGCCGACTTACGATGGCGCCATGGCCGGCCAGGAGACCCGCATGCTGCTGCTCGGCGCGGTGAGCCTCTTCGCGCCCGTCAACGGCTACCAGATCCGGCGCGAGCTGCTCTCCTGGCACGTCGACGAGTGGGCGCACGTCAACCCCGGCTCGATCTACCACGGCCTGGCCACGCTGACCCGGCAGGAGCTGCTGGTCCGCAACGACGTGCTCGACGGGGCCCGGGAGGTCGCGGTCTACGAGATCACCGAAGCCGGTCGCACCGAGCTGCAACGGCTCCAGGTCGAGGCGCTGGAGACGGTGGACCTGCACGACCGGGTCGCCTTCCAGGCGGCCTTCGGGATGCTCTCCAACCTGGGCACCGCCACGGCGGTCGGAGCCCTGCGCACCCGCGCCGCCGGGCTGGAGGGGCAGGTCGAGGCGCTCGCCGCCGACCAGCACTCGCCGTACGCCGGGCCGCCGCACGCCCGCCGCGGGCTGGTGCTGTGGCGCGAGCTGGCGATCGCCGAGCTGCTGTGGCTGCGCGGGGTGCTCGCCGACCTGGAGTCCGGCGCCCTGCGGATCGCGCCGGACCAGTGGGACTGGGCGCCGCCCGACGACGACGAGGGCTGGCAGATGCAGGTCGACCGGGAGAAGTATCGCGCGCTCCTGGGTCGCTGACCCGCGACCCTGGGTGGGGGCTCGAGGTCGCGACGGCGATGGCCGTCGTCAGCCGGGGCCAGGCACCGCCCCGGAAACCTGTTGACGAGCGGTCCCGGGAGGAGGAGCATTGATCCTCTGTTCAAGTTTGAACACAGGGACGAGGGAGAGCAGATGATCGAGGCACGGGGACTCGTGCAGACCTTCCACACAGGACAGGGGAAGAAGAAGACCGAGGTGCGCGCCGTCGACGGCGTCGACCTCGACATCGCCGAGGGCGAGGTGGTCGGGTTTCTCGGCCCCAACGGTGCGGGCAAGACCACCACGCTGCGGATGCTGACCACGCTCCTGCGCCCGACCGCGGGGACGGCGACGGTCGCCGGGTACGACGTGGTGACCCAGTCCGAGCAGGTGCGACGCAGCATCGGCTACGTCTCCCAGGTCGGCTCCACCTTCTCCGGCGCCCTCGCCGGCGACGAGGTGGTCGACCACGGGATGCTCTACGGGATGTCGCGACGCGACGCCACCGCCCGGGGCAAGGAGCTCTTCGAGCAGCTCGACCTGCCGGGCCTGTGGAAGCGGCGCCCGCGCAACATGTCGGGTGGGCAGAAGCGCCGGCTCGACATCGCCATGGGCCTGGTCCACGACCCGACCCTGGTCTTCCTGGACGAGCCGACCACCGGGCTCGACCCCCAGGCGCGGGCAAACCTGTGGGAGCACATCGCCGGCCTGCGCGAGCGGCGCGGGGCGACGGTCTTCCTCACCACCCACTACCTGGACGAGGCGGACGCGCTCTCGGACCGGATCGTGATCATCGACCAGGGCCGGATCGTGGCCAGCGACACCGCCGACAACCTCAAGGCGCAGGTCTCGGGCGACCTGGTCGACCTCGAGCTCGCCGACGACCTCCACCTGACCACCGCGCGGGAGAAGCTCGGCTCGGTGGCGGAGTCGGTGGAGGTCGAGGGCCGCCACGTCCGGGGGCGGGTCCGCCGCGCCGGCCGCGCCGTCCCGGGCCTGCTCCGCGACCTCGACGCCGCGGGGGTGACGCTGGACTCCATCGAGGTGCACCGGCCAACGCTCGACGACGTCTTCCTCACCCTCACCGGCCGGTCGCTCCGGGAGGCCGAGAGCGACGCCCAGACCGGTGACCAGACCGGTGAGCCCGACGGCACCCACGACCTCACCACCGGCGCGACCCAGGCCCCCGAGCCCGGCGGCCCGACCCAGAACCTGCAGGGAGCAGACCGATGACGCAGTTCTTCCGCGACTCCACCATCATCTTCCGCCGCCAGCTGCGGATGAACTTGCGCAACCCCGCGTGGGTGCTGATCGGCGTCATGCAGCCGGTGCTCTACCTCGTGCTCTTCGGCCCGCTCCTCAAGCCGATCGTCAGCGAGTTCCCCGGGGCGGCCGACAACGCCTACACCTTCCTGGTGCCCGGTCTGCTCGTCCAGCTGGGCATGTTCGGCGCCTTCTTCGCAGGGTTCGGCCTCATCGCTGAGTGGCGCGAGGGCGTGATCGAGGCTGAGCGGGTCACCCCCGCCAACCGCTCCGCCCTGCTCTTCGGACGGCTGATGCGCGACCTGCTCCAGCTGCTGGTGCAGGCGCTCATCCTGATCGGGCTCGGCTACGCCATGGGCATGCGCGCGCCGGTCGGCGGCATCGTGGTCGGCGTGCTGCTCACCTTGATGGTGGGCGGGGCGTGCGCGGCCGCCTCCAACGCGCTGGCGCTCGCCACCAAGAGCGAGGACGTGATGGCGCCGCTGATCAACATGGTGATGATGCCGGTGCTGCTGCTCAGCGGGATCCTGCTGCCGATGACGCTGGGCGCCTCCTGGCTGCAGCGGCTCAGCGACTTCATGCCCTTCAAGTGGATCGTCTCCGGGGTCCGCGACAGCTTCGCCGGCGACCTGGCCAGCAACGACCTGGCCTGGGGGGTCGGCTGGGCGGCGGTGCTCTGCGTGCTCGGCATGTGGTGGGGCACCTCGACGTTCCGGCGCGAGAACGCCTGACGGGCGGGTCCGCGCGGGCGCACGAGGCGCCTGCGCGGGCCTAGGCTCGGCTCATGGACGCCGAGGCGCAAGTGCGTTGGGGCACCTCCCGCGGCCGGGGCGTCCTTGCCGCCGCGGTGCTGGGCTCCGGGCTGACGCTGCTCGACGGCAC
Source organism: Nocardioides sp. Z40_12 (assembly GCF_058215795.1). Classification (NCBI taxonomy): domain Bacteria; kingdom Bacillati; phylum Actinomycetota; class Actinomycetes; order Propionibacteriales; family Nocardioidaceae; genus Nocardioides; species Nocardioides sp. Z40_12. The sequence goes on from NZ_JBZAJA010000008.1 coordinate 153,042, forward strand.
GGTGGTCAACGTCGCGCTGCCGACCCTCGGGCGCGACCTGGACGCCAGCCTCTCCCAGCTGCAGTGGGTGACCAACGGCTACCTGCTCACCCTGGCCGGGCTGATCCTGCTGGGCGGCTCGCTGGGCGACCGCTTCGGCCGGCGCCGGGTTTTCGTGGTCGGCACCGTCTGGTTCACCGCCGCCTCGCTGCTCTGCGGCCTGGCCCCGAACGTCGAGGTGCTGATCGCGGCCCGACTGCTGCAGGGGGTCGGCGGCGCGCTGCTCACGCCCGGCAGCCTGGCGATGATCCAGGGCGCCTTCGTCCCCGACGACCGGGCCCGCGCCATCGGGGCGTGGTCCGGGCTGGGCGGGGTGGCCACCGCCGTCGGCCCGCTGGTGGGTGGGGTGCTGGTCGACCACGTCTCGTGGCGCTGGATCTTCCTGGTCAACCTGCCGCTCGGGGTGCTCACCGTGCTCGCCGCCCAACGTTGGGTGCCCGAGACCCGCGACACCCGGGCGAGTGGCCGCTTCGACGTCGTGGGCGCCGCGCTCGCCTCCGTGACGCTCGCCGGCACCACGTACGCGCTGATCGAGTGGCAGGGCCCGCTGGTCTGGCCGGCCGCGCTGCTCGGCGTCGCCGCCGGCGTCTGGTTCGTCGCCCACGAGCGGCGTGTGCCGGGTCCGATGGTCCCGCCGTCCCTCTTCACCTCGCGCACCTTCAGCGCCGCCAACGCGATGACGTTCCTCGTCTACGCCGCGCTCGGTGCGGTCCTCTTCTTCCTGGTCATCGAGCTGCAGACGGTCGCGGGCTACTCCGCGCTGGCCGCCGGGCTGGCGACCCTGCCGGTCACCGCCTGCATGCTGCTGCTGGCCGCGCGCGGGGGCGCGCTGGCCGTCCGGATAGGGCCGCGGATCCCGATGAGCGTGGGCCCGCTGGTGATGGCGGCCGGGACCCTGCTCCTGCTCCGCGTCGGGGAGGACGTCGTCTACTGGCGCGACGTGGCGCCCGGGCTCACCGTCTTCGGCCTCGGCCTGGCGCTCATGGTGGCGCCGCTGACAGCGACCGTGCTCGCCGCCGCCCCTGACGACAGCGCCGGCGTGGCCAGCGGGATCAACAACGCGGTCGCCCGGGCCGGCTCGCTGCTGGCGGTCGCGGCGCTGCCGCCGGCCGTCGGACTCAGCGGGGCCCAGTACGCCGACCCGGCCGCCTTCGACAGCGGCTACGGAGCGGCCCTGGTGATCTGCGCCGTGCTGCTGCTGGCCGGCGGGCTGGTCTCGTGGCTGGCGATCCCGCGGCGACTGCCCAACGGATGACCACCCACCGTCTGACCCTTGTCAGGCGTGGTTTACAAACCCTATCTTCATGTAAACCTCCGTCCGCGCCCACGAGGGAGCCGCCATGTCCTCGGACGAGACCCGCGCCAGCACCGTGCCTCCGGGATCGACAGTGGAGTGGAGGGACCGCAAGCGACGGCTGTGGCTGATCGGGCTCGTCGTGCCGTCCCTGGCCTTCGTCGGCTACGCGTGCCACGCGGCGACCGGCTGGGGCGTCTGGTTCTGGCTGGGGCCGCTGGTCATCCTGGTCGTCGTCCCGGCCATCGACCTGGTCGTCGGCCTCGACCGCGCCAACCCGCCGGACGAGCTGATCGAGGCGCTGGAGCGGGACCGCTACTACCGCTGGATCACCTACCTCTTCCTCCCCCTGCAGTACGCCGGCTTCATCGGTGCGATGTACCTGCTGATGCGCGGCGACCCCACCGGCTGGTCCTCCGACCTCGGGGCGGTGGACAAGATCGGGCTCGCGGTCTCGATCGGCTGCGTCGGCGGGATCGGCATCAACACCGCCCACGAGCTCGGCCACAAGAAGGAGTCGCACGAGCGGTGGCTCTCCAAGATCGCCCTCGCCCAGGTCGCCTACGGCCACTTCTACATCGAGCACAACCGGGGCCACCACGTGCGGGTGGCGACCCCGGAGGACCCGGCGTCGAGCCGGCTGGGGGAGAGCTTCTACGCGTTCTGGCCCCGCACCGTCGGGGGCAGCCTGCGCTCGGCGTGGCGGCTGGAGAAGCGGCGCTACGCCCGCCGTCGCCAGCACCCCTGGCGGATCGGCAACGACGTGCTCAATGCGTGGCTGATGACGCTGGTGCTCTGGACGGCGCTGGTCGCGTGGCTGGGGATCGGGCTGCTGCCCTACCTGGTGGTGCAGGCCGTGGTCGGCTTCACGCTGCTGGAGGTCGTCAACTACATGGAGCACTACGGGATGCTGCGGCGCAAGGTCGGGGTCGGGGAGCGCCGCCGCTACGAGCGGGTGGACCCCAGCCACAGCTGGAACTCCAACAACATCGCCACCAACGTGCTCCTCTACCACCTGCAGCGGCACAGCGACCACCACGCCAACCCGACCCGGCGCTACCAGGCGCTCCGCGACTACGAGGAGTCCCCGGTGCTGCCCACCGGCTACGCCGGGATGATCGTGCTGGCCCTGGTGCCGCCGCTGTGGCGCCGGGTGATGGACCCCCGGGTGGTGGCCCATTTCGGCGGGGACGTCACGCGGGCCAACCTCAGCCCCCGTCGCCGGGCGGCCTACCTGCGCAGGTACGGCGTGCCGGCCGGGTTGCGGGCGGCCGAGGCGACTCCGGCGACTGGGGCGACGGAGGCGACCCGCTCCCACCGTGCTCCGGAGCAGCCCGCGGTGGCGCGTGTCGCCGGGGAGGTCGCCGAGGAGGTGCTGGCGGCCCGCTGCCCGGGCTGCGGCTACGTCTACGACGTGGTCACCGGCGACGAGCACGAGGGCTTCGCCGCGGGGACGCCGTGGGCGGAGGTCCCGGCGACCTGGAGCTGCCCCGACTGCGGGGTGCGGGAGAAGGCGGACTTCGTGCCGGTCGCGCGGCAGGAGAGCGCGACCTGACGCGGGCGGTCCCGGGGGCGCCTTCCTAGACTCGCGTCATGGCCGCGCCGCTGAGGGACCGCATCGTCGCCGCCGCGGCGGGGATCACCACCGGCAGCGGCTGGGCGCACGTCACGATGGCGCGGCTGGCCGACGAGGTCGGGGTGAGCCGGCAGACCGTCTACAACGAGGTCGGCAGCAAGGGCGCGCTCGCCGAGGCGATGGTCCGCAGGGAGCTGGAGCGCTTCCTGAGCCGGGTGGACGACGCCTTCGACGAGCATCCGCACGACCTGGGGGCGGCCCTGACGGCGGCCGTCCGCGGGGTGCTCGAGCTCGCCGACGACAACGAGCTGCTCCGGGCGGTGGTCTCCGCCACCCACGGGGCCGACACCGAGCTGCTCCCGCTCCTGACGAGCCACTCCAGCGTGCTGCTCGACCCCGCCGTCGCGGTCGTCCGGGCGCGGGTGGCCGGCTACGAGGTGCCGCTCACCCCAGCCGAGCTCGACGTCTCGATCGACGTGATCGTCCGGGTGGTGCTCAGCCACGTGATGCAGCCCTCCGGCACGCCGGAGCGGACCGCCGCCGGCCTGGCCTGGCTCGCGGCGCGGGTGCTGCGCCCCGCACCGGAGGTGCCACCGCCCAGCGGGTGAGCCGGGCGTCGCCGGTCGGAGGTCGGGCGCTCAGAGGTCTCGCGGTGGGAAGCCCTCGGACGGCTCCTCCGGACTGCGTCGCAGGTTGAGGATCGCCACCGCCAGGCCCCCCCAGATGATCACCATCGCCACCACCATCATCACGATCGCCGAGGTGCTCATCGCAGCGCTCCCTTCTCGTCGGTCTGCTCATCCGCGGGAGCCGCTCCGCCCGGGGGCGTCGGCGCCGCCTCGGTCTCGCCCGGGTCCTCCAGGGAGACCCCGCCGCGCCACGGCACCGGCGCCAACACGTAGCCGAGCAGCATCACCAGAGCCGCCGAGCCCCACCCGAAGCAGGCGAGCATCCAGGTCGGGTAGTCGCCGTACGGGGTCTCGATGTCGGTCCAGAAGCCCTGGGCCAGGACGTAGATGAGGGCGGCCGGGGTGACCAGCCCGACCAGCAGCCGCCACCAGAGCCCGAGGGTGATCGCACTCCCCTCGGAGAGGTGTGTGGCGAGCCGCGGAAGCGCCCGCAGGCCCCAGGCCACGACCACCATCGAGACGACCGCGACCAGCAGGATGCCGAACTGGTTGATGAAGTGGTCGACGATGTCGAGGACGTGCAGCCCGCTGGTGCTGGAGAAGAGACCGACGCTGAGCAGGGCGGCCGGCACCGTGACCACGGCGGCGGCGGCGCGCCGGCCGAGGGCGAACTTGTCGCGGACCGAGGCGATCACCACCTCGATGATCGAGACCAGCGAGGTGATGCCGGCGATCACCAGGGAGGCGAAGAAGAGGACGCCGATGAAGGCGCCCCACGGCGCCTCGCTGATGATCGCCGGGAAGCCGATGAACGCCAGCCCGACCCCGCTCTGCGCGACGTCGCCGACCTCGGTGCCGCTGGCCTGGGCCATGAAGCCGAGCGCGGCGAAGACCCCGATGCCGGCCAGCAGCTCGAAGCCGGAGTTGGCGAAGCCGACCACCAGCCCCGAGGAGGGCATGTCGGTCGAGCGGTGCACGTAGGAGGAGTAGGTGATCATGATGCCGAAGCCGATGGAGAGCGAGAAGAAGATCTGTCCGAAGGCGGCTCCCCACACGGTCGCCTCGGTCAGCGCGTTCCAGTCGGGGGTGAAGAGGGCGTCGAGGCCCTCGGCGGCTCCCGGCAGGAAGAGCGAGCGGACCACCAGCGCGCCGAAGGTGAGCACCAGCAGGGGGATGAAGACGACCGAGACGAGCCCGATCCCCTTCTGCACCCCGGCGAGCATGACGGCGATGACCGCCACCCACACCACCAGCAGCGGGACCAGCACCCCGGGCACCAGCTCGGCCGTGACGCCCGGGTCGCTGAGCTGGAGGAAGTCGCCGGTGAAGAAGCCGCCCGGGTCGTCGCCCCACGCCTTGTCGATCGAGAAGAACGTGTAGCGCAGCGCCCACGCGACCACCGCGGCGTAGTAGACGGCGATGACGAAGCAGACCCCCACCTGCCACCAGCCGATCGACTCGGCGGGACGGCTCATCCGCGCGAAGGAGAGCGGCGGTGAGCCGCGGTGCCGGTGGCCGATGGCGTAGTCGAGGAAGAGGAAGGGGATTCCCGCGGTCAGCAGGGCCACCAGGTAGGGGATGACGAAGGCGCCGCCGCCGTTGTCGTAGGCGACGTAGGGGAACCGCCAGATGTTGCCCAGCCCGACCGCCGACCCGATGGCGGCCAGGATGAAGACCTTGCGGGAGGAGAACCCCCCGCGACTGGCCTCCCGTGCCTCTTCCGACCCGACCGGCGTGCTGGCCATCTGACCTCCCGAGGTGTGACGTCCGCTGCGGCCCGATGCTAGCGGCTGGCCCGCTCGGTAGCGTGGAGGTGTGGGGTCACCACGGAGCGGACGCGTGCGGGGGCCGGCGCTCGTCGGAGCGCTGATCGTCGGGGTGCTGGTCGCCGGGACGCTGGGCGGCTGCGCGGGCGCTGCCGAGCGTGCCGACCGCACGGCCCCGGAGGAGGCGCCGGCCCCGTCCGGGCCGGGCTCGCCGGCGATGGGACCGGCAGCACCCGGCGACGCGGGCAGCGCGCCCACGACGGCGCCGCCGGGCCCGCTGACCGCCCCCCTGCTCCCTGCCGACCTGCTGGTGCACACCCGGCGGACGCTCACCGACGAGGAGGTCGCCCGGGTCCGCGAGGTCCCCGGGGTCGACCACCTGCTCGCGCTCTCCCTCGGGCAGGTCGCGGTCCAGGACCGGGCCCTCTCGGTCGCCGCGGTCGACCCGGCGGAGTACCGGCGGTTCACCGAGCGCCGCACCGCCCAGCACCAGGCGGTCTGGGAACGGGTGGCCGCCGGCGACGCCGCGGTCGATCCCGGCGTCGTCCGCCGCCTCCGGCTGGGCGAGGAGCTGCGGCTCGGCCACGAGGAGGACGCCCCGGTCGCGCGGATCGGTGCGCACGCCGCCCAGGTGCCGCAGGTCGACGCGGTGCTCAACGCCGGGTGGGGGGAGCGCCTCGGCCTGCCGCCGGACAACGCCCTCCTGGTCTCCACGGCGGCGTCGGCCCCGCAGGTGGTCCGCCCCCGGCTCGAACGCCTCCTCGGCCGGCTGCTGGGGCAGGAGGTCTCGGTGCAGGTGCTCGGCCCCGACCTGGACGTCTCGGCCGTCCGGACGGCGTTCCTCACCGGCGGTTCGGTGGCGGCGGCGGTCGGCTCCTTCTCCTACCGGCTGCTCGGCGGGGGGCGTATCCGGCCCGACGAGGAGTGGGTCGCGGCCAACATCCGCACCGAGACGGTGCCGCTGCTGGGCTCGGTGACCTGCCACCGGGTGGTGCTGCCCCAGCTGCGGGCGGCGCTCACGGAGGTCGAGACCAGCGGCCTGGCCGGCGAGATCCACCCCGAGGAGTACGCCGGCTGCTACCACCCGCGACTGATCGCGGGCTCCAGCACGCTCTCGCTGCACTCCTTCGGGATCGCGCTCGACCTCAACGTGCCGGGCAACCAGCGCGGCACCCCGGGCGAGCTGGACCCGCGGGTGGTCGGCATCTTCGAGAAGTGGGGCTTCGCCTGGGGCGGCCGGTGGGCGTGGACCGACCCGATGCACTTCGAGATGGACCGCCTGGTCGAGCCCCGCTGAGGCCCGGCCTCAGGCACTAGGGTCGCGGTATGCCTGAAGCCCTGGCCCACGTGGGATGGAACTGGATCACGGTCGCCTTCGGCGTCTTCCTGATCCTGTTCCCGGTCTGGTACCTGCAGTTCGCCTGGCGGCGACGCCGGACCTGGACCCTCGCCGAGGCCACCGTCGGCAGCGTCCGGTTCAGGGACAACTCGGCCTCGGGCGGCAACAGCGGCACCGTCGTCAAGTACCGCTACACCGACGCCTCCGGGCAGGAGCGCGTCGGCCAGGACGAGCCGTGGTTCCGCAAGCCCAAGCGCAAGAGCAAGGTGTGGGTCCGCTACGACCCCGAGAACCCCGCGATGAGCGAGGTCGCGACGCCGCTGTGGGGGGAGCTGACCATCGCGGCGTCCTTCCTCCTCGCGGGCGGGGTCCTGGTGGTGATCGGCCTGACCTACAAGGGCTGACTCCGGGCAGCGCGCCCAGGAGTGCTGGGCTCGATGCCCATCCGCTCGTCGCGCGCTTCCGCCTAGGCTGACCGCCATGCGCGCACTCCAGGTCGTCACCCCCACCGGTCCCGCCGACGTCGAGGTCCGCGAGGTGCCCGATCCCACCGCCGGGCCCGGCCAGGTGCTGGTCGAGGTGCACAGCGTCGGCGTCGCCTTCCCCGACCTGCTGCTCTCCAAGGGCGAGTACCAGCTCAAGCCCGAGCCCCCGTTCACCCTGGGGGTCGACCTGGCCGGGACGGTCGCGGCGCTCGGCGAGGGCGTCGAGGGGTTCGCGGTGGGTCAACGGGTCGCCGGGGTGCTGCCGCACGGCGGCGCCGCCGACCTGGTCGCGGTGCCGGCCGACTTCGTCTTCGCGCTGCCCGACCACACGACGTACGACGAGGGCGCGGCGCTGCCGATGAACTACCTCACCGCGCAGTTCGCCCTCGCCGAGCGGGCCGGGCTCGAGGCGGGCGAGACCGTGCTGGTGCACGGCGCCGCGGGCGGCGTCGGCACCGCGACCGTCCAGGTGGCCAAGGGCATGGGCGCCCGGGTGATCGCGGTGGTCTCCACCGACGAGAAGGCCAAGGTGGCGCTGGCCGCCGGCGCGGACGAAGCGGTGCTGCTCGACGGGTTCCGGGCCGCGGTCAGTGAGCTGACCGGAGGCCGCGGGGTCGACGTGGTGCTCGACGTGGTGGGCGGCGACGCCTTCACCGACTCGCTGCGGGTGCTGGCGCCCCAGGGGCGGCTGCTGGTCGTCGGCTTCGCCGCGGGCCAGGGCATCCCGGAGGTCAAGGTCAACCGGCTGCTGCTCAACAACGTCGACGTGCGGGGCGTGGGCTGGGGCGCCTACGCGATGACCCGCCCCGGCTTCATGCAGCAGCAGTGGCGCGCGCTCGAGCCGATGCTGGCCAGCGGCGTGGTGAAGCCGCCGGTCGGCGCGACCTACGAGCTCGAGGAGTTCGGCCGGGCGCTCGCCGACCTCGAGGGCCGCAAGGCGCTGGGCAAGCTGGTGGTGCACCTGCGTCCCTGAGACGCGGGACGTCCCGGGCCCCTCCGCGCGGAGGGACCCGGGACGTCGTACGTCGGCTCAGGCGCGGCCCAGGTCGTCCTGGTCGTGCCGGTCGTCGTGCCGGTCGTCGTGCCGGTCGTGCCGGTCGTCGTGCCGGTCGTCGTGCCGGTCGTGCCGGTCGTCCTGACCGGTGTCGCTCCGGTCGTCGTGCCGGTCGTGCCGGTCGTCCCGACCGGTGTCGCTCCGGTCCCGACCCTGGTCGTGCCGGTCGTCTGAGTCGAACCGGTCGTCCGAGTCGAACCGGTCCTCCCGGCCGGGCTGGTCGGGCCTCATCTCGGACCCGGTGTCGGGCCTCGCGTCAGGCCCGGCCTCGGGCTCCGTGCCGGGCCTCGCGTCAGGCCCGGCCCCGGGCTCGGTGGCGCGGTCCGGGTCGGCGCTCTCCTGCGCTCCTTCGATCATGTCCCGGATGGCGTCCGCCTCCTGCTCCACGGTGTCGGGGTCGACCAGGTCGTCGGCCTGCTCGGTGAGCACCGCGACCCACCGGTCCAGCACCTCGGTGGCCTGACCGCTGTCGTAGAGCTCGGCCTGCAGGCGCTCCCGCGCCTCGTCGTAGAGCTCGGCGAACTCCTCGACCTCCAGGAACCGCTCCACCAGCGGGTTGTCGCGGCCGCCGGGGCCGCGCCGGCCGTCCTGGCCGGGTCCGCCGAGCCCGTCCTGTCCGTCCGGGGTGAAGCCCTCCGGCAGCTCGGGCATCCCCTCCGGGGCCTCGGGCGTCCCCTCGGGCGTCCCCTCGGCCATCTCCGGCGCGCCCTCCGGCCGCTCGGGCGGCTGGGGCATGCCCTCCTCGGGCCGCTCCGGCATCCCCTCGGGGGTCTCGGGCATCCCCTCGGGCGTCCCCTCGGGCGTCCCCTCGGGCGTCCCCGGCGCGCCCTCCGGCCGCTCGGGCGGCTGGGGCATCCCCTCCTCCGGCTGCTGCGGCATCCCCTCGGGGGTCTCGGGCATCCCCTCGGGCGCGGAGCCGGCGCGGTCGTCGTCCGCGCCGCGAGCGACCGGGCCGTCCGGGGTCAGGCCGAAGGCCAGGTTGTGGTCCCAGGCGACGACGGTGAAGCGCTCGGCGTCGGCGTCCCACCACAGGTAGGCGTTGTTGCCGGGCCCGTCGATGTCGTCGACGTTGCCGATCAGGTCCTCGAAGGCCAGGTAGGTCGCGAAGGACTCGACGTCGAGCCGCTCCGGCAGCTCCTCGGCGAACTCCTCGTCGGAGGAGTTGTTGACGAAGTCGAGCAGCTCGATCAGCGGGGTCAGGTCGTCCTCGTCCCCGGTCTCCTGGTCGAAGACGTCCTCGTAGGCCTGTGGGTCGTCGCCCCGGTAGGACCAGTCGCCCTCGGACTCGGCCTTGTAGAGGATCCCGTCGCCGTCGAAGTTCTCCTCGGCCCACGTCTCGTCCAGGTCCTGCACGACGAGCCGGAGCTCCTCGTCGGCGTCGTTGACGGAGAAGGAGGTGGCCATCGCGTGCTCGCTGGCCAGGCCGCTCTCCTCGAGGAGGTCGAGGGCGACCGCCTCGTTGAGGGAGGTCTCGGTCTCGTTGCCGCGGACGACGAACTCGGTGAAGCCGTCGAGGGACTGCCCGTCGACGAACTCGTCGAGCCGGATCAGCCAGGGCAGCTCGGTGGGCTCGGAGTCGGCGTCGATGCCGCGCAACGAGGAGTTGCCCTTGAGCCGGAGGCCCGCGTCGGTGAACTTCTCGCCGTCGATGGTGACGTCGGCCTTGAGCCACTCCTTCTCGCCGTCGCGCAGGTAGGTGTCGATCATCGCCGTGACCTCGTCGGGGTCGACCTGGACGTCGATGTCGTGCAGCGTGGACTGGTCGAAGACGTCCGCGTCGTCCGCGGAGCCGGAGCCGGAGCCGGCGGCGTTGCCGGCCTGGCAGCCGCTCATCAGCAGGGCGAGCCCGACGGTGGACGCGAGCGTCGTCCTCTTCAGTGATCGGGTGGACATGTCCCTCCTCGGTGGGTGTGGTCCTCGGATGTCCACCACGATGCGTCGCCCGGCTGTCCGGCTCCTGGGTCGTGGCTGTGGATCCGCTGTGAGCCCACATCGCCTGAGCGCACAGGAAATGCACAGCCCTCTGACAGGTGCAGCAGGACGGATCGGGTGCACCCTGGAGGGGTGACCGACAGCGCGCCTCCGCTCACCCGCGCCGACGGCAGCCCCCTGCGGGTCCTGGTCGTCGACGACGAGGCCAACCTGACCGAGCTGCTCGCGATGGCGATGCGCTACGAGGGGTGGCAGGTCGGCGTCGCGCACACGGGGCGGACGGCGGTGGAGCGGGCCGACGAGCTCCAGCCCGACGCGGTCGTCCTCGACATCATGCTGCCCGACTTCGACGGCCTGGAGGTGATGCGCCGGATCAGGCGGCGCCACCCCGAGGTGCCGGTGCTCTTCCTGACCGCCCGGGACGCCGTCGAGGACCGGGTCTCCGGTCTCACCGCGGGCGGCGACGACTACGTGACCAAGCCCTTCAGCCTCGAGGAGGTGGTGGCCCGGGTCCGCGCCCAGCTGCGTCGCTCCGGGGCCCTGGCCCGCACCAGCACCTCCACCTTGGTGGTCGGCGACCTCGAGCTCGACGAGGACAGCCACGAGGTGCGGCGCGGGGGTGAGGAGATCAGCCTGACCGCGACCGAGTTCGAGCTGCTCCGCTACCTGATGCGCAACCCTCGGCGGGTCCTCTCCAAGGCCCAGATCCTGGACCGGGTCTGGAACTACGACTTCGGCGGTCAGTCCAACGTGGTGGAGCTCTACATCTCCTACCTGCGCAAGAAGATCGACGCCGGGCGGAAGCCGATGATCCACACCATGCGCGGGGCCGGCTACGTGCTGAAGCCGGCGGAGTAGCGCCGTGAGCCGCCCCTCCCGCGCCGGTGTCGGCCCGTCGTCGCTGACCGCACGGCTGACCGCCACGGTGGTGGTGCTCGTCGCGCTGGTCAGCGTGGTCATCTCCGCGCTGACCACCGCGGCGATCTACGACCGGCTCACCGACGAGCTCGACCAGAAGGTGGCGCAGTCCCACGAGCGCGCGGTGGGCGCCCTGGCCGCCGGCGCCCCGGGCGAGCCGCCCCGGGACCGGCGACCCGGCGGGGGGCCGGAGGTGCGCGGCCAGGACGCGGGCACGCTCAGCGCGGCGAGGTCGGGGGACGAGAGCTCCGGCTGGGTGATCGAGGAGAGCGGGGCGCTGCGCATGCTGGGCGAGGAGGACCTGGCGGTGCTCGCCGGGCTGGAGCCGGGCGAGCAGGTGGCGACGGTCGAGCTGCCGGAGTCCGGGGACTACCGGGTGCGGGTCAGCGAGGTGGGCGGCGTCGTGGTGACCACCGGGCTGCCCACCAGCGGCGTCAGCGAGACGGTCCGCACCCTGGTCGGCTGGGAGGCGCTGTTCACCCTGGTGGTGGTGGCGGTGGCCGGCGGCGTCGCGGTCGCCGTCGTCCGTCGTCAGCTGCGGCCCCTGAGCCAGGTCGCCGCCACGGCACGCCGGGTCGCGGCCACCGACCTGACCAGCGGGGAGATCGGGGTGACCGCCCGGGTCCCGGACCGGCTCGTCGACTCCGGCACCGAGGTCGGCGAGGTGGCCGCCGCCCTCAACACCATGCTCGGCCACGTCGAGTCGGCGCTGGCCCAGCGGGAGCGCAGCGAGCAGCAGGTGCGGCAGTTCGTGGCCGACGCCTCGCACGAGCTGCGCACCCCGCTGGCCACCATCACCGGCTATGCCGAGCTGAGCCTGCGCGACCCGGAGCCCGAGACCCTCACGCACGCGATGCGCAAGGTGCGGGGCGAGGCCGCGCGGATGACCTCGCTGGTCGAGGACCTGCTGCTGCTGGCCCGGCTCGACGCCGGGCGGCCGCTGGCCCGCGACGAGGTCGACCTCACCCGCCTGGTGATGGAGTGCGTCGAGGACGCCCGGGTCACCGGCGCCGACCACCGGTGGCTGCTGGAGCTGCCGGCCCGGGCGGTCACCGTGGTGGGCGACGAGGAGCGGCTGCACCAGGTGCTGGTCAACCTGCTCAGCAACGCCCGGCGGCACACTCCGCCGGGCACCACCGTGGTCTCCTCGGTCGAGCGGGCCGACGGGGCGGTCACGGTGGCGGTGACCGACGACGGCCCCGGGATCGACCCGGCGCTGCTGCCCGACGTCTTCACCCGCTTCACCCGCGGCGACGCGGCCCGGTCACGCGACGACAGCGGCGTGGGCCTCGGCCTCGCGCTGGCGCGGGCGATCGCGCGCGGCCACGGCGGGGAGCTGGTGGTCACCTCCGAGCCGGGGCGGACCAGGTTCGTCCTCACCCTGCCGGCTCCGCGGTGACCCGGGCGACGCCGCGACCTCACCCCCCAGCGAGCGCCTTACTCGGCGAGCGGGTCGCCGGTCGGCTGGGCCGGCGGGTAGGCGGCGTCGTGGCAGAGCCAGGGGATCCACTCGCCCTCCTCGTTGCCGGCCCGGACGCAGTAGCTGTAGACGGGCACGCCGTCCTCCCCGGTGTCCGTATCGGTGGTCACCTCGACCGTGACCCCCTCGCGCGGCGAGAAGGTGGCGGCGCCGATCTCGGCCTCCGCGCCCTCGAGCACGAGGGCCACCGGCTCGACCTGGTTGAGGACGAGCTGGTACTGGAGCCAGGCCATGTCCTGGCGGTCCAGGTACATCTTCCGGTCCTCGTCGAGCCCGCGGTCCAGCCACATGGCCGCCGGGAGCAGTGCCGCCAGCAGCAGCAGCGCCCCGACCAGCAGCAGGAGGGGGACCCTGCTCCGCGTCGTCGTCGGGGGCGAGTAGGCGCGACTGGTCATGGGCACATGGTGCCGCACGCGCGGTAGCCAGGTCTCGTCGGACCCGGCCGTTATGGTGGCGGCGTGAGCATCCTCGACGACGCCCGTGACGGCATGGACCGCGACACCCGCCCCCAGGACGACCTCTTCGGTCACGTCAACGGGGCCTGGCTGGAGTCCGTGGAGATTCCCAGCGACCGCAGCAGCTGGGGTCCGTTCGTGATGCTCGCCGACGCCGCGGAGGCCCAGGTCCGGGCCATCATCGAGGAGCTGACCGCCGACCCGTCGCGCGGCGCGGAGCCGGAGGACGCCCGCAAGATCGCCGCCCTCTACGCCTCCTTCATGGACACCGGGACGATCGCCGCCCGGGGGGCAGCCCCGGTGCAGCCGCTGCTCGCGGCGGTCGACGCCCTCCAGGAGGGGGAGCTGGCCGGGTTCCTCGGCGGGTTCGAGCGCCTGGGCGGCGGCGGTCTCTTCGGTTCCTACGTCGACACCGACGCCAGGCAGTCCGACCGCTACCTGCTCAACCTGACCCAGGGCGGTCTCGGCCTGCCCGACGAGAGCTACTACCGCGAGGAGAAGTTCGCCGAGATCCGCGACAAGTACCTCGCCTACCTCACCCGCCTCTTCGAGCTCGCCGGGCGACCGGAGCCGGAGGCCTCGGCGAAGGCCGTGCTCGAGCTCGAGACCCGGCTGGCCGAGGGCCACTGGGAGCGGGCCGAGACCCGCGACGTGCAGAAGACCTACAACCTCACCACCCGCGAGGAGCTCGACCGGCTGGCGCCCACCTTCGACTGGGGGCAGTGGATCAGCGCCCTGGCCGGCGGCCGCGAGGGCAGCGACGGGCTGATCGCCGAGACCTGCGTGCGGCAGCCCTCCTACCTCGAGCACCTGGCCAAGGTGATCGTCGAGGTCCCGCTCGACCGGTGGCGCCCGTGGCTGGCCGCCAAGGTGCTCCGCTCCCGCGCCGCCTACCTGACCGACGACTTCGTCGAGACCAACTTCGACTTCTACGGCCGCACCCTGAACGGCACCCCCGAGCTGCGCGAGCGGTGGAAGCGCGGGGTCGGGTTCGTGGAGGGCGCGATCGGCGAGGCGGTGGGCCGCGAGTACGTCGCCCGCCACTTCCCGCCGCGCTCCAAGGAGCTGATGGACGACCTGGTCGCCAACCTCCTCGAGGCCTACCGGCAGTCCATCGCCGCCCTCGACTGGATGACCGACGAGACCAAGCAGCGGGCCTTCGACAAGCTGGCCACCTTCCGCCCCAAGATCGGCTACCCCGACCGCTTCCGCGACTACTCCGCGCTCCAGGTCTCGGCCGACGACCTGCTGGGCAACGTCGCGGCGGTCGCGGAGTTCGAGACCGACCGCGAGCTGGGCAAGCTCGGCGGGCCGGTCGACCGCGACGAGTGGTTCATGCTCCCGCAGACGGTCAACGCCTACTACAACCCCGGCACCAACGAGATCTGCTTCCCCGCCGGCATCCTGCAGAAGCCGTTCTTCGACCCCGACGCCGACCCGGCCGAGAACTACGGCGGCATCGGCGCGGTCATCGGTCACGAGATCGGCCACGGCTTCGACGACCAGGGCGCCCAGTACGACGGCGAGGGCAACCTCAACGACTGGTGGACGGCCGCCGACAAGGCCGCCTTCGAGGTGAAGTCCAAGGCGCTGATCACCCAGTACGACGCCTTCGAGCCCCGGGCGCTCCCCGGCGAGAAGGTCAACGGCGCGCTCACCGTGGGCGAGAACATCGGCGACCTCGGCGGCCTCACCATCGGCCACAAGGCCTACATGATCGCGACGCAGGGAGCGGCCACGCCCGAGGAGCGCCGCACGCTCTTCCTCAACTGGGCCTACTGCTGGCGCACCAAGCGGCGCAAGGAGCAGGAGCAGCAGTACCTCACCGTCGACCCGCACTCGCCGCCGGAGTTCCGCGCCAACATCGTGCGCAACCTCGACGAGTTCCACGAGGTCTTCGGCACCGCCCCGGGCGACGGCCTCTGGCTCGAGCCGCAGGACCGCATCCGGATCTGGTGATCCCGGGCGGGCTCACCCCACCCGGGCGCAGACCAGGTCCAGGTTGAGCACGTCCGGGGTCTCGGGGTCGGAGTTGTAGCCGTAGGCCCAGGCCTGCCTGCCGTCCCGCCCGATCTCCTCCTGGGTGCCGTCGAGGATCCCGTCGAAGTAGCTGGCCGCACCCAGGATCCGCTTCCCCTCCGGGCACTCGGCGCTCACCTCCCCGCCGCTCGCGGGGCCGACCGTGCCGGTGAAGGTGACCACCTCGTAGCCGGTGACGCCGGGTGCCCCCGCCGGCCCCGCAGGCCCGGCGGGCCCGGCCGGACCGGTGCGGCCCCGCAGGGCGGCCGCGCTGCGCCGGTGGAGGTCCTTGGTGGTCAGCGAACCGTCCCTGACGTCCTTGGTGGTGACGGTGCCGTCCTTGATGTGCTGGCCGGTGACGACCAACGCGGCGCTGGCCCCGGTGGTGGCGGAGAGCGCGAGCAGGGCGCCGGCGACGGCGATG
Source organism: Nocardioides sp. Z40_12 (assembly GCF_058215795.1). Taxonomy (NCBI): domain Bacteria; kingdom Bacillati; phylum Actinomycetota; class Actinomycetes; order Propionibacteriales; family Nocardioidaceae; genus Nocardioides; species Nocardioides sp. Z40_12. The sequence continues at coordinate 168,452 of NZ_JBZAJA010000008.1, forward strand.
GTGGGCAGGCTGCGGCGCAGCGTGGGCAGGGCGGTCATGGTGGTGGCTTCCTGGGAGGGCGGGTCGTGGCCCCTTGTCTACTCCGCCGACGCCCCGCGTGTGGCCTTTTCGGCCGGTCATCGGGTGGTGCTCCTGGAGAAGGGGGCACGGCAGGACGACGCCGACCCTGCCGATGACCGGGACACCCCCCGGCCCTGGCGCTGGGTGCGCGACGAGGTGCGGGTTCGCCCGGAACGGGGGTCCTGGGGAGCCACGTGTCGGCGACGGTTGCTAGACAGGGGGCATGACCCCCACCGGAAGCCCCGCGGGCAGCTCGACCGGCAGCCCAGCCGGCAGCCTCACCGACCCGTCCGTGTCCGACGAGGCGCGCCGCGGCGTCCGGGCGGAGGCCGAGCGTCACCTGCGTGCCCTGGTCGGCAGCGACGACGCCGTGCTCCGCGAGGACCAGTGGTCCGCGATCGAGGCGCTGGCCGTCGACCGCCGCCGGGCGCTGGTGGTCCAGCGCACCGGATGGGGCAAGTCGGCGGTCTACTTCGTCGCCACCCTGCTGCTGCGGGCCCAGGGCGCGGGGCCGACGGTGATCGTCTCCCCGCTGCTGGCCCTGATGCGCAACCAGATCGCCGCCGCCGAGCGGGCCGGCATCCGGGCGGTCACCCTCAACTCCACCAACATCGAGCAGTGGCAGCCGATCCACGACGCGATCCACGCCGGCGAGGTCGACGTCCTGCTGGTGAGCCCGGAGCGCCTGAACAACCCCGGCTTCCGCGACGAGGTGCTGCCCCGGCTGGCCGCCTCCGCGGGCCTGCTGGTGATCGACGAGGCCCACTGCATCTCCGACTGGGGCCACGACTTCCGGCCCGACTACCGCCGCATCCGCACCCTCCTCGGCGACCTGCCCACCGGGATCCCGGTGCTGGCCACCACCGCCACCGCCAACGCCCGGGTGACCGCCGACGTGGCCGAGCAGCTCGGCTCCGACGTCCTGGTGCTCCGCGGCTCGCTCGACCGCGAGTCGCTGCGGTTGGGCGTGGTCCGACTCAAGACCGCCGAGCAGCGGCTCGCCTGGCTCGCCGACCACCTGGCCGAGCAGCCGGGCTCCGGCATCGTCTACTGCCTCACCGTGGCCGCCACCCAGGAGATCGCCGACTACCTGCGCTCCCGCGGCCTCCAGGTCGCGGCGTACTCCGGCCAGACCGAGGCGAGCGAGCGCCAGGCGCTCGAGCAGGACCTGGTCGAGGGCCGGGTCAAGGCCCTGGTCGCCACCAGCGCCCTGGGGATGGGCTTCGACGCCCGGCTCGGCTTCGTGGTCAACATGGGGGCGCCGGCCTCCCCGGTGGCCTACTACCAGCAGGTCGGCCGCGCCGGCCGCGGCACCGACGAGGCGACAGTGGTGCTGCTCCCCGCCACCGAGGACCGCGACATCTGGGCCTACTTCGCCTCGCTGTCCTTCCCGCGGGAGGAGCTGGTGCGCCAGACCCTGGAGGTGCTCGGCGGTGCCGACCGGCCGCTGAGCACCGCCGCGCTGGAGACCTACGTCGACCTGAGCCGCTCCCGGCTCGAGCAGATGCTCAAGGTGCTCGACGTGGACGGCGCGGTCCGCCGGGTCCAGGGCGGGTGGACCGCCACCGGCCAGCCGTGGAGCTACGACGCCGAGCGCTACGCCCGGGTGGCCGCGGCCCGGGAGCGCGAGCAGCAGGCGATGCTCGACTACATCACCACCGACAGGTGCCGGATGTGGTTCCTGCGCGACCAGCTCGACGACCCCGACGTGAGCGAGCGGTGCGGGCGCTGCGACAACTGCGGCGGGCTCCGGCTCTCGACGTCGGTCTCCGAGCAGTCGGTCGAGGCCGCGCACGAGCGACTGGCCCGGCCCGGCGTGGTGATCGAGCCCCGCAAGATGTGGCCCAGCGGCCTGGCCAACCTCGGGATCGAGCTCAAGGGCAAGATCGCCGACGGCGCCGCCGACGGCCGGGCGGTCAACCGGCTCACCGACCTCGGCTACGGCTCTCAGCTGCGCGACCTCTTCCGCACCGGCCCCGAGGGCGAGGCGCTCGACGGTCCCGTGCCCGTGCCGCTGGTCCGGGCCGTGGTCGAGGTGCTCAACGACTGGCGACCCCGGGTCGAGGCCATCGTCTTCGTCGAGTCCGCCCGCCGCCCGACGCTGACCCGGGACCTCGCCGAAGGGCTCTCGCGCTACCTCAAGGTGCCCGTCGTCGGAGCCTGGGCGATCGTCGACCCCGAGGTGCCGGCCGGCAAGGGCGCGGCCAACTCCGCCCAGCGGGTCGCCGCGGTCGGCCGCCGCTCCGCGCTGCGGGCCGACGTCCCGGCGGGGCCGGTGCTGCTGGTCGACGACCTGGTGGTCACCGGCTGGACCCTCACCCTCGCCGCCCGGGCGATCAGGGCGGCCGGCGCCACCGAGGTGCTGCCGCTCACCCTGGCGGTCAACGGCTGAGCCGGCCCCGGCCGCCCCCGCCGTCGCCCGCGGGTGTGGGTGAACGGGCTCCGCGGACGCTCGCCCGCCCGGGGTCAGTGACCCATCATCGCGGTGGGGTCGACCGGCTCCTCGGGGGGCTTGCGGGGCAGGAAGAACGCCGGGATGAGCACGCAGCCGACCAGGATGGTGCCGACCACGAAGACGGTGGCGAACGCGTCGGCCAGCTCCGGCAGGGCGACCGGCGCCAGCGCCTCCAGCTTGGCCTTGAGCTCGGCGGCCTCGGCGCCGCCGACCTGCGAGAGCATCCCCTTCAGGCCCAGGTAGTTGCCGGCGGAGTCGGAGGCCTTGATCTGGTTGGTGAGGATCACCGAGAAGAGCGCCGTGCCCATCGAGGCGGCGACCTGCTGGGTGATGTTCATCAGCGTGGAGCCGCGGGCGATGTTGTGGTCGGTCAGCGTCTGCAGCGCCGAGCCCATGATCGGCATCATGGTCGCGCCCATGCCGAGGCCCATGACGAAGAGCGAGCTCAGGATGAAGGTGTAGGAGGTGTCGGCCTCGAGCTGGGTGAACATCGCCATGCCGAGTGTGACCAGCGAGATGCCGACGAGCACCACCTTGCCGGGGCCCTTCTTGTCGGCCAGGAACCCGGCGATCGGCATGGTGACCATGGCGCCGATCCCCTGCGGGGCCAGCAGCAGCCCGGCCCCGAGGGCGTCCTCGCCGCGGACCTGCTGGAAGTAGAGCGGGAAGAGCAGCGAGGCGCCGAAGAAGGCGATGGCGAAGAAGGCCATCGCGATCACCGCGACGGTCATCTTCATGTTGGAGAAGAGACGCAGCTCGACCAGCGGGTGCTCGTTGCGGCGGTTGAGCGCCCACGGGACGAAGGCGGCGACCAGCAGCAGGCCGAGCGTCGCGGTGACGCCGACCTCGGCGTGGAAGAAGGTGCCGTGCTCGGGGATCGAGGAGACGCCGTAGAGGAAGAGTGCCAGGCCGGGGGAGAGCAGCAGCATGCCGATCCAGTCGAAGGTCTCCGACGGCTCGACGTGGTCCTTGGGCAGCACGATGACGGCGTAGACGAGGGCCAGGCCGCCGATCGGCAGGTTGATCAGGAAGATCCAGTGCCACGAGGCCGCCTCGATGAGCCAGCCGCCCACGATCGGGCCGAAGATCGGGCCCAGCAGCATCGGGATCCCCAGCACGGCCATCACCCGGCCGACCCGGTGCGGGCCGGCGGCGCGGGTCAGGATCGTCATGCCGAGCGGCATCAGCATGCCGCCGCCGAGACCCTGCAGGACCCGGAAGATCACCAGGGTCTGCAGGCTGTCGGCCACCGCGCAGAGCACCGAGCCGGCGGTGAAGAGGCCGACCGCCAGCAGGTAGAGCCGCTTGGTGCCGAACCGGTCGGCCGCCCACCCGGTCAGCGGGATCACCGAGGCCAGCGCCAGCGTGTAGCCGGTCATCGTCCAGGCGACCTCTGCGGAGGTCGCCTCGAACTCGTTCTGGAAGGTCTCCAGCGCCACCGACACGACGGTGATGTCCAGGATCGACATGATGGCGCCGAGCACCACCACGCCGGCGACGAGGAGGACGTTCTTGTCGAGCCGGTCGTCGGCGGACGGCTGGTCCGGGGTCGTTGCTTCGGTCTGGGTGCTCACCGGGGAAGGCTAGTGCTTGCCCCGGTCAACGATCACCTGCTTAAGAAGTGTGCTGCGTCACCCCGCCAGCAGACCCTCCACGGCCGCCACCAGGGCCGGGTCGTCGGGCTCGGTGGTGGGCCCGAACCGGGCCACGGGCCGGCCGTCGGCGGCGACCAGGAACTTCTCGAAGTTCCACTGCACGTCGCCGGTGTGACCCTTGTCGTCGGCGAGCTCGACCAGCGGCTCCAGCACCGGGTGGCGGCCCTCGCCGTTGACCTCGATCTTCTCGGCCATCGGGAAGGTGACGCCGTAGGTGGCGGAGCAGAACTCCGCGATCTCCTCCGCCGTCCCCGGCTCCTGGCCCATGAACTGGTTGCAGGGCAGGCCGACGACGGTGAAGCCGCGGTCCGCGTACTGCTCGTGGAGCGCCTCGAGCTTGGCGTACTGCGGGGTGAGCCCGCACTTGCTGGCCACGTTGACCAGCAGGGCCGGGCGGCCCCCGGTCAGGTCGCGCAGGGAGCCGGGCGTGCCGTCGAGACGGGCGAGTGGGGCGTCCAGGATGCTCATCCCAGGCACACTAGCCGCAGGCCGGTGGGAGGTGGGGGCTAGCGTCGTGGGGTGAGCTTCGTCCCCATCACCGGCCCCGCGACCTTCCGTGCCGGGAGGCCGCCGCGCCGGTCGACCATCGAGTTCACGGGTGGCCGCTCGGTCTCGATGCCGATCTCCGCGGCCATGCCGGTGCTGGCCCGAGCCCAGCGGGAGCTCGGCGCCACCGAGGGCCGCCCCGTCCACCCGAGCGTCGCCCTGCTCGCCGGCGCGGCCCACCTGGGGCTGCGCCTGGTCGCCGAGGGCCGTTTCGAGCCGCACCCCAGCCAGCCGTGGTGGCAGGTCGCCCCGCTCGACAGCGCCACCGAGGACAGGATCACCCAGCTCGCCCGCTCCCGTGCCTACGGCGACCTCGACGCGGCCGCCGCGGAGGGCATCGTCCGTGCCGTCCTGGAGGCGGTGGTCGACGCGATGCCGCGACGCACCCCCACCCGCCCGACTGCGGTGCCGAGCTATCCCAGCCGCCTCCAGGAGCGCCTGGCCCGGTTGAAGGAGGAGGAGGCCCAGGCCGACGAGCGGCCCCAGCTGGTGCGCCTCTCGCTGCGCGTCGAGGCGGCCGAGGAGGAGCTCTACGCCGGTGAGCTGCGGCTCGTGCCCCAGGTGCACGCCGAGGGCGGGGTCCACCTCGTGGCCGACGCCGCCGAGCTGTGGCTGGAGTCGGGCCCGGAGGCCAGCCACGGCTTCGGGGACCGCGCGCGCGTGCACGCCGGGCTGGCGCTGCGGCAGGCGGCCGACGCGTGGCCGGTGCTGGAGCGGCTGCTCGACGTCCGGGTCCCCGACCGGATCACCCTCGCCGCGGACGAGGTCGTCGACCTGCTCTCCGGGGGCCTGGGGGCGCTCCAGGCGATCGGCGTCGAGGTGCACTGGCCCCGCGAGCTGGGCCGCGAGCTGACCTCACGGGCGGTGCTCGAGCAGACCTCGCCGCGCCTGTCGCCCGACGAGCCGCTGCAGAGCTCCACCCTGGGGGCCGAGGCGCTGTTCGCCTTCAAGTGGCAGGTCTCGCTGCACGGCGACCCGCTCACCGAGGAGGAGATGTCGCTGCTGGCCGAGTCGGCGGCCTCGGTGGTGCGGCTGCGCGACAGCTGGGTCGTCGTCGACCCCGCGACCGCCGACCGTGCGCGCAAGCGGCTGATCCGGACGGTCAAGCCCGCCGCCGCCCTCGCCGCGGCGCTGACCGGGGTGACCCAGGTGGAGGCCGGCCCCGAGGGTGGCTCCCCGGACGTCGAGGTGGTGGTGGGCGCCTCGCTGCTCAAGGTCCGCGAGCGGCTGCGCACCGCGGCCACCCGCGAGCCCGTCCCGGTGCCGGCCTCGCTGAAGGCGACGCTGCGCGACTACCAGCGCCACGGCCTCACCTGGCTGGCCGAGCTCACCTCGCTCGGCCTGGGGGCCTGCCTGGCCGACGACATGGGGCTGGGCAAGACCGTGACCCTGATCGCGCTCCACCTCCACCGCGCCGAGACCGGTCAGGCCGCGGTGGGCGCCTCGGGCACTGGTGGCACCGTCGGCGGACCGACGCTGGTGGTCTGCCCCGCCTCGCTGCTGGGCAACTGGGAGGCCGAGGTGCAGCGCTTCGCGCCCGGCGTCCCGGTCCGTCGGTTCCACGGTGGGGCCAGGTCGCTCGAAGGGCTCGAGGGCGGCTTCGTGCTCACCACCTACGGCACGATGCGCAACGACGCGGCGGTGCTGGCCGGGGTCGACTGGGACCTCGTCGTCGCCGACGAGGCGCAGCACGTCAAGAACGCCCGGTCGGGCACCGCGAAGGCGCTGCGCACCATCGACAGCCGGGCCCGGGTCGCCCTGACCGGCACCCCGGTGGAGAACAACCTGACCGAGCTGTGGGCGATCCTCGACTGGGCGATCCCCGGGCTGCTGGGCAGCCGGCTGGCCTTCCGCCGCACCTGGGCCTCCCCGATCGAGGCCGGGGTGGACCCGGCGCTCACCGCCCGCTTCGCCGACCTGGTCGCGCCGTTCCTGCTGCGCCGCCGCAAGTCCGACCCGGGGATCGCCCCCGAGCTGCCGCCCAAGACCGAGACCGACCACCTGCTGGGGCTGACCCGCGAGCAGGCCGTCCTCTACGAGGCGTTCGTCCGCGACCGGATGGAGCGCATCGAGCGCGCCGACGCCGAGGCGCGCCGCGGCCTGGTGCTGGCGATGCTCACCGGCCTCAAGCAGATCTGCAACCACCCGGCCCACTTCCTCAAGCAGCCCGCGACCAACCTGGCCGGTCGCTCGGAGAAGGTCGACCTGCTCGACGAGCTGATCGGCACGGTGCTGGCCGAGGACGGCGCGGTGCTGGTCTTCACCCAGTTCGTGGCGATGGCCCGGCTGCTCGAGCAGCACCTGGCGCGCTCCGGCATCCCGCACCAGTTCCTGCACGGCGGCACCCCGGTGGCCGAGCGCGAGGCGATGGTGCGGCGCTTCCAGGCCGGCCCCGAGGACCCTGGCCACGTGCCGGTCTTCCTGCTCTCCCTCAAGGCCGGCGGCACCGGGCTCAACCTGACCCGCGCCGACCACGTCGTCCACTTCGACCGGTGGTGGAACCCGGCGGTGGAGGACCAGGCCACCGACCGGGCGCACCGGATCGGGCAGACCCGCCCCGTCCAGGTGCACCGGATGATCACCCAGGGCACCGTCGAGGAGCGCGTCGCGGAGCTGCTCGCCCGCAAGCGCGGGGTCGCCGACGCCGTGCTGGCCCGCGGGGAGACGGCGCTCTCCGAGCTGGGCGACGAGGAGCTGCGCGACCTGGTGGCCCTCAGGTGAGCCGGCGATGACGGCGTCCGCCCCACCGGTCACCTTCCCCCGGCTGGCGCCGCGGCGCGGCCGGGCGACCACCACCTGGTGGGGCAAGGCCTGGGCGCGGAGCCTGGAGGAGGCGGCGTACGGCGAGCAGGACCTCACCCGTGGCCGCCGCCTGGCGCGCGAGGGCGCGGTGGGTGCCATCTCGGTGAGTGTCGGCGGCTACCTCGCGGCGGTCGCCGAGCGGGACGACGCGTGGACGGTCAGCGGCACCGTGGAGACCCTGGACGAGGCGAGCCGGCTGCTCTTCGCCGAGGTGGCCGCCGCCAGCACGGGACGGATCCCGGCGCTGCTCTCCGGGGACCTCCCGCTGGACATGGTGGAGGACTGCGAGGAGGTGGGCGTCGAGCTGGTCCCGTACGCCGGCGACCTGGCCTGGACCTGCAGCTGCGACCACTGGGTCGACCCGTGCCGGCACGCGGTCGCCGTCGCGGCCCAGGTCGGCTGGCTGGTCGAGGCCGACCCGCTGGTGCTGCTGCACCTGCGCGGGGTGCCGCGCGAGGAGCTGCTGGCCCAGGTGCACGCGATGACCGTGCGGTCTCCGGGGCGCGGCGCCCCGGCCGGTGAGTGGCCGGACGAGGACGGCGAGAGCGACGGGCCGCTGGAGAGCGACCTGGAGACCGGGACCGACGCGGCCCTGCGCGCCCGGGTCGCGCTGGGCGAGTGGGACCCCACCTCCGAGTGAGGACGTGTCCCACCGACGCCCGCCGCGCCGGGGTGAACCGGCGCTAACCTGTGCCGATGACCCGTCGCGAGCAGATCCTGGAGACCGCCGCCGGGCTCTTCGCGGCCCGCGGCTTCCACGGGGTCTCGGTGGCCGAGCTGGGCGCCGCCTGCGGGATCAGCGGGCCGGCGCTCTACAAGCACTTCCCGTCCAAGGACGCGATGCTCGCCGAGATGCTGGTGCGGATCAGCGAGGAGCTCCTCGCGGTGGGCCGCGAGCGGGTCGAGTCGGCCGAGGGGCCGGCGGCCGCCGTGGCCGCCCTGGTCGAGTGGCACACCGACTTCGCGCTGCGCCACCAGGCGCTGATCGTGGTGCAGGACCGCGACTGGGAGTCGCTGCCCCCGCAGGCCCGCGAGCAGGTCCGCGGGCTGCAGCGCGCCTACGTCGACCTGTGGGCCGAGCAGCTGCGGCACCACCACCGCGACCTCGGCGCCGACCGGGCGCGCGCGATGGCGCACGCGGCGTTCGGCCTGCTCAACTCCACCCCGCACAGCCGGCTGCTGCCGGACGAGGAGATGCGCGACCTGCTGGTCACGATGGCCCACGGTGCCCTGGGCGTGCCGACGGCCTCGCGCCCCGCGGCCGGCGGATGAGGGACGCCTACAATGCCAGCCGTGCCTTCACCCTCCCAGCCGGACACCGCCGCGACCGCGCCCGTCGAGCTCAGCATCGTGATGCCGTGCCTCAACGAGGCGGAGACCCTGGAGACCTGCATCCGGCAGGCGCGGGCGTTCCTCGACGACCACGGCGTGGTCGGTGAGGTGCTGATCGCCGACAACGGCAGCACCGACGGCTCCCAGCAGATCGCTCTGGAGAACGGCGCGCGGGTCGTCGAGATCCCGGAGAAGGGGTACGGCGCCGCCCTCATCGGCGGCATCACCGCCGCCCGGGGCCGCTTCGTCGCGATGGGCGACGCCGACGACTCCTACGACTTCGGGACGCTGATGCCGTTCCTGGAGCGGCTCCGCGCCGGTGACGACCTGGTGATGGGGAACCGCTTCCTCGGCGGGATCGCCGAGGGCGCGATGCCGCCGCTCCACCGCTACCTGGGCAACCCGGTGCTGACCTTCGTGGGCCGGCTCTTCTTCCGGACCCCCTCGCGGGACTTCCACTGCGGTCTCCGCGCCTTCAACCGGGCCTCGATCCTGGCGCTCGACCTGCGCACCACGGGGATGGAGTTCGCCTCCGAGATGGTGGTCAAGGCGAGCCTGGCCGACCTGAAGGTCAGCGAGGCGCCCACCACGCTGCGCCCCGACGGCCGCAGCCGTCCGCCCCACCTGCGCAGCTGGCGTGACGGGTGGCGGCACCTGCGCTTCCTGCTCCTCTACAGCCCGCGCTGGCTCTTCTTCTACCCCGGCATGGCGCTGGCGCTGCTCGGCCTGCTGACCACCGGTGTGCTCCTCGCCGGCAGCGTCCGGATCGGCGGGGTCGGGCTCGACGTCGGCACGCTGCTCTTCGGGATGGGAGCCGCGATCGTCGGCTACCAGGGGGTGATCTTCTCGGTGCTCTCCCGGGTGTACGCGGCCGCGGAGGGGCTGCTGCCCCCGGGCAGCCGGCGGTTCCGGGCCTTCGAGCAGCGGCTCAACTTCGAGACCGGCATCATCGTCGGCCTGGCCTTCTTCGTCGCCGGCGTCGCGATGACCCTGGTCGCCGTCCTCAACTGGGGCGACGCGGGCTTCGGCCGGCTGGACACCTCCACCTCGGTGCGCCTCAGCGTGCCCGCGGTGCTCGGGCTCGTGCTGGGCGCGCAGACGATGATGGCGGGGCTCTTCATCTCGCTGCTGCGGATCCGCATCTCGCGCCCCAGCCCGACCGGCCCCCACCCGACCGACCCCGTCCCCGTCGTCGCCGGCCCCACCACCGGCACAGCGACCGGCCCCACGACCGGCTCCACCACCGGCACAGCGACCGGCGCAGCGCCCGGGTCAGCGACAAGCGCAGCGCCCGGGTCAGCGACGACCGCGTAGGTCCGCGAGCAGCATCGAGGCCTTCTCCCGGCCGGCCGTCAGCCGGCCGCGGAGCACGTCGGCCAACGCCTGCAGCGCCAGGTGCGCCCGGGTGACCGGCCGGCGGCGGGCGGCACGCTCCGAGCGGCGCCAGCCCCGCCGGCCCGCGGCGTCGGCCATCTCCTGGAGGAACCCCAGCTCCTCGGCGAACCTCGAGGCGTCGGCGGTCAGCAGGGAGGTCTGGCTGCCCCCGTGCCGGCGGTACTCCAGCAGCGGGGTGCGGATGCTGTGCAGGGCGTGGCCCTCGAGCAGCTGGCGGCAGGTGAGCTCCCAGTCGGGCACGAACCGCCACCGGGTGGTGAACGGCGCCTCCCCGAGCAGGGAGCGGCGCAGGCACATCGTCGGGCAGACGATGTAGTTGCCCCGCAGCAGGCCGGCCAGGCCGGCGTCGCCACGCACGTCGTGGTCGCCGCCGCGGCCGCGCAGCACGGTCTTGGCGACGTCGGCGGGGGTGCTGGTCGGGCTGCCGTCCGCGCCGATGACGGCGGCGTCGGTGAAGACCACCGAGACGTCGTCGGCGACCCGGGCGGTCGCGGCCAGCACCCGCTCGGCGTACTCCGGCAGCAGGCGGTCGTCGCCGTGCAGCAGGGTGACCCACGGGGCGCGGGCCAGCCGGACGCACTCGTTCCAGTTGCCGGCGAGCCCGAGGTTCTCCTCGTTGACCACGTAGCGGATCCGCGGGTCGGCGTACTCGGCCACCAGGTCGGCGGCGGGCTCGGGGCCACGGTCGTCGACGACGAGCAGCTCCCAGTCGTCGCGGGTCTGGGCCAGCACCGACTCGATCGCCTCGCGCAGGTAGTCCCGGCCGGCGTAGTAGGGGATCGCGAAGCTGAGGGGTGGGACCGGCATGGGCGCACCCTATCGAGCGTCGCTAGGCTCCCTCCCATGCGAACCAGGCGCGGCACGGCACTCGCATGTCTGCTCACCCTGGTGGCGAGCCTGGTGCTGGCCACGGTCACCGCGCTCTCCTTCGAGCGGGTCTCCCCCTACGACGAGCAGGCGCACTTCGACTACAGCGCCCGGATCGCCCGCTCGGGCGACCTGCCCAGGGTGGGCGACCTCTACGGCCGCGAGACGGTGCGCGAGATGTCGTGCCGCGGGCTCTACCTGCCCGAGACCGAGCTCGACCCGATCTGCCCCGAGCTGCGCGACGTCCGGGAGATCGCGCCGGCCGGCGTCTCCTACGTGCTCAGCTACTCCCCGCTCTTCTACGCCGGCCTGGCGGGCAGCGCCCTGGTCCTCGAGGCGCTCTCCCCGCTCTCCCTCTTCGAGTCGGCCAGGCTCAGCATCGCCCTCCTCTTCGCCCTGGGCGCGGCGCTGACCACGCTGGCGCTGCGGCGTCTCGGCGCGCCCGGACCTCTCTCGGTGGCGCTGCCGGTGCTGCTGGTCAGCGTGCCGGCGGTGCTCTGGCAGGGCGCGACGGTCACCCCCGACGGGGCGGCGCTCCTGGCGGGCGCGGCCGGGCTGCTGCTGGTCACCGTGCGGCACCCGTGGGTCGCCGGCTCGTGGGGGCGGCGGATGGCGTGGGCGTTCGGCCTCGCGCTGGTCATCGCCCAGGTCAAGCTCAGCTACGTCCCGATCGCCTGCTACGTGCTGCTGCTGGCGGCTCTGTGGCCCGGCGTGGGCCGCCCCTGGACTCCCCGCGAGCTGGACCGCGGCCTGCTGCTGCGTCGTACGGCGCTGCTGGCCGGCGCCGCGGCCCTCCTCGCGGTGGCCACCCTGGGGATCACCGAGTGGCGGTCGGCGAGCCTGCCCGCCGGTGCCTCCCCCGACGGGGGGATGGGCGAGTCGCTGGCCTCGCAGAGCGACCTGTGGGGCGAGATCCTGGGCGCCGCCCAGGCGCTGATGGCCCCCCTGACCTTCTTCTCCTTCAACTCCTCGCCCTTCCTGGGCGCCCTCGCCTCCGGGCTGCAGATCTTCTTCCTGGGTGGCGCCGCGCTGGTCGCCTTCTCCTCGCGCTGGCCGCTGACCTCGCCGGTGCGGGTGCTCGCGCTCACCGGACTCGGCGCCTGGCTGCTCACCGTGGTGCTGCTGCCGACCGCCTTCTTCATCGTCCACGGCGCCACCGGCACCCAGCCGCGCTACGGGCTGCCGCTGATGGTGCTGCTGCTGGCCCCGCTCGCCCTGGCGCTGGGCCGCGGCCGCGCGATGCAGTGGTCGCTCGCCGCCCTGGCGGCGGTCGCCTGGTCGGTCAGCCTCGCCCAGTCGCTCGCGCTATGAGCCGCCTTCCGGAGCGCTTCGCGGCCTGAGCACCTAGTCTGTGTCCGCTGTCGCCCCGAACGAGGAGTCTTCCGTTGTCCGTCCTGCGTCTCGCCCTGGTGGGCTCCGGCTCGATGGGCCTGAACCACGCCCGCACCATCGCGGCCGGCCCCGACACCGAGCTGGCTGTCGTCGTCGACCCGCTGGAGGAGAACGGCCGCAAGGTGGCCGACGCCTACGGTGCCCGCTGGGCACGCGACCTCGACGGCCTCGGCGACGTCGACGCGGCCGTGATCGCGGCTCCCACCGAGCAGCACCACACGCTGGCCCTGCAGATCATCGGGGCCGGGCTGCCGCTGCTGGTGGAGAAGCCGGTCTGCCCCTCGCTGGCGCAGACCATGGAGGTGGTGGCCGCCTCCGAGCGCGCCGGCACCCCCCTGATGTGCGGCCTGCTGGAGCGCTTCAACCCCGCCGTCGTGGTGGCGATGAAGATGATGGAGGCGCCGCTCTACGTCCGCGCCGAGCGGCACTCGCCGTACGTGCCGCGGATCGCCACCGGCGTCGCCTGGGACCTGCTGGTCCACGACGTCGACCTGGTGGTCCGCGCCTTCGGCGGTGACCGCCCGGGCCGCGCCGACGTGCAGGTCGGCCACTTCCACCCCGACTCGGTCGAGGGTGCCGAGGACATCGTGGAGGCCACCCTGCGCTTCGAGGACGGCGGCATCGCGTCGGTCTCGGCCAGCCGGCTGGGGCAGCGCAAGGTGCGCCAGCTGGTGGTCCAGGAGATCGACCGGATGATCGAGGTCGACCTGCTGCGCCGCGGTGTCACCGCCTACCGCCACTCCTCGATCGCCGGCGACCCGGGGCGCGACGGCTTCCGCCAGATGACCGAGATCGAGGTGCCGGAGGTGATCGGCGCGGAGCCGCTGGCCAGCCAGCTGGCCCACTTCGTCACCCTGGTCCGCGGCGAGGGCGACGTCGACGCCGAGCGCGACTCGATCCTCCCCGCCCACCACGTGGTCGACCAGGTCCTGGCCGGACGTGCCTGAGCCCTCGCGGGCCGCCGGCACCCGCGTGGCCCAGCGCTCGGCGCGGCCCCGGGCCCGGGACCTGCTGACCCACCGGCGCGCCGGCGACGTGCTCACCGCCCTGGTGCTGCTGCTGGCGGTGGTGGCGCTCTCCACCATCGCGCTCCAGGGCCGGCCGATGTCGCACGTCGACGAGGTCACCCACTTCGACAACGTGCTCCAGATGGACGCCGGGACCTACCCGCACCGCGGGTCGATCTACACCGACGCCATCGTCGAGGAGTGGTCGTGCGGGGTGGGCCACGACACCGGCCCGCTGGCCTACGAGTGCGGCAACCCGCAGCTGAGCCCCCTCTACCTGCCGATGACGCAGTTCACCACCGGCTACATCCACTACCCGACCTACTTCGCGACGGTGCTCGGCGGCGCCCGCGCGGTGCAGGCGGCCGTCGACGTGGACCTGATCGACGCGGTGCGGCTCAGCTCCACCCTGGTGCTGATCGCCGGGATGGTCGCCTGCTGGCTGCTGGCCCGCTCGGTGGGGATGAGCGGCGCCCGCCGGGTCGCCCTCACCTTCGCCCCGGTGGCGGCGCCGGGGATCCTCTACTACGGGCCGATGGTCAACCCGGGGTCGGCGGCCACGCTCTGCGGGGCGCTGGTGGCGATGGGCGCGATGGCCTGGATGCGCTCGCCGAAGTGGTTCTGGGGCTACCTGGCGGCGGCGGCGCTGGCCTCCTGGGTGGCGGCCACCTCCTCGCTCACCGTCGCGGTGGTGATGGTGGCCACCGGCCTGGTGTGGCTGGCCGCCCGTGCGGGTGTCGAGGCCGTGGCCGGGTGGCGGGTCACCTGGTGGCACCTGGGGCTGCAGGCGCTGGTCTTCCTCGGCCCGGTCGTCGTGTGGGACATGGTGATCGAGGCCCGCGCCACCGAGCCCAACTCGGTGGTCTACTCCGCGGTGCCCGACGGCAGCCTGCGCACCCTGCTGGCCGGCGCGGTCACCGAGGTCTCGTCGTTGCACACCCCGTGGAACGACGTCAACGCGTTCCCGGTGCTCGACGGTGACCTGTGGACGACGGTGCTCCGCGGCTTCGGCTACGGGTTCCCGTACCTGATCTCGGTCGTGGTCTTCGGCGTCCTGGCTCTGGCCGTGCTCGGCGAGCTCCGCCGCCGGGGCGGCGTCCCCGAGGGCCCTGACGGTCCCGGCGGCACAACCGGCGCCGGCGGCATCGGTGCGCAGGGCGCGGTCGCGGCGGACGGCCCGCGGGCGGGTCGGCTGAGCCGCCGGGTGGCGGCGCACTGGCCGGCCTGGCTGCGCGAGGACAGGCTGCTGGTCGCGTCGCTGTTGTTCGTGCTCTTCGCGTTCCCGCCGTTCCTGCGGGCGAGCAACACCGTCAACTTCGGCTTCGACTTCCCGATCGTGCCGCGCTACATGATCTCGCTGGCGCCGCTCGCGGTGCTGCTCGCCCTGCGGTCCGTCCGCGGCCGGGGGGTGCCGAGGCTGCTGGCGCTGCTCTCGGTGGTCACCGTGGTGGGGGTCTGCGTCACTGCCTGGTGACGAAGCGGGGGCCGCCGTCGGCCTCGGGCTCGTCGAGGTCGACGTGGCCGATGACCCGGGCCGGCACCCCGGCCACGATGGTCCGCGGCGCCACGTCGCTGGTCACCACGGCGCCCGCGGCGACCACCGCCTCGTCACCGATGGTGACGCCCATGTTGACGATGGCCCCGGCGCCGAGGAAGACCCGGTCGCCGATGGTCACCGGCGCGTGGTCCACCCGGTCGTAGCTCCGGCCGCTGACGCAGCGCCGGGCCGAGGAGTGGGTGTAGATCTGCACGCCCGAGGAGACGTCGCAGCCTCGGCCGATCCGCAGACCGCCGGAGCCGTCGATCACGGTGAAGGCACCGATCCAGGTGCCCTCGCCGACGACCGGGTCGCCGACCACCCACGCGTGCTCGTTCCACGGGTTCGGGGGCAGCGACGCCGGTCGCGGCGCGGTCATGACCCTCAGCCGCCCGCGCGGATGAGGTCGATCATGCCCTGGCGGACCTCGATGGTCGGCTCGAAGCCGAGCACCTCCTTGGCCCGGGTGATGTCGGCCGCGCGCCGCGAGGCGATGACGTCGCGCTCGTTGAAGATGGGCTTCACGTCGGCGTCGACCGCCTCGATGAGGATGTCGGCGAGCTCGGCGATCGAGGTGTCGATCCCGGTGCCGATGTTGACCGGCACGTTGTCCTGCTCGCAGTCCAGGGCGAGCACCACAGAACGGGCGATGTCGTGGACGTGGATGAAGTCCATCGACTGCTCGCCCTTGCCGTCGATCACCGGGGGCTCCCCGTTGCGGATCCGGTTGACGAAGTGGTTGATCACCGAGGTGTAGTAGGCGGTCGTCTTCTGGCCGGGGCCGTAGACGTTGAAGAACCGCAGCCCGATCCAGGAGAGACCGGCCCGGCGCTGGTAGAAGCCGAGGAGGTCCTCGCCGGCGCGCTTGGAGATGCAGTACGGCGTCTGCGGCGAGAGCCGGTCGTCCTCGTGCATGGGCAGCCGCTCGGGGTCGCCGTAGACCGAGGCCGACGAGCAGTAGACCAGTCGCTCCACACCGTGGTCCGCGGCGGCCGCGAAGACGTTGTGGTTGCCGATCATGTTGATGTCCATCGACTCGTACGGGTCGGACTGGCTCTTGTTGATCGACACCGCGGCGGCGTGGATGACCTTGGAGCAGCCCTTCATCGCCTGGTGGACGGCGCCGCCGTAGCGGACGTCCTGGTCGATCAGCTCGACGTCGTCGCCGAGGGCGGCCACGGCCTCGCGGTCGCCCCGGAACATGTTGTCGAAGATCCGGACCTTGTAGTCCTTCTCCAGCAGCATCGGGACCACGTGCAGGCCGATGAAGCCGGCACCACCGGTGAAGAAGACGGTCTCTTTGGACATCGGGCGGGGGTTTCCTTTCAAGGTGGGTCAGCGACGCACGGCGGCCGAGGAGACGACCTCGCGCAGCGTCTCGGCGACGTAGGAGACGTCGTCGGGCTCCAGGTTGGCATGCATGGGGATGGCCAGGTGGCGGGCGAACAGGTCCGCGGAGACCGGGCACTCCTGGGCGAGGCCGTAGACCGGCTGCAGGTGGGAGGCGTAGGTGCCGAAGTTGCAGCCCACCCCGCGCTCGCGCAGGGCCAGGGCGACGGCGCCGCGGTCGAGCTCGGGGGAGATCGCCACCACGTAGGACTGCCAGGCATGGGTGCGGCCCTCGGCCACCACCGGCAGCTCGAGCTGCTCGAGGTCGCCGAGCTGCTCGGCGTACCCGTCGGCGGCGCGGCCGCGGGCGGCGAGCAGGTCGGGCAGGCGGGTGAGCTGGACGCGCATGATCGCCGCGGCCACGTCGGAGAGCCGGTAGTTGTAGCCGGCCACGTCGAAGCTGGGCACCGGCAGGGTGGCCGCCCCCTCGCGGGTGATCGCCGGGGCGATGCCGTAGGTGTGCAGCTTGCGGGCGGTGCTCATCCGGTCGGCGTCGTCGCCGACCAGCGCGCCGCCCTCGCCGGCGGTGATCCCCTTGCGCCCGTGGAAGCTGAACGCCGCCAGGTCGGCCAGGCTGCCGGCCGGACGGCCGCGGTAGGTGGCGCCCGCGGCGCAGGCGGCGTCCTCCATCAGCCACAGGCCGTGCCTGTCCGCGACGGCCCTCAGCTCGTCGTAGTCGGCCGGCTGGCCGAACGGGTCGACCGCCAGGATGCCGACGGTGCGCTCGGTCACCAGGGAGGCGACGCTCGCCGGGTCGGCCGACCAGATGTCGGGGCGGACGTCGGCGAAGACGGGGGTGGCACCGGTCCAGGCGACCGCGTGCCCGGTGGCCGGGAAGGTGTAGTCGCCGACGATCACCTCGTCGCCGGGCCCCGCCCCGAGCACCTGGAGGCCGAGGTGGAGGGCCGAGCCGCAGTTGGAGGTGGCCAGCGCGTGGGCGGTGCCGACGGTCCGGGCCAGCTCGGACTCCAGGGCCAGGCACGACGGGCCGGCGCCGGAGAGCCAGCCGGACTCGAAGACCTCGGCGACCGCGGCGAGCTCCGGCTCGCCGACGGTGGGTTCTCCCAGGGCGACGGAGCGGGTCATGCGGTGGTGCCTTCCGCGTCGGGGACGGCCACGGGGGACCCCGCGGGGACTCCCGCCAGGTCGGCCAGGGTCTCCAGGTGCTGGTCGAGCACCCGGTCCAGGGTGAAGTGCCGGTCGAAGACGGCGCGTCCTCGGGCGCCCACCAGGTGGGCGGCCTCGGGGTCGTCGAGCACCCGCAGCAGCCGCTCGGCCAGGCCGGGCACGTCGCCGCGCGGGCACAGGTGCAGGTCACGGCCGTCGACCAGGTCGACGCCCGGGAAGTTGTCCTCCCGGCCCCATCCGACCACCGGGACGCCGGCAGCCATCGCCTCCAGGGTCGCGGTGCCCAGCCCGTCCCCCTGCTCGTGGGCCTCCACGTCGGCGGCGGCCAGCAGGTGGGGGATGGTCGGCTTGGGCATCGCGCCGACGCTGCGCACCGCGTGGCTGATCCCGAGCTCCTCGGCGCGCTGGGCGAAGAGGTCGTAGTAGACGCGGCCGACCACGGCCAGGACGGCGTCGGGGTGCCGCTCCAGCACGGCCGGCATGGCCTCCACCAGGCCGACCCGGTCGCGCAGCGGGATGACGTGGCCCACCGAGAGGATCAGCGGG
Organism: Nocardioides sp. Z40_12; assembly: GCF_058215795.1. NCBI lineage: Bacteria > Bacillati > Actinomycetota > Actinomycetes > Propionibacteriales > Nocardioidaceae > Nocardioides > Nocardioides sp. Z40_12. The sequence goes on from NZ_JBZAJA010000008.1 coordinate 186,563, forward strand.
ACGTCGTCGGCGACCCCGAGCAGCTCGCGGCCCTCGGCGCGGGAGCCGCCGCGCACCCAGTCGGCGTTCACGCCGACGGGGATCGGCACCAGGTCGCTGAAGCCGCGCGGGTAGCGCTCGTGGACGTAGTCGTCCATGTGCCGGTCCATGATCACGATCCGCGGCCGGTAACGGCGCAGCCGTGGGTTGACCAGGGCCGCGTCCAGGCCGCGGAACGCGTGCCGGTAGTGCGCCGAGGGGTTCTCCAGCCGGGTGTGGATGCTCAGCAGCGTCGGGATCCCGCGGCGGCGGGCGTAGGCACCGGTGGCCCAGGTCAGGTCCATCATCTGGCCGTGCTGGTGGATGACGTCCGGGGCGAAGTCGTCGAGCAGGCTGGCCAGCCGGCGGCGCAGCGAGGGCCGGGTGGCGAAGGAGAGGTCGAAGCTGACCGCGAGCTTGGTCTCGGGCAGCATCACCGCCGGCAGCCGGACGATGCGCAGCCCGTCGCGCTCCTCGGTGGCCGGGGCGTCCCCGTAGGCCGCGGTGACCACCAGCACGTCGTGCCCGCGCGCCGCGTAGCCCTGCGCCAGGGCGTCGGAGAGGTGGGAGCTGCCCCCGACCCGCGGCGGGAAGAAGTTGTTGACGACGACGATGCGCACTGCTGCGGTCTCCTCAGGCCCCGGCCCGGACGACCGCGTTCATGCCGGTGACGACGCGCTCCAGGTCGGACTCGGTCAGCGACGGGTGGACCGGCAGGCTGATCACCTCGGTGGCGGCGAGCTCGGTCTCGGGCAGCTCCACGCCGCCGGCGAGCTCGGCCAGCGAGTCGAGGCGGTGGTTGGGGATCGGGTAGTAGACCCCCGAGCCGACCTGGTGCTCCTCGCGCAGCGCGGCGACCATCCGGTCGCGCTCCGCACCGCCGCCCGGGACCCGCACGGTGTACTGGTGGTAGACGTGGGTGGCGTTCTCGTGCACGCCGGGCACCCGCACCCCCTCGAGGTGCGCGTCGAGGTACGCCGCGTTGCTGCGGCGCTGCTCGGTCCACCCCTCGACCTTGGTCAGCTGCACCCGGCCGATCGCGGCGTGGATGTCGGTCATCCGCGCGTTGAAGCCGACGACCTCGTTGGCGTACTGCCGCTCCATCCCCTGGTTGCGCAGCAGGCGGAGCCGGCGGGCGATCTCGTCGGTGGCGACCGAGACCATGCCGCCCTCCCCGGAGGTCATGTTCTTGGTCGGGTAGAGGCTGAACATGGCGAAGTCGCCGAAGGTGCCGACCGGCGCCCCGCGCCAGGTGGCGCCGTGGGCCTGCGCGGCGTCCTCGAAGACCCGGATCCCGGTCTCGGCGGCGAGGTCGGCGAAGGCGTCCATGTCGGCCGGGTGCCCGTAGAGGTGGACCGGCATGACGCCCTTGGTGCGCTCGGTGATCGCGGCCTTGACGCTCTGCGGGTCGAGGCAGAAGGTCGCCGGGTCGATGTCGGCGAAGACGGGGGTGGCCCCGGTCAGCGCCACCGCGTTGCCGGTGGCGGCGAAGGTGAAGGAGGGCACGATCACCTCGTCGCCCGGGCCGACCCCGGCAGCGAGCAGGCCGAGGTGGAGGCCCGAGGTGCCGGAGCTGACGGCGACGCAGGTGCGGCCGGCGGTGAGCCGCTCGGCGAACTCGGTCTCGAAGGCCGCGACCTCGGGGCCCTGGGCGACCATGCCGGAGCGCATCACGCGGTCGACCGCGGCGCGCTCCTCGTCACCGATGATCGGCTTGGCGGCTGGGATGAAGGACGTCGTCATGGTTCTTTCCAGGCTCTTGAACGGGTCGGGGCACCCTATCGCTCTCCGCGCCCGATCCCTCCTTCCAGGAGGCGAAGGCGAAGGCGAGCCAGGCCAGGGCGAGGGCGAGGAAGAGACCCCCGCTGAGCAGCTCGGCGGGCACCGGGGGCGCCCACCGGTCCTGCTCCGGCGCCGCCCCGGAGATACCGGCGATGTTGCGGCGCAGCTGGGTCTGCATCGCCACCAGGTGCACCCAGAGCAGCAGCAGGAGGGCGACGGGCAGGACCCGGGAGTAGCGGGAGGCGAGCGGGGCGAGGCGCGGCTCGGCGAGCCGGTCGGAGGCCAGCATCAGCGTCATGATCGGGATCATCACGGTCAGCGGGAGGGTGTAGCGGCCCTGCCAGACGCCGCCGTTGGTGTTCCACTGGGCCGCCTGCAGCACCACGGGCACCAGGTAGGCGGCGACCAGCAGCCACGCGGTGACCAGGCTCTCCCGGCCCCGCAGGAAGATCCAGGCGACGGCGACCACGAAGACGACCGTGAAGGAGTAGTAGTAGTACTGGGCGGGGGCGAGCGTGGTGTCGAGCCATCCGAAGTTGCCGACGCTGGAGGTCACGCTGCCCCACTCGTCGATGAACGACTTGCTGGCCCAGAAGGCCTCCATCAGGCTCAGGTCGTGCTTGGGCTCGGCCTGGTAGTCGGTGAGCCCGGCGGTGTAGGTCCACACCAGGTTGAAGACCGCACCGGCGAAGGGGAGCGCCGCCCAGGCGATGCCGCGCCGGGTCAGCACCCGGCGCCACACCCGGCGGTCGGCGAGCAGGACGAAGGCGACGACCCAGACCAGGACCCAGACCGGGGCCAGCAGCCGGATGGTCACCATCACCGCGGCCGCGATCATCATCCGGCGGTACATCACCCGGCCGAGCCAGGTCTCCGGCTCTCGGAGGAAGACCACCGAGCAGGCGGCCAGCGCCATCGCCGCGGTGATCTCGAGCGAGTTGGGGTTGACCGCACCGCCGAGATACATCGTCATCGGCGGCAGGGCCACCACGATCCCCGCGACCGCGGTCATCGGCCGGGCGCGGGTGGTGGCCGCGCTGAAGGCCCAGGCGACGAAGAGGGCGGCGAGCGCGGCGGCCGCCGTCCGCATGGCGAAGATCGCGGTGGCGCCGTCGGTGAAGTGGGAGGGCCACCCGGTCGCCAGGTAGTAGGTGGGGAAGTTGCGCCCCGCCGGGTTGATGAAGTCGACCAGCTCCGACTCCTTCGTGACCGGCTTGAGGCAGGAGGCGGGATTCTCCGGCTTGTGCCGCAGGCAGTCGATGGAGTCGGCCGTCTCGACCAGCCCCTTGGGCGCCGGGGTGACCGCGTTGGAGGTGACCCCGGCGTTGAGGACGTCGGTCTGCTCGGGGAGCAGGTTGCCGTGCGCGACGTGCCAGGCCATCAGGTCGTGGGCCGGCGCGTCGGGGGAGCTGAAGACCGGGGTAGCCAGCGACCAGGCCATGAAGCAGCCGAAGACCCACACCCAGGCGACCAGCGTGCGGGTCAGCAGCGAGCGGCGGGTCGGGGCCTCGGGGCGCTCACCCAGGTCGGTACGTCGCCACGGGGCGGTCGGGAACGGCATGCGCCGGAGGATATCGGCCCGCTCTCGACCCTCAGGACGCCGCGCGGCGGGCCAGCCACTCGGCGAGCGCCGGGCGCAGCCCGTCGGGCACGGCGTCGAGGGCGCTGCCGCCGCGCAGCACGGTCTCCTCCAGCGCCGCGAGCGCGTCGACGGCGTCCTCGCCCACGCCCAGGCGCGCCAGCCGGTGGGTGTTGAGGCGGGTGGGGCGCGCCGGGACTCCCAGGCTCACGGCGTACGGCGGGAGGTCGTGCCGCACCGCCGACTGCATGCCGACCATGGCGCCGGCACCGATCCAGGCGCGCTGGTGCACCACCGTGCCCATCCCCAGGTTGGCCCCCTCGCCGACGCTCACGTGGCCGGCCAGCACCACGCCGTGGGCCATGGTGACCCCGTCGGCGACGGTGCAGTCGTGGCTGACGTGGGCCTTGCCCATCAGGAAGCAGTCGTCGCCGAGCCGCGTCTCGTGCGCCCACCCCTGGGTGAGGGAGGTGAACTCCTTGAAGACGTTGCGGGAGCCGATCACCACGCCGCTGTCGCGGCTCGTCTCCTCCCAGCTCGCGTCGAGGTGGTGGCCGCGGACGTCGGCGGCGGCGCCGATCGAGACGTGCGCGGAGACGAAGTTGTCGTCGCCCAGGGTGACCGGGCCCTGGAGCACGGCGTAGGGCCCCACGACGTTGCCCCGGCCCAGCCGCACCTCGGGACCGAGGACGGCGGTGGGGTGGATCCGGTTGTGCTCGTGGGCGGGCGTCGTCATGGGGGCACAGCCTGCCACGCCCCGCCCGGCGGCGTCCCCGGTGGCGTGCCGCCCGCGGCCAGCCGGACCCGTTCCCTCGACGCTGAGGTTAATGACCGTTAACCTAAGGGGCATGAGCCTGCACGACCTCACCGCCGAGCTGCGCGAGCGCCTCGCCCTGGTCCGACAGGGCGGCGCGGAGAGCGCCCGCCGCAAGCACACCGAGCGGGGCAAGCTGCTGGTCCGAGACCGGGTCGACCGGCTGCTCGACCCCGGCAGCCCCTTCCTCGAGCTCGCGCCGCTGGCCGCCTGGGGGATGTACGGCCGTGACGCCGACGACCTCAACGCCGTGCCGTCGGCCAGCCTGGTCGCCGGCATCGGCCGGGTCCACGGCCGCGAGGTGATGGTGGTGGCCAACGACGCGACGGTGAAGGGCGGCACCTACTACCCGATCACGGTGAAGAAGCACCTGCGCGCGCAGACGGTCGCCGCGGAGAACAACCTGCCGTGCGTCTACCTGGTCGACTCCGGCGGCGCCTTCCTGCCGATGCAGGACGAGGTCTTCCCCGACCGGGAGCACTTCGGCCGGATCTTCTTCAACCAGGCCAACCTGTCTGCGCGCGGCATCCCGCAGATCGCCAGCGTGATGGGGTCCTGCACCGCCGGCGGCGCCTACGTGCCGGCGATGAGCGACGAGACGGTGATCGTCCGCGACCAGGGCACGATCTTCCTCGGTGGCCCGCCGCTGGTGAAGGCCGCGACCGGCGAGGTGGTCACCGCCGAGGATCTCGGTGGCGGCGACGTGCACGCCCGCACCTCCGGGGTGGTCGACCACCTCGCCGACGACGACGCGCACGCGCTGGCCATCGTCCGGTCCATCGTCGACACCCTGCCTGCCACCGTCGGGTACGGCGCCGCGGCCGGGGCGCCCGGCCGCCCGGCGTACGACCTGCGGACCCCCGAGGAGCCGGTGGAGGACCCGGCCACCCTGGCCGACGTGGTGCCCGCCGACACCCGCACGCCGTACGACGTCCGCGAGGTGGTCCGCCGGATCGTCGACGGCAGCCGCTTCCACGAGTTCAAGCGGCTCTACGGCGAGACGCTGGTGACCGGGTTCGCGCACATCCACGGCCACCCGGTCGGGATCGTGGCCAACAACGGCATCCTGTTCAGCGAGTCCGCGCTCAAGGGCGCCCACTTCATCGAGCTGTGCAACCAGCGCGGCATCCCGCTGGTCTTCCTGCAGAACATCACCGGCTTCATGGTCGGCCGCGAGTACGAGAACCGCGGCATCGCCCGCGACGGCGCCAAGCTGGTCACCGCGGTCGCCACCTCGGTGGTGCCGAAGTTCACCGTGGTGATCGGCGGCTCCTTCGGCGCCGGCAACTACGGCATGTGCGGACGGGCCTACGACCCGCGCTTCCTGTGGATGTGGCCCAACGCCCGGATCTCGGTGATGGGCGGCGAGCAGGCGGCCTCGGTGCTCTCCACGGTCAAGCGCGACGGCATCGAGGCGCGCGGCGGCGAGTGGTCGGCCGAGGAGGAGGAGTCCTTCAAGGCGCCGATCCGCGACCAGTACGAGACCCAGGGCTCGCCCTACTACTCCACCGCCCGGCTGTGGGACGACGGGATCATCGACCCCGCCGACACCCGCCGGGTCCTCGGCATGGGCCTCGCGGTCGCCGCGAACGCCCCGACCCCGGCGCCCTCCTACGGCGTCTTCAGGATGTGAGCACGATGACCCAGCCTCCGACGGACCCCCGGCGCCTCAGCGCCGACGGGCCGATCCGCACGTTGCTGGTCGCCAACCGCGGTGAGATCGCGCTCCGGGTGATGCGCACCTGCGCCCGCCTCGGCATCCGCACCGTCGCCCTGCACACCGAGACCGACCGCCACGCCCCGCACGTGCGCGCCGCCGACGACTCGGTCCACGTCGACAGCTACCTCGACATCGACGCGGTGGTCGAGGCCGCCCTGCGGTCGGAGGCCGACGCGGTGCATCCCGGGTACGGCTTCCTCAGCGAGCGCGCCGCCTTCGCCCGCGCGCTCGAGGCCGCCGGCGTCACGCTGGTCGGCCCCACCGCCGAGGTGATGGACCTGATGGGCCGCAAGGACCGGGCCCGCGAGGTCGCGCTCGCCGCCGGCGTCCCCGTGGTGCCCTCCTACGGCCTCGACGACGACCCGGCGACGTTCGCCTGGCCGGTCCTGGTCAAGGCCGCCGCCGGCGGCGGCGGCAAGGGGATGCGGGTGGTCCGCGACGAGGCCGACTACGACGCGGGCGTGGCCGCCGCGCGGCGGGAGGCCGGCAGCGCCTTCGGCGACGACACCCTGCTGGTCGAGAGGTACGTCGAGTCCGGCCGGCACATCGAGGTCCAGGTGATGGCCGACGCCCACGGCCACGTCGTCCACCTCTTCGAGCGCGACTGCTCCACCCAGCGCCGTCACCAGAAGGTGCTGGAGGAGGCGCCGGCGCCCACGATCACCCCCGAGCAGCGCGCCGAGATCACGGCGTCCGCCGTGGCCCTGGCCCGGCAGGTCGGCTACCGCGGCGCCGGGACGGTGGAGTTCCTGCTCGACGACGCCACCGGAGAGTTCTACTTCCTGGAGATGAACACCCGCCTCCAGGTCGAGCACCCGGTCACCGAGGCGGTGGTCTCGACCGGCTCGGCTGCAGAGGGACCCCTCGACCTGGTCGAGCACCAGATCCGCGTGGCCGCCGGCGAGCCGCTGGCGCTCCGTCAGGAGGAGCTGCACCTCGCCGGCCACGCCATCGAGGCGCGGGTCTACGCCGAGGACTCCTTCGGCGGCTTCCTGCCGCAGGCCGGCACCGCCTCGCTGGTGCGCTGGCCCGACGGTCCCGGCGTCCGGGTCGACCACGCCCTGGAGAGCGGGCAGGTGGTCAGCACCTCCTACGACCCGATGCTGGGCAAGGTGGTCGTGCACGGGCCGGACCGCGAGTCCGCCCGCCTCGGCCTGGTCGCCGCCCTGGACCGCACCGCGATCCTCGGTCTGACCACCAACACCGGCTTCCTCCGGGCGCTGGTCGCCTCCGAGGAGTTCCGCGACACCGACATCGACACCGCCTGGCTCGACCGGGTCACCCTCGCCGCGCCCGACGCGGAGGTGCCGCTGGCGATCGCCGCCTGGACCGAGGCCGCGCTGCTCGACGTCCGGGTCACCGGCGGGCCCGCCGGAGACCCCTTCGCCGCCGACGGCTGGCGGCTGGCCGGCGACGCCGCCCCGGTGCTGGTCGAGCTGGAGCACGACGGCGAGGTGCGGACCCTCGCCGTCGACCGGCGCCGCGGCGTGGTCCACGAGGGCGGCGACGAGGGGCGCCTGTACGCCGTCGAGGAGCTCGAGGTGGCCCGCCACGTCGTGGTGCTGCGGGTCGACGGCCGCCGCCACCGCGCGGTCGTCCACGTGGCGCCGCACGCGGTGGAGGTGGTCCACCGGGGCCACCGCCACCTCTTCGCCCGGCCCGACGTCTTCGGCGCCCACGCCGCCGTCGTCGGCGACGGCGTCCTCACCGCGCCGATGCCCGGCACGGTGCTGGAGGTGACGGTCGCCGAAGGCGAGAGGGTCGCCGAGGGCCAGGTGCTGGGCATGATGGAGGCCATGAAGATGGAGCTCTCCCTCAAGGCGCCCTTCGCCGGCGTGGTCACCGCGGTCTCCGCCGTCGCCGGCGCCCAGGTGGCGATGGGTGCCCCGCTCTTCGTCGTCGAGGAGGTCGCCCCGTGAGCGACCCCGCCACCCCCGCTGCCGCCGCTGCCGCCGCTGCTGCCGCGGGACGTCATCGCGAGGGGTCGTCGGAGCGACCGCTGCCGATGACGTTCGGCGCCGAGGGGCTGCCGGCGCAGGTGACGGTCTACGAGGTCGGCGCCCGCGACGGCCTGCAGAACGAGCAGACCGTGGTGCCGGTCGAGGTCAAGGCCGAGATGGTCACCCGGCTCCACGAGGCCGGACTGCCGATCCTCGAGGCGACGAGCTTCGTCCACCCGAAGTGGGTGCCGCAGCTCGCCGACGCCGCCGAGCTGATGGGCCTGCTGGTCGACCGGCTCGGCGACGCTGCCCGCCGGATGCCCGTCCTGGTGCCCAACGAGCGCGGCCTGGACCGCGCGCTCGAGCTCGGTCTCGAGCACGTCGCCGTCTTCGGCTCGGCGACCGAGACCTTCGCCCGCAAGAACCTCAACCGCAGCTACGACGAGCAGTTCGCGATGTTCGAGCCGACCGTACGGCGTGCCCGGGACGCCGGCCTGGAGGTGCGCGGCTACCTCTCGATGTGCTTCGGCGACCCGTGGGAGGGGGCGGTGCCGCCGGCGCAGGTCGTGCGCGCCGGCGTCCGCCTGCTGGAGCTGGGTGCCGGCCAGCTGAGCCTGGGCGACACCATCGGGGTCGCCACCGCGGGCCACGTCAAGGCCCTGGTCGCCGCCTTCGCCGAGGCCGGGGTCGGCGTCGACCGGCTGGCGATGCACTTCCACGACACCTACGGCCAGGCGCTGGCCAACACCCACGCCGCCCTGCAGGCGGGGATCACCACGTTCGACGCCAGTGCCGGCGGCCTCGGCGGCTGCCCCTACGCCAAGTCCGCGACCGGCAACCTCGCCACCGAGGACCTGCTCTGGATGCTGCGGGGCCTGGGCATCGAGACCGGGGTCGACCTCGACGCGGTGGTGGCGACCAGCGCGTGGATGGCCGACCGGCTCGGCCGGCCCAGCCCTTCGGCGGTGGTGCGCGCACTCGCCGGAACCGGTGGGCTGGCAGAATCCGAGGCATGAGCAACCCGGTCGTCTACCTGCACATCGGTGCCCCGAAGACCGGGACCACCTACCTGCAGGACCGGCTGACCCGCAACGCCGCCGAGCTGGCGCGTCACGGGGTCACCATCCCCACCAAGAACCGCTTCATCCCCGCCGACCTGTTCCAGTTCCGGGCGGCACTGGACCTGCTCGACCAGGACTGGGGTGGCCGCCCCGGCCACATGGACGGCCACTGGGACGCCCTGGTCGCCAAGACGCGCCGGGCCAGCGGGACGGTGATCGTCAGCCACGAGATCCTGGCGGCGGCCAAGCCCGACAAGATCGCCAAGGCGATGAACGACCTCGCCGGCCTCGAGGTGCACGTGGTCTACTCCGCCCGCGACCTCGGCCGCCAGCTGCCGGCCGCCTGGCAGGAGACCATCAAGCAGGGCCGCCGGTGGACCTACCGCAGGTTCCTGGCCAAGATGGAGCGCGGCGAGACCTGGTTCGGCAAGGCCTTCGACCTGCCCACCGTGCTCTCGCGGTGGGGCGCCAAGCTACCCCCCGAGCGGGTCCACCTGGTCACCGTCCCGCACGGGCGCGCCGGCGACGTGCTCTGGGAGCGGTTCTCCGCCGCCTTCGGCATCGACCCCGCCTGGGCGCCCCTGGACAGCGAGCGCTCCAACCGGTCGCTGGGGATCGCCGAGGTGCAGCTGCTGCGCAAGCTCAACCGGCGCCTCGGCCTCGACCTGCGCACCGAGCCGACGTACGACGTGCTGGTGCGGCAGATGCTCGCCCAGGGCGAGCTGGCCAACCGCGAGTCCCAGCCGGTGACCCTGCCGCCGGACCGCTACGACTGGGCCGACCAGCAGGCCACCGCCTGGATCGACTGGATCGCCTCCTCGGGCATCGACGTGGTCGGCGACGTGGAGGACCTGCGGCCCCGCCGACCCGACCCCGAGACCCGCTGGGTCAACCCCGACAAGGTCCGGGCCCGGCCCCAGCTGGCCGCTGCCATGGACGCGCTGACCGCCATGACCCACGAGGCGGCGGCCCGCGCCGACGGCCAGGGCGTCACGGGCCTGATCCGCACCCGGACCCAGCAGCTCCTCGGCAAGTGACGCCGTCCGTGTCTGGCGACAGCGGCCGGGACCGCGCCTGGGGATGGGTGCGGCACCTGCTCGACGGCGGCACCACCGAGTGGTCCCAGTGGCACACCGCGGCCGAGCCCGCCGGCCGGGTGGTGCCGGGGGCCCAGCAGCTGGAGCTGCTGCGCCGGCTCAACGCGACCGGCCGCGAGGTGCCGCCCGAGCTGGCCCGCCGGGTGCTGGAGGCCAGCGCCCCCGGCCGGGGGCGGCCCGACCTGGAGCTGGAGGGCGCGGGGCAGGACTCCCGCTTCGGTGCCCGCCCGGTGGACCCCAGCCGGCTGCCGGAGGAGGAGCTGCTCCGGGTCGCCACCTACCTGCTCACCCAGGACCTCGTCGAACTCGGCCCGGTGGCGCGGCGCGCCGACGCGCTGCCCCGCCCGTGGCGCCGCCGCTACCGCCTGGTCGGCGACCCGCTGCTGGCCGACCCGGTCCGGCGTGACCTGGTGGCCCGCGGCCGCCCCCCGCGCCCGGGCGGCGAGATCGTGGTGCTCGGCGCCGACCTGGACCGGATGCTGGCCGACGCCTGGACCGCCAACTGCTTCGACCACGGCGTCGGCAGTTGGCCCTCCTGGCTGGAGACCTGGCACCAGCGCAACGAGGTGCCGCCGCGGGTCGACCTGCCCAGGGTGGTGCGCACCTGGGAGCAGCGCCGCGGCCGCGAGCACGTGCACGTGCTGCTCGAGGGCACCCCGCAGTGGGCCGGGCTGCCCCGCCTGGTCGGTGTACGCCGTCTGCCCGTGCCGCCGCGGCCGGGCGAGGAGGCCGCCGAGCTGGCCCGGCGGGTGGCCGCGGTGCTGGGGCTGATGGTCACCGGCCCGCGCCGGACCCTGCTGCTGCGCGAGGGGCTGCTGCCCCGGCTGCCGGCCGACGTCTTCGTGCCCCTGGGTGCGCTGGGTGCGCGGGGTGACGGGCGAGGCGCAGGCGGGGCCACCGGCGGGCAGGGCGGCGCCGTGCTGCCCGAGGTGACCGACGAGCACCGCGACTGGGTGGAGCGGCGGGCCGGGCGGATGAGCCGCCGGCTCGGCCGCGCTGGCTACCCTGTCGACCTGGTGCCCGCCGCCGGGGTCGACGCGCCGCGGCGGGACTCCGCGCCGGGCGGCGGACCCGACGGCGTACTCTCCCTGGCGGTGCGGATGCTCCTGGGTGGCTGGAAGGAAGCGGTGTGACAGGCGTGGCGGGAGCCGAGACGGGCGCGGGCGCACCGGCGCGCCGGCGGGTGCTGGTCCACGTCGGCACGCCCAAGACCGGCACCTCGCACCTCCAGGACGTGCTGTTCCGCAACGCCGAGGTGCTGCGCGAGCACGGCATCTCCTACCCCGCCGAGCGGTTCGACGCCCACTTCCTCGCCGCCCTCGACCTGATGAAGCTCACCTGGGGTGGGCTGGAGCTCGAGGCCGTCGGTGCCTGGGACCGGCTCGCCGAGCAGGTGCGGGCGTGGCCCGGCACCTCGATCGTCAGCCACGAGATCCTGGCCACCGCCTCCCGGATGCAGGTCGACCGGGCGCTCACCTCGCTGGCCGGCGAGGACGGCGCCGACGCCGAGGTCCACCTGATCCTCTCGGTGCGCGACCTGGTGCGGCAGATCCCGGCGGAGTGGCAGGAGAACGTCAAGCACCGCAGCACGATCAGCTATGCGAAGTTCCTCCAGCAGATCGCCGACCCCGACCGCGACAGCCGGATCGGCTCCTGGTTCTGGGGCGTGCAGGAGCTGCCCGACATCATCAACCGGTGGGGGTCGACCATCCCGCCGGAGCGCATCCACCTGGTCACCGTCCCGGCGCCGGGTGCCCCGCGCGACGAGCTGTGGCAGCGGTTCAGCACCGCCTTCGGCCTCGACGGGATCGACCTCGACCTGACCCCCCAGCGGGCCAACCCGTCGCTGGGGGTCGCCGAGACGGCCCTGCTGCGGCGGATCAACCGGCAGGTGGTCAAGACCGTCGACCCGGCCGACTACCGCCCGCTGGTCCGCGAGCTCCTCGCCCACCAGACGCTCTCGCGCCGCGAGGGGTCGCCCCGGCTGGCGCTCCCGCCCGACCTGCACGCCTGGGCGCGCGGGCTCTCGACCACCTGGGTGGAGGAGATCGAACGGCGCGGCTACGACGTGGTGGGGGACCTCAAGGACCTGCTGGGCGCCGCGGAGCCGGGCCCGTGGGCCGACCCCGACGAGCCCGAGGAGGCGGCCGTCTCACGGGCCGCGGTCGACGCGATCTCGGCCCTGCTGGTCGAGGGCGCCCGGCTCCGGCACGTGGAGGCCGACCTGGCCCACCAGCTCCACGAGACCCGGGCCGCGCTGGAGCGCTCCTACCTGCGGCCCACCTACCGGCTGCGCGAGCGACTGGTCCGGCTGATGGAGGAGAGCCGGCTGGGGCGCGGGGCGCTGATGGTCTACCGACGGGCCCGGGGCAGGAGCTCCCTGCCGGCGTAGCGGCCGGCCTGCCAGGTGGAGTAGCCGTCGGCGCCGGCCCCGACCACGCCGCCGAGCACCGGGATCCGCCGGCCGGCCACGGTCGCGAGCCGCTTGCCCGCGACCTTGGCGATCAGCACGTTGGCCACCTCGGCGGCGATGAGGCCGGCCAGCGCCGCCTCCACGGCCGGCGCCGTGGCCAGCGCCATCGGGGTGCCGGGGATCTTCTTCCGCTTGACCAGGTCGTCGACGACTTCCTCGGTGAGCAGGATGGCGAGCACCGCGTTGCGGACCCGGGGGTCGTCGAGGTCGTGGCCGCGCAGGTGGGCGATGCCCGCGATCATCCGGCACTGGATCAGCGCCAGGCCGGCGATGTTGGCCGGCAGGGCGACCGCGAGGGTGACCAGGCCGCCGAGGTTGGTGCCGAAGCCCTGGGCGCCGGCCAGCCGGACGTGGTTCTCGATCACCTCGTGGATCGCGCGGTCGACGTCGCCGCGCTGCTCGGCCAGCTGCTTGTCGGCCGCCTTGGCCGCCGGCGGGAGGGGCCCGACGCCGTCCACCGCCCGCCGGAACGCCTCCAGCACTGCCCGGCTGGTGTAGCCGGGTGCGAGGTTGCCCACCTTGGGGGCGAGCCGTTTGCCGATCGAGCCTGGGATCCCCATGGCGCCCAGCCTAGGCCGGGGCGCGCAACCACGGGCGAAAGGTTAGGTTGTCAGGGTGCCTGTGGAGCCGCCGCCCTCACCCTGGGCCTTCGAGATGCTGGGTGCGCCGGGCCGGATGGATCCCGAGGAGGATCTGGTCGCGATCGGCGCCGACCTGGCTCCCGGCACGCTGCTGGCCGCCTACCGGCACGGGCTCTTCCCGATGCCGTCGGGCAGCCCGGGCGACCCGCCGTACTGGTTCTGCCCGGTGCGCCGCGGCGTGCTGCCGCTGGACGGCCTGCGGGTCTCCCGGTCGATGCGCCGCTCCGCACGCGAGTTCGAGATCCGGGTCGACTCCGCCTTCGACGACGTGGTGGCGGCGTGCGGCGACCCCGCCCGCCGTGACGGCTGGATCGACGTCGACATCCGCCGCGCCTACGGCGACCTGCACCGCCTCGGCTGGGCGCACTCGGTGGAGGCCTGGCGGGACGGCCGCCTGGTGGGAGGGTTGTACGGCGTGGCGATCGGCGGGCTCTTCGCCGGCGAGTCGATGTTCCACCGGGCCACCGACGCCTCCAAGGTCGCGCTCATGGCCCTGGTCGACATGCTGCGCGACGAGCACGCCGACCGGCGCCTGCTCGACGTGCAGTGGAGCACCGACCACCTGGCCTCGTTGGGAGTGGTCGAGCTCGACCGGCGCGCCTACGCCACCCGGCTCCGGGTCGCGCTGGAGGCGCCCCTGCCCGCGCCGTTCACCCGCTGAGGCGGCGGACGGCCGGAATGAGGCGCATCTCACATGAGACCCAACGGTGCGCTCATTGGTGTCCATGCGGCACTCTGTGCTCATGAAGTCCGCACGCCTCGCCTGGGTCCTGCTCCTGGTCGGGCTCGCGGCGCTCGGGTGCGGGGGCGAGGAGCCGGAGCCGGAGGCCAGCACCGAGCAGCGCTACTGCAGCGCCTACCGGGACTTCTTCAACGAGCGCGCCGAGCAGGACCTCGGGACCTCCGACTCCGAGGTGGTGGCCACCTTGAAGAAGTGGGGCCGCCAGATGGCCGAGATCGGGCCCCCGGAGGGCATGTCGGAGGAGGGCCGCGCCGGCCACCGGACCTGGAGCGAGCTGATCGCCCAGGTCGACGACGACGCCGACCAGGAGGACGTGGTCGCGCTGGAGTCGGAGCTGACCGAGAAGCAGCTGGGGGAGGTCGAGGAGTTCTTCGCCTACAACGACTCGACCTGTCTGGGCAGCCGCCGTACGGGAGTGCCGCAGGAGTCGCCGACCGACTGACCCCGGCGTCGCGTCACTTCAGCAGCCGGCTCATCCGCCGGTCGGCCAGCGGCTTGCCCCCGGTCTGGCAGGTGGGGCAGTACTGGAGGCTGGAGTCGGCGAAGCTGACTTCGCGGACCGTGTCGCCGCAGACCGGGCAGGTCTGGCCGGTGCGGCCGTGCACCGCCAGGTGCGACTTCTTCTCACCCTTCAGCTCGCTGGCCGCCAGCCCGCTGCTGCGCTCGACGGCGTCGCCGAGGGTGACCTTGATGGCGTCGTGGAGCACCGCCAGCTCGTCGTCGTCGAGGCTGTTGGCCGGCTTGAAGGGCGACATCCGCGCGGCGTGCAGGATCTCGTCGGAGTAGGCGTTGCCGATGCCGGCGATGGTGCCCTGGTGGCGCAAGACCCCCTTGAGCTGGGACCGTCCCGCGGCCTGGAGGATCTCGTGGAGCGCCTGCGGGGTGAACTCCTCGACGAGGGGGTCCGGGCCCAGCCTGGCGATGCCCTCGACCTCGGCGGGGTCGCGCACGACGTAGGCGGCGAGGCTCTTCTTGGTGCCGGCCTCGGTGACGTCGAGCCCGTTGGTGTGGCCGGCGTCGTCCTCGTCGAGCACGATCCGCATGGCCAGGGGGTTCTTGGAGCTGGGCTTGGCGGGCAGCGCCGGCACCTGCTCGCGCCAGCGGATCCACCCGGCCCGGGCCAGGTGGATGATCAGGTGGATCCCGCCGGCCTCGATGTCGAGGAACTTGCCGTGCCGACCCACCCGGTCGACCAGCGTGCCGTGCAGCGCGGTCAGGGGCGGGTCGAAGGTCTTGAGCGCGTTGAACGCCGCCAGGTCGATCCGGGTGATCGGCCGGTCGCGGAGTCTCCGGTCGAGGTCGTGGGCGAGGGCCTCGACCTCGGGCAGCTCGGGCATGCCCCCGAGCCTAGACCCCGGGCGCCCCCGCGGCACCGGCCCGACGTCTCCTCCCACCCCGGGCTCCGCGCCCCGTCTGCCGTTCGCTTGCCCAATCTAGGCGTCCGGCTAGAGAGCCGGATACCGTGCCATCGTGGACCCCATCAGGAACCCGTACGCCCCCGGCGCGGGACAGCGCCCGCCCGAGCTCGCCGGTCGCGACGAGCAGCTCCGCGCCTTCGACGTGGTCCTGGAGCGGATCGCGGCCGGGCGGCCCGAGCGCTCCCTGGTGCTCACCGGCCTGCGCGGGGTCGGCAAGACCGTCCTGCTCAACGCGCTGCGCTCGGCGGCGGTCCGCAAGCGGTGGGGGACCGGGAAGCTCGAGGCCAGGCCCGACCAGGGGCTGCGGCGCCCCCTGTCCAGCGCGCTGCACCAGGCGGTCCGCGAGCTGGGCCACCCGCGGGCCGAGGACGCCGACCACGTGCTCGGGGTGATCCGCGCCTTCGCCCAGCGCGACGCCGGGGTCGGCGCCAAGCTGAAGGACCAGTGGAACCCCGGCATCGACGCCCCCGTGGTGCGCGGCCGCGCCGACTCCGGTGACATCGAGATCGACCTGGTCGAGCTCTTCACCGACGTCGGGGGGCTGGCCGCCGACGTCGGCAAGGGCGTGGCGATCTTCATCGACGAGATGCAGGACCTCGGCCCCGACGACGTCTCGGCCCTCTGCGCCGCCTGCCACGAGATGAGCCAGAGCGGGCTCCCGATGATCGTGGTCGGCGCCGGGCTGCCGCACCTGCCGGCGGTGCTCTCGGCGAGCAAGTCCTACTCCGAGCGCCTCTTCCGCTACCAGCGCATCGACCGCCTCTCCCGGGAGGCCGCCGACCGGGCGCTGGCCACCCCGGCCGAGGAGGAGGACGCCTGCTTCACCGAGGACGCGCTGGCCTCCATGTATGCCGCCACCGGCGGCTACCCCTACTTCATCCAGGCCTACGGCAAGGCGGTCTGGGACCTCGCCCCGCGCTCGCCGATCACCGGCGACGACGTGGCGGTGGCCTCGCCGGAGGCGGAGGCGGAGCTCGCGGTCGGCTTCTTCGGCTCCCGCTACGAGCGGGCGACCCCGGGCGAGCGGGAGTACCTGCGGGCCATGGCGGACGCCGCCGTGGCCATCGCGGAGGCGGGCGAGGAGGAGCTCGACGACATCGCCTCGGTGCCCACCGCCGAGGTCGCGGCCATGCTGGACAAGAAGCCGCAGTCGCTCTCCCCGGCGCGTGACGCGCTGCTGAAGAAGGGGCTGATCTACTCCGGCGAGCGGGGCCGGATCGCCTTCACCGTCCCGCACTTCGGCAGGTACCTGCGCGAGCGCGGCTGAGTCGCCGGGGCGCTGGGAGGCGGAGGTGACCTGGCTCATGCGGTAGGTAAAGTCCTGCGCATTCGCCCGGTGGCTGCGGGTCCCCGCACCTAGCCTGTCGCCCATGGTGAATGGCAACCTGGCCGACCGCGTGGCCGCGGGCCCCTACTGGGGGCTCGTGCGACCCGTGATGCTGCCCGTCGAGCAGCCGGTCCACCTGGCGCACCTGCGGTGCGTCCAGGGCGCCCAGGACTACTCGGGCACCCTGTTCGTCACCAGCCACCAGATCATCTGGCGCACCATCGACCCGCGGATGCCCGAGGGCTCCGCCTTCGAGATCCGCTTCCCGGAGCTGATGGACGTCGAGCGCCCCTCACGGGTGGCGATGTTCCACGCCTTCCGCCTGGTCACCGAGGAGAACGGGCGTCCGGTCGACGTCTACTTCTTCCCCCAGCACAAGACCGAGGTCGACCGCATCCTGTGCGACCGGATGTACGACGCCGTGCGCAGCAGCTGGCAGCAGCACCTCGACCTGCGGGACTCCGCCGCCACCGCCTGACCACTGCCTGACCACCGCCAAACCACCGCCAAACCACCGCCTGACGGCACCGAACGGCGCCCGCAGCCTCTCAGCCGTCGAGCGTGCCCCGCGCGAGGCTCTCCCCGGAGTGGGTCGGGTCCCCGTCGCCGGGCTCGTAGGAGATGTCGACGATCCGGTAGCCCTCGTCGAGCAGCTCCTCGGGGAACTCGAAGTCGCCGGCCTCCCCGTCGTTGAGCAGGCCGAGCGAGATCATCCGGGTGCCGTCGACGTTGATCAGCCACACCTCGCGGATGCCCTCGGGTCCGTCTAGCTCCTGGGCCTGGACCTGGAGCACCACCCGGTCGTCGTCCTCGCGCCGGACCTGGGCGCGGCCCCGGTCCTGAGCGGCGGCGTCGAGCGAGGCCAGCTTGGCGGTGCTCACCACGGTGGGCTCGGGGGACGCCTCGGGGGCCTCGTCGCCGTCGCCGGCGAGCAGCATCCCGCCGCCGAGCCCGACGAGGAGCGTCACCGCGGCGGCGGCCCCCGCCATCCACGTCGGGACGCCGCGGCGCCGCGCGGCGAGGTCGGAGACCGTCGCCCCGTCACCGGCCCGGTCACCGGCCCCGCCGGCCATCGGGACGGGGGCCGGGACGGGGGCCGGGACGGGAGCGGCAGGACCGGTCGACCGGGTCCCGGGGGAGGGGCTGGGAGCCGAGGCGCCGGCGGTCGCGGGCTGCTCCTGCTCGATTCCTGCGATCTCCGCGGAGATGGCCGCCCAGACCGAGGGCGGGGGCGTCACCAGCACCTCGTCGCCGGCAGCCGAGGCCACCGCGAGGATCTCGCGGAGCGCCTCGACCTCGGCGCCGCAGTCGGCGCAGGCCTCGGCATGGGCGCGGGCCCGGTTCAACGTGTCGTGATCGGGCCCGTCGTGACCCGCCTCGTGGTCTCCGGGCTCGTGACCCGTCTCGTCGAGGGCGAGGGCGGCGAGGAGCTGGTCGTCGACGTGCGCGTCCCGGTCGTCATGCGGTTGCACGGTTCACCTCCTCCAAGGTCTTGCGGAGCTGGGCAAGTCCCCGCCTGACGTGGCTCTTCACGGTGCCGAGCGGCAGCCCCAGGCGGGCGGCGACCTGCTCGTGGGTGAGGTCCTCGTGGAAGGCCAGTCGCAGGATGGTGCCGCGGGGGTCACCGAGGCTCTCAAGATGTTGGGCGACGACCAAACGGTCGACTAGACCGGCCTCGTGGTCGGTGCCGGTGCCGGCGGCCCCGGTGAGCTGGGCCTGCTCCCCGGTGGCCTGGGCCGCCGCGGCGGAGACCCGGTGGGCGTCGCGGGCCCGCTCGGCCCGGCGGTCCGCGATGCGGTGCCGGGTGATCCCGATCAGCCAGGCCGGCAGCGCGTGCTCCGTGGGGACCAGGGTGTGCCGGCTGCGCCATGCGGAGACGAAGACCTGCTGGGTGACGTCCTCGGCCTCGTGGTGGTTGCCCAGCGCCCGCAGGGCCACCGTGTGGACGAGCGAGGACCACCGGCGGTAGGCCTCCGCCAGCATCTCGCCGTCGCCGGCGCCGAGGCCCACGGCGACCTCGCCGGCCGTCGGCTCGGGCCCGGCGGGCCCGACGGTCATCGTCACGGCGCTCACGCTACCCCGAGCACGGTGGGTCCGGGGGATCACCCACCGTGCCCGGGAGCGTGGAGAGGTCGCCCGCACGGTGTCTCCGGGAGCCCTCAGGCGCGTGTCACAGGTCGATCGGGCGGAGCACCCGGTCGATGCCGTGCGCCACCTGCTTGTTGCCCTTGTTGAGGTCGAGCGCCTTGAGCACGACGCGGGGGTCCTTGTCGTTGCGGTCGCGGTCGACGAGCGTGATCACGGTGCGCTTGCCCTTCTTGGCGATCTTGACCTTGACCTTGCCGCCCTGGGCGGTGGTCAGCTTGGCCTTGTTGGACTTCAGCACCTTGTTGCTGGTCAGGGTGGCGCCCGGGACCACGTGGTAGAGCAGCACGGTCTCGATGGTGTCGACCCCGGCGGCCTCCACGAGGGTGTTGAAGATCTCCTCCTCGCTCTGGATGGTCTTGCCGGTGAGGTCCTGGGCGAACAGGCGGAAGGCCTGGTCGGTCGGCGCGAAGGCCGTCAGGCGGGTCGAGCCGTCGGCGAGCAGGGCCACCGGGGAGTCGGGCTTCGCGCCGACCACGGCCAGCGCGGCCTCGGTGACGATGTCGAAGTCGGACTTGTTGTCGTCGAACCTGTTGCCGTCCGAGGTCAGGGCCGAGACGAGGGACTTCTCCTTGGGGGCCTTCGCAGCCTCGGCGGGCATGGCGGCGCCGAAGACGGTCGCGGCGGTGGCGAGTGCGGCCAGAGATCCGGTGAGTCGCTTCATCAAACTGTTCCTCTCAACGCGTGGGCGTCTCGGTCGACGCCCTGGTGCCCTCTTCTCCGGAGAAGTGCCGTCGCCGGATGCACCTGGACGCAGGTTTTTCCGCCGGGTCCGCGATGTTGCAGACTGCCCCCTATGAGACCGCAGGTGGTCGCCCATCGGGGGGCCAGCCACGAGAAGGCCGAGCACACCCTGGCGGCCTACGTCGCCGCCCTGGACGCCGGGGCGGAGGCGCTGGAGTGCGACGTCCGACTGACCTCCGACGGCCACCTGGTCTGCGTGCACGACCGCACGCTGAGGCGTACCGCCTCGAGCCCGGGCCTGGTCTCCACGATGAGCCTGGCCGAGCTCGACGAGCTCGACTTCGCCAGCTGGAAGAACCCGTGGGCCGAGCTGGACGACGAGGGCCCGGAGCTCGACGACTCCTACCGCAAGGTGCTCACGCTGCGCCGCCTGCTGGAGATGGTCCGGGACTACGAGCGCCCCGTGCAGGTGGCCATCGAGACCAAGCACCCGGTCCGGTACGGCGGGCTGGTGGAGCGCCGCCTGGTCGAGACGCTCTCCGACTTCGGCTGGTCCGGCGCCGGCTCCCCGGCCCGGGTGATGAGCTTCTCGTGGGCGGCCCTGCAGCGGGTGGAGCGGCAGGCCCCCGAGCTGGAGCTGGTGATGCTGATCGAGAAGGCCCACCACTGGCCGATGCTGCGCCGGGTGATCGGGCCGCACTGGAAGGTGGGTCCCGGCATCGATGAGCTGCGCGAGCACCCGGGGCTGGCCCGGCGCCTGGTGAACAGCCACCGGGACATCCATGTCTGGACGGTCAACAACCAGGCCGACCTCGAGCTCTGCCTCGACCTGGGGGTCCGCGCGGTCATCAGTGACCGACCGGCCTACATGCTGGAGCTGCTGGACGGCGGGTAGGTTCTCGCGCATGGCCAAGAAGTCGCGCACCAAGTCACGAGACGCCCAGGCACCCGGCGACGGCGGGTCCGCCGCCGGGACCGAAGGGGCCGTCGGCCCCCGCCAGCCCTGTCCCTGCGGGTCGGGCAAGCGCTACAAGGCGTGCCACGGCGCGGCCGGCGGGGCGAGCGCCCCCTTCGTCGCCCGTCCCTTCGAGGGTCTGGCCGGCGAGTGCGACATCATCGCGCTGCGCGAGCTGGTGCCCGCCGCGACCGCGCCGCTGCGGCTGCGCGACGGGGTCGCCCCCGAGGGGTGGACCGGCTCGGTGCGGCTGTGCTCGCTGCTGCCGATGGCCTCCCCCGCGATGGTGCGCGACTCCGGCGACGTGTGGCTCGGCCTCCAGGTCCAGCACCAGTTCGGCGACCCCTCGCGCGACCTGGCGGCGGTGCTGGAGCAGGCGCTCGCGCGGGCGGCAGCCGGCGAGAGCGGCGTGGTCGGGCTGACCACCGACCCCGGCAGCGGCCCCCGGTTGCAGGACCTCGTCGTCGACGAGCCGCTGGAGATCACCGTGCACGACGGCTTCGGCTACTGGATCGACGACGTGCCCGAGCGCGACGCCGAGATGGAGGCGGCCCTGGAGCAGGCCAACGGCTCGGCGAACCCCACGGTGCGGCTGCGCAGCGTCGAGGCGGCGTACTGGACGAACGTGGGCCCCAAGGAGCACCTGCGCTGGGTGATGCCGCACGACGAGGACGCGCTGCTCACCGCCCTGGCCCGGCTGCACGCGGCCGGTGAGGACTCGGTCGCCGAGGGCTCCCGCCTGGTCGGGATGTTCCGCGCCCACGGTCTGCTGGCCCCGGTGTGGGACCTGCCGGTCGGCACCGGCGCGGAGGTCCTGGAGGAGCCGGCGGCGCGCTTCGCGGCCGCCCTCGAGGCGGCGCTGGCCGACGGGAGCGAGCTCAGCACCGAGCAGCGCTCCGCCCGGGCCGGCCTGGCCAACCGCCAGGTGACGATCCGCTGACGGTCGCCACCCCGGGACGGTAAGTGAGACATCGCTCTCATCTAGCGGGATTCACCGGCTCAGGGGTTTGAGATCCGGGGCGGAGTGGCGTACGTTGTGACAGCCCGGTCGTTGTTGTATCCCCCGTCAACAGCGGCCGGGTACCTTCATTTTCCCGGCGCCCGTCATCGCGGCCAGGCCCCGGCGGTGCCAGAGCCACCCGGCCAGCACCAGCAGCACTCCGGAGGCCAGGAACCCCAGGTCCCAGGAGAGCGGGGCGCCGAGGTCGTCCCGGACGTGGTGGACACCCAGCAGCTGATGGTTGACCAGGCCCTCGACCAGGTTGAAGATCCCCCAGCCGGCCACCACCAGGCCCAGCTGGAAGCCCCAGCTCGGCGCCATCCGGCCCTGCCGCCAGGTGGCGATCATCGCGAGGATCCCGCCGGCCACCAGGAACCAGGTCGCGAGGTGGAAGAAGCCGTCGGCGAGGGTGTTGACCTCGAGCCCGGCGACGGTGTCGACCGGCTCCACGTCGCTGACCATGTGGTGCCACTGGAGGATCTGGTGGAGCACGATCCCGTCGACGAAGCCGCCCAGGCCGAGACCGAGCATCAGGCCGGGGCCCCGCGAGGGAGGCTCCGCGGCCGGTCCGCGGGCGGGCTGGCCGGTGGTGCCGGCGGCTGCGGTGTGGTCCATGCCGTCCTGGTACCCGCCGGGCCCGGACCCCACCCGTGCGGCACGCTGTCCCCATGACCGTCGCGCGCTCCGTCCTGCTCTTCGTCGTCGCCGCGCTCTTCGAGATCGGCGGGGCCTGGCTGGTGTGGCAGGGGATCCGGGAGCACCGCGGCTGGCTGTGGGCGGGGGCCGGGGTGATCGCGCTGGGGCTCTACGGCTTCGTCGCGACCCTCCAGCCCGATGCCGGCTTCGGCCGGATCCTGGCGGCCTACGGCGGCGTCTTCGTGGCCGGCTCCCTGGCCTGGGGGATGGTGGTCGACGGCTTCCGCCCCGACCGGTTCGACCTCGTCGGGGCCGCGCTCTGCCTGGTCGGGGTCGCGGTCATCATGTACGCCCCCCGGGCGGGCTGAGGGGGCTACGCTCGAGGAGTGCCTGGAGACGGCCTGCTCAGGTTGGTGTGGCTGGGCCACTCGACCGTGGTGATCGACCTGGCCGGCAGCCGACTGCTGACCGACCCGCTGCTGCGAGCCCACAACAACCTGCTGCGCCGCCGGCCGCCGGCGCCGCGGGCCGAGCAGTGGGCCGGCACCGACGCCGTCCTCCTCTCCCACCTGCACCTCGACCACGCCGAGCTCCCGTCGCTGCGGCTGGTGCCCGGGGTGCCGGTGGTCACCGGCCCGGCCAACGCCCGCTGGGCGACCCGCCAGGGCCTGCGGGGGGTGTGTCCCGAGGAGTGGCTCGACGTCGGCGAGGTGCAGGTGCGGCTGGTGCGCGCGGTGCACCACGACCGGCCCCTGCCGCACCGGCCCCGCGACGCGCACGGTCACCTGCTCCGCTCGCGCGGCACCACGGTGTGGTTCGCCGGCGACACCGAGCTCTACCGGGAGATGGTGGACCTGCCCGGGCTCGCCGGGACGGACCGGCTGGACGTGGCGATCGTGCCGATCGGCGGGTGGGGCCCGCGCCTCTCCGGCGGCCACCTGGGTCCGGTGCAGGCCGCGGAGGCCTGCGCGAGGACGGGGGCGCGGTACGCCCTGCCGGTCCACTGGGGCACCCTGCACCCGCCGATGATGCGGGCGGCGGGCGGCTGGTTCGAGCGGCCGCTGGACGCCTTCGTCTCAGCGGTCGCCGACGGGGCTCCGGGGTGCGAGGTGGTGCAGGTCGCCCCCGGCGAGCCCTGGACCCTCGACGTCGGCCAGGACGGGTGACTCCCGGCGCTGGCCGCTGAGGCGCAGGAACCCCAGCAGCACCTGGTGCAGCTGGTCGGCGCCCTCCACCCGCTGCGGCACCGCGTCGGCCAGGTCGCCGGGCACCAGCAGGACCGCGCTCTCCTGCCACCCGCCGAGGCCGCCGTGTGCCCCGACGAGCTCCTCGAAGGCGGCGATGTCGAGGGTGTGCGGATCGATCGAGCTGTTGACGTAGAGGTCCGGTGCCTCGGGGCGCAGCACGGCGCGGGCCAGCAGCCGGTGGGCCGGCTCGCCGAAGTGGCGCAGCGGGTCCTTCCCGGTGACGTGGCCGGTCGCGAGCTGGCACCGGCCGTCGGGCCCCTGGGCCCACGGCGCCCCCTCCTCGTCGAGGCCAGCGACGAACCCCACCCCCGGGTGCTGTGCGAGCCCGGACAGCAGCCGCGGCCACCGCTGGTCCAGCTCGTCGAGGCTGAGGCGGGTCGGGCCCGGCACGTAGAGCAGGCCCAGGTTGCCCGAGGCGAGCACCACGACCTCGTCGGCGGCCGGGGCGTGCCGCCCACCGTGGGTGAGCCCGGGGCTCGCGCCGTTCTCCCGGTCGACCTCCCGGTCGACCCGGCGCTGGGCCGGCCGGGCGACCCGGCCGGCCAGGCCCTCGCTGCCCAGGTCCTGGACCAGGGCGTGGGCCCGGCCCCATCCCTCGTCCGCGGCCACGGGATGACGGACCTCGACCGCCATCAGCTCCGAGCAGACCGCCGCGAGGTCCCGGCCGTAGCGGTCGGCGAAGGGCTGGCCCTGCGACTGGCCGTGGTCGGAGACGACCACGAGCCGGTAGCGGCGCGGCGCCCGGGCCGCGAGCCGCTCGAGCTGGGCCAGCACCCGGTCGAGCCCCTCGAGCGAGGCGATCGACTCGTGCCGGAGGATCCCCGCGTGGTGGGCGATCTCGTCGTAGTCCACGTAGTCGACGTAGACCACCTTGCGGCCGGCCAGCATCTCCTCGGCGACCAGCGCGGTGTTGAGGTCGCGCTGGAGGGCGTTGGTCAGGGCGCGGAGCATCGCGAAGGTCCACGTCCGTGGGATCCGCGGCTCCAGCCCCTGGCGCACCTGGACCCGCGCCTGCCACCGCTCCTTGACCACCTCGCCCACCGTGCGGGTCAGGCTGCGGGCGAAGCCGGTGGGGGTGAGCATGAACCAGGCGACGGCCCGCTTGGTCTGGAGCGAGCCGGGGTCGGCGTCGACGCGGCTCATCGTGAGCAGCGCGCGGGCAGCGTCGCCGGAGAAGAGGTTGGAGATCGAGGTGCCGTCCTCGCAGAGCAGGCCGCGGCCGTCGCTGACCCGCTCCTCGATGATCCGGGCGTCCGCCGGGTGGTTGGCGACCAGCACCCGGCCCAGCTCCCGGTCGTACCACCGGAAGCCGGGGATGCCGGCCACGGTGCCGTGCAGGATGCCCTGCTGGCTGGCCGGGGTGGTGCAGGGCAGCTGCGGCGTCCACTCCAGGAGGCGGTGGCTGCCCGAGGTGATCCACCGGCGGATCGTCGGCACCCCGCCGGCCTGCACCGCCCAGCGCAGCACCGGGAAGGGCACGCCGTCGAGCTGGACGACCACCACCCCGTCGACCTCGGGGTCGGGCGGCGCCACCGGGCGGCTTCGCCGGGCCAGCGCGGTGGTGAACGACGCGTCGGTGCCCGCGGAGGCGACGTAGGCCGCCAGCGTGCCGGCCATCGCGCACAGCCAGCTCACCGCGAAGGCGATCGCCCAGGTGGAGGTGATCCCGGGCACCGCGATCATCGCGACGTGCATCACCACCCCCTGGACGACGAAGGCGAGCGGCAGCACCGTGAGCCAGGCGATCCGCACGCTCATCTCCACCAGCACGGGGCGCACCAGGAGGCCGACCACCCCGCTGACCGCCGCGACCGCCGCGAGACGCCAGAGGGAGGAGGCGGAGAGGCCGGGCAGCAGCCGGGTCGAGAGCCACAGGACCGCGGTCGAGACCGCCCAGGTCGACACCAGCCGCCACACGTCGGAGCCGGTGAGCCGCCACTGGTGCCGGGCCGGGCGCGCCGTGGCGGGTTCGTCGCTCGACATCGGCGCCTCCAGCCCTTGGCGGTTCGCCAATCGGACCGTTCCATCCCTACCCCACCGGGTCGCAGAGCGGAAGGGGCCTCGGGCCGGCGTCAGCCGGGCGGGAGCGGCGCCCGGGAGATCGGGCAGCTCATGCACCGCGGGCCGCCCCGGCCCGAGCCGAGCTCGGAGCCGGCGATCCGGACCACCTCGATGCCGGCCGCCTCGAGCCGGTCGTTGGTCTCGTCGTTGCGCTCGTAGGCCACCGCCACCCGGGGCGCCAGGGCCAGGGTGTTGTTGCCGTCGTCCCACTGCTCGCGCTCGGCGGTGACCGGGTCGAGCCCGGTGTCGATCTGGTGCAGGGTGTCGATCTGCATGGCCTTGGCCGCCGCGACCAGGAAGGGCTCCGCGGGTGCGACCACGAGGTCGCCGGTGCCGTCGCCGCCGGCGTCGTCCTGGGTGACGGCGTGGGCGCGCAACGAGTCGGCGACGTTGGGGTACATCACGATCTTGTCGACGTCGACCATGGTGCAGACCGTGTCCAGGTGCATGGTCGCCCGCTCCTGGGTGATCGGCACGGCCAGCACCGTGTGGGCCAGGCCGTGGGCGAAGAGGTGCCGGGCGAAGCGCTCCACGCCGGCCGCCGTCGTCCGCTCGCCCACGCCGACCGCGACCACGCCCGGTGACATCAGCAGCACGTCGCCGCCCTCGACGTACTCGTGCTGCCAGCCGTGGATCGTGCCGGTGCCGACGAACCGCGGGTGGAGGGTGTAGATCAGCTCGGTCAGCTGGGCCTCGCGCCGCCGGGCGGGCATCGCCAGCGAGGTGATCGCCGCCCGGTCGCGGATCCAGACCGAGGAGTCGCGCGTGAAGAGCAGGTTGGGCAGCGGGTCGATGAGGAAGTCGTCGCTGGCCATCAGCGAGGTGACGAGGCCGAAGCCGCCGCGGACCTCGTCGTTGCGGACGCCGGCGGTGAGGAAGAGGGCGAGCTCGTCGGGAGTGTGGTCGTGGAGCGCGGTGCGCAGGTAGGTCGCCATGGTGTCGCCGAGGTGCAGGGTGTTGGTGACGCCCTCGATCGCCCGCTCGCGGGCTTCGGCGCCGGCCAGGGTCTCGGTCAGCAGGTCGGTCAGGTAGAGCACCTCGACGCCGCGGTCGCGCAGGATGGCGGCGAAGGCGTCGTGCTCCTCCTGCGCGCGGCTGACCCAGGGGATGCCGTCGAAGAGCAGCTTGTCGTTGTTGCGGGGCGTCAGCCGCTTGAGCTCGGGCCCGGGACGGTGGAGCATCACCGTCTGCAGCGTGCCGACCTCGCTGTCGGCGCCATGTGGCAGTCGGGCGGGCTGAGCGCTGGCTGGATCCGTCGCGACCATGCCCGGCACTCTAGTGGCGGGCGCCACGCCCGGCGGCGGGGCGAGCGGCAGCTCCGGCATCCGGGGGAGCAGGAGTCGTCGGCGGGCGTCGACCAGCCACGGCGGCGGGTCCTCGAGCTGGTCGGCCGCCTCGCCGAGGAGCCCGCGGCCTCAGCCCGCCAGCAGCTCGTAGGCCGAGAGCGCCGCGAGCAGCAGGCAGACGCTGGCGCCCGCGTAGTGCAGGACCGAGAGACTCACCTTCGCCAGCAGCACCCGGCCCACGATGACGGCGAGGCCGGAGACCGTCAACAGGGCGCCCCAGGCGCCGAGGAAGACCGAGACCGGGTCGTCGTACTTGGCGACCAGCGACAGGGTGAGCAGCTGGGAGAGGTCGCCCCACTCGGCGGCGAAGAGCACCAGGAACGAGGTCAGCACGACCTTGAACCCGCGCACCTCCCCGCGGGCGGCGGCCTTCTCGGAGAACTCCTGCTCGGTCTCGGACTCGCCCTCGGCCTGGTCGTGGCTGCGGGCCTCCCGGAAGAGCAGCACCGCGCCGACCAGGAAGAGCACCATCGCGGCGGCCCGCACCACCTCGGTGGGCAGGAACGCCGCCGCCTTGCCGAGGGCGACCGCGATCCCGGTCTGCACCGCGAAGGCGAGCCCGACGCCGATCCAGACCAGCAGCGGCCGGAACCGGGTGCTGAGCACCAGGGTGGCGATGAAGGTCTTGTCCGGCAGCTCGACCAGGAAGAGGGCGCCGAAGGTGAGCGCGACGACCGCGAGGTCCACGTGGCCTACTCCTTGAGGAAAGCCCGGCTCGCGGCCGCGGCGTCCGCCAGCACCTCGCTGACCGGGCGGCCGAGGGCACTGGCGGCCCGGACGACGTCGTCGAACTCGGGCTGTGCGTTGACGAGGTCCCCGTGGTGCCGGGCGAGCTTGACCGCGATGGTCTGCCCGTCGACCTCGACGTCCACCATCTCACGCTCCAGCGCGTGCTTCCCGAGCGGGATCTCGCGGACGCCGATGGTGCTGGTGTGCCGGAAGACCGCCGCGCGGACCTCCTCGGCCCGCTCGGCGGCGACCAGGACGGAGAGGGTGTGCGCCGGCCGGCCCTTCTTCATCAGGATCGGCGTGAGCCAGGCGTCGCTCGCGCCGGCGGCCAGCAGCGCGGCGATCACCTGGGGCCACAGGCGCGGGTCGAGGTCGTCGATGTTGGACTCGATGAGCAGCGGGCGCGGGTCCGGGACGCTGCTCACCCGGACCTCGTGGGGCCCGGGGGCGGTCGGGTGCCCGACGAGCAGCCGCAGCACGTTGGCGTGACCCGCGGGGTCGCGGCCGCCGGCGCCGACGCCGATCCTCTCGGTGACCATCGCCGGCTGCGCGCCCCACCCGGTGGCCAGGGTGGTGAGCAGCGCCGCGCCGGTGGGGGTGCAGAGCTCGGTCTCCGGGGCGCCGTCGGGTCCGGCGTACGACGGGACGCCGCGCAACAGCTCGGCGACCGCGGGCGGGGGCACCGGCAGCACCCCGTGCGCGCCGCGGACGGTGCCGGAGCCGACCGCGACGGCGCTGACCACCACCTCGGTGACGTCGACCCGGTCGCGGAGCCAGACGAAGCCGGCGCTGACCCCGACCACGTCGGCGATCGCGTCGAGGGCGCCGACCTCGTGGAAGGCGATCTCGGCCGGGTCGACGCCGTGCACGGCTGCCTCGGCGGCCGCGAGCCGCTCGAAGACCCGGAGCGCCAGCTCGCGGACCGGCTCGGCCAGGGCGGCGTCTCCCAGGAGCTCCTGGATGTCGCGCCAGCTGCGGTGCTGCTGGGAGTCGGCGACCTCCACGTGGCAGCGGGTGGCGGTGAAGCCGCCGCGGTTCACCCGCTCGGCACGCAGGGTGACCGGCTCGGGCGAGACGGCGGAGACCGCGGACTGCAGCTCCTCCAGCGGGACGCCGGCCGCGAGCAGGGCGCCGAGCAGCATGTCGCCGCTGGCGCCGGAGAGGGAGGCGTCGATCCACACGGTCCCGCTCACGGGCGCTCCTCCGGCTGGGCGGCCGACTGGCGGGCGATGCGGGCGGCCGCGACCCCGGCGCCGTACCCGTTGTCGATGTTGACCACGGTGACTCCGGGTGCGCAGGAGCTGAGCATCCCCAGCAGCGCTGCCACCCCGCCCAGCGAGGCGCCGTACCCGACGCTGGTGGGCACCGCGATCAGCGGGACGCCGACCAGGCCGCCGACGACCGAGGGCAGCGCGCCCTCCATCCCGGCGACGACGACGAGGCAGTCGGCGGCCTCGAGCCGGTCGCGGACGGCGAGCAGCCGGTGCAGCCCGGCGACCCCGACGTCGGTGATCCGCTCGACGCCGGCCCCGTGGACCCGCACCGTCACCTCGACCTCGGTGGCGACGGGGGCGTCGGAGGTGCCGGCGGCGACCACGACGACGCGCCCGCGGGGCGTGGGCAGCGGCCCGAGGACGGCGGTGCGCGCCACGGCGTCCACGTCGGCCCCGACCGCGGCGCAGGCGGTGAGCGACTCCTCGGAGAGGCGGGTCGCCAGCACCGCCCGGTCGGGGTGGGCGGCGTGCAGGGTGGTGAGGATGTCGGCGACCTCGGCGGCGGTCTTGCCGGCGCCGTAGACCACCTCGGGGTCGCCGGTGCGCCGCCGCCGGTCCAGGTCGACGCGAGCGAAGCCGAGGTCGGCGGTGGTCCCGTGCTGCTCGTCGCTCCCGTCCGTCACGCCCTGCAACCTACTCTGGTGCCACGCACGCGCCCACGCGCTGTGCTCCGACACCGTGACCCGGGAGATCCTCATGGCCTTCGCTGACGACATGAAGAAGAAGATCGACGAGCTCGAGGTGGAGCGCCGCCTGAAGAAGCTCGCCGACGAGGCCGACAAGACGGTCAACGAGACGGTCGAGAAGGCCGGTGGCCTGGCCCACGAGCGCCGCGACGAGGTCGAGGGCTGGATCGGCAAGGCCACCGAGCGGGTCAACACGAAGACCAAGGGCCAGTACGCCGACAAGGTCGAGAAGGTCCGCACCGGTCTCCTCAGCGGCCTCGACAAGCTGGCCGCCAAGCGGCGGATGGACCCGGTCGCGGAGATCGACGGCCCGTCGAGCCCGTCGAGCCCGTCGAGCCCGTCCACCGGGGGGCCCGCGACGGGCCCGACGCCGTCCGACGGCGCTCCCGGGACCGGCCCCGAGGCAGGCTCCGAGCGCCCGACGGACCCGCCGCTCTCCTAGGCGGCTCGCGGGGGAGACGGACCGGCCGGGGGGCGGTGGGCTCGTGAGGCACGTACGCCGCGAGGTGATGCTGCTGCGCGCGCTCGGGCTGCTGCTGACCGGGCGCCGGGACGTGGCCCCGGGCGAGGAGCCCATCGCCTACTCCGGGCCGCTGGTCGCGATGCTCACCGTGCTGACCGTGGTCGACGGGATCGTCGCGGTGCTGTTGCACGCCCTGCTCCCGGAGTCGGTGAAGGCGCTCGCCCTGGTGCTCGGAGTGGTCGGCGTGGTCTGGCTGGCCGGGTTCGTCGCCTCGCTGGTCTGCTACCCGCATGTGGTCTCAGCCGAGCGTCTGCGGTTGCGCTTCAGCGTCTTCCACGACGTGTCGCTCCCGCTGGCCGCGGTGCGAGCGGTGAGCACCACCCACCGCCAGCCGCGGACCCAGCGGTCGGCCGAGCAGTTCGACGACGAGCTGGAGATGGTGGTCGCCGGTCAGGCGGGCGTGGTCGTCGAGCTGGACCCGGCGATTGGCCCGGCGCCGGGCCCTCTGACTCGGGTGACCTTCCACGCCGACGATCCGCGCCGGGCGGTGGCGCTGGTGCGCGAGCGCGCCGGCGTGTGAGGCCATCCCGGTCTGAGACCTCAGCGGGCGGCGACCACGGCCTCGCCGCCGGGCCAGGTCGCGACGAGCTGCTCCTGGTTTGGCAGCGCCTCACCCAGCACCCGCGCGAGCCGCAGCCGGGCCGGTGCCTCGGCGGCGTCCGCGGCGCCGACCCGGCGCCGCACCCGGACGACGGGCTCCCGCCGATCGACCACCACGCCGTCCTCGTGGACCTCCAGGACCGCCTGCTCCTGCTCACCGGCCAGGGCGCGCTCGAAGCAGGCGCGCCCGACGGGGTCCGCGTCGCCCGGGTAGACCCAGCGCGCTCCGAGGACGGAGTGGTCCATGGTTGCGACCGGCTCGACGTCGTCGAGGGGTGAGCTGCGGTAGGTCAGCGGCACGTGGAGGACGACGTCGCCGCGGCTGACGAGGAGCGCCTCGACGCCCACCTCGCCGTCAGGGTCGTCGAAGCGGTAGCCGCCGATGACCTCGACCTCCCCGGCGCCACCCCAGGGCTGCCGGTCGAGCCACGCTTCGACGAGCTCGGCCTTCGTGGGCGTCAGGGTCGCGCGGTGGAGGATCGCCATGCGGTCAGCCTAGGACCGGGCGCGGCCCGGGGGTCACCACGGAGAGGGCTTGTAGTCCTTCACGAAGCAGCCGTAGAGGTCCTCGCCCTGCTCGCCGAGCACGATCGGGTCGTAGACCCGGGCCGCACCGTCGACCAGGTCGAGCGGCGCGTGCCACCCCTCGGCCGCGATCCGCAGCTTCTCCTGGTGGGGCCGCTCGTCGGTGATCCAGCCGGTGTCGACGGCGGTCATCAGGATCTTGTCGGTCTCGAACATCTCGCCCGCGCTGGTGCGGGTCATCATGTTGAGCGCCGCCTTGGCCATGTTGGTGTGCGGGTGGCCCGGCCCCTTGTAGCGGCGGGAGAACTGGCCCTCCATCGCCGAGACGTTGACGACGTAGGCCCGGCGCGCGCCCGCCTGCACGGCTCGCCGCATCGCGGGGCGGAGCCGGGAGACCAGCAGGAACGGTGCGATCGAGTTGCACAGCTGCACCTCGAGGAGCTCCAGCGGGTCGACCTCGTCGACGTGCTGGGTCCAGGAGTTGGTGCTCTGGGTGTCGGGCAGCAGACCGCCGGCGTCGACGGCCGAGCCGTCCAGGTGGGCGGCGAGCGAGGCGTTGCCGGCCTTGAGGGCCAGGGCGGTGATCGAGGCGGCGGTGTGGGCGGCCTCGGCGAGCTCGGTCGGCTCCCCCTCGTGGTGGGCGACCGCGGTGGTGGTCAGGGCGCCGGCGATGGCGGCCGGGTGAGCCTCGGAGATCCCGTCGAAGGTGACCATCTCGGGCAGCTCCCGGTCGCCGGGGAGGGGAGCGTCCTCCATCTCGACCAGGCGCGAGTAGGCGCCCGGCGTGCGGCGCACCGTCTGGCAGGCGTTGTTGATCAGGATGTCCAGCGGGCCGGCGGCGGCGACGTCGTCGGCGAGGCTGATCACCTGGGCGGGGTCGCGCAGGTCGATCCCGACGACCTTGAGCCGGTGCAGCCAGTCGCCCGAGTCCTCCATGGCGGAGAAGCGGCGGACCGCGTCCTTGGGGAACCGGGTGGTGATGGTGGTGTGCGCCCCGTCGCGCAGCAGCCGCAGCGCGATGTACATGCCGATCTTGGCGCGGCCGCCGGTGAGCAGGGCGCGCTTGCCGGTGAGGTCGGTGCGCTGGTCGCGCTTGGCGTGCGACATGGCGGCGCAGCGGGGGCAGAGCCAGTGGTAGAAGGCGTCGACGAGGGTGAAGTCCTCCTTGCAGATGTAGCAGCCCCGCGGGGTGAGCAGCTCGCCCGCGAAGGCGCCCGGCGCGTGGGAGACCAGCGGGATCCCCGCGGTCTCGTCGTCGATCCGCATCGGCGAGCCGGTGGCGGTCTGCTCGATGATCGCCCGGTCGTGCGCCGCCTCGGCCTCGCGCTTGCGGGTACGCCGCTCCTTCTTCAGAGCCTTGTACATGTGCGAGGCCGCCCGCTTGACCTGGATCAGGTCGGGGTGGTCGTCGGGGAGCTCGTGGAGCCGTTCGAGGACGCGGATCGTGGTCGCGAGGTCGTCGGGATCGAGGCCGGGCTGGTGCAACACGCAGGGATCCTACGGCGGACCGTGGCCGGGACCCGCTTCCGAGCCGCTTCCGGGCCGGTGGCCGGAGCATGGCCGGAGCGTGGGCAGTGGCCAGGGTCACGAGGAGTCGCTAGCCTCGCGCCCAGCATCGCGTGCGGGTGGCGGACAGCGTCACGCATGGAGGTGCCGAACCGGGAAGGTGACGTCGATGACGCTCCGTTCCTCGTTCCTCACCCGTGGGTGAGGACGTACACAGGCTGATCGCCTGGCACCACGAGATGAAGGCCGTGCACGCACGGCTGCGCGACGCGCTGGAGATCGTCCAGGAGTCGTTGCGCGAGGGCCGGGCGATCCCGCTGGTCGAGCGGGAGCTGCTGCTCCACTGCCACGGGTTCTGCGTGGCCCTGGACGGCCACCACCGCGGGGAGGACGACGCGCTGTTCCCTCGGCTGGCCGAGCTGCGGCCGGAGCTGGCCTCGGTGCTGGGCTACCTGCGGCAGGACCACTCCATGATCGCGAACCTGATCGCGGCGCTGCGCGGCGCGATCGAGCGGGAAGACCCGCCGGCGAAGCTCCAACGGCACCTCGACGGGATCGCCGCGATCATGGAGTCGCACTTCCGCTACGAGGAGCGCGAGCTGCTCGGCGTGCTGCGGGAGGTGGAGCTGGAGATCTCCCCGGAGGCAGCCTTCGGTCCGCTGTGAAGCACCCGGCCGTGACCCAACCGCTGGGGCCCGCCCGCTGGGACCCGCCGCTGGGACCCGCCGCGGGGACCCGCCCCGGCGCCTCGCTCCAACCGCCGCCGGTGGAATCGGTAGTCCCCACAAGGGTGTCGTCTGAGGTCCCAGCCCGGGTCGTGGGCTTTGCGGTGGTGGTGGCCGCAGAGGGGGAGCCCGTTGTCGAGATCGGTATGCCCGTGGTTGCCCCAGGCGAGTTGGTGGTGGTGGATCTCGCACCAGGCGAAGGGGCGTTCACAGCCGCCGACGGCGCAGCTGTCGTAGACCAGGGAGAGGGCGCGGCGTTGGGTGAGGGTGTGGAGTCGGGTCAGTCGGCCGAGGTCGAGGGGTTCGGAGCGGCTGCCGAGGACGGCGGGGACCAGCCCGGCCTCGCAGGCGAGGCGGCGGGCCTCGCCGGCGGTGATGGTGGTGCCGGTGTCGAGCTTGGCGGCGCCGATCCCGGTGAGGAGGGCGTCGAGGTCGAGGGTGACCAGGACGGTGGTCTGGGAGGTGGCCAGTCCGGTGGTGGGGAGGTGCTCGATGAGCTCGCACAGGGCCTGGCCCTGGGTGACCAGGTAGGACTGCGACGACGGGGCGGACTCGTCGATCACGCTCTGACGGGTCCCGTCGGCGGCGTGCTTGGCGGCGAGTCGGCGGGGGGAGGTGAGGTGGCCCAGGACGGTGTCGAGGAGGTGGCCGTGGAGCTCGGGGATGCGGAACTTCCCGCT